>JANQMN010000130.1 GCA_028280065.1 Hahella sp.
GGGCGGCGGTTCCCGTGTCCCCTCCGACACCGTCGAAGACAAAATCCATCGCCGGTAGGGATTGAAACGCCTCAGGTTGGTGGTAATCCACCGGCTCAATATTCAGTTTTCGAAGAAATAGATGGTGCTTTTCAGAGGCAGTGCCCCAAACGTGCGCTCCGCAACCTTTGGCCAATTGTGCTGCGAAATGGCCGACACCGCCGGCAGCCGCCAGTACCAGAATATTCTGCCCGGAACAAAGATTGCCGACTTCAAATAAACCCTGCCAGGCGGTTAAGCCGGCTAAGGGTAGCGCTGCGGCAGTTTTATCATCAATTGAATCGGGAATGCGGACCAGCGAATCCGAATTGACAACTAGCTGCTCGGCATATGCGCCGGCTGGCAAGGGAAAGTTCGCCATGCCGCAGATTCGATGACCAGGTTCCCATTCCTGAACTTGGTCTCCCACTTGGACGACTGTCCCGGCAAAGTCGTAACCCGGGGACCAGGGAAGGCGTTTTTTCACCTTCTCCGCTAAGAATCCGAGTCCCTTGCGGGTTTTGTAGTCAATCGGGTTGATTGCCGCATAATGGACGTCTACCAACAGCTGGTTGGCGTTGGGTTCGGGAGCGGCAGTTTCTTCTAGGGTAAGTACTTCAGGAGAGCCAAATTCAGCAATTTGAATTTGTTTCATGTGGTCGCCTTGTTGTGAATGGAGTCAGAGATTTTTGCCGCAAGTATACCGTTTTTTATGCGGTAGAAAAGTTTGATTCTGGCTCTAGTTCATAAAAGCCCACGCTTTTCCGTGCATTTTTGCCTTGCCAGGAAGTTCGAAGTGGAGTTTTGGAAGTACCTCGGTAGTTTGAGTTTGTCTTGGCATTTTACGATTCGCGACTAAGCAGGCCGACTACCACGGATTTAACCGTTCATTTACCGCCATAACCGGTATCTCTTTTATTTTCTGCGGTCTAAAATAGCCATCCCTTTAGACAGGTGCATATTACGAGCGAACGGGTAGGACCAATTTTGAAGCAGAACCAATTTGTTGCAGGTCAGCGTTGGATTAGCAATACCGAGCCTGAACTGGGGCTGGGAATTATCAAGCGGGTGGCAGATCGGCGCATTCAAATCAGTTTTCCGGCAACGGGGGAAGAACGGTTATACGCGATCAATAATGCGCCGCTTAGCCGGGTGCAGTATCACGTAGGCGATACTATCGCCGACAGTGACGACAATCAGTATCGCGTCACTGAGATCGAAGATCTTAATGATTTTGTCATTTACGTCTGTGTGGATGCTCAGGGCAGCGAGTACAACTTGCCGGAAAGCGAGCTGCAAAGCGCGGTGCATCTTAGTAGCCCGGTAGACCGCCTGCTTGCCGGTCAACTGGAAAAGCTTTCACGGTTCAAACTTCGCCGTCAGGCTCTGCAACACTGGACCGATTGGCATCAAGCGCGAGTACGGGGCCTGTTGGGCGCCAGGGTGCAGCTCCTGCCGCATCAGCTTTATATCGCCAACGAAGTCGGTCAGCGCCACGCACCTAGAGTGTTGCTGGCAGATGAAGTCGGTCTGGGTAAAACCATCGAAGCGGGTTTGATTCTTCATCAACAACTGATGACCGGAAGGGCTCGCCGGATTTTGATATTGGTGCCCGAAAGCCTGGTGCATCAGTGGTTTATCGAGATGCTACGGCGCTTTAATCTGCGCTTTGCCTTGTTAGACGAAGAGCAATGCGAACAGCTCGAAACGTCCAATGACGGGCAAAACCCTTTCGAATCGGCACAATCTGTGATTTGCAGTCTGGGCTTGATAGAGCAGCATGACAAGCGGTTTGAGCAAGCGCTGCAGGCGAGTTGGGATTTAGTGGTAGTGGATGAAGCCCATCACCTGGAATGGTCGCCGGACGCTGCCAGCCCTGCCTATCAGCGGGTGGAAGCGCTGGCTGGGCGCAGCAAAGGCCTGCTGCTATTAACCGCGACTCCGGAACAGTTGGGCGTGGAAGCCCACTTTGCCAGGTTGCGCCTGCTCGACCCCGCCCGGTATCGAAGCCTGACAAGTTTTAAGGAAGAGGAAGCGAGTTACGCGCCTCTGAATCAGCTTATCCAACAGTTGCTGGAAGTCAATGATCCTGCGAAGTTGGCGGGCGACCAAACGCTCAAGGGAAAGCTGGCGGATTATCTCGGTATCGAGGCTGTTAACCAAATCATGGAGACGCTGGAACAGCATGAAGAAACCGAGAAGGTAATCCTGGCGGCGGCGAAGTCGTTGCTTGACCGTCACGGTACCGGACGGGTCCTATTTCGAAACACCCGGCATGCCATCAGCGGTTTTCCGGAAAGACAGTTCTATTCGCATCCGCTTACTGCCCCGTCTGCCTATCTTGAACGGGAAGCCGCGGCGAACCTGGAGGAGAAACTGCATCCCGAGCAGCTTCTGGGAACGGATTGGTTCAATGTCGATCCTCGGGTCACCTGGCTACTGGATTGGCTGAAGCAGCATCGTCAGGAAAAAACGTTGGTGATCTGCGCCGCGGCCGATACTGCGGCCGATTTGGAGTCTCACCTCAACCTGCGCGGCGGGGCACGTACCGCCTTATTCCATGAAGGCATGAGTTTGATAGAAAGAGACCGGGCCGGCGCTTATTTTGCCGACCCTATCGAAGGCGCACAGGTATTGGTTTGCTCCGAAATAGGCAGTGAGGGGCGAAATTTTCAGTTTGCCGGCAATCTGGTGTTGTTCGACCTGCCGCTGAATCCGGACTTGCTGGAACAACGGATTGGCCGGCTCGACCGCATAGGTCAACAGCGGGACGTCGCAATTCATGTCCCTTTCTATGAAAACTCCGCACAACAGGTCCTGACAGCCTGGTATGAGCGGGGACTGGGAAGTTTCAGACGGCCTTTTGCCGCAGGGTTGCAGGTCTACCAACGCTTTGAAGCGCCACTTTTGGCCAATCTCGAACGGCATCAAGAAGCGGAAATGAATCAACTGCTGGCGGAGGCAAATAACTACGCCGAAGAATTAATCGGGATCATGCATGACGGACGGGACCCGTTGCTTGAGTTAAACTCCTGCCATCCGGAGACCGCAGCGGAAATCGTATCCTCCATCCGTACCTATGAGGAAAGTTCCGATCTTGAGGCGTTTATGAATCCCGTTTTTGATCAGTTCGGGGTAGATAATGAAGATCAGGAAGAGAGCATAGTGGTCGTCCATCCCACCGAACATATGCTGACTGCCCATTTTCCTGAGTTACCCGATGAAGGGATCACGTTGACCTATGCAAGAGACGTGGCGTTGGCTCGGGACGATATCCAATTCCTGACCTGGGAACACCCCATGGTTACCGGAGTCATGGAACTGATACTGGATAGCGAGTTTGGCAACACCTGCTTATGCTCGATCAAGTTACCGCCGTTGGAGCCAGGCACCATGCTGTTGGAAGCCGTGTTCGTCTTGCGCTGTCCAGCACCAAGGGAACTGCAGATCGAGCGCTTTCTAGGCCAGACATTGATTCGCGTACTGGTCAATGAAGAGGGTAAGCAGCTCGGCCATATTATTAAACCTGAGCATATAGACGAACTGGCTGAAAAAGTGCCGTTGCGCAATGCCCAGGAACTCATTCGACAGGTGCGGCCCAAGCTTGAGAAAATGATTCAATTTGCCAAGCGGGAAGTAGAGCCACAGACGGCTAAACTCGTTCGGGAAGCTGCTGACCGGGTTGCCGCCATGCTGCAAACTGAAATCCGTCGACTGCAGGCTCTGGCGGAAGTGAACCCCAATATCCGGCAAGAGGAAATCGACGTTTTGCGGGAGCAGGAAGCTCAGGTAAAGGATGCTTTGGCCAACGCCAAGTTGATTCCGGAAGCGATGCGTATTGCCGTTGCAACATAAATTGAGCGGACACTACACTAGAATTAATGATCAGCCGAGTAATGTGAATCTGTCCTTTGGCTATCCTCGATTTTTTTCGGATAGCACCAGACAGTTATTCAAGTTTCTACAGGAGTAAAGACATGACTTCTCTGTTTTCTGACCGTGCCTATAAAGGCGAGCTGAGCCGTCGGGATTTTGTCCGCTTAACCGCGATTGCCGGCGCAGGCATCGCGCTGCCGCAGGTGCTGGTCGGCTGTGCGGTTGACCCCGTGACCGGGGAAAAAACCCTGGTAATGATGTCAGAGCAGGAAGAGATTGCGATCGACCGGAAACACTCGGCGCATCAGTTCTCGGCGGATTATGGTGCGGTGCAGGATCAGCAGTTGAATAACTATATTTCGGAAGTCGGAGCAACCATCGCGGAAATGTCCCATCGCCCGCATATGCCCTATAACTACCGGGTGGTAAACGCGACTTACGTGAATGCGTACACCTTTCCCGGCGGCAGCATGGCGACCACGCGCGGGATTATGTTGGAGATGGACAACGAAGCACAGCTCGCGGGGTTGCTGGGACACGAAATCGGCCATGTTAACGCCCGTCATACCGCAGAGCGTTCAACCCGTGGCATGTTGGCCCAGATTGTCGTCGCCACGGCGGCTATCGCAGTAGCGACAACTGAGTATTCCGATTATGCAGGTTTGGTCTCTGCCGCTGGTGGTTTCGGTGCGGGCGCCTTATTGGCCAAATATAGCCGGGACAATGAGCGTGAGGCCGATGCCCTGGGAATGGAGTACATGACCCGTAGCGGCCATAATCCAAAGGGCATGGTGGGACTGATGGATATGCTCCGCACTCAATCCAAGCATAAGCCCAATGCACTGGAAATGATGTTTTCAAGTCATCCGATGAGTGACGAACGCTACGCCACTGCCAAAAAGAATGCCGATACGAAATTTGTAGAGTGGGGTAACAGGCCTATCCTGCAGGAGCGGTACATGGATAATACCGCCAGTCTGCGGAAGATGAGAAGCGCTATCGAGGCAATGCAGAACGGTGAAGTGTCGATGGCGAAAAAGGAATATCCAACGGCAGAAAAAGAGTTCAGTAAGGCGTTGAAGCAAGCGCCGGACGACTATGCCGGTCTGGTTCTAATGGCAAAGTGCCAGATGGCCCAAGAAAAGCCGAATGAGGCCAAACAGTACCTCGAACAGGCCAAACGTATTAACCCCGAAGAAGGTCAGGTTCTGCAACTGAGCGGCATCAATCAGCTCGCGCTGAATCAGTTCGATGCAGCGTACAAAAACTTCGACCGTTATGAAAAGCAACTGCCTGGCAATCCCAATACGATTTTCTTAAAAGCGGTTTCGCTGGAAAGCATGCAAAATACCAAAGGCGCGGCCTTGGAGTATAACCGCTATCTGCAGCAAGTGAATACCGGCAGCCAGGCTCAGCATGCCTATCAGCGGCTTGTTGATTGGGGATATGTACAATAAGCCGGGCAAAGGCCACATTCAATATCCTCATTTCAGATGTTAAGTCGTCCGTGCCCGGTCAATGACTGTGGAGTAACTCTGCACCAGGGTTGAAGGATGCTGTCGGTAAAAGCCACGTTCTTTTAACATGCGGTGCAGCCCCGGTAGCTGGTAGCCGGCTACTGTCGGCAATGTATGGTGTTCACAGTGAAAGTTCACATTGTGAGGCGCAAATATCATGCGTTCCCACCAATTGGGAATGGTTGTCCGAGTCGTATCGCGTACATCCGCAGAGAACAGTCGTGGCATCGCGCCGTGTTCCGCAACCTGGCGAATACGCAGAATAAATGGATACAGAAAAACAAATGCCAGCCACCAAAACAGATAGATTTCCGGATGGCCGGTACTGGATGCAATAGCAAACCAAGCGCCATGGACCAAGAGTATGTGGCTATAGTTTTTCATGGTTATTTTTCGGATCTCTTCGCTGCTAATAACTTTCTTATTGATCCCCATGGAAACGCCATCGCCAGCCCGTCCTGTGTTCACATACCGTAAAAGGCCAACAATATTCTTTAGTCCGGATTGGCCTGAAAAGTCGCGAACCATTTTTCGTCGAAAACTTGCTCTGGAAACCGGATAAGCGTTGATATTGCCTACATCCGGATCGTCGTCGGTTCCTGTTTTGGTGTGGTGCAAAAAGTGGATCTTTCGATAGAACTGCAGCGGCACCAAAATAGGAACACCGGCAAACCAATGGCCGAAAAAGTCATTTAAACGCTGGGATTTAAACCAAGACCGGTGAGAGCAATCGTGCATTAGGACTCCCAGCGCCATCTGCCAGCTGGCGAACACGGCTGTCAATAGCAGGCCAGTGGGCCAACCGGGATACAGTATGTAGAGCCACGCCGCACCGAGCATCGCTCCCCAAGTCGTCAGGAAGCCACGCGCGCCAAGCCAGTCTGAACTTGCCCGAAATGATTGCTGTTCTTCTTTCGTCAAGTAATCATTCAGTTGCATATGCAGTCACCCCCACCACAGTATGTTAGGCTGAATACTAGTTCATTTCTTAAGCGCTGGGCATGATCATTTGATACAAAAAAACTGTGTTTTTGCACCACTAAAGTTAGATAACGTGGAAAGCTTGGTATTAGAGGATAAACTTACCGATATTGGATTCTAAATCGAGGTTAAGTTACCAGGAGCATCTATATGACGATTGAAACGGATGAAGATTTAAAGAAGCTGAGAGATATTGGACGAATTGTTGCTGTAACGCTTCAGGAAATGATGAGCCAAACTGAACCTGGAATGACAACCTCTGAACTTGATCAGATAGGCAAACAGCTATTGGAATATTATGGTGCGAAGTCTGCCCCGAAGGTAACATACGGCTTTCCTGGTTACACTTGCATTAGCATAAATGAAGAGGCTGCTCATGGCATTCCAGGCACAAGAGTGATTCAGCCAGGAGATGTCGTCAATATTGATGTATCTGCAGAAAAGGACGGTTACTACTCTGATACAGGTGGTAGTTTTATTGTGCCCCCAAGCGACTATCTTAAAGATAAACTGATTTCTTCAACGAAACTAGCCTTGCGTGAGGCATGTCGTAGTGCAAAGGCTGGGAATCCAATAAATGTTATTGGAAAATCTATTCAAAAGGTTGCAAAACAAAAAGGCTTTAGAGTTATTAAAAACCTTTGTAGTCATGGAGTTGGGAGAGGTTTGCACGAAGAGCCCAAGGAGATTCCGGGCTATTACGAACCTCGCGATACCCGAAGACTGCATAGTGGGCTCGTAATCACAATTGAACCTTTCCTATCAACCAAGAGTAGATTTGTCAGTGAATCTGCTGATGGGTGGACGCTTGTAGGGCATAAAGAAAACTTGTCTGCTCAATTTGAACACACGATGGTCATTACAAAAGGGGCACCATTATTACTAACTGTTGCATAAAATCCAACAGTTCAAAACAGCAGATTTCTAATGCAAAGGAGATGCGGGCGTAAGGTCTTTTTGTAAACTATGAATAATGCTAAGTACATCTTCGGCGGTTGCGGACTTTAGAGTATAAGGATGTTACCGATACAATGGGCATAATTAAATGGTTTAGACGACGGTCAGCAATCCGGAAGTATGTGAAGTACTTAGGCCCTGCCTTGAGAGTCAAATTTGGTAAATGCAGGAATTACCAAAGCCAGCAGGTTATAGATACGATCAGATAAATGAAACACTCCGAAGAGTTTATCTTTTACGACCATCTCAATCGTAGGTTATTTCATTTTAAAACATAGCATTTGCGACGGCTTGATGCTTTAAACGAGAGCATGATGAACGTTGAAAAAGAAAATTAACAATGACCTAACAGGGCCAGCAGAGTAGACCTTGCAATGAATAGCCCCTGTTTCAGCGTAAGTATCTAATAAGTTGAATGAGTTGGATTAGTTCACAGGTCAGTTTCCCTTTCAGAGTCATTGGCTCGCTCCGTTTCCAGTTCGACGCCGATATCAGGGGCTAATAGTACCTGAGATAGGCTGGTGCTAGGCTTTTTGAGTCTGCTGTATTCTTCCGCAGATATTACGACTGCTGTAGTTTTACCGTGTACAGTAATAAATTGTGGTTCACCTGTATTTGCCTGCTTAACAACTTGGCTAAACTTATTTTTTGCTTCTTGGATCTGCCATTCACGAATCATACTTCCTGCCTTAATCTAGACTGTCTGGATTGATTTTCGGAATTTTGGCAGAAATATTCTAGTTCTCACACAGGTGACCAAAATATTCGAACTGAAAAACTGTCCAGTTGCGGCTAGTAAGTCCATGAATCGGGCGTTTTCCTCCTCGCTTGCATTCTTCTCCACATGGCTATGCGTAGTATTACAGACGTTTTCAGGAAAATTGAGCAGAGCCTGCTAACCTTCAATCCAGATGCCGGTGCGACTTCCAGCCAGTTTTTGAAAGAGCAGCATAGGCTAGAACTTCACCCCTTCGGTAATAATGCAGGAAGGAGACTGGTTATAGGCAATATTTTTATATCAAATACTAACGATTCTGACGCACCTTCACTCGATTTCTACCAGCCCCCTTGGCTTCATACAAGGCTTTGTCGGCATTGTTAAGCAACTCATCCAATGTACTTTTATTTCGCCGCTGTTCAGATGGCTTATCGGTACCAGGGCCATCTTCAATGCTTTGGTGGTTAGCTGCCGTATTCGCTATACCCAGACTGATAGTGCAATGCAGAGTCGTTGCGTTGTCGGTTTCTATTTCTAGGTTTTCAATCTTATTGCGCATGATTTCAAGGTGTTCCACTGCTTTTTGCAAGGAGTCAATCCTGAACACAATTGCGAACTCTTCTCCCCCAATGCGCCCTAAAATCGCACCTTCTGGAAGGCTTTCGGCTAGTATACTGGTGACTTTTTGGATTACGCGGTCGCCCACGGCGTGGCCATAGGTGTCATTGATGGACTTGAAATGATCGATGTCGACAATAACAGCGAATATGGATTCGTTGTTTTCTTGGATCAAATTTTCTGCTAGTTCAAAAAATTTACGCCGGTTATAAATCCCGGTAAGCATGTCCCTCGAGGCCAAATACTCCAATCTTTCCATGGAGGCCTTGCGTTCTAGGTGATATTTGACGCGAACCAGTAGTTCCCTGGCGCGAAAAGGTTTGCAGACATAGTCGGAGCCGCCAATGGAGAATGCTCTTTCGATACTCCGTTCGTCGTCAATTGCGGTCAGGAAGATGATCGGTATTTGCTGATATCTCGGGTCTTCCCGAATCTGTTGCACGGTGGCAAAGCCATCCATCCCAGGCATCATCACATCCATAATAATCAGATCGAACAGGTTTTTGGCAACGCGGTCCAATGCATCCTGTCCGTTAAGTGCAAACGCCAGCTCTAAATGAGGGGCGTCTAACGTACCTGCGACTACTTTGATGTTTTCCGGGTTGTCATCGACGATCAATATTTTCTGCTTAGAGGAAGGCATCTTTGCGGTCTCTACCCGTTGTCACTAATATGCATGTTTTTCAACAAGCTACCTAGCCGAATTACATCAAAGTTTTCCACGGCGTCCAATATTGCTTGGGAATGGATTATCAGGGGTTCGCACTGGTGCTCACTGGCACGTTGCCGGAGTTTCTCCGCAAAATTTTTGGCATCGCTAAAAACCCCGCTTTCCGATGCCAGTTGCCAAAGAATGCGCAGTTCATTATCTACTATGGAGTCGAGTATTCCCTTCGGCAAGTCGATCCGTTCTGATGCAGAACTTGTGGCCGAAGATAGATCCTCTATTTCGTGGGCCAGGTGTTTCTGCAACTCGGCTACCAGCGCGGCGGGCGTAAACGGCTTTTCCAGAATTCCTTGAAACAGATCTTTATCTTCGTCAATCAATTGGCTGGCTGTCAGCATCACGATCGGAGTCTGATTGGTTTCCGGAAACGCATGAATCTTCCGGCATGCTGTTATGCCATCCAGTTTCGGTAACCGTATATCCATTAAGATAAGGGAGGGACGCATTTCGCGGGCAAAGGTGACTGCTTGCTCGCCGTCTTCCGCCTCGATGATCTGCAACTGATAGTCTTGCAATGTGCTTCGAACCAACGCTCTGTTGGACTCTACATCATCTGCAATCAGAACTGTTGCCGGGGCAAATCTCACCTGAGAATAGTCTGTGCTTTCAGGGGTAAGCCGATTGGCCTTGGCCTGGTTCACCCGGTGCAGATGAATAGTGAAGGTGGATCCCCGTCCAGGCTCACTTTCCAGCCGAATCTCGCCCCCCATCAGCTCGACCAGTCTTTTTGAGATAGTCAGTCCAAGACCGGTGCCACCGTATTCCCGGCTGCTTTGTCCCTGTTGTTGTTCAAAGCTGCCGAATATCCGCTGGTGTTGATTCTTGGGTATGCCGATGCCGGTATCGGAAACCGCAAGCAGTAACTCAACCGAGCCTGGATTCTGCTTAACGGGAGTGGTTTGGATGTGGACGCTTATCCCGCCCTCATGGGTGAACTTAACCGCATTGCCGATGAGATTCAGCAATAGCTGGCGCAGCCGTATCTCGTCCAGCAACAGATACTCCGGCACTTCTTTTTCTACTTGATAGCGTATCTGTAGCTCTTTTTCCTTGACCGGAAAGTGAAACATTTTGTCGATTTCCGCAATGATTCTGCGGATGTTGACCGGTTCCCTTTCGATCTTCATCTTGCCCGAATCGAATTTGGAAAGATCCAGAATGTCATTGATTAGGCTCAGTAAGGTATTGCCGCCACTGCGTATGGATTGCAGGTAGCTTCGTTGTCTGGATGAGATCTCGGTCTTCTCCAGCAGTTCCGAAAAACCGATGACTGCATTTAGCGGCGTGCGAATCTCGTGACTCATGTTGGCGATAAATTCACTTTTAGCCTTGTTGGCGGCTTCAGCATCCTCTTTCGCCTTGCTCAGATCTTCCTCAACCTGCATGCGCTCGGTAATGTCATAGCTCATGACGACGATCGCCCGCACCTTGCCGTTCTCATCGTAATCAGGGACGTAGTTAACGTTGATCCAGCGTTTACCGTTAACTAAGTCAAAGGTATTTATATAGGTGACGGATTCACCGGACTTCACCTGTTCGATATGCGGCAGCGCAAATTCAAAATTCTGTTGCCCGATGATCTCTTTAATGTGGCGTCCGACGATTTGCTCTCTGTCCAAACCGAACACTTCGCAGAAGCGTTTATTTACCAGCAGGTAGATGAATGAGTTAATGTCGAAGTAAGCGATGGAGGCGGGTGTGTTGTCCATCACCAGTTGTAGTTGACTTTCCCGGCTGCGTAGCGCCTGCTCGGTTTTGCGTAGCCGGGTAAGGTCCAGGACGGTGCCCTGGATATTCATAACCCGGCCATCCCTGAGGGTAGGTCTGGCGCGGGTGAGTGTGTAGTTGTACCCGCCATCCGGGCGGCTGTGCCGGAGTTCGACCTCATAACCTTGACCGTTTAGGGCTTTTTGGAAATTTTCCTGGAAGACCGCCCGGTCATCCGGATGCAACAGCGAGATATACTCAGCGAGTGTGGGAGCCTCGTGGCGGTCTTCCAATCCGGCAATCCGAAAGACCTCCTGGGACCAGCTGATATCCTGGTTGTCTACTTTATACACCCACTTGCCGAGCCCCGCGATTCGCTGCGTCTCCGCGAGTTCCTCATTGGCCTGGGAAACTTTGCGGTTGAGGCCGGCGAGCTTGCGATTCCAGTAGATTATCCCCAGAAAGATCAGCGTTGCTGCCGCCAAAACCTGCCATAGCACCCTATAGTCGAAGCCTTGCTCGACTTTAACCGAAATCCACTTGTTGGTGAGGTCCTGGCGCTCTTGCGGGCTGATGGAAGCCAGCGCTTTGGAAAGGATTTGAAGAAGTTCCCGGTCGTTTTTGCGCACTGCCATCGCCAGATTCACGGATATTCCGACCTGTCCGGAAATCTTGATGCCCACCAAGCCCTGGTTCTGGATTTCGTAGACCAGGGTCGTGAGGTTATCCACCATGCCGTAGATCTTTCCGACCTGAATATCTCTGAGCCCTTCGCGCAGACTTGTCACCGGAGTCAGTTTGAGGCTGGGATACTCGCGTTTCAGGATTGTCTGAAATATGCTGCCGTCAATGACTCCGATCGATTTTCCTGCCAGCTCTTCCATATCTTGAACGTAGATGGTCTCAGTGCGCGTGGCGACTACCAGGTCCAGTGTCTGGAAAGGCTCCGTGAAACGAAGGAGCTTTTCCCGGTCAGGCGAATGCACAATGGAAGAGACAAAATCGCAATCACCCTTTTGGAGCGATTCCATGGTCTCTTTCCAGCTTTTAGTCCGCTTCAAAACGATTTCCCGGCCGATGTATTCTTTCATCAGGCGGACATAGTCGGCAGCGATACCCTGGTGCGTGCCTTCCTCATCGATCCAGTCCATCGGCGGCCAGCCTTGGGCGGAACAGACCCGAATGTGCTGATGCCGGTCGAGATAGATTCTTTCCTTTTGGGTTAACGCAATACTTGATTCGGGGGTGAAAGGAAAGGGTTGGATCATAAACCATTTGGTTTTGAGGTTGACTTTTTCCTGGTCGGGAATAGCGTTGATGGCTTTGTCCAGTATCGATTTGAGTTCGGGCCAGTCTTTACGGATGGAGTAGAGAATATCGGTTCGTTCGGGCAACGCAAAAACGGGCAGAATATGGCGGTTATTGCTTTTGGCGATTTTGAACCAAATTTGTTCGGCGCTCAGACCCGCTTTAGCCTCGCCTCGCATCACCAAATTGAACATCTCATCAAAGTTGTCAGCCAGTAGCGGCTCCTCACCGGTAAACTTTCTGGCCAGTTTGATTTGGATCAGGTTGCCCTTCTGCACCACCAGCGGTATGCCTTTCAGATCTTCGGGGTTTCGCAGTTGGTAAGGATTTCCTTGGGCGGTTATAACCACGAAGTTAAGCGGATTATACGGCTCCGAGAACAGAAAGTGCTCAGCCCTTTCTTCACTTGGCGCGGATGCCATCAGCCCGTCTATTTCCCGGCGTTTAGCCTGTTCCACGATTTTGTTCCAGCGGCCTCCTTTGATGACGATATTGAGACCGGTTAACCCCATGATTCGATTTAAAAGTTCCACCTCATAACCGGTATATCCGCCATCGCCATCCGGCATGATAAATGGTTCCCAGGAAGGATCGACGCCAAATGTAATTATCGGATGGTTGCGTATGAAGGCGCGTTCTTCCGGTGTCAAGGTCACGGCAGAAGGTTGCGGGACCGTCATGCCGAACCACTTACGTTCCAGCCGATCCAGTTCTTCGACCGTTAAGGACTCGAGTGCTTTATTTAGCATCGATATCAGCTCCGGTGCATCCCTGTGCGCCATGAAGTGGTGGGTATAAGCCTCACCCTTATCCATTTCCCTGGCCCAGTTGCCGATTTTCAAGTCATTCAGATTATGCTTTTTCATCAGGTACCGTAGTACGTCGCGGCTGCCGGCAGTGACATCCACCTCACCGCTGGAAACCGCGAGCAGCATTTCCAGGGCATTGTTGAATTGCACCTGCTGAACTTCCGGGTAGTGCCGCTTCAGGAATTCTTCCTGGAACCATCCTTTGCCGACGGCAAATCGCTTTCCCGCCAGTTGACCGATGGACTCTATGTCATCTGCTTCCCGTAGGGTCACATAATGACTCTTATGGCGCCGGTAAGGCGCCGAAAACAGTCCGAACTTCTGCCTGTCGTCGGTAACCTTTAAAGCGTGCAAGAGGTCGATCTCGCCTTGTTTAAAGAGGTCGACCATCTCACTCCAGGTATAACCATTGACAAATTCGATACTGATTCCGATCTTCTTCGCCAGCAGTTCCAGTAAATCGATGTTGTAGCCGGCAGGTTTGCCGGATTGGACGAAGTCGAAAGGTGGGTAATCCAACTCATTACTGACTCTGATGACAGGGTTGGATTCCCGATAAATCCGTTCCTCATCCGAGAGTTCGATAAGGCTGTGATCTGCGGAATACAACGTTACCGGCGTAATCGCTAGCATTCCAACCAAGGCAAAGAATAAACCCGCCCGCGCACAGAAGATTTTAACCAAGGCGCAGAATTCCTTGACCGGACTAGTTAAACGCTTCATTGGTAACAATCCATCGATTCCTGCGCGTGCTTTTTTATAGGTTTCCAATGTCGGTTGCGACGCTTGTAAGAAAACTGGAACGCTCTGAGAGTAAATTTAGCAGAAGAAATTTCGTTGATTCATTGTTATTTCTGAATTCTTGCTATTTTCAGTCGGCGCTATGGGTGATCCTCGCTCAGCCCTGTCTATACTGATATTAGATCGAGCAGGCGAGCAGTCAGTCTATTGTTCATACCTGCGCCCGATCAATGTCTGACAGCAAATCTCAACATAGCCTTAACTAAAGCGACACTTAGCCAAAATACCAATAAAAACAGGGTACTCAAATGTCACGTGGCACAGTAAAGACGACTTATCCGGGCAATAGTTTTCCTTTAGGTGCAACGTATCTCGGCGCCGGGGTGAATTTCGCCGTGTTTGCCGAGTTTGCCGATTCCATGCAGTTGGTTCTTTTCGATCATGAAGATGACGTCCAGCCCTCGCGGATTATCGAGTTCGATAAAACCGCTAATAAAACGTTTTTCTACTGGCATGTTTTTGTCCCCGGTCTGAAGCCGGGGCAGCGCTATGGCTTTCGGGCAGGCGGGCCATGGGAACCCGAAAGCGGTCACCGATTCGATAAAGCAAAATTACTGCTTGACCCCTACGGCAAAGCGGTGGCCTTTCCCAAAGCTTACGATCCCGAAACCGCCAAAGTGCCGGGCGATAACTGTGCGACGGCAGCAAAGTCTGTGGTCGTCGATCGCCGTGGCTATAACTGGGAGGGCGATCAGGCACCGAATTATGCGTATACCGAAACTGTTATCTATGAGCTTCATGTTGGTGGTTTCACCAAACACCCTAACTCTGGGGTTACTGAATCTAAACGCGGCACCTATGCGGGTTTGGTGGAAAAGATCCCCTACTTAAAGGAGCTTGGGATCAACTGTGTCGAGTTGATGCCTATCCAACAGTTCGAGGAGTCCAGTTTTCAGCCGCATTTATCTAACTACTGGGGTTATAATCCCATCGCTTTTTTTGCGCCGCATTTGGGATACAGTTCCGACAAAGACCCGCTGGGGGCGGTCAAAGAATTCAAAGACATGGTAAAGGCACTGCACAAAGCCGGAATTAGCGTCATTCTCGACGTCGTGTTTAACCATACCGCGGAAGGAAACCAGATGGGACCGACGCAGTCTTTTCGGGGACTGTCAAATCGGGTCTACTATATCTTGGAACCCCTTAAAGCCTATTACAGTAATTTCTCCGGTTGTGGCAATACCCTGAATGCCAATCGTTCGGTGGTCAGGAGGATGATCCTCGATTGCCTGAAGTATTGGGTGGCCGAAATGCATGTCGATGGATTTCGTTTCGATTTAGCCTCCACATTTTCCCGTGACGAATATGGCCGGCCTTTGGAGAATCCGCCGATACTTTGGGACATCGAAACCGATCCGATTCTGGCGAATGCAAAAATTATCGCAGAACCCTGGGATGCTGCCGGGCTATATCAGGTGGGTACCTTTATCGGCCACCGTTGGGCCGAATGGAATGGCCGTTTTCGTGACGATGTCAGACAATTTATCAAGAGTGATCGAGGGCTGATTCAGGATATTGCCGCGCGGATTACCGGAAGTGCGGATCTTTTCAGTAAGCCTGGGGCATTGCCAAACCGCAGTATTAATTTTGTCACCTGCCACGATGGTTTTACCTTGGCGGATCTGGTGTCTTATAACGGTAAGCACAACTTAGAGAACGGCGAAGGCAATCGTGACGGTGCTAATGCTAACTTTAGCTGGAATTGCGGAGTTGAAGGATCTACCGATGATCAAGAGATCATTCAATTGCGTGAGAGGCAGATGAAGAACTTGATGACCCTGCTCATGGTGTCAGAGGGGACGCCCATGCTGACCATGGGAGACGAAGTGCGACGGACGCAAAAAGGCAATAACAATGCTTATTGTCAGGATAACGAAATCAGCTGGTTCGACTGGAAACTGACGGAAACCCATGCCGATATGCACCGGTTTGTGAAGATGCTGATCGAGCTGTACGGCAGCTTGAAAATTTTTCAATTGGACGATTTTTGGATGGCTCCGGCCACCGCGTCCCATCCTCATCTGACTTGGCATGGCGTTAAGTTATACCAGCCTGACTGGGGGCCTGATTCACATATGTTGGCGTTTACCCTGGATTACCCGGAAAGCGGAGATCACCTGCACATCATGTTGAATGCCTACTGGCGCGAAGGAGTATTTCAAATTCCCGAGAGTCACGGCGAGCAACAATGGCATCGTATTGTCGATACGTCCTTAGCTTCGCCGGACGACATCCGGTACACCAAATATGCGCCTCTAGTGACGTCGACACATTACAAGGTCAACCCCAGGACCATAGCGATTCTTAAAGCCGAATGATTTTTCTTAGTGAACGACCATGCGTAAAGTAATTGTAAAACGCAGTGTTTCAATTCCCGACCCCGTGCGGTTGGAGCGTTATCGGCGGGTGCCGGAGGTGGGACCTGCCGTACTGTTTTTTACCGGCGGAACCGCGCTTAAGAGCGTTAGTCAGGAACTGACACAATACACCAAGAACTCTGTGCATTTATTAACGCCTTTTGATTCTGGCGGGAGTTCGGCCAAACTACGTGAGTCTTTTTCGATGCCTGCGGTCGGCGATATACGTAACCGTCTCATGGCGTTGGCGGATTCCAGCATTACCGGAAATCCCGAAGTCTATAAGTTAGCCAGTTTTCGCTTACCTGAAGATAAGAAGCCGGTTCAACTTCGAGAAATACTTGATTCGATGATCGATGGCCAACACGCGCTGATTCGGGGAGTGCCTAACCCGATGCGGCGTTTGGTGCGCCTGCAGTTGGAGTTTTTTCGGGATGCCATGCCGGAAGGATTCGATTTGCAGGGAGCCAGTATCGGTAATCTGATTTTGACCGGCGGCTACCTGAATTATCAGCGGCACTTGGATCCGATACTCTATCTATTTTCCAAGTTGCTGGCAGTGCAAGGCATCGTCAGGCCAATTACCAGCCAACCTTATCACCTCGCGGTAGAACTGGAAGATGGACAGCGCATACTAGGCCAGCATCGATTTTCCGGCAAGGAAGGGCCAAGCATACATGGTCGGATAAAGGATGTTTGGATCACGGAGTCCTGTGAAGAAAATAAACCCACCGATGCCCATGTCCGAAATAAAATTAGTCAGTTGATTCAAAAAGCGGACTTGATCTGTTATCCGCCAGGGAGTTTCTATTCCAGCGTAATCGCCAACATTCTGCCCAAGGGCGTAGGCAAATCAGTCGCAAAAAACTCCGCGCCCAAGGTTTATATACCAAATCTTGGCTGCGACCCGGAACAGATCGGTATGACGCTGGAAGATAGTATTAAAACGCTATTGAAGTTCTTGCGTGCCGATGCCGGATCACGGGTGGCGACCTCCCGCCTGCTGGATTTCGTTATTCTCGATAGTCAGCAGGGACAATATGCATCTCCCATTTGTAGTACAAAGCTGCGAAAGCTGGGCGTTGAAGTGATCGATACGCCGCTGGTGTCCGAAAAGTCCCAGCCCTACTACGATAGCCGCTTGCTGGTACAGGCACTGCTCTCCATGACTTAGGATTATTCCGTGAACGGCAGCAAAATGGTAAATCGAACAGAAGGTTGATTTTGGTGTTCCAGGTTTTGAACTCTAATTTCCGCATTATGGTATTCCGCGATCAGCTTGACGATCAACAGACCTAAACCCAGGTGTAGCTCCTCGTCGCTGTTTTCCCGGACACTGACAAATGGATCGAACAGCTTATCCAAGAGTTCCTCGGGTATCAGCGGCCCTTGGTTTTCAACCCATAGCGCCACGTTTGATGAACTTTGCTTGAGTCCAAGCGTTATATCGGCTCCGCGCGGTGTATAGTCCTTGGCATTATCCACCAGTTTATCGATGGCCTGTGCCAATAAGTCGCCGTTCGCATGTACTGATAAGCTGTGGCAGGGTAAATGCACTTGTAGGTTGGCCGGGAGCACCAGCTGTTTATATGCCTCTCCCAGGGTTTTTACCATTTCTGTGAGATCAAGCTTGGATTTTTCCTGTTGTTGAATACTGGCTTCCAATTGGGTGGCCTGGCGCATGGCGGTTAATAGTTTGCTGATTCTGGCGGTGCCGGTTTGCGCACGTTGCAGGTATTCCTGTTGTTCACGAGATTCCTTCGCATTTTCCAACAACTGCAGTGAAGAGCTGATGATCGCAAGGGGGGTGCGGCATTCGTGGGCAAACTTGCTCGCGAAGGTTTCCATATAGTCGGCATAGTTTTTCAACCTGCTGAGCATGGTCGCGAAGTTGCGGGAAAGATCCCCTAGTTCGTCATTAATATTGGACGGCGTAAAGTTCTTTTTGAATTTGCTCTCAGGATCGAGACCGTTGACCAACTTGTCTTTAAGATGGCGTACGCGCCAGGAAAGCCAGCTTGCGTAACCGAATAGAATCAGCATGACAACCACTACCAAGACAAATAGCTGCGAAAGCACTGAAAACAATGCCGCGTCGGCAACCGCAGCAACTTGGGCGGTACGTTTTTCAATGCTGACCCAGGCGATAGGCTGAGGAGCATTCTTCGGGTCGATGATCGGGTAGTGACTGGTCAAGCTGGCATAGTGGGTATTCGGCGTTTGTTGCCAGTGACTGTAAGGCTGGTCATTTTCTGCTTTGCCGGAGCTATGCATCGCCTTGCTATATTCTCCGGCAGCCATGGGGTCAGTGGTTGGCCGCGACCAGGTTTCGCTATCCGTTTGCAGCAGCAACAGTTTCCTGACCAAAGCCCGCCAGGGGTGTTTTTGTTCAACAATATCCCGCCGATAATCCTTGTCCAATTCGAAAAGAGTCTGTCCGCTGGGCATATAGATGCTTAGCCGTGCACTCTTCGGTGTCAGCTCTTCGATTTTCTTTACCAACTCCTGATCAAAAAACAAAAGCGGCAACGGTTGACCTTCCTTAAAAAACAATCGTTGTTGCCGGTTGAAGAGCCGGTCGCCTCCCTGGTCGACATCCAGCCATACGATATTTAGCTGCAGATCTGCAGGCAACGGCTCCGGAAGCGGGACGCGGATTTCCAACAAGCTGCCTGCGGCATCGGTTTGCCAAAATCCCGTAACCAGCTCTGCCGTTTTGCCGCGTAGTTTCAAGAACCCCGGGCCATCGCTAAAGATGGAATAGTCGGCAACGGGTTCGTGCGCGGAATATAACACTAAATCGAATCGATCAAATATTTCTGCTAAGGTACCCGGCCGTTTATAGACGATGGAGTCGTCTGTCGCCTGGATCAACAGATACAAATGTTCTTGCCGGACAGCGAGCTTTAACCTGGCCGGTAGACTAGGGGATGTATTTTGTACCCAAGCCAGTTCATCCCAATCTGCGCTGTAGCCATCTAAAATAAGCGGTTGTTGAACATTTTTTATAATGTACGGGCTTTTTGTTTGCAGTTTGTGCCTGAGATCGTCCGTCAACGCACGGCCGATAAAACCGGAGAGTTCAAGTTGGTTCGCCTGTTGAGTTGCGCGTAATGATTCTTCCAAGGTCAAGGCAAAACGCAACACGAGAATGGGCAGTAGGCAGAGAAGTCCGGCAATGACTGCGAGCTGTTGACGAAGATTCATGTATGCGCTAAATCAATTCGCGGTTGCTGCCCAGCGATACCCCATCCCATAGGCTGTTTGAATAGCGTCAAAACTGACGTCCAATGCCTGAAATTTCTTGCGTATTCGTTTGATATGGGAGGTGACGGTACTGTCATCCAACACGGTGTTCGCCGCGTCCATTAGCTGTGTTCGGTTTTTTACATGGCCGGGATGCTTAGCCAAGGCATGGACGATCCAGAATTCCGTAACAGTCAGCTCGACAGGCTGGTCATTCCAACTGGCATACATACGGTCTAGATTTAATGTTAGAGATCCTCGGCTGATCACATCTTCCTGGATCTGCTGTTGCATTACATCGAGGCGGCGGAATAGTGCAACAATGCGGGCCATCAAATAAGGCAGGCTGATATCTTTGGTCAGGTAATCGTCAGCGCCGAGTCTGAGGCCGGAGATCTGATCAAATTCGCTGTCCCGGGCCGTTAGAAAAATGATCGGGACATTCTCCGACATAGCCCGAACTTGACGGCAAAGCTCGAAACCGCCTTCTACTTCGGCACCGAGACCGACATCAATCACAATCAGTTCCGGAAGCTGCACATTAAAACGTTCCATGGCTGAGCGGCGATTGGCAAAGGTTTCTACCTGAAAACCATATTTTTTCAGGGCTTCAGCGTAGTTCGCCCGAATGAGAGGTTCATCTTCCACCAAAGCAATTCTGCGTGACATAGTCGTTCCCGTGTTATTCATCTCAGCTGGTTGCCAGATGTGCGAAGGTTGATGCAGATGTAGTTATTAGAGCACGGGGAATTTCTTGTAGACAAGTGATCCATTGCGAATGCCATTTTTCGCCATTTTTTGTGGTAAAAATGACGGACTATCAACTTAAAAACCGCTTCTTTTATTAGGACACTGAAATGACATTGGATGCCAAGCGAGGAACTAAACTATGTCTCACGATCAAGCTACTGTGAAAACCGCAACTTCGGAAAAGGGTTTACAGAATCCGCTGATTCTTTTCTTATGTTTAACTCTTTATGTTGCCTCCAGCCATTTGATTTATCTGCTAGATAAGTAATTATTAGTTTCCTACTACCTTTCCAGTCAGCCGCCTAAATGTCCGGCACACTCAGTTTTTTAGCAGCCTAAATCGGCTGCTATACATTTTCTCTTGGTCTATCCACGTTTTATCTAAGACCATTCAAGCGCTTTACAGCGTTTTCCATTGAACAAACACTGCGCCTTGTTAACCGTTTGACTTTCTTGCCTGATTTAACAGTTAAACTGCTTCCTGTTTCAATTAAGCAAAAAAAAGCCCGCAAATGCGGGCTTGATCGGTAAACTGTTTGCTTACAGCTTCTTGCCAAGTTCCAGGTCGTAACCAACGCGCTCTGGAGTTCCACCTTTATGCGCTTTGTCTGCTGCAGTGTAGGACATTGTCAACTTGCCCATGCTCAGAGAGATGCTTTCTGCTGGAGCTGATTCTGCGCCTGCAGATACTGAGTAGCTGCTGATCATGACGTTTTCAAGTTCGTAAGTTACGAATTTTTCCAACTTGTCTGCAGAAGTTCGTACCACGTCGATAACAACCTTAACACCTTCAGATCCAGTTACAGATTCTTTGAAAAGTCCGGAAGATGCAGCGTCCATCATTTTCGATACAGCAACTTCAGTAATGTTGGGACGGGTTGCTTCGCGGTTTGACATGTGGCCAGCTTCCATTGAGATGTGGCGGCCAACGCCAAAGGACATGCTGTCTAAACGAATCCAATCTGTATAACCGTCAGCGGTAACGTTGCCTTTGACTGCCAGATTGTTGTAGTTCATGTAAATAGCCATAGTGTTCTTTCCTCTTGCTTAGTTCATTCAGTGAGTGTTACTTATAAAGGCGTCAGCATCTGCTAAAAACCTTCATCTACAGCCAAAAAATCTTTCAGATGGGAAAATTGAAAAGTGGAATCTGTGTGAGCATGCTATCGAATACTTTCTGAGCAAGTGTCCTGACCCGGTTCCCAGAATTATTGTAGACCATGTTTAGTGAAGTAAAAGGCGTTTACTGTCTATAATCAGCTTAGAGGTAAATTGACTATAGAGGAATGCAAATGCGAGGAGCAGGTGGAACCAGCGGCGGCGCCGGCGAATTCTTCATCGGGTTGATCATGATGTGTGGCGGTTTTTACATGTTGTTCAATGCCATTTCAGTGCACTCGACCTTCGGCCTCGGAACTCGGATTTACGGGTTTTCGGCATTTGGCGGAAATTTTAGCGTCACCAGCGGCATGATAATGATTCCCTTCATGTTTGGTGTGGGATTCATCTTTTACAATGCCAAGAACTTTCTTGGTTGGCTACTAGCCATCGGTTCCTTGGTAGCATTGGTGTTTGGTGTCATTGCCTCGATTCGCTTTAGCTTCAGGGCCATGAGTGCGTTTGATCTGATCGTTATATTGGTTCTGTCGGTAGGCGGTACAGGTCTGTTTTTAAAGTCTCTCCGGTCAAAGTAGCTTGCAGGATATGCAAGTTACACTCTTATATTGTATTAAAATGAAATCCTCTTTAGAAAAGGAAATTACATAATGGAATGGTTGAATAGTCATGTTGCCTATTGGCATTGGATAGTGCTTGGCTTAGTTCTCGCAAGTCTTGAAATATTTGTTCCGAGTTTTGTCATACTCTGGTTCGGCGTCTCGGCAATCGTGGTCGGTCTACTATTATTGATGACCGGCATATCCGTTACTGCGCAAGTGCTCATTTGGGCGGTGTTGTCGTTTCTGTGCGTTGCCGCTTGGCATAAGCTGGTCTCACCGCGAATGAAAGACAAGACCCTGGCGGGACTATCGCGCGAGGCTATCCTCGGCAAAGTGGGGACCGTGTTGGAATACTCAGTCGAACAAGGACGGGGAACGATGCGCTTTCCAGCGCCGGTATTAGGCAATGACGAATGGGAAATCCTTAGCCATGATGCGCTGCAAAGCGGCGACCGGGTAACGGTAAAAGATGTATCCGGCAACACCCTGATCGTGCAGTTAAAGAGTTAATTATCTGAAACAATAAACCAACTTCAACTAACCAACGAGTGAGGAAGCACAATGGAAGGTTTAGTAATTGTCGTGTTTATCGCAATCATGATTCTTGTAACCTTGATAATGGGCGTAAGAATCGTCCCGCAAGGTTCCAAGCATATCGTGCAGCGTTTGGGGAAGTACCACAAAACTCTGTTGCCGGGGATGAACATTATTATTCCTTATATCGATTCCGTTCCCTATAAAGTCACCACCAAAGATATTGTTCTCGATATTCCGTCACAAGAGGTTATCACCCAGGATAATGCCGTCATCGTCGCAAATGCGGTGGCCTATATAAATATTGTTAATCCGGAAAAAGCCGTTTACGGCGTAGAAGACTACGTTTTAGCAATCCGGAACCTGATCCAAACCGCCCTGCGTTCCATAATCGGGGAAATGAGTTTGGACTCAGCCTTGTCCTCCCGCGATCAAATCAAGGCAAAGCTAAAAGAAGCGATTTCAGACGATATTTCCGATTGGGGAATCATTCTGAAAACCGTGGAAATTCAGGACATCAATCCTTCTCCCACTATGCAACAGGCGATGGAAGAACAGGCAGCCGCCGAACGTCAGCGTCGCGCGGCGGTAACCAAGGCTGAAGGTGAGAAGCAGGCGGCAATTCTGGAGGCGGAAGGCCGGTTGGAAGCCTCTCGTAAAGACGCTGAAGCCCAAGTCGTGTTGGCCAATGCCAGTAAGAAATCCATTATGCTGGTGGCGGAATCCATAAAGCAGGGCGATTCGTTGCCGGTTGTTTATTTGCTCGGTGAAAAATACATGGGGACGCTGGCGGAAGTCTCTTCCTCGCCAAATGCCAAGACAGTCGTTCTACCGGCAGATTTGTTGTCTACCATCAAGGGTCTCATGGGTAACGCCAAGTAGATAGCAAGATACAAGATAAGAGTAGGCAGTTTAATAAGAGTACCTGATTCTGAGAGTTGATCAGGTACCCTTCTACAGTTAAATCTCTTGATAGGCCGCCGCCAACTTTTTAAAGCGCTTGGCATTGAGGCCTCGATCGGAATAACCGGCGCGGCTTTGGGAGCGGTAGTGGACTAGTTTGTTCGCTGAATCCAAGTAGAACTCCGCATCGTCATGAAATTTCATGGTTGGGGTGGTGAATACCACATATAAATAGTCACTCGATTTTTCAACAATCTCCACGCCACCATAGGTAATGACAGCCTGCTCAATGGCTTCCATGGTCGCTTCCGGCGTTGCCTTGAAAACCAAGGGTTCAACCTTCTTCTTGGGATCTTGCGCTTGGGTGGAAACGCCATTAGGGCGGCTGCCTAAAGGCTTAAGTTTGCTGTTCTCAATACCAAGTTTCGGTGCTTGGCTGTTTTGATAGTAGATAAAGCCAAATGCAGAGGCGACAAGCACCAAGATTGTTAAGCTAGTTTTCATGAGAGGACCCCATCGACATTGAAATTTAGTTTGTGCGCAAAATATTAGTGCGCAAGACTTGACCTGTCAATACTTTGTGCGCAAAATAGTTCGCCGTTAGAGTGATCAATTATTCGCCGGAAATGTTTCAATGCGTGATACCCCGCCACAGTTAAAGCTGCAAAACCAGGTTTGCCATTCCTTATACTCCGCCACCAATGCACTCGTCCGGGCATATCGCCCACTACTTAAAGATTTGGATCTGACCTATCCCCAGTATCTTGTGATGTTGTGTCTGTGGGAGGAAGACAACGTGACCGTTAAAGCCATTTCCCAGGCAACCCGGTTCGATGCGGGAACCTTGACGCCAATATTAAAGCGCTTGGAAGCCAAAGATTTACTGTTGCGCGAGCGTTCCAAACAAGACGAAAGGCAGCGGGTAATCCGCCTCACTGAATCAGGCGAAGCCTTGCGGGAACAGGCACGAACAGTGCCGAATTCGTTGATTTGTCTGATTGACATGACACTTGAGGAGGCGCATCTATTGAAGAAGTTGTCGGAGAAGTTGTATGCACAGTTGGTCGATTAGGTGTGGATTCGATTGCAATCCCCACTGCTTAAGAGATGCCTGCAGAGATAAACTGCAGCGAAGGTGTGCTCTGTTTACTGAAACGCATACACAAAACTAATCGCTGTCAATGCTATCTCCTTTATCGTTTCCTTCAAGTACGTCGCCCCACTTTTTACGTTTATCTCTTTTCAAGGCATAGTCCCAAAGCTCAAATATCATAAAGAGACAAGACCCTATAACAACTGCCCACACCAATTCATTTTCAGAAAGGTAATACAAACCGCCTGGAAAAAGCCTGATTGCCCAATACACTGCCGCTATGGTCAGAATATATATCAGTAGTACTTTGAGAACTGTTGTCATTTGCGATCACTAGCAAGAGATGGTTCAGGTTGCATATTTCCCCTACCAAAGTTTCCACCAAGACCTTTTACGATTGTACTTAAAAGGCTTGATATCTTCTGGCTAAACAGGACATTATCGTAGACCAGCACCCAAGCCCTTGAGCCATGTATTATGAAATATTTCTCAACTCAATCCGCCTTGGAATTCTGCCAACCCAAGACATAAGATGCCTGAAACATTTATGCGCGCCATCCACCGGCGTAACGAACATCATAGGGCAACCTCCGTCAATCACATTCAACCCTTCTTTTCTAGCAGACTGCACCGCCACCGGATCGACACTGTTACCGAACGATTTATGTAACCAAATCCACCGACAGCCATGTGCTTTTGCCTGTGCGAATATTTCAGCGTTGTGTAAAGGCTTGGTTACGACGACGGCCGCCTCCACCAGTTCGGGGCAGTTGTTTAAGGAGTCATGGCATTGAATGCCTTTTACTATGCTTTCGGTGGGGTGAATGGCGAAAACCGTTTTGCCTTCTTTTTTCAGCCGCTCATAAATCAGTTTGGCTGTATCATCGCTGCGGCGAGAAATGCCGAATACCGCAATCGGATTACACGCCAAAAACCGATTAGCGGCTTCTTTTAGGGATACGATCTTCGGCGAAACTGTTTGAGTGGACATGATTCGGATGTTTAATGCTCGTCCTGCGTTAAATACTGCAGTAGATTGGACACCAATTGGGGGTCCGAGGCCATCACCGGTTTGAGTTTTTCTTCCGACATCCACAGTGCGTCGATAGGGACTTTGGCGGTGGCGCTGCAATCGGCGATACCGGTCATGATGGCACGGGCGCCGACTATTTCGCCTGGCCCGGCCAGTTTTTCCGTCGTCGAACCATCGGCTTGAATCTGCTGTATGGTCGCCTGTCCGCGGATAATGATGGCGAACGATCCACTGCGTTCGCCTTGGCGAAAGATAGCTTCGCCAGAGGTAAAGATCCGGTGTTCAGCGATTTTGATGAGTTTTTTGATCGTCGGGTGCGCCAGCCCCTTTACCCATGCGGCTTGTTCGATAATTTTCGTCGGGTCGGGCAGCGACGCTTGATCCGGCGAGCGCTGCATCGCCACCATCCGTTGTTCGACATCGTGTAGCAGCTTGCCCGCTTCCGATTTATCGAGAACGGCATGTTCCAGTAAACGTCTGATAACAGCGCGTTCGGTGTTTAGCATCAAGCGAATCGCAGCATTGGTTTCCAGTGTATTGATAATCTCGGGGAAGGATTGCCGCAGTTCATCCACGCGGGAATAGGTGTCCTGCTTGTTCAGGCTGATCTCCCGGTGAGCCGCTTCGGCTTCGGTTTTCGAAGGCGCTAATTGGTCGATATAGCTTTCCACTTCATTTTGCGCGCTGATAAAGCCCCGCGCCATATCGTAACCCAGTGTCATGCGCCGGAAACTCATATGCACCGCCCAACGGTTTAGCAATGGAATGCGCTTCAAATAGCGCAGAATGACGGGTACCTCCCACATTTTCTGTAACTCGGTTCGCGGATAAATGGTGGGTTCGCCATCCAAGGCGTGTTCGGCGGATTCTACTAGGTGCTGGGTAGAATGGCGGCCAATCATGCCTTCATTGAATTGCAGCCAGTAGTTTTGCCTTTCGGTTTCGAGCAGCCGGCGGCGGAATGCCACGGAAAGGTCAGATTCTTGAATGTTTACGTCACTGTCGATGGGCTTCTTTTCCACCTCAAGCCCTAGCTTCTTGCGAATCGATACCCAATCCGCGCCTTTTAGAAAATCGTTCTGTTCAAGGTTGGGCATGAGGTTGTACAGTTCTTCTTCGATACTCGCTTCGGCTTTCTCGACGGTGGCTTGTTTTGCCGGTGGCAGTTGGTCCAACTTCAGTTTCCGGAATACCCAGGTCATGGTTGAACCGTTGACCACGATGGTAAGTACTACAATACAGGCGCAGAGAAACAGAATCTGATCGCGAATTTCCACGGGAATGCTTTCACTTTGCGCGACAGTGAGCGCCAATGCCAGGGAGACTGCACCTCTTAACCCGCCCCAGGTCAGTACTATGGCTTTTTCCCGGTTAATGCCCCCACCGACTCTGGTCAGTATCGGCATCAACATAGTAATTGTGCCGCCTCTGATTATTAACAGCGCCACATACAGCACCAGTACGTAAGCCGCCAACTGCATATAGGCAAAATTGAGGCGGCTGGCAATCAACACACCGACCAGGATAAATATCAGCGTATTGGCGATATAGGCCATGACTTCCCAAAATTGATGAACGAATTCCGAGACTTCCGGCGAGATGCGGGTCCGCCCGACACCGGCAAACAGTAAAGCCATGGCCACCAGGGCGACGACCCCGGAAACATGGAGCAAAACTTCGGCGACGAAGTAAACAAGGTAAGCGCTGGCGATGGTGATGGCGATTTCGATTAAGGGGTCGTTAAAAATCCGGTCAATCCAGGCAAGCGCCAGCCAGCCAATGGTCAGGCCGACGAATAATCCCGCCAGTACGACCCAGACAAACTCCAGTGACAATCCGGCGATACTTAGCTGGGTATCGGTAGCGCCGTCCAATTGCGAAATGACCAGGCCGAAGAAAATGGTGAACAGGACAATAGCTGTACCGTCGTTTAGTAGTGATTCACCTTCCAGCAAGGTTTCCAAACGTTTTCTGGAACTGACTTCTTTCAGTAATGCGACGACGGCCACCGGATCGGTAGCGCTGATCAGTGCGCCGAACATCAGCGCAATCGGCCAGCTCCACTCAAACGGCACAATCGCCTTACTCACCGCGGCAGAGATCAGGCTGCAGATGATCAGGCCGGGAATAGCGAGAATGGCGATCTGGTTGAGCAGACGCCGAAAAAGATGCACTTCCAGCGAGTAAGCCGATTCAAAAATCAAGGTAGGTAGAAAGATAAAAAGGATCAGATGCGGGTCGACATTGGCAAGGATATGCACCATGTCGTTGATGACCGGAGCAGAATGCTCAAAGTCCCAAACGCGATCGGCGGCACCTACCAGTAATCCGATCAGCAATAAAACCACGGTATAGGGGAGATGCAGTTTTTTGAGAACATGGCGGGTTAACGCGCCTATGAGCAAGGCGGCAACAATGAAGACGAGAACCAGTATCCCTGTACCCAGATGCACTTTGTCCCCTTATTGATATTATTATTTGTGTCCGCCAGCCTAACCAAACTGTTGCGCTGTCGATACCCGATATATCAATTTTAGACGGGTTAAAGGAATTGTGCGTTGCCATCTATCGAAAGAGGGCACGAAGAGCGGAGTGATAAGCGGTTCTGAGGGCGCGTGTCGGTGTGGTGCGGCAGTGAGCCCTTGAATCGCTCTGTTGTTCCTCAGGCAACCGCCATCTGCGATATTGATTGCCCCTCACTGTCATGTTCGTGCCATTTTTGGTTGGGAAAGCCATGAATCAGTTCGCCAAGCTCACTGCAACGCAGCAACGCCGGCTCATCGCCATGAGCGGCCACCAAGGCGGTGACCATCTTATAGAGTTGTTTGAGCTGATAACCCAGTTCGTCAAACATCAGCGAGGTATATTCAATGTCCTGAAAATCGGCGTTGGTTTTGTGAAAGATTACCTGCTTCAACCAGTCCCGCAGTTCGGTTGAAAACAGGCCGGAGGACCGAATGGTTTTTTCAAGGTGATGTAACATCAAGATCGATTGCCGGCTCTTTTCCGCCTGAATTTTTACCGCGATTTCCCGTACGAACTGATGGGCCATTTCAAACCAATGGCTTAATATTTTCTGGGAAACCAGCATAAAGTTGGCTTGTTCCGGAATTCGATCATCCACCACGGCCCGTTTCGGAGGATGGTTGGACGACTGCATGATGCGGATTAACGCATCGTGGATTTCCTTCGGATAAACGTGGCCGATCATCTGCAGAATAGGTATGCAGTCTTTCACCAAATACCCCCTGGGTTTCAGGCGTTGGTGATAAATGGCGTTGGCCGCATCGGCGGCGGCGATTACCTGGCTTTCAAGACAGATTTTTTCGGCGGTTTTGCCTAAGGGATAACCGGTGCCATCGATTCTTTCATGATGCTCAAACACTGCACGCCCCGCCTTTTTAGGCAGTCCTGGTATTAAATCCAGGAAATACCGGCCAATCGCAACATGCCCTTGAATTGTTTTCCATTCATCCGTGGTCAACCGGCCGGTTTTGTGGACCAGCTCGGGGCTGATATTCAGCAGACCGGCATCGTGCATTTGCGCACCCAGGAAAACGGTTGTGGTGGATTCCTGGTCCATATTCAGTTCGTCTGCGAGCTGCAAAGCCAGGACGCTGGTGAGCAGTGAATCCTTGTAAACCCGAGGCAGGCGTTCCGCCATCACCGTCAGTTTTTGCGAAAGTAGGGGGTAATTGCCGTAGGCCATGCATTGCTTCTTGAGCTTGTCATTGATAGGGGCAATGGAACTGGCACCGAGTTTTTGATAGGCCGCATTGATTTTGGTGATGTCATGATGCAGACGCTTAGGTGTGATGGTCTTGTCGAGGTTAACCGAGTTCTCTAAGGGAGCCAGCAGCTTAAACCGGGCGATTTTCTCCGCGACATCCGGGGTAATAGGGGTACCTTTGGGAACGATAATCATCCCTTTATCGTTACAAATATCCTCGGTGGTCAAAACCTGGTTGGTTTTATTGACTTCAGCGAGATGGTCGACGTAAAAATCTTTGCTTTCAGAAGGGTTATCCATAATTTCCATATTCCTAAATAAGTGAAAAGCTGTCACGCCTCGATTCAGGTTAGTCACAATATAGACATTCGCCCAGTAAGTACAAACCGCTAGATCGAATCGATCTTTGTGTGAAGTCGGTCACATTTTGGGCTATTGATCGTCACTTTATCGTTACAGTGCGCAGGAAACTACAGAAACATTGTTGAAAAGATTATGTGACTGTAAATGAACTGTAATCTGTTTGTAGCCTATAGTTGCGGTAAAGTTGTAAAGGAGCGAATTCACCAAAAACCATAGGGATAACATGCGATATTCTAAAAGATTTGTTACTGGGCTGTTACTGCTCTGCTGCTCGATCACCAGCCATTTATCCGCACAGACTCAGGGAATCTTCTGGCAGGCCGACTACAAAGAAGGTACCGCTTATCTATTAGGTTCGGTGCATTTCGGTAACGCCAACTTTTATCCGTTGGCAGACCACATCATGCAGGGATTTGCCGACAGTAAGGTGCTGCTGGTGGAGATGGATGACCAGAAGGTCAGTCCCCAAGAGCAGGTCGCCATAATGCAGTCCACCGTACTGTATCCACCGGGAGACGGAATTGAACGCCATTTGTCGGCGGCTACCCGCAAGTTGTTGAAACATAGGCTTGAAGAGCTTGGTATTCCTCTCGCCAGTGTCCAGCAGTTTCGGCCGGGTTTTTTAATGATCACCATGGCAGCCATGCAGGCCATCAGCCTGGGATACACGCCTGAGCTCGGCGTTGACCTGCATTTCATACAGAAGGCACGAGGCAACAAGCCCATCGAGCAAATAGAGTCCTTCAGGCAGCAAATGGAACTGCTGGCGAACTTGCCTGAAGACGACGCCATGATCCGCGATAATTTGGAACAACTTGACGAGAACGAAGAGCTTTGGCGAAAGATGGAGCAGGCCTGGAGGCAGGGCGACGACGACCGCCTCTACCAGTTAGCCATCGCCGAGCCCTTGGCGGAATATCCCGAATTGCAGCCCCTGTATGAGGCGCTGTTCTTCAAGCGCAATCAGAACATGGCTAACGCCGTCGGCCAATGTGTTAAAACCCATGGCGTCTGTTTTGTCGTGGTCGGCGCAGGGCACATTGTAGGCGAACGCGGTATTGTCGATATATTGCGGAAGGAAGGCGTTAAGATGTCACCCGGGCACTGACAAAAGGTTGGTTTTTAGCACTTTGCCAAAGCCGTTCCAATCCAGTGTGGTCGTTATCCTTGCGCCGGTACAGCCGGACTTCGATGGGAATGTTGAAACGCATGCCGCCGGCTCTTTGTAAACGGCCATAGCGAATGCTCTCTTCGGCCAAGCGGCTGGGAACCCAACCGATGCCGAATCCTTCCTTGATCATGGCTTTGACGCTGACGGAATGAAAGTTTTGATTGACGGTCTGCAGATGCAGATCGTCCATGTTTTGGTGCAGGCCATGATGAATCACGGGTTTTAGAAATGCCTGGTCGTGATAGTCGATGTAAGGAATGGCTTTACGCTTACTGCCCGGCAGCAGGAAGCGCGGTTTGCCCTTCGCATCGACACTGGTCAGCGGAACCAGTACTTCATCGGCCACTTTTACCGATTCAAAAAAGTCCGCGGTGGCCTCGGAAAAAAGCGGAATACTCGGATGCCAGTAGCAAAGCATGAAATCGCATTGATTCTCTAGCAACGCGTGGGAAAAATCTCTCACCGTCCAAGCGGTTGCGCGCAGATTCAGTTCCAGCTCAACATCGAGCTTCTGACATACGGGTTCCAGCCAGTGCTGATAAAACAGCAGGTAAAGGGTTTGGCTGGTGGCGAATGTCAGGCAACGGGCTTCTTTTTCCTTGATGGCCTGACAAGCTTCGCGGGTTTCTTTCAGGGTTCTGGTGATGCGTTCGGCGGCATCGAGAAACTGTTCTCCGGCCACTGTCAAAGATAGAGGGAGAGTGTTCCGGTCAACTAAAGCAACTCCCATTTCTTCCTCAAGCAGTTTGATTCGCCGGCTGAAGGTCGGCTGGGTGACATTTTGCGCATCCGCGGCCCTGGAAAAATGGCGGGTTTTCGCCAACGCTATAAAATCTTCCAGCCAACGTATTTCCATAGAGCAGTGGACCCGATTTTAAGAGGTGAAGTGCAACTTGGGTTATCCTGAAGCGATGCGGTTCTCTTCCACAGCATGGCAGGAAATCTGAACATCGTCCACTTGGCGTAAGGCTGGTATTTCGTTCCGGCAGCGGTCGTTGGCATGCGGGCAGCGGCCATGAAAAACACAACCGCTGGGCAAGTTAACCGGTGTCGGCACTTCTCCCTGGAGGCGGATAAACCGGGGACGTTCGTCCTCAAGACGGGGAATAGCGCTGAGTAACGCCTGGGAATAGGGATGACGGGGCTGGGCGAATAGGGTTCGGGTGGGGGCGACTTCGCAAATCCGGCCTAGATACATCACCGCGACCCGAGCGCCGAAATGCTCAACCACGGATAGGTCATGGGTAATAAACAGGTAGGTCAGCCCTCTCTGCTCCTGGGCATCCATCATGAGATTAAGCACTTGGGCCTGAATGGAAACATCGAGTGCCGAGATCGGTTCATCCGCGACGATAAATTCCGGATCCACAATCAAAGCTCTGGCGATACTGATTCGCTGCCGCTGCCCGCCGGAAAACTCGTGGGGGAAGCGCTTCCCCCAAGATGGATCCACGCCCACGGCTTGCATGACTTCCGCCACCTTGTCCTTCATTTCCGCTTTGCCGAGATCGGATTGATGGAAACGAATGGGTTCTTCAAGGGTCTCGGTAATGGACATGCGCGGATTGAGCGAGGCATAGGGATTCTGGAAAATCATTTGCATCCGGCGCCGGTAGGACATCATTTCCCGAGGTGATAAATTATCGATCCTCTGTCCCTGATAGTGCACCGATCCTTCGCTGGGTTCAATCAAGCCCATGACCGTGCGGGCTACTGTCGATTTGCCACAGCCGGACTCCCCGACTATGCACAACGCTTCGCCCTTGTTCACCGTTAAGTCCACGCCGTTGATGGCATGCACATTCTCCTCCCGCAACTCTAACCTGCCGCCTTTGAGACGAATTCGATCCAGCAAGTCTCCGTGAATAGGGAAGCGTTTATGCAGGTTTCTAATTTCCACCAATGTGCTCATCTGCTAGCTATCCTGGCCGGTTGATGGAGAATTTTCTAGCGCTGGGCTTTTTCCGGCCTGGTTAACAAGCTCCGCGACCATATGGCAGGCGACCTGGCAACCGCCGGATTGGGTAAAGGCAGGTATCTGCTCTTTACATGCAGCCTTGGCATAGGCACAACGCGGATGGAAGGCACAGCCATTCGGAAGCTGTTGCAAAGGCGGCATGGAACCGGGTATCTGGTTCAGCCGCCGGCCTGGAATACCTTGTTGCGGCAATGCGTTGATCAAGCCCTGGGTGTAGGGGTGTTGGGCGTCATTGATGATCTCCTTGGTTGGTCCCATCTCGATGATGCGTCCGGCATACATGACAATGGTCCGCTCGGTGACCTGGGATACCACGCCCAAATCATGGGTTATCAGAATCAGGCCGAGATTCCGGTCTTCACAGAGTTCCAGCAACAGATCCATGATTTCTGCCTGGATCGTGACATCCAGGGCGGTGGTCGGTTCGTCGGCAATGATAATGTCGGGATTCAGCAGCAGGGCGATGGCAATAATGATACGCTGTTTCATACCGCCGGACAGCTCATGCGGGTATTGATCCAGGCGTTTTTCCGGAGAAGGAATATGCACCAGGCGGAGTTTTTCCAGAGCAATCTTGCGGGCTTCCTGTCTGCTGATGCGGGTGTGTGCCTGCAGCGACTCCACCATTTGCGCACCGACGGTAAGCACCGGATTCAGAGTCATCATCGGGTCCTGAAAGATCATGCTGATCCGGTTGCCACGGACATTTCTAAGTTGGCTCGGATTCAGTTGGGCCAGGTCGTTGCCGTCAAACAGAATCTTACCCTTGGAGATGTAACCAGGCCGGCTAATCAAGTTGAGAATCGAAAAGGCCGCAACGGATTTGCCCGCGCCGGATTCGCCGACTATTCCCAATCTTTGCCCGCGGTCCAGGGAAAAGCTGATATCCCGTAAAGCAGTGACCGGGCCTGAGCGCAGGGCAAATTTGACTTCGAGGTCATGGATTTCAAGTAATGCCATCGTGACTGCCCGCTTAGCCTTTATACAGTTTCGGATTCAACACATCGCGCAGCCAATCGCCCAGGAGATTGATCACCAGAACCAGTAAAATCAACGCAATCCCAGGGATGATCGTGATCCACCAGGCGCCGGAGAAAATAAACTCAAAACCGCTGGCGATAAGCGAACCCAGCGAAGGCTGGGAAGGCGGCATGCCAAGCCCGAGAAACGATAAAGATGCCTCGGAAATAATCGCGTTGGCGATTTGTACGGTAGAGATGACCAACACCGGCGACAAGGTATTGGGCAGAATGTGGCGAAACATGATTCGAATCGGGCCCAGACCGATCACCCGCGCGGCATCGACATATTCTTTCTTACGTTCGGCCAGCACGGACGCCCGCACGGTGCGGGCATACTGTGGCCATTCGGCAATGCCAATCACCAGCACCAGCATGACCATGGCCAGGTCTTGATATAATTCCGCGCCGAACGCTGCTTGAAAAATCGCGAGAAAGATAATCGCGACCATGAGGGTTGAAAAAGACAATTGAATGTCGGCCAAACGCATCAAAAAACTATCTACTCTGCCGCCGAAATAACCGGCGCTCAGGCCAATGACGATGCCAAGGAACGCCTGCAGCATCACCGCGCAAACACCGATAATGAGGGATAACCGGGTGCCGTACAGAATGGTGCTCCACATATCCCGGCCCTGGGCGTCGGTCCCGAATAGAAAACGCGAATCGCCTTCCTCCTGCCAGACCGGCGGCAACTCCGAATCCATCAGGTCAAACTGGGTCATGTCGTATGGGTCCATCGGTGCCAGGAGCGGAGCCGACAGACTGGCGAGAATAAACAGGAAGAAGATTGAAAAGCTCACTATCGCGACCTTGTCGCGCTTAAAGCTGTGCCAGAAATGCGAGTCCAGAAACTGCTGCCAGCGGGAATCGGCAGTGTTCAGCAACGGTTCGTGAGGACTGGATTGGGTGGTCATGAAGATGCCTTAGCCGGTGTGTTTGGCTGCCAGTTTGACGGTTGGATTCACGAGCCCGTAAATCAGGTCTACAACAGTGTTCGTCACCACGAAAATTGCGCCGACGACGATCAGGTAGGCGACGATCAGAGGCGTGTCCACGCGGTTTACCGCTTCTAAAAACAAAAAGCCCATGCCGGGCCACTGAAATACGGTTTCGGTCAATATCGTATAGGCCACCATCGTGCCGATTTGCACACCGCCCACGGTAATCACCGGCAACATGGTGTTTTTAAATGCGTGAAGAAAATAGATACGGTAGCGGCTGATACCCTTCGCCCAAGCGAATTTGACGTACTCGGATTCCAATACCTCCATCATTTCCGAGCGGATCAGGCGGATAAAGAGCGGCAGCATGATGGAGGAGAGCGCAATGGAGGGTAACACCAAATGCAACAGGCCGTCGGCAGTCAGAAAACCGGTTTCCCAATAGCCGAAAACGTGCACCAGCTCGCCCCGGCCGAAGGAGGGCATCACGCCGAGCAAGACCGAGAATACGTACACCAGCATGATCGCGGTGAGAAACACCGGGATGGATATGCCGACTATGCTGAATCCCATGATGATTTTCGTTAGCACACTTTGGGGATTTATCGCAGAATAGATTCCCAGGGGCACAGAAAGGAAGATGATGATTAAGGTCGCGCCGAACACCAGTTCCAGTGTCGCCGGTAGTTTCTTTAAAATCACTTGCAGCGCCGGTTCTTTAAAAAAGTAGGAAGTCCCCAGATCCCCTTGAACCGCATTCTTGGCAAATCGCCAATACTGGGTGAGGAACGGGTCGTTGAGTCCCATTTGCTCACGCAACGCCTGGCGTTCTTCTTCGGAGACGGATTGGCCGACCAGCTCTCTCAGCGGATCACCGAGATTATCCTGGATGGAAAAACTGATGACACTGATGACAAACATCACGACGAATGCTTGAACCAGTCTACGGATAAGAAAAGCCAACATACTTCAATGAACCGGAATGGAATCTTGTATTGGTAGTGCGAGCACCAAGGCTAAAAAGCCGAAGGTACCGGTTACTTTGTCAGGCCGTTAGCCCCTCAGCCTGAAATCGGTTAATGCCGCAAAAAACGCCGTAGGATAGGGGGTAACCCATCATGCCGGTAATCCCAGAAAGATGGGTTGTAACCTGCTTGGCCAGCGCTATCCTACGGTTATATAGGCTTTATTACATTGAAAGCCCTTTTCGCCTAGCGTATAACGAGGTCCCCAAAATAAGGGAAGTTCATCACGTTGACCACTTTTGCTGCGTCCACACCTTTGCGCGCTGCCCAGGCTTGATTTTGCCAATGCAACGGCACGTGGGCCGCTTCCTCGAACAGAATCCGTTCGATGCTCTGCATGATTTGGGCGCGCATCTCGGGTGCTGTTTCGGTGTTGGCTTTGCGGACCATCGCATCCACTTTCGGGTTACAGTAGTTGCCGCTGTTATATTGCCCCCAACCGGATTCTTTGTCTGGGCAAGCGCTGAGAAATTCGAAGAAATTGTTGGAGTCTTCGGTATCCGAATGCCAGCCGATCATCATCATGTCGGCGGCCCGCTTGTCGAATTCAGGCCAGTACTGCGCCTTCGGCAAAGTCTTCAGATCCACCTTGATGTTGATCTTGGCCAGCATTGCCGCCACTGCCTGGGCAATTTTTTCGTCGTTCACATAGCGATTATTCGGTGCCATCATGCTGATAGAAAACCCATCCGCATAACCGGCTTCCGCCATTAGCGCCTTAGCTTTCTTCAAGTCATAGCGCGGCTTCAGGTCCGGGTTATAGCCGAGATAGCCTTTAGGGCTGAATTGTGCCGCCGGTGTGGCGAACCCTTTCATGATTTTTTTGACAATGCCTTCTTGGTTAATGGCATAGTTTATCGCCTGCCGGACACGGGCGTCTTTAAACTCAGGACGGCGCTCCTGGTTGAGTTGAAAGGTGATGACGCGAGTGCCGCTCATGGTGATGAGTTCGGCATTTTTGCTGGATTTAACCCGCTCCATGTCATTCGGTGGAACCGGATAAATGTAATCGACACCGCCGGACAGTAGAGCAGCAACGCGTGTCGGATCTTCCTTTATCGGCGTCAATACCATCAGGTCCACGTTGCCTGGCGAAGACTTATCCCAATAGCCGGCATTGCGGGAGAATTCTACCTTCACACCTTGTTCTCTGGATTTCACCGTATAGGGGCCGGTTCCCGATGCATTTCGCGACGCAAAGGAGTTACCGTGCTTGATAATGGCACCCTTGTCGTTGCCGTTAGCATCGGTGCCGGAGTAGAACTTGCTGTCCATCGGGAAAATATAAGTGACATTGTTCAGAATCAGCGGGAATGGCGCGGCGGTTACTATATCGATCGCGTGATCATCCACGACCTTCACTTCGGTGAAGGGTTCAAAGATAGCCTTAAAGTCCGGAGACTGTTTCAATCGGGTGACTGTCCATACCACATCGGCTGCCGTCAGGGGATTACCGCTGTGGAATTTCACTCCCTTGCGCAAGTGAAACCGCATTGTCAGGTCGTCTATCCGCTCCCACTTTTCTGCCAGCCGGGGCTCGAACGACAAATCCTGTTTCCAGCGAATCAGTGGGTCAAACAACCAATGGGACATTTCCAACGTAGCCCCGGAAAGTTGTTCATGGGGATCGAGTGAAACCGGATCCGCATCCAACGCCAGCTTAAATGTCTTGGCGTGCGATAGCATTGCGCCGGCAGTAATCAGCACAATCGTTACGAGACGCAAGAAATGCTTCATATGAGTTCCTTTTGTGTAGTGTGTGGTTTGAGCGAGAAGTTGCAACGGTTATTAGTTCTCTATTTAGTTCTCTTTATAAATTGTAGCGCTTAAGGCGAATCGACCGTTTTGCAGAGCCTAGACTAAACTGCCGTGCGAGTGGCGAACAATCGAAATTTTGACAGGGCTCATACATGAAACGCATTACCAGGCGCGATTCTGGTGCAAGCGTGGTGGCGGAAGTCTCACCGGTTGTTAGGATTCCTGGTCATAGGGCGCTGAGCCATCGGACATAAAAGTATGTTCGAAATACCTTGCCCGAAGGATTTACTGCTAGGCTTATCAGCATGGCTGCTAAAATTCTAACTGCGCTGGACAAGGAGTTTTCCAACATCTGGCGGGACACCTCCAAGTTGCCCAGTGCGCTGGCAGCCTGGCAAAGTCATTTGACTGAAGCGTTAAAAAGCAGCCTTTGCGACCCGGCGGACAGACAGCTGGTCCAACAGTATCTGGAAAAATGGAACAAAGTGCTGTTGGAAAACCGCCAACTGTTGGCCTTTCATGTCGAACAGTTGACCGGCGAGCCTGTCGCTCCGCATCCTGCTTCCGACCCGCTCATCTATCATCCGGGCAAGAACACCAAACAGTAGCATCGGCATTTTTCCAATCTTTTTCGTAACCTTTTGATAAGTTTACGAAGTCGGCCACTTGGGGACGAAATTAATCCCGGGAAATATGCCGCCTTTAGTCTCAAGTCACAATTTTTGTAAGAAAATGTTGCTAACATAACCACCATTCGTTCAATTGGTGAACGTTTGTTGTGTTTTTATTCAGTGTGCTTTACGTCCCGTGAGCAACTGTGGATAATTGCGCGATTTTTGACCGGTTGCTGGCCTCCAGCCGCAGCCGCCGGTTGTTTGATTCGTTTTGGCTACTTGGAATACCATCGGTTTTGAGCAGGCTACCCCACTTTTCAACGCAACGCCGTCAGCTTTTAAAAGGCGCGGGGCTATTCGCCGCCTCCGTGGCGTGTGCGCCGTGGCAGGCCGCTTCTGCCTCTGCACCTCTGAAAGCGCCGAGAACCTTGCATTTACACAATGTACATACCGGAGAAACGGTGCAGTCCACCTATTGGGACGGACGTTATCTGGTGGATGGACTGATGGAGTTGAACTGGCATCTGCGGGACTTTCGCCAGGATCAAATGCACGTTATGGACCCTTTCCTATTTGACCTGTTGTTCAAAATCCGCCAAAAGCTGCCAGGCTCTCAAGCCATTGACATCGTTTCCGGCTACCGCTCGGAAGAAACCAACGAGTTCCTCCGCCAGTCCTGCAAAGGCGTCGCCAAGAAAAGCTACCATACGCGAGGCCAGGCCTTGGATTTCGTGCTGCCGAAATACTCCTTGGCCGAGGTTCGCAAGGCCGCTGTGGCGATGCGTGTCGGTGGTGTTGGCTACTATCCGGAAAATAATTTTATCCATCTGGATACAGGGCGTAGGCGGGTTTGGTAAGCCGCAACAGCAAAATCAAACCGCAACTGCAAAATAAAGTAAATTCTGCGTTTCGGTTCGCAATCTCTTGCAGTAAATCTCATTTTTTTTAGTAGCGATTTGTTACGCTTCGTGAACGTCGTTATGGTGTCGGTGTTCAGGTTTTCTCTATGGTAATAACAAGATTTCTGCAGATTTCGTTGCTTTTGCTCAGTACCGGGTTGATGAGCGGTTGCTTAACGGTCTATTTGGCGTTCGAAAAGCACGCAGGCGCTTTTTTGGTGGAAGTGACCGGGCCAAAGTTTATCCACATTCCCGACCGTCAATGGGATTCCAAGAATAACGCCCTGGTTTATTTTTACCGGCCTTACAGCGATTGGGCAGCGGAGGAAATCGACGCCCCTTCGCTCTTCATCGACGACCGGCGCTATGTCAGTCTCCGTGGCAACGGCTACAGCTGGCTGGAGATGGCACCGGGTACCCGCCGGATTACCATGCGGCGGCCAATCGGCTTGCTGCTCGGTTTTGAAGGTATCGATGAGTACTCCCTAAGCATTATTGTCGATGCCGATTTCGAGTTGGAGCCCGGCGGCATTTATTATTTCCGCTACTCGGAAGTGGAGCCTCCGGCCAAACCCAATCCGGCATTGGACCCCGATCATCCGCTGGCGTCCGGAGATATGCAACTGGTCAGCGCCGAAGTGGCATTTGATGAAATCGTCCACACGCGCTTTATCGAAGATGAACCTCCCCTGGCCAAAAACAGTGCGGGAACATCTATCGTGGAAACCAATATCATGGATAGCTTCGCTAAAGAAAGGGAGGAATTGGAAGAGCAACGGGATGTCGAGTTGGCCGAGTTGAAGGATCAGGGACATTGGCGTAGCGCTAAGTGGTATTGGCCGTTCGGCGGTGGTCCCACTAAACGGGTCAAGGCAGACCGGGCCTTGCGTAAACTGGATAAGCGGGAACAAGCCTATCTGGCCACATTGGCCTCAGAGGAAAAAGAAGACAGTAAATGGTGGTGGCCGTTTTAGAAGGACAGTTCACTAGTAGCGCTGGAAACCGGTTGCTGCCTCCTACGCCTTAGGCAATTCTTTGTCTAACTTCCTTTAGACGGCTATGATTTAGCCGTCTAGCGCCAAAACTTGCTTACCGATTTCGGTATTTACCGAAATAAGTTAGTGGTTGGCCTGTTTTCTGTTATCATCGCGCCCGCTTTTTCTATGGAAACTGAACTTCTAGTCAACCATTTAAGCTGCTGGTATCCGGCCGACGAATGGGCACTGTTAAATGCAAAACCAGTAACAGGGAAACTGGTGGATAAGGAACTTGGCGAGAACCGTCACCCGTTGAAGTTACCTGCTTGCAGCAGCGATTTCGACCTCACCTGGGTTCCCGCGATGCAAAGGAGAAGAATGAGTCGATTTGCCAGGATGGCGCTTCACTGTGCCCACCAAACCGCTTCCCGGATAGAGACACCATTGAGTAGCGTTTTTGCGACCCGTCATGGTGATTTGCACCGGACCTCCGTGCTGATCGGCAACGTTGCCAAGAGAGAGCCGCTTTCGCCTAACGCCTTCAGCCTCTCGGTGCATAATGCGGTTGCTGGATTGTTCACTATCCTGAGCAAAAACACCCTGCCCACCACTACCATATCCGCTGGGCCTGATACCTTCGCCATGGCGTTGATTGAAGCCTATGCCAAGCTGCAAGCCGGGGTGACGGATAAAATGCTGTTGGTCCATACGGATCAAGCGCTCCCGGAAATTTACTCCCGGTATCAGGATGAAAAGCAGATCGATCATGCCTTGGCCATGTGTCTTAGCCTCGGCACAGAAGGCGCGCAGGAAGGCATACGAATTTCAGTCGAAGGGATTGATTGCCTTTCTGCCGAAACTGGCGGCCAATCCAGTTCAGCTCTTGACCAAGCCCGCGATGCCTTACCCCAAGCGCTGCAGTTCTTGACTTGGATGGCTGCCGGCGAATCACAAGGTAGGCTGACATCGCCTAGCTATTATTGGCGATTGAGTAGGCATGCTGCATAAGTTCAACTATTACTGGCGGGTTGTTGCGACGGCAGTCTGTTTTACCGTTTTCGGAGTTGGCGGACTGTTGCTGCCCTTGCTGGTGTTTCCGGCGCAGAAGCTAATCTATCCGGATCCGGAACAACGTAAGTCTAAAGCGCGCAAAGCCGTGCATCACACCTTCAAGCTATTCGTCGGACTAATGGGATTCGTCGGCGTAGCGAAGTTTCGCGCCCAAGACTGCGAACCGCTGAGGAATCTTCGGGGGCACATCATTATGGCCAACCATCCTTCATTGGTGGATGTGGTCGTACTGATATCTATGGTACCCAACGCTAATTGCGTGGTTAAAGCTGATCTGTTTAAGAATCCGTTCATGCGAGGAGTGATTCTGAATACCGGTTATCTGAGTAACGCCAATGCAGCGGATTCGCTGGAAAACTGTCGACAGACATTGGCTGCCGGGAACAATCTGATCATTTTTCCTGAGGGAACCCGAACCATTCCCGGACAAGCACTGAAGTTTCAGCGTGGCGCGGCGAATATTGCTGTAAGGTGCAATGCACCGGTTGCCACTATACTAATTACTACCGATCCGCCATTCTTAACCAAACATGAAAAGTGGTACAAGGTGCCGGTTCGCAGGTGTGACTATAAGATCACGCTGTTGGAAAACGACATTGAAACACCGGCTGCCGACGAGGACGTCCCTCAGAGCAAGATAGTCAGGCGTTTTACCAGAACCCTAGAACAGTTTTTTGAGGAAGCATTGCACAAAATATGAGTGGATTGAAAACCGATCTTAAACGCTTGATTATTGATACATTGGATCTCGAAGATATCGGTGTGGACGATATCGTCGACGACGAGCCCCTGTTTGTTGAAGGTTTGGGGCTGGACAGTATTGACGCGCTGGAACTCGGCCTCGCCATCAAGAAAGCCTATAATATCAAGATCGAGGCAAATGCAGAAAGAACCAAAGAGCACTTTGCTTCGATCAACAGTTTGAGTGCATTTATCGAACAAAACCTTGGAAAGTAAATAGACCATGCAGTCACCTGAAGAGATATATGAGGCCCTTTGCGGCATACTTATTGACGACTTTGAAATCGAAGCCGATTTGCTTTCCATGCAGGCGAATCTGTATGAAGACCTGGATCTCGATAGCATTGATGCCATCGATTTGGTGGTTAAACTGAAAGAGCTGACCGGAAAAAACATTGAACCCGAAAGGTTCAAGCAAGTAAGGACCATCGAAGATGTCGTCCGGGAGGTCGCCAAGCTTCTGGAGCTATAACCGTTGCGAGGCGTCTTTCTGGCGATTGTCGGCATTCTCCTGCTGGCATATCCGGTGGTCGTGTATTTCGGTCTTTCCTGGTTTTCGCCGCGCGTAATCGCAATAGGATTGCTTGCTTTGCTGGCACTCCGGCTGTTGCTAAGCCGAAAGTTGTGGCGCCGACTACCCTGGGTATGCTTGGCAACGGTCTTGGGTATGCTGGTTTTAGGCGCAACCTTAGTCAGTGCCGATTTAACTGGAATGCTGCTTTATCCGGTCGCGGTAAACCTGGCAATGCTCCTGATATTCGCTTATTCCTTGTGGCAAGGTCCTCCTGTTATCGAGACCCTGGCCAGAATTCAGGACCCGGACCTGGATGCCAAGGGTGTGCGCTACACCCGCCAGGTCACCTGGGTTTGGTGTGGTTTCTTTGTCTTCAACGGGACAATCGCAGGCTATACAGCCTTGTTCACTTCCTTGAAAACCTGGACGTTATACAACGGATTAATCGCTTATCTGTTAATGGGGATGCTGATGGCGGGCGAATGGTGTGTCAGAAAATGGATTCAAATTAATGACAGTTCCAAGCATTAAAGCAGCCGGACCAGCTCTGCAAGCGGTCCAGTTCCGGCAGCCGGGCGGTCCGGTATCCAGATTGGCATTCGTTCAGGAAGTAGAGCGCTTCCGCAACCACCTTAAAGGCAAACTGCGCGGTTATTCGCCTGTCAAGCCACCGGTCGTGCTTCTGTACGAGTCGAATAGTTTTGCCTTCGCCGTCAGGCTTTTTGCCTGCGCCGCCGAGAACTGTACGGTACTGCTGCCGCCCAACGGCCAAACCGGCACCTTGCAGGAACTCGGTAAAATGGCTGACTATGGCTTGGGAGAGGTTGCCGATAGTGCGGCCTTGCCCAACCTCGAGCCAGATCCAAGGCAATTTGGCTCCGGTCAGGAAGCCGTGCAGGATGATCCGCCGAATCTGGCGTGGCCAGACTCACCGCAATTAGTGTTTTTTACCTCCGGCTCTACTGGCCAGCCGAAACCGGTTGTAAGGAACTGGGGACAACTCAACACCGAAATTCAGATCCTGGAAGGCCTGTTCGGCAACAGGTCCTGCCAGGCGGTTCTGGCCACTGTCTCTCATCAACACATATATGGCTTGCTATTTCGTTTATTGTGGCCGCTTTGGCGCGGCAACACGATCGAGTCCACTTTCGAGTATCCGGAACATTTGGCCACCTCCCTGCAAACCTATTCGTCGGCGTTTATCGTATCCAGCCCGGCCCATCTGACACGGCTTTCGGAAGACAATGTGCTGGTTCCCCACAAAGACCGGCTGGCTTCGATTTTTTCGTCGGGAGGACCTCTGGCAGACGCAACTGCTGTCCGATTGTGCCGCCAGTTGGATATGCCCGTTATCCAGGTTTATGGCAGCACGGAAACGGGAGGCATCGCCTATCGTGAAGTTGAGAAGCAGCCGGCGCCGGGCTGGCAGCCGTTTCCTGGAATAAGGCTGCAACAAGACCCGGAAAGCGGCAGGTTATGCCTATCTTCACCCTTTATAGATGCGGACTGGCTATTGCTTGACGATCAGGGACAAGTTCAGCAAGATGGCCGGTTTTTATTGGCGGGAAGGTCCGACAGGACGATCAAACTGGAAGAGAAGCGGGTCAATCTGGATGCCGTCGAGGGCTTACTAAAGCAGCATGACTGGGTTGCCGACGGCCATATCCTGATTCTGGAAGGGCAGCGCATGCAACTGGGCGCCGTGGTTTGTTTAAACGATAACGGGCGGTGCCAACTGGATTTCATGGGTAAGAAAGCCGTTAACGAATGCCTGAAACAGCACCTGTTGAGTAAATTTGAACGCGTATGCTTGCCGCGAAAATGGCGTTACGTCAAGCAATTGCCGTTCAATGCCCAAGGAAAACTGATGCGCGCCGAAATGGAGAACCTGTTTGAGCAGACTGATTAGAACCCAGCCGGAGATCGTTTCAGTGATGATGCGCGGCCCTGACGGCAATCTTGTTGAAGTGGCCGAAAAGGCATTGGCGGCGACAGACGATCTGGTGTTGAATCTCAAAATTCCCTCCGATCTCGATTATTTCAACGGCCACTTTCCGGAGGCTCCTATCCTGGCTGGCGTCGTGCAGTTGGATTGGGCGATAAGACTCGGTCTGGAGTATCTGAGGTTTGGTTCCCGTGCGGTGCAAAACCTTGAAGTTCTTAAGTTTCAAGTGGTGTTGACGCCTGGGTTGGAAGTGCAGCTTTTTTTAACCAAAAAAACTTCTGACAAATTTGTATTCAGCTATCATTCGGACCAGGGCATGCACGCGTCCGGAAGAGTGGTTTTGGGACACTAATTCGCTATGAGCTACTGTGCTGTCATTCCAAATTACAACCATACGCACCGAATTCGCGAGGTTATTACCCACTTGGTAGATTTGGGATTGCCTGTCATTATGGTGAACGATGCCAGTACGCCTGAAGCAAAGACCTTTTTCTGCGAATTGGAAAAGGAATTTGACTCTCTCGAAGTCGTCCATCATGAGCAAAATCAGGGCAAAGGCGGCGCGGTGCAAACCGGTTTGCGGCGGGCTTACCGAAAAGGTTATGAATTTGCTTTGCAGGTGGACGCCGACGGCCAGCATAGCCTGGCGGATGCCGAACGGCTGTTGCGGACTTCGAAAGAGCATCCGGGTGCGGTTATCAGCGGGCGTCCGCTGTTTGACGACTCAATCCCTAAAATCCGCTTTCTCAGTCGTTACATTACCCATTTCTGGGTGGTCATTGAGACGTTGTCTTTGATGCTGAAAGACACTATGTGCGGATTTCGCGTTTACCCCTTGGCGCCTACCGTTGCCCTGCTGCAAAGCGTGAATATGGGCAGACGCATGGACTTCGATATTGAGATTATGGTGCGTCTCTATTGGCGGGGCTTACGGTTTATTTTTTTGCCGACCAAAGTAATTTATCCGGAAGATGGTTCCTCACACTTTCGGCCATTGCAGGACAATGTGCTCATTTCCTGGCTGCATACCCGCTTGTTTTTTGGCATGTTGCTCCGAATACCCTATCTTATAGCTCGCCACTTCGGTAAGTAATCGTTACTTTGGTAAAAAAGAGGTGAAGGCGGTATAGATGGAAGCGGCGAAGCAACGACACTGGTCCAACATGCAGGAGCGTGGCACCCTCCTGGGCATGCGAATACTGCTGACAAGTTACCGTCTTTTGGGGCGCTGGGGGCTATGGGTATTTATGTTTCCGGTGGTTTTCTACTTTTATGTCAGCGGCAAATCGGGCCGGACAGCCTCAATCGCATTCCTGAATCAGGTTAATCGATACCTGCAACGGGAGCAGACTGCCGGTTTCTGGCAAGGGCTGAAACTGTTTTGCAGCTTTGCCGACTCCGCGTTCGATAAGATCGATGCCTGGCAAGGCGCTATCGGTATTGAAGATATTGAATACTCCAACATCGAGGCATTTCGCGAGTTGGTGGAGAGCAGTTCCGGAGCAGTATTGATCGGCTCTCATCTGGGTAATTTGGAAGTCTGCCGAGCCCTGAGTTTCGGCCGTTATGCAACCCGGATTAACGTGTTGGTGTTCACTGCCCATGCCGTGAAGTTTAACGATCTTCTCAGCAGCATAAGCTCTAATGTGAATCTCAATCTGATACAGGTAACGGAACTTTCCATTGATTTTGTCATTGAACTCAAGGAGCGTGTTGAGCGCGGCGAAATGGTGGTGATAGTCGGTGACAGAACCAGCACCTCCACGTCCGGCCGGGTTGTGTATGCGGATTTTTTAGGGAAACCCGCGCCTTTTCCCGAAGGCCCGTTCATATTGGCCTCTCTGCTGGAATGTCGGGTATATTTGTTGTTTTGCCTTAAAGATAAGGACAGGTTCAAGGTTGTTTTCGAACCTTTTTCCGGCAAGTTAGCGCTGCCCAGAAAGCATCGGAAACAAGTATTGCAGTCCTGTGTGGAACGTTATGCTCAAAGTTTGAGCAGCTATGCAGCACAGTACCCTTACCAGTGGTTCAATTTTTATAATTTCTGGCAAGAAGATGATAAAGTCCAACGCCAACAGTAATGCCTGGAGAACGGTAAACCAGTGAAGCAAGTTGATGCACACATTTTCGGGCATGGTGCCTTATCCATTGAAGATATTGTGTCCATTGCCATCGAGAAGACCCCGGTGGCGTTGGCTGACGCCGAGCATTTCCGGCACAAAATAGACGCCGCTGTCCGATTTCTCGATACCCTGTTACAAGAAGATGGTGTGATTTACGGGGTAACCACGGGATATGGCGATTCAGTGACAGTGACGGTACCGCTTGAACTGGTTGAAGAGCTGCCATTGCACTTGACCCGTTTTCATGGCTGCGGGTTGGGTGAGCTGTTCAATGCAACGGAGGGCAGGGCCATTCTCGCCACGCGTCTGGCGTCTTTGTGTCAGGGCTATTCGGGCGTGACCTGGGACCTGCTTAATCATCTGGTTACCTTTCTTAACCAGGATGCAATTCCGGTCGTCCCTGAAGAGGGTTCCGTCGGGGCTAGTGGCGATTTGACGCCGTTGTCCTATGTTGCCGGCGCGCTGGTCGGCGAAAGGATGATGTATTTTAAAGAACAGATTCGCCCGGCGGCCGAGGTGCTTGAGGAACTGGGTTTACAGCCTTTGAAACTGCGCCCCAAGGAGGGTTTGGCGGTCATGAACGGAACGGCGGTCATGACCGCGTTGGCGTGCCTGGCGTATGATCGCGCGGACTATCTGGCAAAACTAGCCAGCCGTATCACCGCCCTGGCAAGCTTGGCATTGCGCGGTAACAGTCACCACTTTGACGATATCTTATTCGGCGTAAAACCTCATGCCGGGATGCAACAGGTCGCCGCCTGGATCCGCGAGGACCTTAACCATCACCAACATCCGAGGAATTCGGATCGGTTGCAGGACCGCTATTCCATTCGCTGTGCTCCCCATGTTATCGGTGTTCTCCAGGATAGCCTGCCGTTTTTCAGGCAGACGATCGAAAACGAGCTTAATTCCGCGAATGATAACCCCATCATCGACGGCATCGGCGAGCATGTCCTGCATGGTGGGCATTTCTATGGCGGGCATATCGCGATGGTGATGGATAGCATGAAAACGGCGGTGGCGAATCTGGCAGACCTGGCGGACCGGCAATTGGCGTCACTTATCGATACCCGTTTCAATAACGGTTTGCCGGCGAACCTATCCGCCAGCACCGAGCCCAGACGCACCATCAATCACGGTTTCAAGGCCGTACAGATCGGCGCTTCGGCCTACACCGCAGAAGCGTTGAAACTTACGATGCCGGCCAGCGTCTTCTCCCGCTCAACAGAATGCCATAACCAGGATAAGGTCAGCATGGGAACCATTGCTGCAAGGGATGGCATGCGGGTTTTACAGCTGACCGAACAGGTATTGGCAAGCACATTGTTGGCGTCGATTCAGGGGTTGTATCTGCGTATCCGGAGAGGTGAACTCGAACATGATACGCTACCGGAAAACCTGATGCAGATGTTCGATGATGTCACGGGCTTTTTTCCGCCCTTGATTGAAGACCGGCCGCTCGAAGAGGTTTTACGCTTTACCGTAAAGGCGATCCAGTCTCAGAGATGGGTTTTATATGACTAACATAAGGCCTCTGATCGCCGAGGAAAAAGGGTTGCCGTGAGATGAACAAACGCAATGCCTTGTTAACCGCCAGTGTCGAAATCGAGATTCCGTTTCACGATTGCGATCCGATGCGGATTGTCTGGCACGGAAACTATGCCCGGTATCTGGAAGTGGCCCGCTGCGAACTACTGCGTAAGTTCGATTATGACTATCTGCAGATGCATGAATCGGGATATATGTGGCCGATCATCGATATGAATATTAAGTATGTGGGACCGGCGACCTTTACCCAAAAACTGCTGGTAGAAGTGTATCTTAAAGAATATGAGACGCGTCTGTTGCTGGATTATTTGATATTCGATGCAGCCTCCGGTAAAAAGTTGACGAAGGCCAGAACTTCCCAGGTTGCAGTCAAAATCGACACCAACGAAATGCAGTTCGCCAGCCCGCGGGTTCTACTGGACAAATTGGCGCGGGTGTTGAAATGACCTGTAGGCCGCGACGGCGTCAACATATTCCAGCTTTGCTGTTTTGCTTTTCATTGATCCTGCCGGTGCAAGCTATCGCGGAACAATCGCTAGCCGGCCGGCAACTTTCCGCGGCGGAAGCCGGGCAACGCATGGCGCTGATTCAAAAGGACCGGGTATCGGGAAAGTTTACCCAGCACAAGCATTTCAAGGTCCTCGCCAAACCCTTTGTTTCCAGCGGCAGTTTTACCCTGGCAGAAGATGAACTGCTGTGGCAGACCCAAAAGCCGGTCAGCAGTCGTATTACGTTGCAGGATGGAAGCCTGATCCTTGAAGATAGCACCGGTGTCAAACAGCCGGGTGACCAGGCGGCACAGTTCGTACAGTTGCTGCATCGTGCCATGCGGGGGGATTTGGCGGCTCTCGATGCGCACTTCCAGTTCAGTTCGGAGCCACGTGCTGATTGTGTGAAAATGACCCCCACCGAGGATGGGATTCGCAAGGTGTTCCGTGAAATCACGCTCTGCGGTAAAGGCGATGTCAGCGAGGTCAAACTGGTTGACGGGTCAGATAACTTCACTGAAATCGAGCTAATCCCGAATCCACCGCAGTGAATAACCCAGGTTTAAGTTCTGCCATGGAGGCCGGTAAAAAACGCCTGGCGATACTGCACTTCTTTATTTCCCTAAGTCTCTGCCTCATCCCGTTGGGGTTGGGCAAGGTCAGCCTCCAGGCTGAACTGCACCAGGCGCTGCCCCAGAGCCGGGAAGCCGGCATTTTGGAGCAGGCTGAACGGGCGTTTTTTGCCTCTCGGCGCTCCGAAGCCATTGTCAGCGTTACCGGTGGGCAAGCCTTGGAGGTAACCGGGGCGTTGGCAGAGCAGTTTCGTGCTTGGGGCTGGCTGGCGGAAAATCAGAATGACTTCATTGCCGCAGCGAAGGACTTCTATAGGCCTCTGGCCGGCGGCTTGTTAAGCGATACCTATCGACAGGCATTGGCGGCGCAGACAAATCCGGGCGCAATCGGTTTGGAAAGGCTCGCCCGCGTAGCAGATCCTTTTGTCGCCGAAACTCTGGACATTGATTTGACGCTCAACACCGCGATCTTTCTGGACGAACGCGTCAGCAGCCTGTCACCCTTACAAAGTGACGGCGAGTATCTCTATCTGGCCGGTTCGGCCGGCGGATCTTTGCAACCGGTTTATTTTTTGTTTCTTCGGCTGCCGGAGCAAGCGCTCGGACTGAATCAGGTCGTGCATTCCGCCCAGCGTATTAAAACGGCCATCAGGCAAACCCAGGAGCTGTTGCAGGGCACGCAGGTCCGCCACTCCGGTGTCTTGTTCCATACCGCCGAAAACACGGCCAGGGGAAAGCAGGAGATGACTTTTCTTGGCGGCTTAAGCCTGGTTACCGTCATGCTTTTGGTATTTCTTGCCTACCGTTCAGCCGGCCCGCTTTGGCTGGCGCTGCTGACCATTACCCATGCCGCGCTCTATGGTTTTGCGGCGGTGTTCTGGCTATTCAACGATGTGCATGTGCTAAGTCTGGTGTTTGCCGTCACTCTCATCGGGATCGCCATCGATTATTGTTTTCATGTGTTTGCCGACTTGAATCGGCCGGAAGGCAAGCAGAGAACATTGTCTGCAGGAGTAAAGCGGGCTTTGTCCTGGAGCTTTGTCACCACCGCTTTGGGCTATTTGCTTTTATTGTTTACGCCGGTAATGCTCCTGGCCCAAGTGGCTGTGTTTGTCGCCTTCGGTCTGGCCGGCGCATGGGTATTTTCGCAGTTTATCCACCCGTATGTCCGATTGCCGAGGCCAATCGAGCCAACCCGGCGGGTGACCAGCCTAATTGTTGCCGTCCGCCGGCTGTTTTGCAGGATGCAATTGCGTAAACGGCTAGCTATCAGCACGCTGCTCGGTGCCATTGTGTTGTCCTGGGCCATCGAACCGATCGGTTTTAACGACAATGTCGGTATTCTCAGCGCCAGTTCTCCCGGTTTACTGGAGAGCGAGGCTGTTCACCTCGAATATTTAAGCGGCGGTAATTCCATCCGGGCATTTGTCACCGCACCTGATTGGGAAACGCTGTTGCAGCGGGAAGAAGCGATTACCCAAACAGCGCAGGATCTGAATGCCGAATCCAGAACAAATGCGTTGAGTCGTTGGCTCCCCTCTTTCGCTAAAAGAGAAGAGAACAATGCTTTATTACAGAGTGCCATAGAGGGTGGAAAGTTCAGCCAATTGACCGCCGCCATCGGTCAAAGCGTCAGTGCCGGTAAAGTAACCGCCAGCACCCCGGACCGGTACTTGGAATCTGAATTGGCTGCCCACCTTCCCGACTATGCCGTTCAGGTCGGGGGCGTTTGGGTATCCTGGCTGCAAATCAAGGGGTTGAACCATATTGAGCAAAAGCAGCTTTTCGAGAGGCATGCGGCCTATTTATCCCAGTTTAGTTTAGCGGAGGTGTTTACCTCGGTATTAAGCCAGTTTCGTGGCCAGTTGCTGCAAGTCCTATTTGGCATCGCGGCGGTTCTAATCCTGGCCCTATGGTGGCGATTCGGCTGGCAAACCAGTCTGTTGAGTGCTGCAATTTTGCTGATTATCGTTTCCGGCGCCCTGCAAATGTCCCAGTGGCTGCTCGGTAGTCTTAATATTTTCAATGTGTTAGGTGTGCTGCTGATTCTTGCGCTGGCAATTGATTATCTGTTCTTTTACCAGGCGGAAGGCTATTCGGTAACCAATATGCTGGCTATAATGCTGTCTGCTGTATCTTCAGCTTGTGTGTTTGGAATGTTGGCCTTTAGCCAAACCCCGGCAGTCGGCAGCTTTGGTTTGACGGTGATGCTGGGGATTTTAGGCATCTATTTCCTGGCGCCTCTATCGCTAAATACCGAGGCAAGGAAGAATTGTGATTGATTTGAGTATAGAGCAATTTGATGTTGTCGTTATCGGCGCCGGTCCTTCCGGTGCTGTCGCGAGTGCGATGCTGGCTCGCATGGGGTGGCGGGTTTTGGTATTGGAAAAAGACCAGTTTCCACGGTTTTCCATCGGTGAAAGCCTGCTGCCGCAGAGTATGGGCTTTTTGGCGGAAGCTGGCCTCAAAGAGCTGGTGGAAGAAGCGGCGCCGAAGTATGGATTCCAATTTAAAAATGGGGCTGCTTTTCACAAGGCGGGCGTTGATGTGGCATTTGATTTCACAAAGAAATTTTCCGTCGGTCCCGGCACCACTTTTCAGGTAAAACGGGCTGCTTTCGACAAGCTGTTGGCGGATAGCGCCAGTGATATCGGAGTATTGATTCGCTACGAACATAAGGTTAGGAGATTTGACAATGCGCAAGCCGAACCTGTGCTCAGCGTGGTAGATGAATCCGGGGATGAGTATCAGGTTCAAGGCCGTTTTGTGCTGGATGCCAGTGGTTTTGGCCGCGTTCTGCCAAGGCTGTTGGAGTTGGAGCGGCCTTCCGGCTTTCCGGTTCGTCAATCCATATTTGCCCATATACAGGACCACATTAACGGCCAGGATTTTGATCGCGACAAGATACTGATTACTGTCCATCCTGAAATACGAGACATCTGGTATTGGCTGATTCCATTTTCTGACGGCACGGCGAGTATTGGCGTTGTAGGTAAACCCGAACAACTGGTGCCGAATGGTGATATGCCGTTACCCGAGCGCCTGCGGTTTTGGGTTTCAGAGGATCCCAACTTGGCGAGTTTACTGAACCGCGCGGAATACCTCACCGAAGCCAGAACGATTACCGGCTACTCTGCCGATGTAACTTCCCTGGTTGGGAAGGGCTACGCCCTGCTTGGCAATGCCGGCGAGTTCCTGGACCCTGTGTTTTCCTCCGGGGTGACGATTGCTCTGCGTTCAGCGACCCTGATTGCACCTGTTGTGGACCGCTATCTGAAAGGCGAAAAAATGGACTTTGACAGCGAGTTCTCACAACCGTTGAAGCAAGGCGTGGAGTGTTTCAAAACCTTCGTGTCGGCCTGGTACGACGGCGGTTTCCAGGACGTCATATTTTCTCCACAGCCGAACGAGAAAATTCGTGACATGATCAGTTCGATTCTCGCGGGTTATGCATGGGATGCAAACAACCCATTCGTCGCCGAAAGTCAGCGGCGCCTGGAAGCGCTTATTGGGTTATGTCAGAAAAACTAGTCTGGTCTGCGAAGTTAATCCGTATAGTAGCTCTGGTCACTGTTTGTTGTAGCTGCACATGGCTAGCCACGCAGCAAGGCGGAGTCGACCGAACCAGGGTTGCCTTGAGTCCCGATGTGCGTTTACAGCTGAGTGCGTCTCCCGCGCATTTGATCGGCATCGAGGTGAGTCAGTTAATTCGGCTTCAGTATGCCGGTGAACAGCATCAGTTGCTTAGTCGGCTGCAATTTACCGAGTCCGGAATTACCCTGGTCGCAATTTCCACCCAGGGTGTACCGTTGTTTGAAATCGTATTTCTAGAGGGTAGGGAGCCTCACGTGCGGCAGTACCTTCCGATTAAGGGGCCGGAGCCGCAGTATATATTGGCGGATATTCAATTGGTGTTATGGCCGGCGCCGCAGCTTCGGAGCAACCTGCAAGGCGCCGAACTGGTGGAGGATGCCGATGGCAAACGGCGAATAATCCTGGAACAGCAGCAACCCTTGATACTAATCGACCGCTCCGAAAGGGAATCGCGATTGGAGCATTTGAAACGTGGCTATACTGTAGTCATAAGTGACATTGAGTAATGTAAGATGGCTGTTTTTCTTCACGACTTGGGCATCCTATGCGCTCTGGGCAACGATAAGTTGCAAGTTTCGGCAGCACTTTGCGACAGGGAAATTAGCGGTCACAAGTCGCTATGCAGGGATACCGGATCACTGGCGGACGGACGAACTTGCTATGTCGGCAAGGTGGGCGCGGCTCTGCCGGCATTGAACGAATTGCCACCGCGTTTTCAAAGCCGAAATAACCAACTGGTTTCGGCGGCTTTCCAGCAAGTTCAAGAGAGTTTTGACAAATTGTCCGCAGGCGTTCCCCCGGCAAGGATCGCTGTTGTCATGGGTACCAGCACATCCGGTATCAAAGAAGGCGAAGAAGCCAGGGAAGAATACGAGAAAACGGGTGAAATGCCGGATGGGTTTCACTATCGGCTACAGGAAATGGGGTCTCCCGCGCAGTTTTTGGCAGAACTCTGTAAAGCCAAGGGCCCGGTTTACAGCGTCTCTACTGCATGCAGCTCCAGCGCCAAGGCACTACTGAGCGCAAAAGCTTTACTGGACAGCAATCTGGTAGATTTGGTAGTTTGCGGCGGCGCTGACACGCTGAGCCGATTGCCGCTCAACGGCTTCCATGCATTGGAGTCGATTGCGGCTGATTACAGTAGACCTTTGGCAGCACAGCGTGACGGTATTAACATCGGCGAAGCTGCGGCGTTGTTTATCGCTAGCCGCGAATCCGCTGATATTGAGCTGTTGGGGGGCGGAGAATCCTCCGATGCTCATCATGTTTCCGCGCCGCATCCGGAAGGCCAAGGCGCATTAGCGGCGATGGCCAGTGCGATTCAGCAAGCGCAGTTGGCGCCGGGTACAATCGATTATATTAATTTGCATGGCACGGGAACGCCGAAAAACGATTCGATGGAAGCCCGGGCCGTGTACCGATTGTTTGCCAAAAACGCTGCTGTTAGTTCTACCAAATCCCTTACCGGACACACTTTGGGGGCGGCAGGAGCGCTGGAGGCAGGGATCTGCTGGTTATTATTGAGTGATCTGAATAAGACCAGGCGGCTTCCGGTGAATGGGAAAGACTTTCAAAAAGATCCTGTCTTGGCGGATGTTCGTCTAAGCCAAGGTGAGGAAGTTGAAGAGTTGGCATACTGCCTGTCTAACTCGTTCGCCTTTGGCGGAAACAACGCCAGTCTTATACTAGGAAGAAGGAAGTGAATCAGTATTCGATGGCGCAGGTGTTATCGCATCGACCGCCGATGATTTTACTCGATCAGTTATCGAGTTATTCCGGGTCGGGCGCACTCTGCCGGGTAACGATCACCGATGAGTCGCCTTTTTTTCAAGATGGGCTGGCTGGCGTGCCATCTTATATCGGAATCGAGTATATGGCGCAGACAATCGCTGCCTTTGCGGGCGCAAACGCGCTCGACGGCGGCGAGTCGGTAAAGATCGGTTTTTTGCTGGGTTCGAGAAAGTATCAGACCCAGGTGGATAGATTTTCAACAGGTACAACGCTGGATATTGAGGTCATGCGGCTGCATCAAGAAGATTCCGGACTAAGCGTTTTCGATTGCACGATTCAAACGACAAATGAAAAGCTGGCCGAAGCCCGGATTAATGTGTTTCAACCGCCGGATCCAGTGCAATTTCTAAGGGAGCAGAATGGCTAAGCGAATTTTAGTTACCGGATCGAGCCGGGGCATAGGGAAGGCAATTGCGCTACGTCTGGCGCGGGAAGGCTATGACATCGTTCTGCACTGTCGTGCGCAGCGGGAGGCTGCAGACGAAGTGGCCAAGGCTGTCGTTGCACTGGGCCGGAAGGCTGATCTGTTGCAGTTCGATGTCTGTGACAGGGCGCAGGCAAAGCAGCAAATCGAAGCGGATATTGCAAGCAACGGCGCCTACTATGGCGTGGTCTGTAATGCAGGGCTGACCCGGGATACAGCCTTCCCTGCGATGTCCGGAGAGGACTGGGATGCGGTGTTAAGAACGGGACTGGACGGCTTTTATAATGTTGTCCAGCCCACGGTGTTGCCCATGGTGCAGGCCCGCCGGGGTGGGCGGATTGTAACCATGGCGTCTGTCTCCGGCATCGCGGGTAACCGCGGGCAAGTGAATTACAGTGCGGCGAAGGCGGGTATTATCGGAGCCACTAAAGCGCTGGCCCTGGAGCTGGCGAAACGCAAGATCACCGTCAACTGTGTCGCGCCGGGGTTGGTCGCCACCGAAATGCTCGAGGATGTCGCCGTCGACAAGCTACTTGCGCTGGTGCCGATGCGGCGGGTGGGTACCGTTGATGAAGTCGCGGGCACCGTGGCTTTCCTGATCTCGGAGGATGCCGCCTACATTACCCGCCAAGTGATATCCGTGAACGGTGGGTTAGTCTGATGAATAGAGTAGTCATTACCGGTATGGGAGCCATCACCGCTTTTGGTGATAACTGGGCGGACTTTAAAGCCCGGTTGGAAGCCGGGGAAAATGCGGTTGTTACCATGCCGGAATGGGATTACGTGGAAAATCTCAATACCCGCCTGGCCGCGCCCGTTACCTGTTTCGAAAAGCCCCCGCATTACAGCCGCAAGAAAGTTCGGGCGATGGGCAGAGTCGCGCTGATGGCCACCCGCGCCAGTGAAATCGCCTTGGAACAGGCGAATCTACTGGACCATCCGGATCTGACCAATGGCGCCACGGGCATTTCATACGGATCGTCTATCGGTTCAACCAAACCGCTTGCGGCTTTCGGCGCGATGCTCACCAAAGGCGAAACCCGAGGGGTTACCGCGACCAGTTATATTCAGATGATGTCGCATACGGCGGCGGTCAATATCGGCGTTTATTTCGGTTTGAAAGGCCGGGTCGTTCCGTCCAGCTCGGCCTGCACCTCGGGGTCGCAGGGAATCGGCTTCGCCTACGAAATGATTCGCTATGGCCAACAAAAGATGATGCTGGCAGGAGGAGCGGAAGAGCTTTGCGTGACCGAAGCGGCCGTGTTTGACACCCTGTTCGCAACCAGTACCCGTAACGAAACGCCAAAACAGACGCCACGGCCTTTCGATAAGAACCGGGATGGCCTGGTGATCGGCGAAGGCGCATGCACCCTGGTACTGGAGGAACTGGAACATGCCAGGAATCGGGGCGCTGAGATTATCGCGGAAGTAGTCGGTTTTGGCTGCAATTCCGACGGCGCCCACGTCACCCAGCCGACTTCCGCCACCATGCAGGGAGCCATTCGTTTAGCCGTTGAGGACGCCGGTGTTGCGCCGTCGCAAATCGGCTACGTCAATGCCCACGGCACCTCCACCGACCGTGGAGATATTGCCGAATCCCACGCGACCAGGGATGTCCTCGGCAAGGTGCCCATCAGCTCGTTAAAGAGCTATCTCGGACATACATTAGGCGCATGTGGCGCCGTCGAAGCCTGGGCGACCATTTTGATGATGCGGGACGGTTGGTTCGCGCCAACGGTCAACCTCGACAATATTGATCCTGAATGCGCGGATTTGGACTATATTCGCGGCGAGGGCAGACATATTCAAACCGACTATGTCATGAGCAACAACTTTGCCTTCGGTGGAATCAATACCTCGCTAATCTTCAAACGCTGGCAGGATGATTAGTCGCCGGGGCCTGTCGGGCCTGCTGCTTGGTGTCTGTCAGTTAAGCCTGGCCGAGTATAGCCTGGAACTGGGGGCCGGCGGATTTGCCGCCAGTATTCCGGAATATCCGGGGGCGGGCGAGCAAACCAATATTGCGTTGCCTTTACCCTATGTTAAATACCAGGACGAGCATATCGAAGTTGATCGCGAAGGACTCACCGGCTGGTTGTGGGAAGCGGAAAACTGGCATCTGGACATTTCCATGGCCGGGGGATTGCCGGTAGACAGCGAAGATAGCGAAGCCCGCCGGGGATTGCCGGATTTGGATTGGGTATTGGAAATAGGTCCTTCCATTAAGTATTACTGGCAAGGCGAACCCAGGGCGGAACAGTTCGGTTATGCCGAGTTGTTCTATCGCAAAGCCACCGCCTTTGATTTCGATTCCCTGACCAATGCCGGATGGCGCTACGGTGTTGGTCTCAGTTATGAGCAACCGCTCTTGGCGATCGGCAAGGGTACGCTGAATTTGGCGTGGCGCTTTAACGGTAACTTTGCCGATGCCCGGTATCTCGATTACTACTATGGCGTGGAACCGCAGTATGCGACGGCGGAACGCCCGGCTCATCGGCATGACGACGGCTATGCCGGTTCGGATATATCCCTGGGATTGGTCTATCAAACGCCGGAGTTTTGGCTTGGCGGGTTTTTGCGCTATTATGCGCTCTCCGATTCGGAACAGACCGCCAGCCCCATTTTTCATGTAGCGGAAGAGTGGGCGGCTGGCGTCGCACTTTTTTGGATTTTCTATAAAAACAGGGAATAATCAATGAATAAACTAACGTTATTGACAGCTTTATTGGCAGTACTACTCTCTCAGACGGTTGTTGCCAGGGATACCATCCACCAGTTTCCTATTGAAGCATTGCTGGCAACAAGCAAAGCAAAGGAAGCTTTGTATGATGTTCCCATGTATTTTGGCGATCAATCCCATCCTGCGGTGAAAACCACCTGGGGCGAGGTAATGTCGAATAAAAAGACTAATGCCTTTATGAAATCTGACCGTGAAGCGTGCGAGTGGGTAATGTTGAGCGCACTAAAAGCGCTTCAGGAAAGGGCGCAAAGGGAAGGGATGGACGCTGTGATCAATATCCATTCTTACTATAAAAAGCGTACCTTCGTTAGCGAAACGGAATACGAATGTGGCGCGGGCAATGTGGTGGCCGGCGTTACCTTGAAGGGAACCCTGGTAAAGCTGAAGTAATTACCTCAGGTTCTAGACCAAAGGCGTGACTAATCCCCACGCCTTTTCCATCAGCCGGGATTGCCGACATCCAGTATCGGCGAGGCGTCTATGTCGGCGGCATCCATCATGTCGGCCACTTTCGACAGGCTGGCGACGATCAGGTGTTTTTCCCAATCTGAAAGCGCTTCAAAACGATCTATAAATATTTCCTGCAGCGGTGTCGGCGCTTCAGCGAGGGTCTCAGTGCCCTTGGGCGTCAGCCTGACAAAGGTTTTGCGCTTGTCCTGCACACTGCGTATGCGGTTCACGAATCCCCTGGTTTCCAATCGGTCGACTATGGTGGTGACCGTTGCCTGACTCAGGCTGATGTTGTTGGCTATTTGGCTCATGGAGACATTGTCGGCATCGCCGATGGTGCGCAGCACCAGCAGCTGTGGAGCAGTGAGACCTGTCAACTTGCCAAGCTGTTTGGAACGCAAGTCCGCAGCCCGAATGATTCGCCGAATTAGGATTAATACGTCGTCGTGAAGTGGATTTTGCATTGTTGATTTCCTAAACCGGGACACTCCTGAAATTGTAGAATGGAATTCCAAAAAAAGCGCTTACTTAAGTTTCATTCGCCGTGGTGGTCCCCAACACCTGCGCCAGGCTGGAGCGAGACAGCTCGCCTTTTAAGTTGCCTTCTTCATCCACGACCGGAAGGGGGTAATCCTGGTCCAGCGTATCAGGGATGACTTCCTCCAGTAACGCATCCGGGGACACCCGAACAGTGTCTTCGATGACTTTTTCGCAGAGCGGAGCGTCGGCATCGTCGGTTTCCCGAACAATTTTTTCCAGCGTATTCTTTAGCACAGCCCCCTGATAGCCGTCGGCATTTTCCAAATAGGCGAACACTGCCGGGGTGGCCTTCATTTGCTGTAGCGCTTCGCCTATCGTATTGGCCGTTATGCGGTTGGAGGGGCTTTTCATGACATTTTCGACCGTTAATGCCCTGGCGCGATTCACATCCCGGACAAAAGCCTCAACATAGTCGTCCGCTGGATTGAGCAGGATATCCTTGGGAGCGCCGACCTGAATCAGTTCGCCGTCCCGCAGGATGGCAATGCGGTCGCCCAGGCGCAACGCCTCGTCCAGGTCATGGGTGATGAAAACAATGGTCTTGTGTAATTTTTCCTGGAGTTGAATGAGCTGATCCTGCATTTCGCTGCGAATTAGTGGATCGAGAGCGGAAAAGGCTTCGTCCATCAACAGGATCTCGGCATCGGTGCATAAGGCTCGGGCCAGACCGACGCGCTGTTGTTGCCCGCCGGAAAGCTGGCTCGGGTACTGCTCCTCATAGCCGTTAAGTCCGACGTCCGCCAGCCATTGCCGGGCTTTTGCCAGGCGTGTCTTTTTATCCACGCCTTGGGTTTTTAGTCCGAAGGCGACATTATCGATAACTGTGTAATGCGGCAGTAGGCCGAAATGCTGGAAGACCATGGCCATCTTCTGGCGTCGAAATTCTCTTAACTGTTTGGTATTCAGTTGCATGACATCGATGTCTTCGCAGAAGATTTGTCCGGCAGTGGGATCGATGATCCGGTTAAAATGCCGAATCAATGTGGACTTGCCGGAACCGGACAGCCCCATGATGACAAAGATTTCGCCCCGATGAATTTCCAGGTTAATATCCTTCAGACCCACGGTATGCCCGGTATCGGCGAGCACTTGATCTTTGCTCTTGCCTTCATGCACTTGGGGCAGTACTTTTGCCGGCGTAGGGCCGAAGATCTTAAAGAGTTTTTCTATCCGAATTTGCACCTGTTTATTCACTACGGCCTCCCATATATCGCTGTGAACGCTTGGCATACGCCTGAGAGACCCGGTCAAAGATGATGGCCAGCGCGACAATCGCCAGACCGTTAAACAATCCCAAGGTGAAATATTGATTGGTGATCGAGCGCAATACGGGCTGCCCCAAACCGGCCACGCCGATCATGGAAGCGATTACCACCATGGCCAATGCCATCATGATGGTCTGGTTAACCCCGGCCATGATATTTGGCATCGCCAGGGGCAACTGTACATTGATCAGTTTTTGCCAGGGGCTCACGCCATAGGAGGTTGCCGCTTCCAGCACTTCCCGGTCCACCAGGCGTATCCCTAAGTTGGTCAGGCGAATCACCGGTGGAATCGCATAAACCACCACGGCAATGACGCCCGGAATCTTACCGATTCCCAATAGCATGACTACTGGAATCAGGTAGACGAAAGCCGGCATGGTTTGCATGACATCCAGTATCGGCGTAATGATCGCCTGGGCTCTGTCGGAACGGGCCATGAGAATGCCGATCGGGACTCCGAGCACTATCGATAGCAGGGTGCACACGGTAATTATACTGAGGGTGCTCATGGTATCTTCCCACATGCCGAACAGACCGATAAGAAACAGAGACACCGCCACGCCTGCCGACAGCCTCCAAGAGCGCGTGGCAATTTGTGTAATCGCCACGATAATGGCGATGACCAGCCACCAGGGGGCCGCAATCAGGAGTTTTTCAAACCAGATTAAGAAGGCCAGTAACGGGTCGAAGAATCCTTCAATGACTTCGCCATATTCACGGGAAAAATCCCGGTAGGCAGAGTCGAGGGATTGACGAATCGCCACCAGGGTTTCGCGGCTCAATTGCGGGAAGTCTGTAAGCCAGGACATTGTGTGGAACTCCAGGTAACTCGATGGTTGGCACTACGGGCGGATATGTCAGTGCCACCGGATAGATATAAAGCCCGGCATCCGGTTGATGCCGGGAATGATTAGCGCGTGTCGCACGCTTGCTACGAAGCCCGACAGCTAATTGCCCAAGGCCTGTTTAACTTTTTTCGCCACTTCGGCGGAGACCCAAGCGCTCCACATGGGTTCGTGGTTCTTCAGGAAGTGCTCCGCGGCAATTTGTCCGTCCGCCTGGTTCTGTTCCATCCAGGCTAGGAAGCCGTTCATTTCCGCATTCTTAAAGGAACGGTTGCTTACGTAGTTAAAAGCTTCGGGAGAGTTGGTTTTGAAGCTGGTCGTGGTCATTGTGTGAACTGGGGACGGAGGGTACATGGTGACTTTCGGTTCCGTACAGTCTTCCTTCGAGATGCAATCAATATAGTGTTGCTCATCCACGCCTGATCCGAAGTCCACCTTGACCATCTTATATTTACCCAAGACCGCAGTCGGCGCCCAGTAGTATCCGAACCAGGGTTGCTCCCTTTCGTAGGCCTTGGCGATAGCGCCGGCCAGCGCTGCTCCGGATCCTGGGTCAACCAGGGAAAATCCTGCTTCCTCGAGCTCTAAAGCGCGGAAAAGGTTGGCGGCGGAAATCTGGCAGTTCCAACCCGCCGGGCAACCCATAAACATGGATTTGTCCGGATCTTCCGGATGCGTAAACTTCCCGACATTGGCAATAACGCCCTCGATGGTGGCGAGGCTGGGGTCTTCCTTCACCATGTATTCAGGTACCCAGAAGCCTTCTTCGCCCCCGTCTGACAACGACTTGCCTGCGTAGAGCAAACGTCCTTCCTCCACGCCCTTATCAAGAGCTTCCTTGAGCGAGTTACTCCACATTTCAGGGGCAATATCCGGTTCGCTTTTCTCAATCATGGAGGTACCGGTCGGCATGGTGTCTCCGGGCACCAGTTTGGCATCACAACCATAACCGTGCTGCAGGATGAATCGATCTATGTTGGCGATCAGCGTGGCGGAATTCCAGTTCATATCCGCAATGGTGATTTCGCCACAGGCTTTAACCGCTGCCTCGGTTTGTTGCGCCGAGCTTGTGTCTTTAGAAGGCGCGTCGTCTTGACTGCAACCGGAAAGAACAAGGGTGAATGCTCCACAAAGTGGAATCAGGTTTAAAGGTTTCACGAGGGCTCCTTGGAGTTTAAGCTAGGGTTGTAATTGGATTGATGCGCGATAGAAATTTAGAGTACTAACTAATTATAGTTGATTGCCAAATTTTCCAGTAGTCCAAAAGGAAATACGTATCTCTTTTGGTATTGGAGCATTATTGACCGGCAGTGTATTCTCTTGGTATGGCGTGCTGTTGTCAAAGCACCGGGACAGATAGAAGGCCAACCTACCGTTTATTTCATCGATCTTACTATCTTTAGAACAGGAAGGTTTTCTAGGAAAACCTCTATCGACGAGTTTAGGCATTATGTTGCAGGCGGTATCAAAGCCTTATTTACTTATCGCGGCTTCATTGTTTTCTTCTGCTATTAACGCGGAGGAGAAACAATGTAGAGTATTGATTGATCCAAGCCAGGTCGATTTAGATCGGCTTGAACCTCCGGCGGACTTTGCTACTTCGGAGGCAACCAAGGTGGGTAAAATCGACATCTTCCGCCAGGAGATCTATCCGCCAACGGACACCGAACTCGCTTGGTACGAAAGCGGTCTGAACTACCTGAATCCATTAACGAAAATCGACGCCATACGCGCCCAGTTGGTTATTGCGGAAGGTGATCGCTTTGACCAAAAACTGATGGAAATCTCGGAACGCCAACTGCGTGAGCAACCCTTTTTATATAATGCCAGGGTGTTTCCCTATCGGGTGTGTGAGGACACCGTTGATCTTGCTGTGGTCACCCGTGACTTGTGGACCTTCCTGCCGGCACTCAGTATCACGCGTTCAGGCGGACAAAACAAAACCTTCATCGGGTTTAGCGATGTAAACTTTGCCGGTTCCGGTAAAACCCTGTTTGTTAACCGCCAGGACGATAATGAGCGGACCCGGTACCTATTCGGTTACTCCGATCCGGCTGTCTGGGATTCTGCCTGGCAGGCAGACGGACGATTTGCCGTGACTACCGATGGAGAGCTGCAGCGGGTGCGGGTGAAAAGGCCGTTTTCGGACGCTGAAGAGCGCAATGCCTACTCCTGGCTCGCGCATCACGAAATCGTTGAAACTCCCCTATATTTTCGCGGTGATGAAGTGAACGAGTTCAGGCACCAACAGCTTGCTACCGAACTGTCTTTTGGAACCAATATCCACCGACCGCTAATTACACTGCCAAGCACAACGGAAATCCATCTTCTCGCCGGTTATCGCTTTGAAGAACATCAGTTTCGAGAGTCGGATGAAACGCAAGGTGCAATCCCCGATGACCGCCTTCAGAGTTACCCCTGGCTGGCCATGGAGCTGGACGGCCGCCGCTATATGCAGGCATTTAATATCAATCAGAATCAGCAAGTGGAAGATGTTGCATTAGGCTGGTACCAGCGTTTTCAAGTCGGCTACTCCAGCCAGGTTCTCGGCGCTACCGGGGAGCAGATCATCCTGTCCGGATTTTCGGAATACCGGAAAGCCGATGAACGCACATTATATAGCTTCAAGCTACGCGGCGAATCCGCCTGGGACCCCGAACAAGATCAAAGTGAAAATACGCAGCTAAGTTTTTTAGGCAATGGCTGGTGGTTCGATAGCGGCCGGGAAAAGAGCTGGCATGGAAAATTCGAGTTAACCTATACCCGAAGCTTTACCCTGGACAACCAACTGGTTTTGGGCGGTTCCACCGGATTACGGGGTTATCCCGCAGATTATCAGGTGGGAGACCGGCGAGTGATATTGTCGTTGGAAAGACGCTATTTTTGGCCCTGGTATCCGCTCAGAACCTTTCGTGTCGGCGGGGTAGCCTTTATCGATTCCGGCCGCGCCT
>JANQMN010000137.1 GCA_028280065.1 Hahella sp.
CATCCGACAACTCCCTATCCGTCGACATGGTTGTAAACAACCGATCGGTTATCTCAATCAGATTCTTATGAATGTCCGAAAACCGGGTATCCGCATGATCGGGATAGAGCGCCAGTAATTGCCGGTTAATCGTATCCAGCAAACTGGTTGCCCGCCGAATATGGCGATTCTCAACCATGAGTAATTTGTTAATCGCTTCATCAATCTGCTTTTTACTGAAGTGTTCCGCAGGCGTTTCACTGGGCTTGTCGGCCGGATCTTTTATCAGCGACCCAGTCTGCAGGTCCGCGGTGACCTGCAACAGTTTGTTCAGGTCGTGAATCGCCTGCAGCGAAGCGGCGCTCGCTCTTGGATTGTCCAGACCCACAGGATTCGGTAAAAGCCTTGGGGGTGGATACCCACCGGACTTATGTTGCGGCGCGACATAACGCGATGCAGCGGGTTTTTCCTTTTGTGCGGCGGAAACACCGGGCGCATCCGGTTTTTCTAACCGAGCGGATTCGGGAGCTTTAGTCCTTTGTCCGGACACCGAAGAAGTTCTAGCGGAAGTTTGATTCAGATCCGCCTCGGTAATTTGCCGTGCCTTGGGATCTTTCTTAAAAAGATCGACGACTTGCTGATAGAAGCCACCGAGCCGTCGGTTTAACGTCCTTTCGAACGCGCGATAGAGTATCGGTTGCGCTCCGGCAGGTATGGGTAAACGCAGGAAAAGCACGAAAAACAGCTCAGTCAGGTAGGCGGGCGCTAAAGGATTCCTGGTGTTTTCGAACTCGATTTCAAAGACTTTGGATAAGTACTGGTTTAGCCATTTCAGATGGCTGACCTGTCTGGCTTCAAGCCGGTGGGCAATCTTTCGCGCCAGCAACTTGTTTTCCAGTTCCTTGTCGCTGAGCAAGGATAACTTATCGGCATCTTCCTGTTTGTGGCATTTAGCCAAAGCGGTTACCAGCCGGGTAGCCATCGCCAGTGGTACTTTTTCCTCCAGAGCATTACGATGTTTTTTAAGAAGGTTGAGCGTAAGGATATATTCCGGCCGCTGGTGCTGAGTATTCGCGTGACTTGCAGCCACCAGGAACTCATTGACCACGTCGGTAACGAAACCATTAATCACTGCTCGCCAGTTGGCGACAATAATCGGTCTGAGGTGTTGAAACGAGTATTGCTGAACAGTCTGCAATTTTGCAGATGTTTCGTTGTCTGCATTGCTGCGTCCTATCATCGCAACTCCCAATTCAACCGGTACATGATTTATCGTTATTCGTCATGGTCTTCTTCGTCCGTGGCGATTCACCCATATTGATTAAAATAACGCCAAACTGAATACTATTGATTCCGCTTCCGTCAAAAAATAGCGCGCTACCGTAGTTAAAGGATAGCTGAAATTTACGGATTATTAATGCGAATGCATCCTATTTACTTATTTTAGAAAGGCTTTTTTAGTAAAGTCCAGACTTGCCCCAAACTATTTGACTCTACTCGGATAAACGTCTTATTCTGCCACCACCGATTAGCTAAATTCTGTCATCCAGAATATTGATTATCTGATGGAATCTGTCGACATTTTTGTCCGCCATTTTCTCGCTATTTACTTTGTCCTGTTCGGTCTTCACTTTGCAAGCCGTACATTTGCGCTAAGCGAACGCACCGGATACACCCATATACGCTATGGTGCACGGTTTTCCAGTAGTTGGTGGCACCGGCACGTTTTCAATTTTTTTCGAGCCGCAATATTGGTGGTATGCCTGATCCGTGTCGTGATCGATATTGATCCCTATCTGATTCCGATCAAAATTTTATTCATTCCGTGGGTACTTATTACCGGCGTTATCCTGATGTTGGTTTCCTTTGTCGCTATTGATTATTCACATTCCTACATGCATCAGGATTGGCGTTCCGGTATCGCCAGAGATAGCGACCAGCAACTAGTCACCGAGGGCCCCTTTGGAAGAACCCGGAACCCGATATTTCTTGGTGTTTTCATCGGACAGTTAGGCTTTTTCCTGGCGCTTCCTTCGGTGTTTTCTTTGGTTTGTCTTCTAGTCGGCGTATATACGATCGCCAATCAGACTAAGCTGGAAGAAAAAGCCCTTATCAAGCAATTTGGCGAGGCTTACGAACAATACAAGCGCAAAGTACCACGCTGGTTATAATTTATGGTAATAACTGTGGTCCGCCTGCTGCGTCCCTGCTAACTTGATTCACCCAGGCGAATGCGTTTCCGCTCAGGATCGATGGTTTCTAGAGTGCCCGCACCGCCGATACAATCCGAATGACTTAGAAAAGGAGATTACAATGGGTTTTGCTCTTTCCACCATGCAACTCAGCAGTAGCGCTTTTGCCAACGACGGCGCTATCCCCTCCAAACACACCGGAGAGGGGGAAGACGTTTCTCCGGAATTAACCTGGAAGGAGGCACCGGAAGGCACCAAAGGCTACGCCGTGATTTGTCATGATCCCGACGCACCTTTGGTTACCCCAGGCGGTACTTATGGGTTTGTGCATTGGGTGCTGTACAACATCCCCGGAGACGTCACCTCGCTGACTGAAAGTGATAGCGGCTACACTCAAGGCATGAATGACTTCGGCAATGCCGGCTACGGCGGACCGATGCCGCCGAACCAGCACGGAACGCATCGGTACTACTATTGGATTTTAGCTTTGGATACAGCAACCTCGTTACCGGAAGGGCTAACACTTTGGGAGTTGCTGAAGGAGCTGGAACCTAATCTGCTTGGCATGAACCGTTTGGTTGGCACCTATCAACGGGATTAGCCTCAGTTCTTAGCCAACTTTATACTGCTCAATAATGCAAAAAGGATCCCGCAACAAAGACCGGGTACAAACCACTCAGCGGGATCTTAAACGAAGCGCTTCGTTATAAAAATCGATGGGAACTAAGGCTGTAGTTCAGCTTTTCGCTTTGCATAGTGCGCTGCCTTTTGCTGATCGTTGCGAGCCTTATAAAGCGCTTCTAATTCCTCAAAGACATAAGAGTCGGGCTTCCCCGCAGCCTCAGATTCCTTTTCCAAACGCAATTGAATTTCCAAAGCTTCTTCGGTGCGCTGCATCGCGCGCAGGGTCCAGGCAACCATCCAATAGGCAACGCGCAAGGCTTCTTCGTTGCCGCCCTGTTTTCTCAGCTCCACGGCCTTTTCAAATTCACTCAAGGCGTCCTCATAATTTCCCATCTGGTGCAAAGCATAGCCGAGATTGTTGCGTACTGAAGCCTCCCAATTCTTGGCCGACGCCTGGCTCGACTGCTCAACAACCGCTAACGCTTCTTTTGCCCACTTCACCTGGTCTTCCGGCGCGGTATCGACAAACGCCAGCATATGAATGGCATCAACAGCCAACCCATCGAGTTCCGCTTTTTTAGCGACGGCCATTGCCCGGTGATAGGCTTCACGGGCAATTTCCAGGTTTTCCGGAGTTTGCGATTCGGCACTGTGGGCGGCGGACGCGTAAGACCTGCCCCATTCAAGATAGTATCTTACCTGCGCTTCAGCATTGGCTGCTTCCACCTTGGACTGCAGGGGTTTAAGGATCTCCCGTACCTTGTCGAAATTTCCACGTAATCCCCAGGTGCGGGCAATCTGGGTTTGTAATACCAAGGCATCATCGCCTTTTGCTGTTTCCAACGCCTCCCGGAACCGCTGTTCGCTCAGTTCCGGATTACTGAAGTCCCAAAGCTCGCCTAGTCCCAATGCCATCGTTTTATTTCCCGCGAAAGTAAACAAGAACAGTACGCAGCCAGCATACTGTTTCCAACAACTACCCATAAGAACAAACCTAAACCAATGCTTCAAAAGCCGAAATCGAAGATTCAACCATATCCAGGGAATCCTGCCAGAAGGCGGCTTTACCGATGTCCCGGTCCAAGTGTTTTTGAATGCAATCCTCAGCACTCATCCGGCCTGTATCTCGCAACAACTCCCGGTAGGCAAAGCGGAAATTATCTCCCTGCTTATCTTTCTGGGCATACACGCCCAAGGCGAACAGGTAACCAAAGAGATAAGGGTAGTTATAAAAGCCGATTTCTGCGATGGAGAAGTGCAGCTTACTGGCCCAGAACATCTCGTCATATTCAGAAATACTGTTGCCGTACCATTTTTCCCAAGCTCCAAGCATTAGCTTACGTGCGGCATTGGCAGATACCTTGGTGGATTTTCTGGCTTCGACAAAGTTCTTTTCAAACTCGAACCTGGCTGGGATGTTAATCAGTAATGCAGATGCCGTCTCCGCTTCCTGCCAAAGGATATGGCGTTTCTCCGCGTCTGTTTCAGCTTTATTTAGCAATGCCTGTCGCACCAGCGTTTCGGCAAAGATACTGGCCGTTTCGGCTAACGTCATTGGGTATTCCCTTTCACTCGGCTGCAAATCACGCAGCAACCAAGCATGCCAAGCATGCCCCAATTCATGCGCTAACGTCAGTACATTTCCCATCGTGCCCTCATAGGTCATAAAAACCCGAGGTTCTCCTGCACCATCAAAACTTGTGCAGAATGCCCCGGTAGCACGATTTGGTGTCGGGTCAGCGTCAACCCAGCCTTTGTCGGCCATCATGCGGGTAAACTCCGCCATTTCCGGATCAAACTCGCCGAAAGCCTTGCAAATAATGCCCATAGCCTCGGCAAAAGGAATGCTCGCCTTTTCGACATCATCGGTCTCTTTCGGCGCAGCCATCAGGTCCCAGGGTTTGCCGTCTTCTATACCGTTCCAACGGTTCATCGCCTGGATCGCCCGATGCCCAACCGCTCGGTTTTCATAACCGGTGTCCAACAATGCATCCAAAGTACTGCGCTGGATATGGCTTTGATGACAGGCAATATCCAGATAATGCAGATCCTTTTTATGGGAACGGCGGGAAAATTCGCTCAAACGCCAACCGTTAATCGCATTTAAACCCGCGACAACAGACTCCTGGTGGGTAGACCATCCCTGACGTATTGCCTTCCATGCAGCCTCCCGAATGTCCCGGTCTGCCGACTGAGTCAAATTAAAAGCGCTGGCCAATCCCATGGTTTCACCATTTATCTCGACCTGAATCGTAGCGGACAGCTTGAAATACTGGTCATCCCATGCCTGCAGGCCATCCACGGCCATCTGTTTAAGCAAGGTTTCTTCTGCCACCGACAAGCGGTGAACCGCCATCTCGCGCCGATGCCGGAGTGTGAAATGGTAAGGAGTGAGCACAGGCTCATCCAGCAACCGCTGAAAATCTGCATCACTCAGTTCCATCAAACGGTTATTCAATGGCACAGCGAGCTGCGCCAACTCCGAAAGTAAAACGTCCGCACGAGCAGTCAATTGCTCCGCAGCTTCATTGCTGCTATCGACGACTTGGATCAAGGTCGCGAAGGTGTAGATATCGTTAACGACAATTTCCGCATCATCGAAACTTTTTAAACAAGACGCCAGGTTGTTGGCATCTTTGAATTCCAGGGAGGCTGCCAGTTCGGCAGCCGACTTTCCCTGTTGCAGAGCAGCAGCCAGATCCTTTTCAATCTTCGGATCTTCGAGGCTTGCATAGATATTGGCATTATCAAATTTCATTTTTTATCGTCCTATGCATTGAGCAGTTCCTGTTCCTGCTCTGTTTGATATTGTTTTCGATACAACTCGTAGTAATGTCCCTTTTGGGCCAGCAATTCGCTATGACTGCCCTGTTCTATCAGGCGACCGCTTTCTATCACCACGATAAGATCGGCATTACGAATCGTTGATAACCGGTGGGCGATTATAAAGCTGGTTCTGCCTTCCAGAACTTTCTGCAGACTGGTCTGCAGGCGGGCTTCTGTCTGCGTATCCACCGAAGCGGTCGCCTCGTCCATGACCAAAATTTGCGGATCATGGATGATGGCGCGGGCGAACGATATCAGCTGCTTCTGGCCGGTGGACAGATTAGAGCCGCCCTCCTGCACCTCCGTATCGTAGCCATTTTCCATCTGCATGATGATATCGTGCACGTTGACCGCTTTTGCGGCGGCAATAACATCTTCATCGGAAGCATCCAGTTTGCCATAGCGAATATTGCTTTTCACCGTTCCCGAGAATAGAAACGGCGTCTGCAACACGATACCCAAATTGGACTGCAACCAATGCAAGCTGCGCTCGCGATAGTCAATGCCATTAATCAGTAACTCGCCCTGGGTGGGTTCATAGAATCGGCAAAGCAGCGACACGATCGTCGATTTACCGCTTCCGGTCGGTCCCACTAACGCCACGCTTCTACCTCGTTCCACCTGCAGGTTGAAGTTCGATAGCACCGGTTCTTCAGGTTTGTAAGCGAAATCAACATTGCGAAACTCTATGGAGGCAATCCTGGTATCACCACCGTCGTGAGCCTCGGCGCCTCTCTCGTAGGCATCCTGAATCAGCTGTTCAACCTTCTCTGAATCCTTAATACTGGGCTCAACCGCAAGCAAGCCGATGACCCGCTCAACACAGGCTGTGGTTCTTTGCAGGTTGGCCAAGGTTTCGCTGACTTCCAGCATCGGGTCCATCAAGGTTCTGGCATAAGTCATAAAAGCCACCAGGGTGCCCAAGGTCAGCGCACCGGCGAGCACTTCAGCGCCTCCCAGCCAAAGCGCTATACCCATCGCCAGACTGACGAATACGTTTACAAAAGGAAAAAACGCCGAAGTCAGCAATAGGTTATGCATGGACTGTCGATACATTTTAGCGCTATCAACCTGAAACTCTTCCAGGTTTTGCTTTTCCCGTACCAGGATCTTGCTGGTTTGGATGCCGGCAATACCCTCGTTGTAAACCGCAGTCAACCTGGAGTTGGTGCGACGCAAATCCCGAGAGCTGTTCAAGATCTTCTGATTGAATATCCAAGCGACCGCGGCCAGAAAAGGAAACAATCCTAATACAACCAAACCCAGCTTAGAATCTAATACAAACAAGACAATGAAGATTCCCAGAATCATCGGGATTCCCCAGAACAGGTCTAAAGTCCCCCATGCTACTATCCGGGCAATTCTGGCAGTGTCAGAGGTTATCCGCGCCACCAGCCAGCCCACTGCATTGTTGTCAAAAAAGTCAAACGATAAGGTCTGTAGATGTTCGAAACTGCGCTTGCGCAGACTGTACATCAGACTGGTCGAGAGTTTCCCCGTATCCCGAATAAAGGTCCGGATGCAGTAGATCAGCACCGCCAACATCGCCATATACAGCAAACCATAGCCAGCCAGGTTGGCGTCCTTGCCATGGGCGACGATTTCATCCACTACCTGCTTGGTGATCAGGGTAAATGAAGCTTCTATGGCGGCAGTCATCAATGCCAATACAATGACCTTGTGAAACAGCTTTTTCTGCGGCAGGTAGCACATCCGAAAAACTGTTTTCCATCCGCCCCTCTCTATGGGCGTACTATTTATTTGCTCATTCATTAGGTGACTCCTAACTCAATATCGCCCTGCTGTTTGGCAGAACTGACATCCTGCTCAAAGCGCTCTTTCTGACCGCTCTGAATCTCCCAAAGCTCCCGATAAAAACCATGTTTGGTCAGCAAATTGCGGTGACTGCCTTGCTCCACCAAACGACCGTTTTGCATGACGAATACACGATCGGCCTTTTGGCAGACGCTGATACGGTGGGTAATGATCAGCAGGGTTTGCTCACCCTTCTTGCTATGCAGCGCTTGAATAATCTGCTGTTCCGTCGCCGCATCGACTGCACTCAGCGTATCGTCCAAGACCAGGATGGGCGGTTCCTTTAACAAGGTTCGAGACAGCGTTACCCGCTGCTTTTGGCCACCGCTCAAACTCACACCGCGCTCACCGATGACCGTTTCATAGCCTTTCTGAAAGGATTCGATGGTGTGGTGAACCGCTGCGGATTTCGCCGCTAGCACCATGGCTTCATCTGACGCTTTGAGATGACTGAACTTGATGTTTTCCCGCAGACTCCGGCTGAACAAAAAGGGTTCCTGCAACAGCGTGCCAATCTGCCCACGTATGTGCTTTCGACCGATATGTTTTAGTTCCATCCCGTCGATCTTGATGGAACCCTTTCCATAGTCGTAAAGGCGCATCAGCAACTGTATCAAGGTGCTCTTACCGGCTCCCGTGGGTCCGACAATGGCCACTGTTTCTCCCGCGCGAATACTGAAACTCACATCATTTAACACCTGCCGATCCGGCTCATAGCCGAAACTGACCTGGTCGAACTCAATAGTCCCCTTAAAGCGCTCAGGTAGATGCATTGCCTTTGCACTGCTGGTTTCTTCAGGGGCGTCCAGAATTTCCTGAATCCGGGTGATCGCCACGGTAGCCTTACCGGCCTCGCTCAGCTCTTTGCCCAACTGACGAATCGGCCAGATCAGCATGGAGGTATAGCCGATAAAGGCAAAGTAAGTTCCTACCGTGATAACACCCTGACTAGCCAGCCAGCCTCCCCCGAAGAGGACCAATCCACTTTGCAACAGGCACAACAAATCTGAGAACGCCCAGAAGTTGGCAAACATACAGATCAACCGATAGTTGAGATCGCTATAAGTGCTGTTCTTCTCTTCAAATTTCTCGCATTCGTAATCCTGTCTGGCAAAGGCGCGAACCACACGAATACCAGTGAGGTTTTCCTGGACGATAGTCGTCAATGCCCCTTCGGCTTCATCCACCTGTTGAAACAGATCCCGCACTTGGAAAAAGAACTTTCTGGCGTAATACAGGACGATCGGCACCAATATCAACGACAATAACGTCATGCCTGCATGTTGCATAAACATCAACGGAATCACGATTGCCATCAACACCAATGTCCTACCGATATTCATTACCTGCATGGTTAAGAATTCCCGCAAGGTATCGATATCGGATGTACAACGTTGCAATATGTCACCGCTTTCAGCGCTCCCAATGTACTTCTCAGAGAGATGGTGAAGGTGGTGATACAAATGGTCACGCAGGCGTTGGACGGTTGATTCACAGGCACTGGCAGCCAGGTAATCTTTAAGGTACATGAACAACCCTGAAACGATGGTTACCAGTACAATGGCACCACCTGCGAGCCACAGTTGGTTGGCCAGCATTTCGGCACCGCCAGCCCAATCAATCATGCGTTGAACGAGATCTTCTTTTTCTACCCGTGGTTCGGTAAGGACCCGGTCAATCGCCTCTTTACCGATAGTGGGCACCAAGAACATAAAGTAACTGGCGATACCCACACTGATAACGGAGCCCAGGTAGTACCACTTCTTGTTTCGAATCAGGTCGATCAGTACCTGATATTGGGAATGAGATTTCGTACTCACTGTTTTTGTCTCTAGTTAAGCTCTACTTCACGGACAAATCAGTCCGTTTGGGTTAGCGCGGACAAAAAAGCCCGCATGAATGCGGGCTTTAACGGAATACGAATAAAATTAGATTTCGTGACTCCAACCCGCTAATCCTGAAGACGGGTCGGCACGAATGTGACTAGCTACCCGTCAGCAAGATCCTCTTGGCGCACCAAAGACGCCGGTATGTCCGGTATAAATGCTCATCATATTGATCAGACCTTATTGTTTATTGATCCAAAGTTTGTTGATCATGGTTACCGATTGACGGGTTAAAGTAATTAGGGTTCGCTGTTTGCGAACAAGGACTCAACTTAGTGGAAAAAAATTTAGAACGCAAGAAAAAAATTAAATAAATTCAAGTGCAGACTCAGATAATCTTCCTTGAGCCATTTGTCCATTGTCTTCCATGTCCGCAGGATGCGCTGACGGTTGGCCTTGCATTGCAACTTACACTAGCCTTGCTGGGGGATGAAGTTCAACAAGCGTTCTGGAAGCGTCCCTTTTTGGTGTCGGCCGGCGTTGCTTCTTATGCATCTGAAATTAGCCTTTTACCCAAACCAACAACCTCATCCGTTGAATAGGACAAATTGTTGTAAAAGCCTAATACGCGCTCATTAGTACTACGAACAACTATGTTTAGCTTCGGGCACCCCATTTCCGTAAGCACATTTTCTATATAAGCCATTAGTTTCTGACCATACCCAGAACCTTGATGCTCTGGGTTAACCGCAAGATAAAATACGGAACCTCTATGACCATCGTAACCCGCCATCGCAGACGCGATAAGTTTGGAACTGACAGTGCCGACAAAGAACAGATCGGGCTGGAACTGAACCTTTCGATCAATATCCTTGTTCGGATCATTCCAAGGCCGAGTCAGACCACAATCTTCCCAGAGTTCGATAACGTCTGCCCTATCCGCTTCTTTATATATTCGAATTTCCATGCTTGTTTACGCAAAACGCAGATGCGTCTCATGCCTGCAACTGTTAAAGCCTATTTTGCCAAAAACCCGGCTTGCGTCTCTTATGAGCGACCGCCAATACTTGAACCTCACTCCTTGAAACCCGGTATAGTACCTTAAAAGGGAATGTTTTCATCTTCACCAAGTAAATGAACTCGTTCACTTTTTTGTGCCTCTCCGGAGCATTGCATACATAACTCATCGTTCGTTCAAACTCCGCAAGAAACAATCCTCTAATCCCGGACGTTTATCTTCATAGTATACTATTTGACTTAAATACTCTTTCTCAGCAGAAGGATGAAAATTGTATCTCAACGCAATAGTTCCCTCGCTTTTTTCAATGCCACATCTGCTGGTATCGCCTCAACCAAGCCATCATCCAGCTCCTTAGCTCTTTTTGCAGCCTCGCAAACCCGCTCTTTTTCAACATCGGCCTCTGATTCTTCTTCAAGACTAAGGAGAAGCTTTTGAGCCAACTCAGCCCGTTGATTGAAAGGCAAATTCATAGCTTCTATTTCAACTTGATCTTTCTTCATCTTATTTCCCTCATCTATAAAAAAGAACTATCGCTTTATCACTTGCAGCATGGGGCCGGAGAAAACTGACACTTTTTGCGCTTTGAACAAACCGTGACAGTCTGCAGAGGTCAAGCCAACAGCGCGTTCAGGGCTGCACTTGTTAGGAATTTACTTTCAAGCCATTCTACGGCTCTTAATTACCATGCTGTAAACCCAAATTTGACCCTGATGCAAGTGAAGCAGGCAATTGACGAGGCTAGGATAATTTGAGGCCACCCATTATCCCCCGAACAAATATGTTTAGCTTCAGGCACCCCATTTCTGTAAGCGCTTTGCCGAAGCTTGTTAAATTCACCGACGCTAGATTGACCGCTTTATTGCCTGCTCATGCAAAGTCAGTCTTCCAGCAGACCTTTTTCAATGGCGATTAGTACTGCCCTGGTTCGATCTCGTGCGCCTAATTTTGCCAGGATGGCCGACAACTGATTCTTTATCGTCCCCTCGGATTTGGCTAATAGGTTGGCGATCTCTTTATTCGAATAACCGCTGGCCACCAAGCGCAGAACATCTTTTTCCTTGACCGACAAGGGCTCGATATGCAGCGGTTTTTCGTACTCCGGTGTTTGCTTGGCAACTCCTTTAATCAAGCGTTCCGTCAATGCCGGTTGAATCAATGATTCTCCTGCGGCCACGCGAGAAATTGCGTTGATTAGCACGTCGAGATTGACATCTTTTAGCAGATAACCTTGCGCACCTGCTTGTATCCCTTTCAGCACCAACTCGGGATCATCGAAAGTAGTCAGGATCAGGATGGGTACCTGATTGTCGTTAGCGCGGATTGCCGCGATCAGTTCAATACCGTCCATCTCAGGCATCGAGAGATCGGTTAGGACAATGTCGGGAGAATTCTTAGACAATACTTCCAAAGCTTGTCTGCCATCACTGGCCTCCGAGATCACCTCTACTGCATCGGAAAGATTGAGCAGGCTGATGATACCAGCCCGTACCAAGGCTTGGTCATCCACTAATACAATACGAATAGTCAAACTGACGCCTCCAAAGGTACCGACACTTCTATCTGCAGAGAACGCCCGCAAGTCGACACATCCATCTTGCCGCCAACGGCTTGAATGCGCTCCCGCATTCCGGTCAATCCATTGCCTTCTTGCCAATGGGCTGCAACTTTACCGTCATCCTTGATGCGGACTTCAACTCCTGCTTCGGTGGTAATCTGGATTTGCATGGATTTTGCGCCACTATGCCTGAGAGTATTGGTCATTGCCTCCTGTATAGTACGCAATACTGCTTCCGCGACGCTGAAACGCTCGATCGGCAACTTATGGAGTCGCTCCGGATAGTCGATTCGCAAGTCAATCTTGAGCGACTCTATTTGTCTCACCATGGTTTCCAGGGAACTCAGTAAATCAACGTTCTGATAATCACGAAGCGCTCCCACGGCGGATCTGACATCCTGCAGCAACTGCTTCGCTAACAGGTGGCACTGACTGACTTTGTCGTGAGCCTCCCCTTCTGTCAAGTGTTCCGCCACCTGCAAATTAATCGTCAAGGCGGTTAGATGGTGCCCGAGCAAATCATGAATATCCCGGGCAATACGGGTCCGCTCCGTCTGTTTACTCAACTCGGTCATCAAATGCTGTGTCGCCTGCATTTGACTATGTTGCATTTGCAATGCTTCGCGGGAGGATTTCTCCCGAATAAATTGAAAATAGGCGAATACGGCAAACAGATGGAAAGACCAGAATAATATCCCATAAATCCAGACATCTTCCTGCCAACGCTGGTTGAACGCCCAAAACCAGATAAAGACGCCTGCACTGCTGACCAACAGTGATTTTCGGAGACTAAAGAAGTGCGGCAGGGCAGCTGACCAAATAACGGTGAGAATGGATAAAAATGCAAATGGAACTAACCAGACCATGGCGAACGCACAAGCGTACTGCCCTATCATAAACAAATACCGGGTACTTCTTTCGACCTGAAAACGGGGAGACTCAAAGGTCATCCCCAAGAAGCAAACAACCGTGCCAAGAAACCCCAGAAGTAACAGGGAAATCTGCTCGCGATACTGCTCGAGCTGCAGACATAGATATACCGAAATGACCGCTACCACCAGCAGTGTGATAAACACCATCAGGTCGCCTAAGTCAAAAATCTTATGCAGTTTCATTGCTTCTCTGTTGTTCTTTCCATAAAGCTTCGGTCAATTTTGCCTAGTTCGCCAGCCGTATGCCAATAGGCCGAAAGTCACGAAAAAAGTAGTGACCATTGGGCCTGCAACAATCATCGACTGCCAAATAGACTGGCACCAGATTCGTAAGGAGCCGGTTATGTACGTTTTGCATCAAACTTTACTCATTAGCCATATCATTATGGGCATTATCGCCATGGTTGCCTTCTGGATTCCGTTAATTGCGGCAAAAGGCGGTCTCGTACACCGCCAATCGGGAACAATCTATGCGATAAGCATGTATATCGTCAGCAGCTTTGGCATTGTCATGAGCATAATGTCGTACGCAGATCCAATCGGCACCCATATTCAATACGCTACGCTGACTACAGAGCAGCAAACCCAAGCCATTCAGCAAACGCAAGCCCTGAGCATGTTACTTGTTACGCTTTCATTATTGGTATTTTGCAATCTTCACCATGGCTTGCAGGTACTGAAGGCCAAGGACAGCCGCTCGAAACTGAAAACCCCTTTACACATTGGCGCTTTGCTGGGTCTCGCGTGCTTTGGTGCAAACTTGTTTTACCAAGGACTGAGCCGGGAAATCGTCATCTATTGGGTGTTCGGGGCGCTGAGTATGTACTCCGCCTATGGAATGCTGCATTACATCTTCAAAAGCCAATTAAAAACACGTGAATGGATGATCGAGCATCTCGCGTACATCTGTGGTTCAGGTATCGGTCTCTACACTGCCTTCGCGGCTGTCGGCGGGCGCCATTGGTTGGCAGAATTTTTCCCAGGCCAATCGCAGTTGGTGTTTTGGATAGGTCCAGGTGTTTTTGGCGGTATCGCTATCACCATCGCCTCCTACCGCTTTACCAAACGCTTTCGGGTATGCGCAACCGGCAACCAACCGGAAAATACAGGAAAAGTCACATGCGATTGATTCATTTATTCATAACTGCCGGTCTTCTTGCAGCGGCGAATAGCCAGGCTGGAACGATGCAGTCAGCCTTTGACCGGCAAGACTGGCATACCATCCAGGAACAATGCGTGGACCTCACTATCCCCCGTTGTGCATACTTTTTGGGAAGGATCGCCTACGAACGAAATCAATTCGAGGAAGCAGAAGATTACTTCGAAGACGCTATTAAGCAGATTAACCCCGATGCTGATGATTTCTACTGGTTGGGCCGGATAAAAGCCGAACTGATTAACGAGGTTTCCTTTTTCAACAAAGCGTTTTACGCATCCGCCATAAGGAATAACTTTACCGCTGCATTGGATAAGAATCCTCATCATATGGGCGCTTTGGTTGGCTTGCAAAAATACTATACCCATGCCCCGGCAATTGCCGGGGGCTCGAAGGAAGAAGCTCTGGCATTCGCGGCAAGAATCCAAGCGCTGGATACCGACCAAGGATTTGTAGCGGAACTTGAAATTTACAGGAAGTTCGAGGATGAGCAAAGAGCATGGGATGCAATAGATAAACGCAGATCTGCTTCTGCTATAGACCCTGATGTTTGGTTCCAAATTGGCGTTACCTACTCACGCTTTGGCAAAAGCCAGGAAGCGCATGAAGCCTTTGAAAAAGGCTCGGACACTTCAGTCAAGAAGAACATCTGGCACTACCAGAATATGTACCAGCTCGGAAGACTAAGTGCTCTGCACCGGCAAAATTTGGATAAAGGCGAGCGAGCACTCCGGAAATTCATTACTGAAGCGCCCGAAAGCAGCGAACTAGCCGCTCCGTACTGGGCGAAGCTGCGACTTTCACAGATTCTCCTTCATCAGCAAAAGAACGAAGTTGCGCGTAAGTTGCTAGAAGATACAGAAGACGTTAAAACCAATGACGAGCAGTTTTCCGCGCTGCATAAAGAAACCTGGGCCAAACTGTAAGTTCAAATTACTTTTGATACTGCTTCCAATTTCTTTGGGCAGCATTAAGGACTTCCTTCGGTTCAGCATCATCCCCATGTCCACGTAGTGGCGCCCGGCGAAGACTTTTTGAAAATCATTCTTTAGCACGTCTTGCCAATGGGTTTTCTTCGTGTGCGGGATTATGATTTTTTGCATGGGAATGCTAAAGCCCTGTTAAGAACGGTCCAATGGAGATTGCCGGTCAATATCGCGCCGCAGTCAAATCTGATAGAGCCCTGTTCTACCTGCCCGAATTGTCAGCACAACATCGTCATGATCCGAATCATAAAGCCAATAATCCCTCTGGCTAAAGGCTCATGGGGTAAATAATAAGCCCACTTAAAAAAGAGGATCGAGAACAGGATGATACAGACAAATTAAAAGATCGCCTTACCGGTGAGGCTGACGCTCGTCTAGACAAAACCGGCTATGCTGAGACCAGCGTTCTGAAAGAAAACCGCTTGCTAAATATTCCCTATAAATATTTGACACCATTTTTAGTTTCAGAGATTAAAAAGTCGTTTGCGGCAGAATTGCATTTCTGAACCCATGATGCATCTTGTGCAACGGTTCTGTTTAGTGGTTTACAAATTAATTCATAACTTGCATTAGTTATTACTGCCGAAAACGCAATTGACTCTTCTGGAGTTGCCGTTTTCTGAGTACTGCTACAGGCTGCCAATAAGACTACAAGCGCAACAATGGGGATTCTTTTAAGTGTATCCATTATTAAATTTTCCTTTAAGACATAACGCCTGCCTTCAGCCGACTGCTAGGAGCGGATGACCGAAGGGAAGTAGCGGAAAGTGGGTCGGCTGCAAGGCATTGTTAGGCGACCTTTCCCCAAGCAGCAGCCATCAAATCAAACCCCTGTTGCCAACCCTCTTCACTAGCAGAAGTGGTACCAGGTAAAAGTGTTCGTAATTCGCTTGCAATATCCTCACCGGACTGCACAAACGTGACAACACAACCCGTCTCTTCTGGAAGAATTGTAATGGAAATGATGTCACTGTTCGGTGAGAACTGCGGCATCGCATATGTATACTGGAGTCGATGAGGACGATCAATTTCTAGGTACTCACCAGTCGCCGTATACGCTGTTTCTTCTTCTCTACGAATGATTGTCCAACGACCGCCAACTCTTAAATCAATGTCAAAAGTCGTCTGATCCGTCCACCACACGCGCATCGACTCCGGCTTTGTGAATGTATCGAATACGACATCCGGCGCAACGTCGAACTTACGGACAATTCGTAGAGAGGTTTTTTCTATAGCTTTGGTCATATTGCTCGTTGTTATTTGTCGCCTAACGCTCCCTGAATGAGCGCAGTTCACTGCGTCTCATTGCTGGGCTTGTTAGCACATTTTTAGGATGCAAGTGCTCGAAGAACCGTTTCTGGTTCTTTAGAAACAACATTCAGGAGCACAAGAGCCGGGCCCTGTGGAGAGCGATCTCCTCGCTCCCAATGGCGGAGCGTACTTACGCTAATACCAAAAGCAGAAGCAAATTCGTTTTGGGACATACCCAATTGGGTTCGTATATTTTTCACATCTAAGGGGCTGAATTCATGCACAACTGCTTTTTTCAGCTTACCTTCAGAATAATCAATAGCCTCTTTGAGACCCTGCTTTATGCTAGAGAAGGCACTAGTCATTTGAGCCACCATAGTTTTGAATTAATAAACTAGTAAACTTGGCTAATTCGTTCCGCTCAGCCTTGCTGAGACTAGCCTTTTCACCTTTGCCGAAAACGGTAAGAAGAAAAAGCGGCATTGATTCACTGTGAAAGTAATAAATTACCCGAACACCACCACTTTTGCCTTTACCCTGAGCAGACCAGCGTAGCTTCCGAATACCGCCGGTTCCTTGCATTAGATCACCTGATTGAGGGTGAGAAGCCAAATAATTGATAACACTCGCCTTTTCTTCTTCCCGCATTAAGCCAGAGACTCGTTTCTGAAATTCAGGTAGTTCTACTATAGTCTGCATAAACCAAAGCGTAATCCATTGGATTACACCTGGTCAATAGTGTTTTTGGGTGCGTCATGGTAGAACGCCCCGTTACCGAGACGCCCCCATACAGATCCGGACTTGCGGAATTAACGCATCCGGCTCTTGATTTAAGGCTCCGCGCATCGCACAAGACTCGATACGGGTGGCGGTCTAAGCCTTACCCGAAAGGGACTTTCACCCTGTAAGTAGATGACAAGCTTCGCTTGTCGCACTAACGCCGGAATAACCGGCATTTAGTTTTTATGTGTTGCGCTAGCGTAGCGTTCAGCGCATAAACAAGAACAACTAAAATGTCCGAGTTGATGACCTTGTTAGGGCTTACATGCTAGAATTGTACGGAAATACGGTACACTTGGAGCCAGCAATGAATACTGTAAGCGTAAACCAATTTAGAGATAAACTAAAAACATTTGTAGAACAAGTAGTTACGAGCCACACACCATTAAGAGTAACTCGCCGCGCTGGCGATGATTTTGTGATTATGAGCGCGGACGACTGGGAGAGAGAGCAAGAAACCCTTTACGTACTTCAAAACACCAGTTTAATGAAACAAATAGCCGAATCTAGCGGAACACACGCAAAAGGCACAGGCTACAGCCCGACCCGCGAGGAGATGAATGAGATCACTGGTATTTGAAGGACAGACTTGGGAAACTTATGAAGAGCTGCGAGAGAAAGATAAAAAACTACACAAAGCTCTTTGCAAACTATTAAAAGAAATGCTCCGAGGAGACCCAAGTACAGGCATAGGAAAGCCAGAGCAGCTCAGACATAATCTTGCTGGGTTTTGGTCAAAACGAATTTCTCAAAAAGACCGTTTAATCTATAAATTTGATGATAAATCAATTTATATTTTTGCTATTGGCGGGCATTACGCCAACAAAGACAGATGAAATAAACGTTCTGATAAATAGAAAAAGCGGTTAGTCGCTTCGCGACTAAGAGAGGGTATTGCTGTCTATTGACATCGAGAAGGTTCATATGTACTAGCCTCGTCTCGCGTGTAAGTATTCAAGAACTTCAGCCATTAGATTATTGATTGAAGAGTAACGCCCTGAACATTCAGACAGAATATCTGCCTCAGATTGAATAAATTCGCCTTCAGCGAGTTCATCATTGCAATGTTCGACAATTGCTTTTGCAGAATCCGGAGTGGTTTCCAGGTGAAACTGCAATCCGATTACGTTGCTACCGATTTGGAAGGCTTGGTTTTTACAGCCCTCGCTTTCTGCGATTCGAGTAGCTCCCTCCGGCAGGCAGAAAGTTTCGCCGTGCCAATGAAATACCTCCGTTTTCTCAGGAAACTGAAAAACTGGCATCCCTTTGGTTTTGACCGACACAATCGGATACCAACCAATTTCTTTTACCGAGTTGGGAAGTACCTTGGCCCCCATTGAATTCGCAATGAGTTGTGCCCCTAGACAAATTCCAAGAACAGGCTTTCCCGCTTCAATAACATTTCTTATGAATTCTTTTTCGACTGCCAGCCACGGGTGATCAGATTCGTCATTGACGCTCATGGGGCCACCCATTACGACGAGGAAATCAATCGCCTCGATTTCTGGCAGGCTTCCTTTACCAAAAAACTGAGTACATGAGATTTCGTAACCAGCTTTTCGGAGCCACGTTTCGATACTGCCTAAGCCTTCGAAAGGGACATGTTGCAAATAGTGTGCTTGCATCTTGAAATTCACTTTATTGAGGCTAACGCAAAGTTCATAGGCAGTTTGTGGAGTGGCCAAATGTGTTGTAATGAAATGGAAACACAATTGAAGCCAGGGAGCAAACTGTCCTATGCAATGTCTTGTTAGCCGATCTGAGTGTCACTTTTTCCCCAGTTGCAACTTGAGCAAAGCGTTTGAAGGTTTTTTAATACTGTAGCACCACCGTTTGCCCACGCTACGATATGGTCAACATGAAGTTCCACGCCAGGAGTAAGAGCCGGTGATGCACCACAGGCCTTACAAGTAAACCTATCTCTCTTTAAAACTTGCCACCTTAACCTAAGAGATGGATATCTTGAGCCTCGGTTTGAATTCCTTGAATTTTCTTCTATAGCTTGTATTTCTTCATTTCCATTTGCATATTCCACGAAAGCTTCTAACGCTTTCCAGCACGATCCGAATCTTCAATCCCGTAACGGCAACGCAATCCGAAAAGGAAACAGCTCGGCATTCATGACTTTTTCACGCACGGCCGGATCGTTTTGCATAATGCAGGTAGCGCGGTCCGCATCGGCCACTTTGAGAATCACGATGCCGAATGTATCCGGCGTTTGGGTATCGGTTCTGCCTGCCAACGCAACTTCGCCGGCGCTATGTAGCTCCTGAAGATAGTTAAAATGGTCAAAGATTATCTTTTCTTCTGCGGCAGTCGGCCCTTCCTGAAGTAACGCCGGCCGGCGGAGGGTCAGCCGGTAGATAAATTGTTGTGATCCCATGATATACCTTAATAGATTGCTCACATTACTTGGATAGCCCGGCAGAAGCCGGCAGATGAGAATAAATCAAAGTCCACTGCCGAAACTAACGATAGGACAAATTGCAGTAACTTCTACCCAACTATAGCGCCGGATTAAGAAAGTTCCGCATCCTGTTCGTCATCTTTAGCCAGGTTTTCCGTCCAACCGTCTCCTCGCTGATCATTAAGTGGTTCAGACTTGTCGAAGTTTCTTGAGTCTTTGTAACACGATAAATCGTCCACCGATCAAAACCCTTGTCGGCCATGAAATTTTCCAACCCCGATGCCGACACCAGCTCATCATCGTCGTCGATAAAGAGAAGCGTTTCCATGTTATGGTTACTGTCAACGGATTGTTCCAAGTCACTGACTAATGCATATAACGCACCGTACGCCGCCATCGGAGTTCCTTCGTTAACTCTGAATTTTTTTGATGAAAAACTTGGAATAACGAGGCTCGGAAAAATCGTCAACGGGGCTAGTAAATAGGACGTTGCTTTCAAGTCTATCGCCGGGGCGAAGAGGATTTGCTTATCGAAAGCGGCACGCTGCAGTTGAGTGGTCAGGTCCAGCCCTAAAGCTCCTCCAAGCGAGAAACCGACAAGAACCAGCGGGAGATTCTTACGTTGCGCTATTTCGGCTGCCTGTAAATATGCACACATGGTTTCCTGCCGCCAAATAGGAAGGCTGACCGATTTAAACTGTTCCAGTAGATCGGCATTCCTCTCATCTTCGGAATGGCCTTTAAGCGAGAGCCTAACAACCTCAAGACCATTGTCCGAAAGAAAGCCTGCAATATCATCCATTGCGGATGGTCGTAAATTAAGCCCGTGCAATACCAAAGCAACACCGACCGGCGTTTCGAATGCAACTGATCGGCTAGTATCACAGGTATTTGGTAGAATCTTGTGTTCGCCTTTCTCCAAGATAGGGGCGCACCCGCTCAACTGTGTATAGAACAGTAAGAAAACCAGACTAATCCTTCTTATTCGTTTTTGAATACTTTGCATGCAGTCGTGTGATTACCAGGGGAAGCAATTGTACTAACATCTAACATCAGGGGCAGACGTCCCTGACAGGGCTATTATGGGATTTCCAATAATCATCGAAGCACAAACCGCTGGAATCAAACAGTAAGAGAGACTGCTTTGTCATTTAACACGCGGGAGATTAGAAAATAAACACGACAATGACGGCACAAACTCTCCTTAGGCTCAGCGGCCAATTTTTCTCTCTACAACCAATACTGGCTTATCTAATGATTGTTCATAGGCTTCAATAATAACAAGACCCGCCCCATCATCGGCTTTCACAACGACTTGCAATTGATTCTTTGGATCTGGTTCGTTTGGTACAATGGCCAGATTATTGGGCATTATTGGAACACCGATGCTACGCAGCTGTTCCTTCTCACCTTCGTCAAATGCAACCGGCCATTCCGCGCTACCCATCGTAGAAAAAATATATTGAACAAAGTCTGATGGATTTTGTTCGGGATAAAGGCTCGAAAACGCGGACCTCGATAAAAACTTCTTACTCGTCATGTACTTCATGGAGGCAACCCCTTGCTCAAGACGAGGATCAACATTTGAGCTCGAGCAACCGGTTAGCATTGCCAGTAACATTACCGCGACAGCGATTTCTTTCCAGTTTAATTTCTGAGCCATTGTCATCATTGACGCCTTTTGTCAAATTGTATTTCCTATAGACTATTCGCCATCTCTTTTAAGGAAAAGCCTATTACCACCCCTGACAGTACTGCCATCATTATGTGGGCCGAGAAAAAGAGCTCCTGTTGTTTGACCCAACCTGTGCCCTCACCCTTGAAGCTAAGATTTTTAGCGGTTTCCCCACCTCGCACATCAAGATAAAGATAGCCCCAGGTTGGTATTCCATGCATCAAAAGAATCGTGCCGTTGATATCCCATCATGATCAATGTAACGAACAGTCACCGGTATATGCACCGCCGCGCCTGCAGGGAGTTCGATTTCCTTCTGAGCAGACTTGAATTCTTTCAAGCTTGCCCAATTGATCATAGATGTCCACCTTCTGATAAATACCTGACCGAGACTAACGACTTTGTTAGGAGCGGAATGTGTTTGCAAAAGGGTTCTCCGTGAACCTTTGCAGCTTGCCCCAACCTAGAATGTTGCTGAGGATTAACTGTTACCAGATAGAACACTATCACCAACCCGTTTCTGTTATATTCCAAATTTGCGAAAGAATCCAGCGCCGCCCTTAAGTCTATAATTCCAGACTTCTAACAGCAGGTAACAGGTATGACGAATCTCACTAGCGAAGTCGCTGAGTTAATTGTTGAAGCCGACAATATTCTGTTTATTACGGGCGCTGGAATTTCGGCAGACTCAGGTTTACCTACTTACCGGGGTGTCGGTGGCTTGTATGAAGACAGTCATACGGAAGAGGGTTTCAGTATCGAAGAGGCATTAAGCGGTTCGATGTTGGTGTCCAGACCTGAAATCACCTGGAAATATCTCTGGCAAATAGGTGCATCCTGCCAGCTGGCCAAACCCAATGAAGCCCATCATATCATCTCGGAAATTCAGCAAATGAAGCCTGGGAGCTGGGTGTTAACACAAAATGTGGACGGATTTCATCGTCAAGCGGGCTCGGAAAACCTGATCGAGATACATGGCTACGCGTTTGATTTGTACTGCATGAGTTGCGGACATGAAGCTTCGGCAAAACAAATGATCAACGACTTTGCCGGCGATCCGATACTCCCGCCAATATGTCCGAAATGCCGGGGGGTTATGCGTCCTGCCGTTGTATTGTTCGGCGAAATGCTGCCGGAAAAGGAAGTGGCGAAACTATACCAGCTGGAAAATATCGACATTGATCTGGTGATATCCATCGGCACCTCCGGATTGTTCCCCTATATCATTGAGCCGGTGTACCGGGCGCATATGCTAGGTTTTCCTGCTGTCGAAGTTAATCCGGTGGATACCGAGTTTTCTTACTTATATACCCATCAATTGAGAATGGGTGCCGCAGCTGCCATGTCGGATATTCGAATGTATTTAGAAGACAAGCAATTCGACGTTTAAATCCCCCACTTTTCACCCACCATTAACAATTACCGACCTGAGTGGGCCTCCGCCCCTATTTAAGCACTATCAGTGTCATTTTTAGAAATTTGGCATGATCTTCTACTTGACCTACGTTCGTAGTATGTCTCATAGTTCCTTTTGTCATGATTTGTATGAAGCGCAATGCCCCTCTGACGATTATCCGCATTCCGGTTTTCGAGATCAGCCTTTCCCTACTCGTGAAGCAACTTCTAAAAAGCGTTGTCAAACTGGGCCTGATTTCGGGGGTATGCATATCCTTGGCCGACGCCACGGTGTTGAAAGTTGGATTTCAGGATAATGATGCATCACCGACGTTGATTGGCAACGGCCCTGAACTGGCGGATCCACCGGGTATCAGCGTGGATATTCTCAAGTTGGCGGTCAAAGATCTCAATATCAGGCTGAATATTATCAGACGGCCCAATCAACGGGTTCACCATGATTTAAAGACCGGACGGTTCGACCTTTCAGGCATATACTCCTTCAAGCCGTCCAGGATGGAAGAGGGCGTATTTCCCCGCACCGAATCAGGAGAATTGGATAAGGACCGGCGCGTATTTACCCAAAGCTATTACATGTACGCTTATTCTTACTCCGACTTTGAGTGGAATGGCAACGCGGTCAGTCAAGGTTCGCTGGTAGGTGCCAATCTCGGCTATTCGGTTGTATCGGATTTGAAAAAGTTGAACATTTCAGTGTTTGAAGCAAAGACGGTAAAGCAGAATCTGCAGATGCTAAAGGCCGGAAGAATCCACGCCTATGCGGCACAGAATACCACCTTGGACCCCATCATCCAGCATTACCCGGAATGGCAACAGCTTCGCAAAGTCGGCCCCTCCATCAAGACGAAAGCCTATTATTTCGTGTTCAGCCACCGTTTCTATCAGGACAATAAAGAACTCGCGGAAAAAATCTGGGACAACATCGGCAGGGTTCGTGAACAGGTGTTAGAGCGCTATAGGCAGATGTCCATAAAACCAAAAATCCAGTAGTATGCTCCTCCAATCCGTCTTGGACTTTTAACGCATTGAATCTAGTGGAGCCGGTGCATGAGCTGGGTTATTCGGGAGTTTAATGAAAATGATGAGGCAGGCTGCCTGGCGGTTATGCAATCCAATATGCCTACCTATTTTGCCGATTACGAATTAGCAGAATTCCAGCTGGATCTGGAAAATCGGGCTAGGTTGGCTAAGCGCAAATGTTGGCCTTACTTTGTGCTCGTTACCAATGGCCGGATTCGCGCTTGCGGCGGATATGAAGTAGATCGCCGAAGTAACGCCCATCTGTTATGGGGCATGGTGGATCGTAATGAGCATCGCTCCGGCTTAGGCAGCCTTCTGCTAGAACATCGTCTGCGCCAAATGCGACAACGCCAAGTCGCCAAACAAGTCCTGCTCGATACCACACCGGCATCTTTCGGTTTTTACCGCAAAGCGGGATTCGTTCAAACCGGCTTTGAAAAAGATGGCTATGCTCCGGGATTGGATAAAATACTGGCGAGTAAGCCCCTGTAGAAGCTCGTTTTTTCAGAGAGTTAACAGGGCAACCGATAGTTTTCGAAGTAAAACTTAGAATTCTTAACTTTTTTTCATTTTTCTATTGCAAAAAAAACCTATTCCGTTAGTCTAGCCACTAACCGGCAAACGCCGGTTATTCATCGCGGACAATGAGTTCAGTTCGCGCCCTACAGGAGAAACAGTTATGCAAAGAACCATGACGCTAAGGTCAGCTGTTTCGGCACACCCAGGTTGTGCAGGCTGTTATATGGGCGCTTCTCTAGTCGACTCAGCTATCCTTAATCCGCGAACGAATTCACAAACCTAAGAACCATGTGAAACGTAACCGCGGGTCTGTTCCGCGGTTATGATGAATACCTCCATCTGTCCCCTTTCAGACCCGTGGTCGTTTTACTCAAACGAGGAAACAACCATGACACTGAACACTTTACTAAACAAATTCGTCAGTATTTTCAGAGCCAATACATTTAGAGATAGAAACCGCATTCAAACGCTGAACCATGAGCATCTCAATGCGCACATAGCTAAAGATATCGGCTTGACCAACATCAGCAGCGAGCACAGCATCGGCACTCCCGAAGCTCCTCGGAAACTGCTGACAACCGGGCTCATTTTAACCCGGGCCCCCTAGCTAACCTTGCACAACACCTACCGACTGTCCCGGTAGGTGTTGCTTATACAGGCATTTCCGAACTTTCTGCTTCCGCGTTTCTTCCACCAAAAATCCTTGCTATTTATTTCGCGCCTAACTTTTATCGGATACATTCCCTGCATTCCTGTTACAGAACACTAACAACCGCTTACCCGATTGCAACGGAAATCTGGCGCTGCTCTGACTATTATTTTAATCGTGGATTTGAGTAGTATCCCCCATTTAGAGCGGGTTGGTTATGTAGTACACCCGCTACTTTTTGGGCCCCGCTGTTGCGGAAGGTACGAAAGTTTTGTGTTTAGTTAGTCCCTCCAAGAGTTTCTTTAAGGCAACCATCGATGGTTGCCTTTTTTTATGCATCCCCAAACGGCATACAGCGCAGGCACTCGCTCGTCATGTCCTGCAACGATCTCTGCAGTTGATGCTGGTTTCCGAATATTTACCCCGCTAACGCAACAAAGTCCTTTGATCGAAATCCAAACAGGCGAGCAAATATCAGATCCGGGAAGCTGCCCAAGCGGGTAAGGTAAGTTTCGACAGCCGAGTTATAGCCCTCTCGCATGAGGGCTATTTCATCTTCAAGTCTTGTTAGATTTTCCATTAACTGCAGGGCGGCCTGGTCTTGCTTCAGTTCCGGATACTGTTCCCGCAATCCAAAAAACTGCCCTGCGATCAGGGACTGTGAGGTCAGCCTTTTTATCCTATCCGGCAATGCTGCTGGTGAGTTACCTTTCTGTTTCCGCATCCGGGTAAGCGAACCCAGCAGTTCCTGTTCGTGAGCCGCGAAACGCTTTACAACCGGTATCAGGTTTTGCAATAAATCATGACGTTTCTGAAAAGCGACATCGATATTGGCCAGGCACCTTTCAGCCCTGTGTTTTAGAAACACCAGATCGTTGTAGTGCATAATCAGCATCAACAAAAACAGATAACCAGTCGATATCAAAGCCGTGGTCAAAAAGTCCAATCCAGAAAATACTCCGGTGCTCGTCAAAAGCAGTAGGCTAGCCAACAGCAATGCGCTGGCCGCAAAATTCAGCAGCAATAGGCCAAGACGACTCTTCCGCAGCAGTACTTCATATTCTGAACGATTACTCAATATACAGGGCTCGCCAGAATCACCCTTCCCGAGAACGTAGGGATAAGCTTCGGCGGTCGAGTGTCGGGTAACTCCCAGCAAATAAAGCGGATCGCCAAAACGGATGGAAGTTTCCGTGTAGCGCAGGTTGCCTTGTCTGCGGGTCTTCTTGTGGGAACTGATCACCTCCGCATCCTTCGGGTCTGCCAACGCCTGTCCTGAATCATCCCGCAGCAGGAACTGCTGACTTTCACACCGGCGCTCTATCCGCTTCCATGAGGTTTTATTTCCCTGTTTAATCCGCTCATAGACCCGGTAGTCGAACCAACAACAGTCGGCATTGGACAACGGTCCCCGGATAGATTGCCCGGCGTACTTTTCCACAACGCCGTTTAACTCATTCAAGCCCCAGGCAACTCCCGCGATCTTGGATGTAGGAATATTTTCCATCCAACGTTTGGTTTTGACGGCTCGCAGTCCGAACCAGGTGAGCAGGACAGAACCCAGGCAGGCAATCGCCATCGCTATCCAAATCCACAGCGGCGCAACCGGACGTGATTCGGCGATATCACCGGCCAACGCATCTAAGTTACCACTTTGAATGGCTGCCGGGGTAGTTAGGGCAATACCCCAAGCAGGCGCCAGCCAGCGGTTGGGAATAAGGCTCATTTGGTAGACGTTTGTCAGGTACGCACGCTCCAAACTCGATTTTAAGCCACTGATCCGCCTGTTATCGGCTTCCGCCAAATCTCCCAATAACACAAAGCTATTACTGCCTGTCAATCCGCCCCACTCCTGGTTATTACGTTTCGCGATAACGCCAATTTCCTTATCGACAGCGGCAACCTGTCTATCCCACCTTGCCACAAGTTCGGAAAGGTCGACCTTGTAGGTATGCAAGCCGAGCCCAAGCAGCAGCGCAATCATCGTCATGCTGAGCAAGGTCAGGAAAGCAAGTGTGCGATGAATCGCCAATCCATAACAGACTGCATAAATTGCCAAGCCCAGTAACAACATTCCCGCCCACAGAATGAAAACTCCGCCTTGGCCCAAGGCCTGAATCTCATACCCTGGCCCATAAGTGGTAACGATGGGCAGATAATGCCCAGGCTCGCTAAAACTGATGACAGGTTCGCCAGCCTGTAGAGCATACCAGCCGAAAATCGATACCGAGTCGTTCGGACGCAGCAACCATTCCGTGTATCTGTGGTTGCCTTTAGATCGGCTGGCACTGACCTGCAATGACCAGTCTATCGCATCGACAGTAGCCTCGACTGAAACTGGAAGGCTCTTCTGGCCGGACGATATTGAAAAGTCCGCCGCCTGTTGAATATCCTCAACCGTCCGCCATCGGCGGTCATCACCGGACCCCTCTTCTACTTCGTGCAGATAGCGAAAATAAATTGCCGGTTGTTGGGTTAGCCGGCTGGTAAGCAAAGTATCCTGCTGGTCGATAACGCCGCTGACCAAGACTTCTCCCGGCAACAGGGCATCAATAGGCGCTGCCGGAATTCTCTCCAATTCCCAGACCGATTTAATTTTTCCAAATCCCCAATGACCTACAAACAACCCCGCAACGCTTAGCAAGACGGCGACGGCAAGGGCAAGTGCACGGTGATAACGATTGGCTGAAGACTTCATCAAAGACTCCGTGTTTGGCGATGGGATTACTTGGGTGACGAATGCTTGCAGGGCACACAATCATTGACAATACTCTAAATACCAACATTTACAACACCGATAAAAAGATAACCTCTACAATTTATGATCAAGCGAATCCCTATCAAGAACTTGGCCGTGGGCATGTACATCTCTGACTTGAATTCAGAGTGGATTCCGCACTCGAACCTAAAGAAAAAGGGATTGATCAAGTCGGAAGAGGTGATCGAACGCATTGCAAAACTCGGCGTTGACGAAATCTATATCGACACTTCCCAGGGTAAGGATTGCCAGGATGGTTTGCCCGAATCCGAGGTAGCGGCGAATAACCAGGCGGCACTGGAAAAAGTAAGCGCACTCGCGCCCATCATGAAGCCCAGTCTGGCATTGGGCGATGAAATGCATGCCGCTCGGAAGGTGCATATTGAAGCGCTAGGTTTGGTTAACGACTTGGTGGAAGGCGTAAAAACCAAACAACCTATTCGGCTCGAAGCCTTCGAAACCGTCGCAGACGGAATGCTCGATTCAATATTTCGCAATCATAATGCACTTTCCTGCCTTGGCCGTATCCGTGAGAAAGACAGCTACTTAATGGAGCATTCCGTTAATCTCGCCGTGTTGATGTCAGTATTCAGCAAATCGCTAAGGCTGGACAGAAAGATTATGCAACATATTGCCATCGGAGCAATGCTGCACGATATCGGAAAGATCCTGATTCCCGATATTATTCTTCATAAGCCTGCACGCCTGACGGAACAGGAATTTGAAGTAATGAAACAACATGCCCGATTTAGCCGGGAGTTACTGCACCGAACCAAGGGGATGCCGAAACTGGCGGTGACCGTTGCGGCACAGCACCATGAAAAAATCAACGGCAGCGGTTACCCGGACGGACTGACAGGAGATGAGATTTCTCCTTATGGTAAAATGGCGGCCATCGTCGATGTCTATGATGCGATTACCGCGGATCGTGTCTATCACAAGGGAATGCCGCCGACGGCGGCGTTAAAAAAACTTCTGGAGTGGAGTAACCATTTGGACCGGTCAATGGTGCACCATTTCATCCGCTGTATCGGAGTCTACCCGGTAGGCTCCTTGGTGTTGCTGGAAAGCGGCCGGCTGGGAGTGGTTATCGAGGCGAATGACAGCGATCAGCGTCTGCCCTTACTGCGGGTGGTGTACCACACAAAGTTCCGCTCATTTATTAAAGTGGAAAGGATCGATCTGGCAAAGCCAAGCGTGCAGGACCGAATCGTAAAAGCCGTTGACCCGGAGGAATACAGCATCAATATCGGCGACTTCCTGTAACCGATTTTCATATTTCTAATGTCTTTAGGTTTCCGATTCAGGCGGAACCTCGACAACTCTCACCGAAGCCGATAAAGGGGTCGTGAATCCCGCTGCCCTGGCATGCCCTCCACCTCCTAAGCGCAACGCAATTTCCGCCACATCCTCGCCTTCAGGCGTGGATCGGAGCGACCAGGCGCGTTTATGAGGCTTGTCGATATAACCTGCGGCAAAGGGTTTGCCTTTGGCCAGTTCGCCAAGACATTCACTTACCACGCCCGTAGGACAGTTGACAACGGGGACCACAAATCCCGCAACCTTCCCCAGGATAGCGCGCTTTTTGTAAACATTGATTTCCTGTTGCCGATAGCGATTGATTGCCCGGCCTTCATCCCGAAGCCGTTCCAGCACCTCTTCGTACCGCACCCAGATATCCCAAAGACTGAAATCGAAGGGGTAGGAAGCCAGGGCGGCGGTAACGTCCAAGGAATCCGGATGTTCCCAGCGCCAAAGATCGCGGTCCTCTATATGCCGGTAAAGCAGGGGTAAAGGTTTGCGGTTAAAAAACTCCCAACTGATAACGGCGCCCGAGCGTTTCATGTCGAAATGTAATTCGAGATTTTCGATCTCATCGTCCAAGCCCAGAGTTTCACGAAATGCGCTAATGTGGTGATCAAGTACGACAATACGCTTCGCCTTGCCACATAGTTCCTGCATTATTTTCTTGTTGTAGCAGAAGTCCAACATAAAGACGTCACGCTCATCCACCTCCGGTGGGGCTTCGCTGTGCTGCGCCGCAAAGTATTCGATATCCAAGCCCTGCTTTTCAGCAAAATGATAGTGCGCAGCCAAAGCACTCGCAAAACCGTCTAAACACCCTCCTCCGTGATAAATAATCATGGGATTGGTGACATCTTTAATCCGTTCTATTTCCGCCATAGGACTTATTCGACTAGCCGCAAAGCTCAGATTTCAAGTGTAAGAGCCCCCGCCCGGTTGTTCGCGCACTCCCCCCTGATGGCAGTTGGTCGGCGCCGGCAATGAGTCTGAGGTGCCTTTACCTTTGAGTTGGAAAGTTGAGATGCATCGCAAATAACCAACTATATTTCTTAATCCTAGCACTTTGTCGACGTTTGCAAACTGTTAGCGGTATAAACTATGACAATATTGCCACGAACATTGATTGAGCAGCGGCGCACGCCAATCCTTGTAGGAGAATACTCAAATTCGTCTATACTGAAACCAACCCGCTGAATTCCCGCAACTATCAATCCTAGCAGCAATAGATGTTTGTCAGCGCCAATTAGGGTAAAGGACTTGACGCAAGATCAATCTGACAAAAACAACATAAAGACTTTTAGCTCTATTTTAGATGAAGAGGCCAATGTCACCGGCGTTATTCGTGGAATATCCTATGCGGGCGCATTCACCCTATTGGCCATTGGTGTCAAGTCCTGGTTTTCCAGCCACCCCTACCATGCGGCAACCCTTTTTGTCTTCGCCGGAATTCTGATACTTAACAGTATTGCCCACTCCAGGCACCAGAATTCCAGTTTGTTCCGCAATCTGTTTCTGTGGTTGGTTGGCGTTTTGTTTCTCTACCTCATTGCCTCGGGGGGTGAGAGCAATACGGGCATTCTTTGGTTTTATGTTTTTCCGCCATTCGTTTTCTATGTTGCCGGGCTAAAGGCAGGTTGGTGGATGATGGGGCTAATGGTGGTATTCATAGCGCTAATTTTTCGTAACCCGGAGTGGTCTTGGATAAGCGCACAATATGACGCAGATTTTCAAATTCGCTTCGCAGCCAGCGTTTCGTTCGTGACGGTGTTCGCTTTTGTTATGGATTATTCCCGGCGTAAGGCTCGGGAAGAGTTGTTGAGCATGGCAAATCTATATGAACGCGCCGCCAGAACCGACGAACTTACCCAACTTCCCAATCGCCGGGATATGCGGCAACAGCTGGAAAAGGAATATTTCCGTTACAAACGCCATGGCAGTTATTTTTCCGTGATTTTGCTGGACATAGACCACTTTAAAAACATCAATGACAACTTCGGGCATGATGCAGGCGATTATGTTCTGCTCAAGTTTGCCCAACTGCTCAGCGATACCTGCCGAAAAATCGACACCACCGCGCGCTGGGGAGGCGAGGAGTTTCTCGTCCTTTTGCCCGATACCTCATTGGTCCAGGCCCTGGCGATGGCGGAGCGGCTGCGTAAAATCGTCGAAGCGGAAAGGTTGGTCTATAAGAGCCGGGAAATTCGCGTGACCACAAGCTGCGGTGTTTGCTCAATAAGCCAGACAAAGGATCTCAGCAGTTTGCTCAAGCAAGCGGACATCAACCTCTACCAGGCGAAAATAAAAGGCCGGAACCTGGTAATACCATTAGTCGTGCAAAAGGCGGAAGAGAACGTCTGACACTTTCTGTTGCTTTTTGGCTCGAGCCTTGTCGCGTTACCTAAACTAGCGTAACTCGTAGAAAGATACTGAAACTTATAGCCTGTAAACGTCCATGATATGTTGCCAATGTACATCGGCGACCGGCATGACAGACAACCGGCTGTGCTTCAATAAGGTCAAATCCGCCAATGCAGGATCACTCTTCAGCACCCCCAGGCTGATAATACCCGCCAGAGTTTCCGTCCAGGTAACATCAACACAACTCCAACGGTTATTGTCAGGGTCACTCTTTAAGTCGAAATAGGAGGAATCAGGATCGACGGCCGTAGGGTCCGGGTAGGCTGCGCGGGAAACTTTCGCTAATCCCGCAATACCGGGCACCTTGCAGCTGCTATGGTAGATAAACGCCTCATCATCTACTCGCATTTCGCGAATAAAGTTACGCGCCTGGTAGTTACGCACCCCTTCCCACATGCTGGTGCGGGAAGGGGAGTTTTTCAGGTCTTCGATACTGAAGGTGTTTGGTTCGGTTTTCAGGAGCCAATAGCCCATCATTCAAAACTATCAATCGTTTTACTTAATTGGGTTTTATTAACACTTTCGGATCACCGCTAATGATTACCGGTTTTCCGCCTTTGCAATTACCGCCATCGTTCTTGGAATTTGCCTCAATTTTTACGAAAACGGCACGTTCACTCTGATTCCGCTCAAGATCCAGGCTTTTTGGAAAATAATGCGCTTTCACTTCCGGGAAGTACCTTCGCGCTTGTCCGTTATTTTTAGCAAAAGGCAGTAACTTGCCGCTCCTTCCCGTACGAGGGTCTTTTAGGCAGCCAATGCCTTGGCCTCGGTTATCGCATCCCGATAAATACCAAGTGTCGTCTATAGCTGGTCGCAGCTTCTTATTAATATGCTTGTGTTTATCGTATCCCGCTTTATCTTTAAACATGACCACTCGAAAACAATAATTATCAGAAATACCTTCTGCCGTTTTAACGAACTCCAACGTGTCGGCAGGTCTCCGATCGTTCCTGTCGAAAGTCAGTTCAATGGCTTTGCCTGCGGTTGTCAGGTCATATTTGTAACCGTCTCTGGTCTTGAAGCAAATTTGGGGGCTGCTGACGAGCTTGTCGCAGGATGCTCCGTTTTTAAAAATACTGAACTCAATTTTTTGGTGGGTCGTTTGAGCGCTGGCACTGTTTTCAAGCTGGGTGAGAGACGGCAGCAACTGACACAGGATAAAAAGAAGAAAAAATCTGCCAGGAATTTGGGTTCTCATCTGCACAATCCTCCGCGAGCAAATAAAAAGGATTAATGCCAATCCAATTCGGCAAGTTGAGGCGTTCTTTCAATGAGGTTTGTCGGGAAAAACATTTCTGCTGCTTTTCTAACTTCTTCTTTCGCCGCCATCAACTTTCCCTGATTGACAAGACTTATTCCGCGATAGTAGTACAAACTGGGATTTTCGCTATCCAGGGCTTCGGATTTCTCGAAGTACAAGTCGGATTGCAGATAATCCTGAACTTGGGAATGATAATGCGCCAGATCGATATAAATGTCAGGATCGCTTATTCCATCGCCAAGGTCTTTTTCAGCCAGCTCAATCGCTTTGAAATAATAGGCTTTAGCTTGATCCTGTCCTTTTTCAATTTCATTCACGGTATCAGCCAAGTTCCCGTAAATCGCATAGGAATTAGGGGACAATGCCATTGCACGTTCGAACTTGGACCTTGCAGACGAAAAATCTCCTAAAAAATAGAGGACTGTTCCATGGTTTGTCAGCGAGTAAAAATCAGCATCCAAGGAGTTGATACGAGAATATATTTCATTGGCATCTTCTAACCTTCCAAGCTGGAAATAGCCTGCAGCCAGATTTATCAAAATAGTGACTTTGTCAGGATAGAGATCCAAAATCCTCTGGTATGCGGATATCGAACTCCCGATATCGTTGATCTTCCAATAAAGCTCTCCCATTTTCTGGTCTATTCGCCAACGATAAATGGAAGACTTGGTCGCATAGGCCGTTAGTTTCTGCAACGCTAACTCGTAGTTGCCATCGCTTGCTTCAATGTCACTATAGGCCAAATACCAGTCGGTACTTCTATTTTTCACCTCGCCAAGGAACAGACGCGCCGTTTCCAGATCGCCAATGGCAGAAAAATAGTTCGCCATTGTTATCAACGATTCACTACTTTCAAATCTGTTTTCAAGTAGATACATGCAAGCAGGTTTTGCCATTTCTAACCAGTGCTTAGTAGCATCTTTGAAATGCGCTTGCTTATATAGGAAAAACTGGCATTTCAATACTAACGCCGGTTCATGGGTCGGCGATATTTTCAGCGCCGATTCCAGAAGCGTTTCCACCGCATCGAACGTCAGTTTGGATAAATTGGAATCCAGCTTCGCCTTTGCTTGCAGAAAAATAAAGTTTGCCCGGCTGCGCCAGCGTTCGTCATCGCTGTTCCTTTTACGACCGCTGCTCTTAGGACTGGTCAGTCCAAAATAGTCCGTTACAGCCGCTATGCTATCTTGTGAGATATTTCCCAGCTCTTCCTTATCGTATAAACGCTTAAATATCAGTTGCCCTTGCGTTTCCTCCGCCTTTTGAATGTACAGGTTGTAATCCACACCGCCGCTACCGGATTTGAGCTTACCGGTCAACGCATATTCTGCATTAATCGCTTTACTTGCCACCAATATCTCACGAGTTGAAGAGCCTTCTTCTATATCCAACATTTCGATATCAAATTCGGTGGCCAAGCTTCTCTCCAGCTGCAAACTTGCACCCCGCGCCAAAACCGATAGTTCCGTGTCCCTGCCCTGGTATCGGATAGGTGCAAAGGCAATCTTAACCATCGGGTTGTCAATGGCGTTACCGACTGTTGATTCGGAGTAATTTGCCGGGCTATCCAAACGGCTGGAAACTAAATATACCCATACAGAGACCCCAATCAGAACTGCCGCCAGACAAAAACTGAAAAATGCAAATCTGTTCGGCGTAGATTTCCAAGCTTTGGCGTTAGTATCTTCAACGCTTTTTCGTGCTTCCCCGGCTATCGATACAGCGGCATGAGAACTTTCGGCAGTCTCGGAGAGCGCCACGGTTTGCAGTTGCGGCGAGGTTGACTTGGTCATGGTCTTCGTTAAAACCTGAATCACCTGCAACGCATTCTGCGGACGTAATCTCGGATCCAGGTTCAAACACCACTCCAATACCCCAAGAAACGAATTGCTGTAGTGTTTGGCATTCTCATGCTCCGTTAGCGGCTGTAACGGGTCCGGCAAACCATCCCTTACATGGTCGCTTCGCTCCGTACCCTCGACCGGAGGATGGCCGGTGATCAGTTTGTAGCATACAGCGCCGACCGCATAGATATCGCTCCACGGTCCCTGCCGTTTGCTGTTGCGGCTGTATTGTTCGGAGGGAGAAAAACCGGCGCTGGCAATGGCGGATACACTTTTTGAATGGTCCGCCAGATTCTGCCGAGCGGCACCGAAATCAATCAACGTGGGCTCGCCTTCCCGGCGCAGGTAGATATTGCCCGGTTTGATATCGCGGTGCAGCATACCTGCCTTATGCACTTCAACCAGACCATTAAGAATCGGCAAAATGATCTGCTTGATTCTGGTTTCCGGCATTCCACCTGCAAAGTGGGTGCGTTTCAGCTCGTCAGACAGACTTTCGCCCAGTTCATAGTCCATGGCGATGTAGCCTGTACCATTAGCCTCGATAAAATTGGAGACGCGCACGATATTGCGGTGGCGAAACTTGTTCAATCGTTTCGCTTCATCGAGAAAATAATTCAAACCCTTTTGAAAGTTGACATAACGGCCGCTTTTCGGCTGGATGGTTTGCGTATCGCCGGCCCGGCCGGCAATATCGTGGGGAAAGAACTCCTTCAGCGCGACGTACCCTTCCAGCCGAGTATCCCAAGCCTGGTAGGTAATTCCGAAGCCGCCCGCACCGAGTACTTTTTCGATGCGATAGCGATCAACAAGAGTTCCCGGTAATAAGGAATAGTCAAGCTCATCCATGGAAGGAAGAAGTCCGCGCCGAATTGATTATTAAGGAGATTTTGGCTAGAAGAAGCGACTGTACAACAGTATTGGCACTTCGACCGCTAGTGCTCCGCTCTATAATTAATGGCACAATCAGCGTTTAATTACAGGATGGGGCGTTAATAGCCTTACACTAATAACGAATTCACGGCAGAGTATCAAGTTTTGAAGCACTTTCATATTTGTATCGGCACCGTTTTCGGGGGCGCACAGGAAACCGCCAGAGCAATTAAAAAAGCCGTCGCCGAAAAAGGCTACGATACCAGTTTGCATACCAATCCCAGTTTCACACAGTTGCAGAACGATGAAGATCCAATACTTATTTGCACGTCCACAACCGGTTCAGGAGAAGTACCTGCGAATATCGCCCCCCTCTATGAAACCTTAACCACGGAGTTTCCCAACATTGTCGGGCGGATTTTTGGTGTCATTTGTCTCGGTGACAGCTCTTATGGCGATACTTTTTGTGGCGCAGGCAAACTATTTGACGAGGCATTCTCCGAATTGGCGGCACAGCACCTCAGTGAACCCCTGTTTATCGATGCCATGGAAACAACGGAGCCGGAACAGGAAGCCGTTCCCTGGGTGTTGAAATGGATAGAAAAAATGCCGGATCAGCACTAAAGCAAACTAAAGTGGGATACAGGAAAAGGGCGGCATGAATACGCGCCCTTTTGCTGGAAAATTTGAATCGGCATTCCAATTGGCGAAAGATTAGTTTCTAGCTTGTTCCGAATCTGAAGCGGGAAGCTGTAAAGAAGACAGCAAAACGGTAGCAGGTTTTTCTTTCGTATAGCTAAAGGTGGTGAAACCACTGATAACTAAACCGACACAAAAGATGATGACAAGCGTGATCATCATATCAGGCTTGCGATTCATCGTTCCTCCTTAACATTCCTGAGTTTTTTATTGTTATGACCCTGTCTAAGGCCAGAACTTTCTGTTCGGCTATTTTCAACGCTCCACAGTGTACTTATTTTTACGTATTGACGATAGTGGCTCTTTTCGATCCATTTTTCGTCCGGGTCACTGCATTGTTTTGAAAGTGTAGTCAGAACCAAATAAATATCAAGCCGTTAGCAGGTATTCTTTAGAAAAACCCGAGAAATAACGCCTAACCTACTTCTGAATTGATTAATAAATGGTAACAGAGCTGTAAAATCCGCCACTTGGGTGGATCTGTTAAGCCCGTTTTTAATTGCCTAGAAATAGCTGATAGGCGGGATTATCCGTTTCTTCCCAATAACGGAATCCTACCTTATCCAGCATCTTCTTGAACTCCTTCATTTGGGATTTTTCCACTTGTACGCCCATTAGTACGCGGCTATAGGCAGCACCATGGTTTCGATAGTGGAACATGGATATATTCCACCGGGTACCTAGGGAAAGGAGGAATTTCATCAAGGAACCGGGGCGTTCCGGAAACTCAAAGCGGAATACCCGCTCATTTTCCAAACCCGGTGCATGACCACCGACCATATGGCGAATGTGCATTTTGGCCATTTCGTTGTCAGTCAGGTCCAGAACCGGCAATCCATGCTCTTCCAAGGCATTCAACAATTCCTGCCTTTCCTGGAAACCTTCACGAATCTGCACACCGACAAATATCTGGGCCTCTTCAGGATCGGAATAGCGGTAATTAAACTCGGTGATATTGCGCCGGCTCAACGCTTGGATGAACTTTTTGAAGCTTCCCGGTTGTTCGGGGATCTTCACCGCCAGAATCGCCTCGCGCTCCTCCCCCACTTCGGTACGTTCGGTGACATAGCCCAACCGGTCGAAATTCATATTGGCTCCGCTGACCACGGCAATCAGATTCTCTTCTTCAATGCGTTCGCGGGCGACATACTTTTTCATCCCCGCCACCGAGAGTGCTCCGGCGGGCTCGGCGATAGACCTGGTATCTTCGAAAACATCCTTGATTGCCGCGCACATCTCGTCAATGGTCACTGTGACGACCTCATCGACGTTGTCTTTACAGATTTCCCAAGGCAGTTTGCCAACCTGCTTAACGGCCACCCCATCTGCGAAGATACCGACTTCTTTTAGGACCGCACGGCGGCGGGCTTTTAACGCCTCCTGCAAGCAGTTGGCATCTTCCGGTTCAACCCCGATAACTTTTACTTCAGGCCGTAAATATTTGATATAAGCGGCCATCCCGGCGATTAATCCTCCGCCGCCC
>JANQMN010000012.1 GCA_028280065.1 Hahella sp.
GCCGGTCTTTGACCAGATAAATCAAGTAGTTTTGGATGTCTTCCTGGGTCAGTTCATCCGGGGGACGGCGAAAATACTTCACTAACGCGATCATGCTGAAAAGATAACTTTCACAAGTACTTGGAGAAAAGTTCTTGACCGTCATCAGGTCGATCATTTGCTGACGTAACGGACTCATTACGGCACTCCTCTGTTAATGCCCAAGAGGGCGACAGAGTAAGTGTGGGAAGGTTAGTTAAATCTTGCAGGTGATGTTTGAGTCTTCAGGTAGGTACAGCCCCGCGTAGCGGCTTAGTTCAACAGTATATTAAATAGCCTTCGTCCCATACCGCACGATCATTTAGCAGTAATCGTATCAGTATCAGTTTCTAAACGCCTTATTATCGCCGCTTCGGGCGTATTTCTCTTGTCTTTTGTCACTTTTCTTCGGCGTTAAAAGTGTGCACTCGGGATAATCGTGCATGAAAATGATGTAGTGTAGTGTTTCCGCTTGCAGGGCTGTGGCATGCAAGCATAGGGCTTCCGAATAGCGAAAGCCCCTTACTTTGAATGCTAAGCCAAATCAAACCGGTCGGCATTCATCACTTTGGTCCAGGCTGCAACGAAATCCTTAACGAACTTTTCTTTCGCATCGTCACTTGCATACACCTCTGCGAGCGCCCGCAGTTGTGAATTGGAACCAAACACAAGATCCACCCGCGATGCCGTCCATTTAACGTCACCACTCGAACGATCCAGCCCTTCAAACTGCTCCGTAGAATCAGATGTCGGCTTCCACTCGATTCCCATATCCGTCAAGTTGACAAAAAAGTCGTTACTCAGTACGCCAGGTTTATCGGTAAGTACGCCAAGCTTAGATCCGCCATAATTGGCGTTCAAAGCACGCAGGCCACCGACTAGCACCGTCATCTCAGGTGCGGTCAAGCCAAGGAGTTGCGCCCTATCCACCAACAGTTCTTCTGCGGCGACCGAATAGGTCGCTTTGCTGTAGTTGCGGAAACCATCGGCAATCGGCTCCAAAACATCGAACGAGTCGGCATCGGTTTGCTCTGCGGTAGCATCTGCCCGCCCTGGCATAAAGGGCACTTCGATCGTCTGCCCGGCGTCTTTGGCAGCCTTTTCAATGGCGGAAGCACCACCCAACACAATTAGATCGGCAATGGAAACGGCTTTACCGCCCGACTGACTTTGGTTGAAGCTTGTTTGGAGATCAGCAAGCTTGCCCAACACCCTCTGTAATTGATCCGGCTGATTGACCTCCCAAGCATTCTGGGGCGCCAGGCGAACTCGGGCGCCATTTGCACCGCCTCGGTAATCCGAACCACGAAAGGTAGAGGCTGAAGACCAAGCTGTATAAACCAGTTCAGAAACCGTTAACCCCGATGCCAGAATGGACTCTTTCAAACCGGCAATATCATTGGCGTCAATAAGGTCGTGGGTTACTGCCGGTATCGGATCCTGCCATATCAGGTCTTCATGGGGAACTTCCGGCCCCAGGTAACGGGCTTTGGGGCCCATATCCCGATGGGTTAGTTTAAACCAGGCTCTGGCAAACGCATCGGCGAACTCGTCAGGATGATCGCGGAAATGTTCGGATATTTTCCGATAGGCAGGATCTTCGCGCATTGACATATCTGCCGTGGTCATCATGATGCCGACCCGCTGCGTGCTATCTCCCGGGTCAGGGGCGTGATCGCTTTCGGTAAGATTCTTGGGAACCCACTGATGTGCTCCGGCCGGACTTTTCGACAGTTCCCACTCATAGCCGAGCAGTACCTTGAAATAACTGTCATCCCAGGTAATCGGCGTCGGAGTCCAAGCACCTTCGATGCCACTGGTAATGGCATCGCGCCCTTTGCCGCTTGCATAGCTGCTCTTCCAGCCAAACCCCATTTGTTCGATTGGCGCTGCCTCGGGTTCCGGCCCGACGTGAGCGGCATCGCCTGCGCCATGCGCCTTACCGAACGTATGTCCGCCGGCGGTCAAGGCAACGGTCTCATAATCATTCATCGCCATTCGGGCAAAGGTTTCACGCACATCCTTGCCGGATGCAACCGGATCTGGATTCCCATCGGGACCTTCCGGATTGACATAAATAAGCCCCATCTGCACAGCGGCAAGAGGGTTTTCCAGATCGCGCTCACCGCTATAGCGGCTATTGCCCAGCCATTCGTTCTCCGATCCCCAGTAGATATCCTCTTCGGGCTCCCAAATGTCTTCACGCCCGCCACCGAAACCAAAGGTTTTAAGGCCCATGGACTCAATAGCGACATTTCCGGCAAGGATAAACAAATCCGCCCAGGACAAGCTATTGCCATATTTCTTTTTCACCGGCCACAGCAAGCGCCGCGCCTTATCCAGGTTGCCGTTGTCCGGCCAGCTATTGAGCGGTGCAAAACGTTGGTTGCCGGTACCGGCGCCGCCTCGGCCATCAGCGGTTCGGTAGGTCCCGGCAGCATGCCAGGCCATGCGAATCATGAAAGGTCCATAATGGCCGTAGTCAGCAGGCCACCAGTCTTGGGAATCAGTCATAACCTGTTCCAGGTCTATTTTTACCGCTGGCAGATCCAGCTTGTTGAACTCATCGGCATAATTGAAGTCCTCTCCCAGGGGATTCGACTTTTTATCATTCTGATGCAGGATTCTTAAGTTGAGTTGATTGGGCCACCAATCAGGATTCCGGGTTCCGGCACTTCCAAGTTTGGTGTTCCCTCCGTGCATCACGGGGCATTTGCCAGTTGCATTACCTGTATGTTCTGTCATCAATAAGCCCTCTTGATTAAGTGGTGTTTTATCCTGCAACGGTACCCATCGCGTGGCGGACCGACCGTTTCCGGATGAGTACTCACTATAGATCCATGCATGGATACAACCCAGAAGATTAGATTGAAGGGGTAAATAGTTTTTGTTAATCGATAATTGGAATGTCTATTGCCAATAACAAAGGCTTCTTTTATCCACGCAAGAATCCAAGGGATGATTTTCATCGGGTTTCGTTGATGAAGACATCGACAGTTAACCGATGAAGTCAATTCTCGCTCCTCAATAATACCGCCGGCTGTAACTTCATTTGGCCGATTATCAGACGCGCGCCTATGCTAAGCGCCAGAAAACTGACCAAACAAGCCATCAATATTCCCAACCAGAGCAAATCACCGGCAGGCAGTTTCATCCGCAACGAAAGTAGCGGTAGCGCGATTGCCGAACCGGACGCTATTGCAATCGCCGAAGTAATCAACGCCAGAAACAAGTATTCTAGTTGCAGGCTTTTCCGGATCACTTCCAGCCGAGTACCTAACGAACGTAATACGGTCGCCGTGTAGAGCTGCCTGGAACGGCTCGCGACGATGACACTGATTAACACCAGGGCACTGGCGATCAAACTAATACCCGCCACCACGGTTAGCCCTACCGATGCTTTCCCCAATAGATCCCGTGCTGTATTGAGAATTGCCGCCGTGCGGGCGGTGATGATGTTCGGCGCCAGCTCTCCGAGCGTATTCTGCAGTTGGACGGCTTCTTGATCGTCGATATAAGCCGCCCCGACGTAGCGCGTTACCAGTCCATCCAACGCTCCGTCGGCGATGATCCCTTCGAACCAGAAGCGGGTTTGCACGCCTTTCTGGCTGTAAATACCGGCGACTTTGGCGTCTAACGTTTGGTCCTGGATGGAGAATGTCAACAGATCACCGGGCTTGATACCCAACTGATTGGCCTCACGGTCCTCAAACATGATGGCCGGTAAATCCTCTTCGACATATCGTAAATCCCATTCGCCGGAAACCAACGAAACGCCGTCGATGTTATCGATCGAATAACTCAACTTGTATTCCTGCTCCAGCGAATCCCGCCGTTCCTTTTCGTCGACATCTGCCAGTGCCGCCAATGGCGTACCGTTTATTGCCTGAAGTCTGGCCTGCACCAGCGGCGCTAAATCGAGACGCCCCTCTATTGCACCCTGTTCCAACGCAGATTCAACGGTCTCTATCTGATAGGGAAAAACGTCATACAAGACCATTGCCGGTGATTCTTGCGGAATAGTACTGTTTACCGCTCTGAGAATTGCGCTTACCACAAGCGTGCAGGCGACCAGGAGAGTCAGCGCCGATCCAAGCGAAAGCAAGGAAGACCGCAGTGGCGCGCCGGGCCGGTGCTGATTTGCCAACGCCAACCGCACGGCAAACTGCCGGTCGAGCAGAGGATGGTCTTCCAGAGCCCGGGCGACCATTCGAATAAGCCGAATGACGCCTTCCAGAAACAACAGCAACAAACCAACCACTGCGACAAAGCCCAAGCCGAACCAGATATCCGGTACCGTAAGCAAAAGCAGAACTACCAGACAGAATGCACTTGCCAGGGTAGCCAAACGCCAGCCTGACGGTAACTGATAGACCGCGCCGCTACCGCTTCGAAACAACACTGCAGGCGGTACTGCCAACGCTTTGCCGATGGCCGGTAAAGCAAAGCTCAAGGCGGTTAAAAAGCCAAATAGCAATGCCGTAAAACCGGCGTACAGTAATGCTTGAAAAGCGGTCTGGACGGGCAAGTCCGCGGCTATAAACTGCGCAGCCGTCAAGGTGAGGGTTAAACCAATCGCGATCCCCAGAAAACTCGCTGCGCCGCTTAACATCAGGACCTGAATAAGGTAAATCTGGCTCAGTTGCCGATTGCGCATACCGACAGCGCGCAAGGTCGCGATGGTTTGCAGTTTTCTTTGCAGATACGCCTGGATACTGTTGAAAATCCCCAACCCGCCGATGAACAAGGTACTCAAACCAATCATCAATATCCCTGAGGCAATTTGGTTAAGACGTCTGCCGATACGCTCACTGCGATCAATAAAGGTCCTGACTTCCCAGTTTGGCTGCGGAAAGGCTTGGTAAAACAGACGCTGCCACTCTTCGACCGGGAGTTCGGTCCGAACATGGTACTCGTAGTCAAGCCGGCTTCCCGGTTGTATCAATCCGGAAGCTTCCAATGCTTGGTTGGACAGCAGCACCGGCGCGCCCCGCCAGTTGGCATTCAGGTTACGATCCGGTTGCTGCAGCACTAATGCCCTGACTTGCATCTCCAGGTTGCCGATAGTCACCAAATCACCGGGCTGCAGATTGAGCCGGTCCGCCAACACCGGATCCAGTGCGACACCCCAGTGGCCGTTCGCATAACCGGTGAAGTCAGCGAGTTTGCCGCCAGGCTGCAAGGTAAGTTGACCATAGAGGGGGTAGTTAGCATCGGTGGTTTGCAATTCTACCTGCTGGAAGTTACCGCCGGGTGTGCCAAGCATGGTGTTCAACTCAATCACCAGAGACACCTCCCCCCTCTCGGTAACCCAGGCAAGTACTTCGGGTTCTAGGGGGGCGTTCGAATCCACCTCAAGGTCTCCGCCCAGCAAGGCGCGGGTATCGGCGAGCAGACTATGGTGAATAATTCTGTAGAGTCCGGTGCTGGCGGCGATCAGGGTCACGCCGAGGGCTAAACTGGCAAGAAACACCCAGAGCGAGCGACCGCTCGAACGCAGTTCCTGCCAGGCAAAGCTAAGCGGAAACGGCATTGCGGCGATCCTCTATCAGCTTGCCTTCATGTAACCGCAGTTGTCTTTGACAGCGTTGCGCCATCTGTTCGTCATGGGTGACCAGAATCAGGGTTGCCGCCCTTTCTTCGCTGAGTTTAAACAGTAAATTACTTATGCGCTCACCCGAATGCCGGTCAAGATTACCGGTCGGTTCGTCGGCCAACAGGATTTTAGGAGTGTGCACCAGCGCCCTGGCGATGGCGACACGTTGTTGTTCTCCACCCGACAGTTGCTGCGGATAGTGTAGCGCCCGATGGCTAAGGCCTACTTTTTCCAACATATCCATCGCAGACTGCCGGGCGCCTGAGCGGGAAGCTATTTGCATCGGCAGCATGGCGTTCCCCAAGGCAGATAAACTGGGGACCAAATGAAACGATTGAAAAACAATCCCCAACTTATCCCGCCGTAAGTCCGCCATTTGCTCGGCATCCAGCACGGACAAATTCTGGTCGTCAAGGATGATTTGCCCGCCCGACGGATCTTCCAATCCTGCCAAGAGCAAGAGCAAGGTGGATTTACCGGAACCGGACGGGCCGACAATGGCCACGGTTTCCCCCGCCTCGATGGTCAGATCAACACCTGACAACACTTGCAGGTCGTTCCCTTCCACAGAGTACTTCATTGAAACATTTGAAAGTCTGATCATTGGCCGCTTCGTTAAAAATCTTGTCCATTGGATACGACAGGCAGAAATATTAGTTCATTGGAAGACGGAATCGCAGATGCCTTCTGAAAACTTTCAGCAATCCAATGGAAATTTACCAATCGTTAATCATATTGTTTGGAATCATTTACCCACCGGCATCGTCTTCTAGGAAACTCAACAACAAACGGGAGAAAAGAAAGGTGTTGGAAAAGAGTTAAAACAGTTTATTGGCTTTCTCATTACCAAGGTTACAAATCACCCGGCAATTTAACGCCAAGTACAGCAACATAGAAGTATTGGACTATGTTTATACTTGTTTGCCAGGGGAGATGCCCAATGAATCTCACACTTAAGTTTTCAGTTGTCATCTGTTTGCTCTTCGGATATAGCCAGATTCAAGCGGGTGGGCTTTCCATCAAGGCTGATAGCGCTGCCCACTGCAACCGTTTGTGTTCCGATTTAATCTTCGATTGCAACTCGGGTAAATACACCAAAACCGGCTGGTGCATTATCGTCACGGATAAAGCTCCGCAACTGGAAAGCGGGCTGGCCATCAAAACGCCTTCGAAGGCAGAATGCGACGAATTAGGCGGCATACGGCAGCAGGCTTCTACCTGGTGCATCATCGGCGGACAGTTAGCTCCCGGCACTTACAATTGTGGAAGCAGTGGATTTGGAACCGTTGTACTCAGTGGCTCAAAGGATGCATTAAGCGGAACCTATACCAGCACCTACGTTAGCTCTCAGAAAGGAAAGATCGGTTTTCAATTCAACGGTGAATACTGGCAAGGAACCTGGGGTGAAAGAGCCGTAGCCCGCCAGGGAATCCTGGACAACCTAGTCGTCAGTGAAGGCCATGTGTCAGGTAGGTGGGTTGTCACCGAACCTGGCAAAAAAGGCAGCCGCAATCTGCCAAAAAATAGCGGTAAATTTTCCTGTCAGTTGAAAAAATGAAAAAAAAGATGTGGCTGGTTTTCGGATTCACACTCGGTTTAATCTTTCTTGGGGCTTAGCCCTACTCCGGATTCTGTTGACATCTAATGCCTTGCCAATATTAGAAATGCTTAAGCGGCCTAAAACCTTATCGCATTGCCTTTTTTGAGTTTGTGTCGAGCAATTTCAAATGCGTTTTCATCCAGTGCACCGTTGCCTGAATCGCTGCACTCACATTCACAGCATTGCTTGACTCAAACTTCGGATCATCCCACTTGCCCAGATTCATGCTGTGATCACCGGCAAACATTGTCGTAGTAATATTTCCTTTCGAACCTTTCAGAAAATCATAGAGCATGTGCACATCACAAAGCGGATCATTCGCGCCCAAAGTAAAATGCACCGGTCTGGTCATGTTAAGCAACTCAGGATATTGCTCTTTTCCAATCGCATACGGCGTGATCTCATTACCTTGTTCATCCCAGCGGTAGGAACACAAGGGCGTAAGCAAGTAAAGAGAATGGAGGGACGGGTCGGATATAAAGGAATGGTATGCCATCCGCGTACCCATCGATTTTCCCGCAACGAGTATTTTGGACTGATCAACATTCTTTAAATTTCTGACATAGCCAAGCACTGCCTCCAGGTCCTGTCTTTCATCCATCCCAGTCTCAGAGGGTTTGCCTTTTCTTGAAAAGTACGCCCAATTAAACCTTATCGCTAAAATTCCATTTTTTGAGGCTTCAATGGCAAGCCCTTTTATCAGGGGTAAGTCCATGTGATAACCTCTGCCGGAACCTATCACAAGTGCGGGGGACAACTCGGAATTGCCGGCGTCAGGAGTGACCAATGGCTGATGAAGTCTGACATCCAGCTTGTCGCCCCTGCTGGTGGAAATGTTTAATTCTAGAGGGTCTGCAGTAGAGACAAAGGTTGTAAAAATCAGCGTAATTGCCAGAGGTAGATGCTTCAAAGTCACTGCAATTTCCTTGGTTGATATCTTCGAACGGGAGAAGAAAAAGTAAAGGATTCAGAATATCTAGGGGTCAGTTGTCGAAGCGCCCTGCTTAACTTTCTCAGCGTTTCAACAGCAACTCCGCCAAGTCTATCAGATTGTCGCTCTTTACCGCTGCTAATCGTTGAACCACTTCGCGCTCAAACTCGTCTTGTACAAACTCTTCTTCATCCATTTCGCCGATAGCCTTCAGCAGGTCCGGATCAATGCCGGTTGCGCGGGATTTGAAGCAAACTGCGCCGATCATATAGTTTCGCAATTCGGTTTCAGGACATATCTCATATAACCATTTAACGATCTCCGCTTTGACGATGCCCGTCTGGTTCATTTTCAGTAACGGCAACTTAACATCAAACAACGGGGCTTCAATATCGTCGTAAATGTGCCACTCAAGGCCGCTGATATCCAGTTTGTCTTCAACCAACCTCTGCTTCAGGCGAACCAAAATGGCCGCGAGCGCGGTAAAGATGACAAACTCAAGATACATATCCCAATATTCATACTCCCACTCACCATCATCCTCTTCTACAACCACTACTTTCAGGTCATAGGGAATCAGCTCATCGTTGGAGAGCCCGTCGGCAAGATCGTGGGTGGACTGGTCATCAGGCAAACAGTCGACATCACGGGTTTCATCATCGCCAAGGCAGAAAAAACAACGCAGCTCGTATTGTTCGTAACCCAATGCGACATGGCCTTTGGCCGCTCCCATCTCTTTTGCAGAAAAAGCCAACATTTGATCTTTAAGGCTTTGGTACATTGGCTCGTATAACGAACTGAGCCTATCCAGATACTGAGAAAAGCGTTTCATAGGGGTCCTTGAGAATTAAATTTATTTATCGGGGAAGGCGGAAAGGATGGCATCCGGCATCGCACAACGTTTTTCTACCGTATCACCGACGAGCGGCTTGATTGCCAACTTGACTGCCTGCGGCTCGCCATTCCGGCATTCAACATAGCCCGCCAGGTCGCTGAGGTCCTGTCGATTGGGGTGATCGCTGCGTAAAAACGGCTGGCTGACGCGCACCGCGCCATCGACTTGCGCTTGACACAGTTCGTTCAAGCGCGGGCGGTGCATATAGTCTGACATCCGTTTGCCGTGCAAACCCATATGATGGGCGAACCACCCGCAACTATGCCGGTCCGCATAGTAATTCAAGGCATGGCAGGCCTGCCGCCCCCAGATGAAGGCGAACTGAAGAGGCTCCGGATAGGTGGGATCACTAACCTCCACCTGGCAGGCTTGTGCCGGATCAATCTGCTTCTTCTGCAATGCAGCGGGCATTTCGCCGAACCACTGGTCTTTGATTTTTGCATGGCGGGGTAACTGGGTCAGCACAAGGGGCAACTCACAGGTTTCAACTCGGTCACCATCGGCTAACCGCAAACCGGCTGCCTGATAGTTATCGCACAGCAGATGTGCCCGCACCCCGCCGGCCACATAGACTTCATGTTCGCCGGCTTGCAGCTTCGAGCAAATCAACCGCATTTTGGGGGCTGTCAACAAGGTATCGCCGGACAAAACCTTGGATGTCTTGGCAAGGCACTTTCGCAACTGCACACCCGGAATGGTGTTTTCAGCGCCCGTAAACCAGCCCCGGATATTGGTCTGATAACGCTGGGTGGCTTCGATAAAAACCAGTTCGCCATCGGCCAGCGGAAGCCGGCAACTGCTATTCGGATTGATACCTTGCCGGGCAATCGTCTCATCGGTAAATCCGCACCAATCGGCATAGGCAACTGTCGCCAAGGCGACATACAGTAGAACACTAACTCGCAAAATCCTGATCACACGACTTTACTCCTTTCAACAGATAATCCAGTGTAATGAATCGAATCGGGTTCAACTTGTAGATTTTTGCGTAATTATATACAAGACCGAATTTAAGTAGACCGTTTTACAATCTATTCCATCAATACCCTATGCTGTGCTCTCATGAATCCGTATATGTTAATCGAATCATCCAGCCGCAGAACTTAACAAGGTTGCACAAACAATGAGCGACTCCCGACAACGCCTTAACCTGAGCCATCATCAGCCTTCCATGGCCTGGCTTGAAGCGCTGCCGGAGGGCTTGGTCGAATCAGAGATCGACCTGAACCTGTACCGGGTGGAAATCACCCCGCAAAGCGAAGGCTACCTGGTCTACATCGGACCACACGACAGTCAGCTGGGCGGCAGCGCCATCAGCATACAGATCGATGCCGCCGGCAATCTTAAGGATTACTGGTTGGAAACCCTGGCCCCCATCTCTCCACCCCAAGGAGACGATATCGAGCCCTAGAAATAACTCAGACCGCCGCAAGTCTCTATCTATTCTACCGTTCTCCGGTATCGGGCAGGCAGACCATCTAGCACCTATCCAATTGAATTTAATAGATAAATATTTAATTGAGATAAATTGGAGACAAACTTGAGCCGGGCAAGATTCAGTCCTGCACGACACTTGTAAACAATCCTTCCTCGAGATCAACAGCAACTTTCGAGGACGGAAATGCCGCAGGCAATTTGTTATCTTGGGCAGCAACGCTGCCTCTACTTGGGCAACTTTGATGGTCGTTATCGTTGGCAGCATATTGCCGATAGTTTAATAGTCGGATTGGATCGCCCCTTTCACTTAAACCTTGCCGGTAAGATACAAAGTAGACAACAGGTCGCCTTTATTCCAGCCAACCGGGCGGTAAATTTACGCTTCAACAACCAGGCCGCCGCATTTTTGTCGAGCCCGCTTTGGTTAAATAATAAGGCGTTGTTCCAGCTAAATTATCGGGCTCATCAAATCGGGGAAGTACTGGTGCAACGGCATGCGGAAGATGCCTTGCTGGAATCCCTATATCGCTTTAATACGCCTGGCGACGCGACGGTTGCCGGAGCAGGGCTGCAAAATCTCTTAAATCCAAAGCAAATAGAGCCGCAACCGATATTCCTGGATGCGCGCATCCAATGGCTCATTCAGCGGGTGGTGAGAGATCCCGCCAGCACTGAAGTGCTGGCGCACTATATTACAGACTTGCCATACGCCGGTAGCTACCTCAGCCGTCTGTTTAGAGAACAGACCGGCCTTTCGTTCGCCAGGTTCAGACTGGGCATGCGGGTATTGCACTTTATCCACCAGTTCAGCCGTTACCGCAACCTCACCGTTGCTGCCCATGCGGCGGAATTCAGCGATCTGGCTCACCTTAATAAGTGCCACCGCTTGCTGTTCGGCATCTCTCCCTCACGACTCTGGCTACCGGCGCCAAGATTGCTTATCCGGCAAGCGGCTTGATGAAAAAAACCACGTCAGGACCACTGGCAAAGGCCAACAAACGCCTTTATATTTTGCGGTTTGAACGGCATTTATGGAATGCCGCCACCTGTTTGACCTCGGGGGATAGCCGTGCCGGAAAGAGATTTTCACGAAATGCAAGTCGGTGAATGGCGTTTCAACGTTGAAACCAATCGTCTCTACCGCGAGGCCACCGAGCATCAGTTGAGCGACAAAGTCTGCAATGTACTGCGGGTTCTTGCCGAACATCCCGGTCGCACGGTGAGCCGGGAAACGCTTATTCAACGGGTCTGGAACGACAACGAATACGTTGGTGAGCAGGCGCTAACGACCGCCATCTGGCAACTCCGCAAGGTTTTCAACGACAGCAGCGAAGCGCCTG
>JANQMN010000024.1 GCA_028280065.1 Hahella sp.
CGACGCGATCCAGATTTCGTAATTTTTACATACATGTCCATACGATAACTGGTTATTGATATAAATATCAACAAGTAGATGCTAAAACGTGTCCCTACAGAGTCTTTGGATCGTAAAATCTAAGGGATTGATTTAAAAGAGACTTGAAGTCAGAAAGAGGAGTTTTTCGTCAGAAAGTGTCGAACTCGGGGACGCCGATGAATATAGATATCTTGCTGCGCGTTCAAAATATGAACGGATCATGTTAGAATTCGAACAGAGTTTGAGGCAAGCGTATAAAATTTTCTAGTCGACAATTAAACTTCTAGCAGAATAGACTAAATAGATGTTTGCGTTTCTGTTAGCAAACACGGAATAAATATCGAAAAGGAGAATTCGGAAATGAAACAGAATGCCGCTGTCGGTCCCCAGTCGCAATCCAAAACCCATCAAACACGTTTTCCTGAGATTGCATTATTACTACTCGTCTTGCTGGTGTCTTCAACGGTTGCCACCCAGCATTTTGCCTTGACCTTTGAATATCACGAAAGCTTAGGTAGACATTACCAACAATTTTACCTTCCCTGGTCATACTTTATATGGTTGTTGAACTGGCATACCAATTATCCGAATGAGTTTATAAACAGTGGGATAATGGGGGGAATCGTTTGCTTCATTGGTCTCTGTTTGGTTTATGTCGTGCGAGGGTTTCGTACCAGCGGTCTGAAGTCGAACGCCACTCTCCATGGTTCGGCGAGGTGGGCGGATAAAAAAGATATAGCCATTTCGGGCTTACTGGGTAACGAAGGAGTTTTCGTTGGCTCTTGGGTGGATAAGAGAGGAAAGCAGCATTACCTTCGCCATAATGGCCCAGAGCATGTTTTGTGCTATGCACCTACGCGTAGTGGTAAAGGTGTCGGATTGGTTGTACCGACGCTACTGACCTGGCTTGAGAGTACAGTTATCACTGATCTTAAAGGCGAGTTGTGGCAATTGACTGCGGGCTGGCGTCAGAAATATGCAAAGAACAAAGTGTTGCGCTTTGAACCTGCAGCTCCCACTGGGTGTATTAAATGGAACCCCCTGGACGAAATTCGCTTAGGAACGGAAAATGAAGTGGGTGACGTACAAACCCTTGTCAGTTTGATTGTTGATCCTGATGGCAAAGGACTAAATGACCATTGGAGCAAGTCTGCGTCTTCGTTGCTGACTGGTTGTATTTTGCACGCATTGTACAAAGCGGTGAATGAAGGGGGTCAGGCAAGTCTAGCTTGTGTCGATCGGATGTTAAGCAATCCTCGGCTACCTCTCGACCAGCTTTGGCAGGAGATGGTGCATTATTATCACTTGCCTAATAGTCCTCATCACGCAGTTTCGAGCACTGGTCAAGATATGTTGGATCGAGAAGGAGAGGAATTAGCTTCGGTTATCTCCACCACTAAAGGGTATTTATCGCTGTACCGGGATCCCGTGGTGGCTAACAATACGAGCAGCTCGGAATTTAAAATTAAAGATCTTATGAACTCCGAAGCAGCAGTGTCCCTCTATATCGTCACTAAACCGAATGATAAGGTACGCCTGCGACCCTTGGTTCGAATAATGATGAATTCTATTGTTCGCCTTTTAGCGGATGAAATTGGCTTCGAAAATGGTCAGCCAAAGGCAATTTATCAACATCGATTACTGATGATGTTGGATGAGTTCCCTTCCCTTGGGAAGCTGGAAATTTTACAGGAAAGCCTGGCATTCCTGGCAGGGTATGGGATCAAAGCTTACTTAATCTGCCAGGACATTAACCAGCTAAAAAGTAGGGAAACAGGTTATGGACCCGATGAGACTATTTCGTCGAACTGTCACGTTCAAAATGCCTATCCGCCTAATCGACCGGAAACCGCTAAGCATCTTAGTTCGCTAACTGGGGTGACTACTGTTGTCTCCGAAAAAATAACTACGTCTGGCTCTCGGATTGGATTTCACGGGAAGAATTCACGTACGACTCAAGAAACCCAGCGGCCACTACTAACGGAAGACGAATGTATGCGAATGCCTGGACCAAACAAATCTGCCGAAGGAAAAATTACCGAGGCGGGGGATATGGTCATCTACGTCTCAGGTACTCCTGCGATATATGGGAAGCAACCTTTATATTTTAAAGATCAAATTTTGGTAGACCGCTCCCAGGTCGACTCTCCGGTAGAATCTGACATTCTTCGGAAGCCAATTGTGGCATTTGGTGATGAGGAGGGCTCTTCATTATATTAAGTGGGTCGCTTTCAATAGCGATAGAGTTGATATTGTAGGCACTCGAAAGGCAGGCGCAGTGGGAAGTATGTAGGCGCAGAGAAAGTCAAGAAATCAGTCAATTCCAGGCGGCAAGTTAACCCCCAAAAGATCGCGATAATTTTAATATCCATAGGTCTTATGGCCTATACCATTGGTATGTAAGAGATTTCTCACAGAAATTAAAGAAATTGCCCTATAGAAATTACAGCTGGTCATGTTTTAAACTGTAAGAAATTGGTAACAAGAAGTAAGTGAAACGTCGCGATCGGCGAGCAGTTGAGCGCTGTAGGAAATTTCCGTAACCTTCAAGGAAATCTTCCTCCAGATCATCGAACATGTCATACAACGATGTATTTCGCAAAAACTTAAAAAAGCTGATTAAAGAAAGAACGCTTATGCAAAAGGATTTGAGTGGACAATGCGGAGTAAGCCCTGGGTATCTAACCGATATCCTAAAAGGGCGTGGTAATCCGTCTATCAATATAATGGAGGCCATCTCGAAAGCGCTTGATGTCCCTTTGCCACTCCTCCTGCTTCCTGACATGCCTGTGGATATGAAGTCCCATGAGTTTGTCACCCTTGTGTTAGCTAAGCCCCGTGCGGCAAAAGCAAAACAATGGCATAAGGAAGCTATTACAAAACTGAACAGGTAGTTTCATTGCAGCTGAGATAATTGCACTCTGGTTGCAAACAGATTGGTACGATATATCGTATTAGAGCTAATGCAATATATTGAGTTGACGTTTTTTATGCAGGAAAAACGTAATGGAAGATGTTGTAGTATCCAACGAAATACAGTCGCGGGAGCGGCTTCATGAAAAGCTTCGCCGTAATTTAGGTGAGGATTTCATGTATGCACTGAATGATCCGAAAACGGTTGAGATCATGCTCAATACCGACGGCAAGCTCTGGCAAGAACGGCTTGGCGAAGGCATGTTGGAAATTGGCATGATGAATCCCGCGAAAGCGGAAGCCGCAATGCGGACCATAGCGTCGATATTGGCAACGACGATTACCCGCGAGAAGCCTATTTTAGAAGGCGAATTACCATTGGACGGTTCACGATTGGCAGCCTGGGTGCCACCGGTGGTGGCTGCGCCGAGCTTCGCGATTCGGAAAAAGGCATCGCAAATCTTCACACTTCCCCAGTATGTCGAGTCCGGTATTATGTCTCAGAAACAGATGGACGTAATTCAGGAAGCTGTTCACCTGCACAAAAACATTCTGATTATTGGCGGTACAGGATCTGGGAAGACCACACTCACCAATGCGGTCATTCATGAGATTTCCGAACAAAATCCCGATGAGCGGGTTTTTATCATCGAGGACACGGGCGAACTGCAATGTAGTGCGGCAAATGCGGTCCAATTCCATACCTCCCTTACTGTATCCATGACGGACTTGTTGAAGACCACTTTACGAGGCCGTCCTGACCGAATTTTGGTAGGTGAAGTCCGCGGTCCTGAAGCACTCGATTTACTCGATGCATGGAATACGGGCCACGAAGGCGGTATAGCGACAGTTCATGCGAACAACGCCAGTTCAGGCTTGGATCGGCTGCGATCGCTGATTACCCGCAATCCCTTTGCGCCTACCGAAATAGAGCCGTTGATAGGCGATGTAGTGCATTACATCGTCCATATCGCGCGACATCAACACGGACGTCGTATCCAGGAAATTTTGAAAGTCCTTGGTTATGAGAACGGCCGGTATATGACTGAATCTATAGCTTAACTGAGGAAACCTCTATGACACTTATAATGGCGACAGATGCTGTTGACGAAATAAAGAAAATCATGCTGCGTGTCTACTGCTACTGTGAAGTACACAAAGACTTGATGCTGCGAATTCTATTGGTTTTTGGCCTATTCTTGATCGCCGGTGACGTATTTGCCAGCGAAGGTGGCGGTGGGCTGCCTTATGAGAGCCATATGGAAAGCCTACGTGGCAGTATTTCCGGTCCAGTTGCGGGTGCCTTGTCCTTGCTTGGTATAGTCGGTGCCGGTGGTATGTTGATTTTTGGTGGCGACATAGGCGGTTTCATGAAAACCGTTATCTTCGTGGTATTGGTCGCGAGCTTAATTATGGGCGCAGGTTCCATGGTCGACATGGTAACGGCCGAAGGGTGATGGTTGCATGAGTCTTCGTACTATTCCCATTCGTTCTGCTGGCATTAAGCATAGCCTGTTCCTGGGCGGTGACCGGGAACTCACCATGTTTAGTGCCCTGATGGCAGGTGCGCTCATTTTTACCGGGATGATGCTGAAGTCTCTTATCTATGGGATTGTGCTCTGGTTGTTTTGCTTGAATTGCCTTCGGATCATGGCGAAACATGATCCGATGCTACGTCATGTGTACGTACACTCGTTTAAGTATAAACGCTATTATCCGGCACGCTCCGCTCCGTTTCGTGACAATGTAAAGGAATACAAGTAAACCATGGATATGCAGTATTTTGCCGTGGGCATTGCCTTGGTGCTCGCCACCATGCTCGTGCTGATTTTGTATTTGCGGCTCATCCAACTGGATCAGCGTGCGAAAGTTAGTCAACATCGGAGCAAAGACGAAAGCTTTGCGGATTTGCTCAACTATGCGGCGGTTGTCGATGACGGCATAATCGTCAACAAGAACGGTAGTTTCATGGCCGCCTATATCTACCGTGGCGACGATAACGGCAGTAGCACGAATGCGCAACGCGAATGGGTTGCCGAGGCTATCAACCGCGCCATGGTGCCCTTAGGGAGTGGCTGGATGTGCCATGTGGATTGTGTCCGTGATGAGACCAGTAACTATATCGCTCCCCAGCTTTCCAAGTTTCCGGATCCGATTTCAGCTGCGATTGATCAGGAGCGCCGTCGCACATTTGAAGCGCGTGGGTCGGTTTATGATTCGCATTTTGTAATCACACTGACGTTTTTTCCACCGCTGCTTTCAAAGCAAAAGTTTGTCGAACTCATGTTTGACGATGAGACCGACAAAGTGACTAAAGCCACACGGACGCGCTCACTCATTCGAGACTTTAAAAATAGCTTGTCAAACTTCGAATCTCGATTGTCTTCGGCGCTCTATCTCGAGCGCTTGGGGCAAATTGACGAGCTCAACGAAGATGGGACGTCGACTGCCTACGACCAATTTTTACATCATCTACAGCTTTGTATTTCAGGCGAGTCACATCCGGTGGTGCTACCCAAAACTCCCGCCTATCTGGATAACTATATTGGTGGAAAGGAACTCTACAGCGGGGTTATCCCAAAGCTTGGTGATAAATATATCCAAGTTGTGTCGATCGAAGGTTTTCCACCGGAATCGACCCCCGGAATGTTGACGATATTAGGGGAGCTGCAGCTGAGCTATCGCTGGTCTACCCGCTTTATCTTTATGGAACCATATGAAGCATTAAATCATTTGGATAAATTCAGGAAGAAGTGGCGGCAAAAAGTGCGTGGCTTTTTCGACCAAGTGTTTGGTACCGGTAATGGGCCGATTGACCAGCATGCTTTGGCAATGGTGGAAGATGCCGAAGCCGCAATGGCCGAAGTGAATAGTGGGCATGTGTCTTATGGCTACTATACATCGCTGGTGGTGTTGATGAGTGAAGATCGAGAACAACTTGAACAGTCTTCGTTGTATATCGAAAAGCGCATCCAGCAGTTAGGTTTTGTGGCACGCATTGAGACTGTGAACACACTCGATGCCTTCATGGGCTCATTACCGGGCCATGGTGAAGAAAACGTTCGCCGCCCGCTGATTCATACACTGAATTTTGCCGATTTGATTCCCGTCAGCAGTATATGGACGGGACTCGATTATGCGCCATGCCCACTCTATGCCCCCGGGCTTCCACCACTCATGCATTGCCTTACTGATGGGAATACTCCTTTCCGTCTAAATTTGCATGTCCGCGATCTCGGTCATACTGCGATTTTCGGGCCGACACGTACCGGTAAAACCACCTTGGTGAGTCTCATTTACGCCCAATTGATGCGCTATGAAGGCATGTCGTTGTATGGATTCGATAAAGGGCTTGGCTTGTTTCCGGTGACCAAGGCCTGTGGTGGCGATCATTACACCATCGCCGGCGAAGGGAGCGGATTGAGTTTTTGCCCATTGCAATACCTGGATTCGACCAATGATAGGGCCTGGGCGACCGATTGGATCGAAACCATGTTGAAACTAAATGGGATCGAAATTAAACCTGAACAACGTAACGAGATCGCCGCTGCGATTAAATCAATGCATGCCGACGGCAGCAAAACCCTGACAGATTTTGTCAGTGTAGTACAGGACATTGAGATTCGTCAGGCCCTTCAGCAGTACACCTTGGAAGGTAGTATGGGACATCTTTTGGATGCGTCTGAAGATAGCTTAGAACTGTCGCGGATTACGACGTTTGAAATCGAAGAGTTAATGGATCTCGATGAAAAATATGCGCTCCCCGTGCTGCTTTACTTATTCCGACGAATCGAAAAATCGTTGCATGGGCAACCTGCGGCGATTGTGCTGGAAGAAGCTTGGCTGATGCTCGGTCACCCGGCTTTTAGTGCCCGCGTGCGAAGCTGGTTGAAGTCTTTTGCAAAGAAAAACTGCGCACTGATTCTGGTAACCCAAAATATCTCAGACGCGGCCAATAGCGGGATATTGGATGTCATTACGGAGAGCACGGCGACTAAGATCTTCCTGCCCAATGTCAATGCCCGTGAAGAAATGGCGTCCAATCTCTACACCCGGATGGGATTAAATAATCGCCAAATTGAATTGATTTCAACAGCGATCCCGAAACGTCAGTATTACTTTGTCAGTGCGGAAGGAGCCCGCTTGTTTGAACTGGCACTGGGTCCGCTGCAGTTGGCCTTTGTTGGGGCCGGGGATCTTGACAGCATTGCCCAAATGCGACGACTTGAAAAGGTCCATGGCTCGAGTTGGCCAGAGCAGTGGTTGATGCAAAAACAGATCGCGTTGACAGACTATATCGGTCTTGATGACAACAATGCGGAAACGGATGAGGGAGAACTCGCCGCATGAACATAAAGTTTGCCCAATGGTTTAACCGTACGCCTTCGTCTGACGATGAAATTCAGATACCAGTCAAGCCGAAACAGGAAAAAGTACCGAATCCCTATCTCAATGCCCGGCGGGTATGGAATACCGAAGCTATGGCATTGATGAGTTCGCAACGGGCTTGGATGGTAGTTGGCATTGTTAGCATGATCATTGCCGCAATCGCGGTCATGGGGGCTCTGCATGTTGGTGCGCAGTCCAAATTTGTGCCCTATGTGGTCCAGGTCGATAACTTAGGTCAAATGCTGTACTCCGGTACCGTTAAGCAGGCAGCAGCTGCGGATCGTCGAATTATCCGCGCCATGCTGCATGACTTTATTACCCATAGCAGGATAGTCACCAAAGATGAGCGCTTGCAAACCCAAGCGGTGCATAAGACCTACGCGTATCTGCTGTCGAATTTCCCGAGTACTCAAAAAATGAATGAGTACATGAATTCAGCACCTGAATCGACACCGTTTGCGCGTGCGAAAAAACTTACCGTTGAAACGGATATCGACACTATTCTTCAACGGACGCCGGACACCTGGCAAGTGGATTGGATCGAAACCGTCCGGTACGCCAGTCACATGACCCCAGATGAGCGCTATCGAATGCGGGCGGTGATTACTACCGCCTTTTTGCCACCGGATAGTAAAACGCCTGAAGAGCAAATCATGCGCAATCCTATCGGGATGTATATCAAGGATTTCAGTTGGACCAAGCAACAAGTTGAAGAGAAGTAGCGTTTTTAAAGGAAGAGGATAAAAAGCAATGCGGAAGTTAATGAGCACATTATTGTTGGTAGCAGCGGTGAGCAGTGCAAGCGCTACTGATCCAATGGATATCTATTTTGATGGAAAGGATAACAAACTTACTGATGCTGAACGCCGTGCTATTCAAATGGCGGAAAAATGGCAGCGTGCCCAGATGCAGGGGGCTGAAGTCAGCGTTGGCCCGGATGGCAGTATTAATTATTTATTTGGTGCTACCCAACCGTCAGTGGTGTGTGCTGTCTTGCAAGTCTGTGATGTGCAGTTGCAACCCGGTGAGCAGGTCCAAAGTATCAATCTCGGTGATGCGGTGCGCTGGAGTGTGGAGCCAGCCCTCACCGGAACCGGCGCCAATGCTATTCAGCACCTGATTATTAAACCGCGGGGTATTGGTCTACAGACTACCTTGTTGGTGACGACAGACCGCCGGACGTACAACATTCTGCTGCGTTCGCACAAAACCAAATTTATGCCGCGGGTGACCTTCACTTATCCCGAAGATTCCATGGCGAAATGGGAAGCCATTAAGCAGCAAGTCCAACAGGAGCGCGTCGCTAATACGCTTCCAGAAACGAAAGAGTACCTGGGTGATTTGGACTTCGATTATATCGTCTCGGGCAAGGCTAAATGGAAACCGATTCGCGTCTATAACGATGGCAGGAAAACCATTATTCAGATGCCGCAGACTATGGCCCAAACCGAATCGCCTTCGCTGCTTGTCGTCCGCCACACACCAGGGTGGTTCAATAAAGATGAACAGGTAATGGTCAATTATCGGGTCCAAGGGGACCGATATATCGTCGATTCGGTATTTGATGAGGCCATTATGATCGCAGGTGTGGGTAGTGCGCAAACCAAGGTGCGCATTCTTCGAGGCGATGCCAGTCGTGCTGAAGAAGCACTAAAGACCACACGGGAAGGACTGAAATAAGGAGATTGCCATGCGCCGGATCGCTACTCTTGCCCTGCTGGCTGTTTTGGCAGGCTGTATTGCCAACAAGCCCGTGATGCCAGCGGGCACCTATGTGACTAACTTGGGCCAAATTAGTAAAAAATGGATGGCCTCATTAACACTGGACCATTTCGAGCGCATTTATGCACCTGCGCAAACGCGTTTGGACTTTACGCATCCTGTGAGCAGTGGGTTTGGAGCATTCTTAGTTTACGAATTACGGCAACGCGGATATGCGGTAAACACTTACGTCGAAAATAAGGAGGGCGATACGCCATCGAATGGCTTGCCATTTAGTTATGTCATCGATGAAGTCGTCACAGATGAAGACCCTAATGCACCGCGCTATTTTTATCTGCGATTGAACATCGGTAATGAAATTCTTAGTCGGATGTTCATTGAGCGCCAGGGGGATTTGCATCCTGCCAGTCTCTGGTCTTTCGCCCTTGATGACAGTTTTGACCGCGACATTGCTGCGTTACCCGTGTTCCGAGAGGTCATCAACGAGGATATCGACGAGCTGATGTACTTCGTTAACCGCATTGTGACGCCAGAGAAGGGTATCGTTTTGCGCGATTTGGAGGGTAGGAAGTTGCATCCAATAGGCCGCGACAAGGTCATTTCCAAGTCACGCATTTTGACCGAAGAAGAAGTGCCCGCTTATATCGCGACGCACAGCGTACTAAAAGGATTTACCTGGGCACAAGGCGAATGGAACAACAATCTGGTGCTCTTTGCCTGGGAACTCACGGATCCAGAGCCTGATGTCGGGACGCTAGAAACTAGTGTCGAACCTGAAGAATTGGCGATTCAAGCGGAGAGTATCTAGTGAGTAATCTCGAACCAGATGCGATTCCAGATCCCAATCCCGGGGTGCGTCGCATCAATAAAATACCCTTGTTGATTGTTGTTGGCATCGTGTTGTCTTTCACTTTTATGGTCTACGTCATGCTGACCGAAAAAGCGCAACGACAAGATGCCAAAAAAGTTGAAAAGCAAGTCCAGGAAATGCGATCCGCCAGCCGTGCTGCCGAGTCAATTATTAACGACTACAAAGAACGCAAAAAGCGTTTTGAAAAGCTGTCGCTGCCAGAATCCGAGGCGGAAAAGCAGTTAGGGGGTGAGCCAGCAGGGGCCGGTAAACCCTATCTTATGACACCATATATATACGACAAGATTAGCAATCCACAACCGGCTGCTGTGGTTAAACGGCTTAAGCTACCAACTTTGGCAGAGCTGCAGGCGGGGGCGTGGAAAAAGGTCAAGCAGCCTACCGCTGAGGAAGGGCAGTTTATGCATGCGGTGCGCACGTTCAATGATGCACCGATGCCACCCGGCAATCAGCCGGTTTCCCAACAGAAATTGCCGCCAAAGCCAAAAGAGCTGCATGGAATGGATGCGGAAACCTACAAAAAGCTGAAGAAAAATATTCTGAAGAAACGCCTGAAGAACTTCGAGTTGGCGATGATCTCGGATACTACTATTAAGCGCAACGCCTGGGACCAGCAGGTCGACATGGCGAAAAAGCGGCCTGCCGTCGAAAACGATGAAACCGGCTATATGGGGCAGATACGTTCTCAAAACGCTATGAACCCTAACGATGCGTTTATGGCCAAATTGCATGCCCAGAAACAAGGTTCACCAACCGGTGTCGGCGGTGCTCACGGGGCGAGTGGTGGCGAACACGGATTTAAACCGGACTCTCAGGGCAAGCTGGTAGCGTCCACACAAGGGGATCGTTGGGCATTGAATCAAACTATGCAAGCCCCGCGAACGCCATATGAAGTGCGGGCTGGTGCGGTGCTTCCAGGGGTCATGATTTCCGGTATAAATTCGAGTCTTCCCGGCATGGTCCGCGGGCAAATAAGTGCCGATGTGTTTGACACGGCCACCGGGCGACATTTGCTTATTCCGCAGGGGTCTCAACTGGTCGGCAGTTACGGGAGCGGTGTGGCTTGGGGGCAAGAACGCGTCATGATTGCCTGGAACCGTATCGTATTTCCCGATGGCAAAGCACTGGATATCGGCGCGATGAGTGGTGCGGATAGCATTGGACAAAGCGGCTTTGAAGACCAAGTGAATCACCACTATTTGCGTACTTTCGGAAGCGCGATTCTGATGTCGGTGATCATCGGAGGCATTGAACTTTCCCAGGATACCGAAGGTGACGAAGAGGAAGACATCTTTATCGAAGCCCTCGGTCAACAACTTGGTTCCGCAGCGGCGAAGATGATTGAGAAGAACCTCAACATTGCCCCCACCATTGAAATTCGACCGGGGTACCGGTTTAACGTGATGGTCTCCAAGGATTTGACCTTTGCTAATCCCTACCGGCCATTTGATTACTAAAGGGAATTAGAGAATGCGTTATTTGCTGTGGATGTTTAGTGTGCTTTGGATGGCATCAGCCTACGCCGAGACCAATGCATTTGCTGAGGATGATGAGGTCGATGTCTTTGAGTCGTCGATGGAAAATGCTTATTCGGAGGTGACGGAGACCGACCACCTTGATCAACGCGAAGGATTTGCAGGCACCGGCCTGGAGTCATGGCATGACGACAGCATGATGACCAAGTCGAATGTCATACCCGGCTATCATACCGAAAAGGAAGACTATATCGATCCGCTGCAAATAGATAACCGCTTTGATGATTCCAACATCGAAGAAGCGGCTGACATCGAAATGTACGATGATGTCCCTGTGGATTCCATCACTGGTGGAATTGATGTTGAGCTGCTGGAAGCCGCCAGGGATGTCGATAACATTGAACAGCTCGAAACCACTATGGACCAATATGTCGATATCGACGTTACCGAAGCGTCAGATATGTTCGGTGAGGTAGATGATGAACATATGGGTGGTACAACGTCCTTTGATTTGTTGTTCATGTCCAAAGAAGAGCAGGTGATCTATGCCAAAGATCCTGAAAACGTCGATGATGATGAAGCTCTGGTGGTCAACCATGTGAATTATGAAGGGACAAATGGAAATGAGGAAATCCGCCAACTCATCGCGGCTGGGGTTCTTGAAGATCGGCAATATTCGGATACGGAAGTTAAAAAGTTGATTGACGACGGTGTGATTTCCGATACCGATTACGCCGGTAAAGATTCACCTTATGTACACGAGCTTGCGGATCAGGATATGGATACCAAATGGACCAAGAAGCGTACTGAATGTGGTATTTGGCTATGTCTACCGCAAGGGTTTCCGAAAGGCTGTGGGAAATCGGCGGATGCGTTTTGGGATCGGATAAAGGATTTTAAGCCCCCGTTGCGCCCCTTACACGAGTGTTTAGTGAGTAGCGGTGCAAGTAACAGCAGTAATCCGCAGAGTAGCCAGCACAGTCCGGTAGTGAATGCTGCCTTGGATCAATGGCATGGCAAAGGGGAATACAAAGCGCCGAATGACTATAAACCCGAAATGCTACCGGCTGCCTATATCCCTCCCGCGAAATACTGTTCCTGGAGTCGTACTGAAATGATTGATGCCTGGTACTATTGGTGGGAAGACCGTGATTGGGAATCCGAGACCTATGGCCAGACCTCTGAACATTGGGTCGGTGGCTGGACAAAGCGCAAGAAATGTTTGAACTGGGAACAGATCCATGAAGAGCACGTTTGGGGTGTCGAGTGCCAAGTCAACGTAAAAGGCAATAGCAACAATGGCTATAAGATCAGTGGCTTCGACAACAGCCCGAAACATTGTTTCAAAACCCACCACTATGTGAAGGTTAATGAAGAAGTCGCGCCAGGTGGAGAAGCCACATGCCCAAATCCTGAGGTGGGGTGCTTTGAAAAAAGGTTCTTCCAATGGAAGTCAGGGGCGGGGATGCCTGTTCCTGGCGGATGGCAAGTCTTGCAAATGATTAATAGCATTGCAGGCCATCCAAAGAAAAAAGTGTGGCCGCATCATCACTCGCACGGTCCTGGTGAGCCTTGTTTTAACCTTATTCATTAAGTCAACGGAAGGAACAGAGAAATGAAACACGTAATTTTAGCTTTGCTGCTGCTGGTGATGAGCATTCCTGCGAGAGCCGGGATTCCGACGTTTGATGCCACGCAAATTGCCCAATCCATCATGCAAACTGCGGAGCAGATTAGCCAAACCGCCAATCAGGTGACCTCCTATAAGAAACAGGTCCAAGAGTGGTTGTTGATGGTACACAACACGGAAGTGATCGTTGGATTGGGCGATTTGATTGATAGCTTAGACTATGCCAAGAGCACCTATGACGACATCATGGGCGAGGCCGAAGAGATCCAACATATCATCGACACGATGAACAATACAAACGATTTTTTGGCGACTTATGAGGCCGTCGCACACTATGTTGATTGCGGTGAAGAGTGCTATGCCGAAATTGATCTTTGGCAATCCATGACCGGCAACTCAGATGATGCCATTGACGGTGTTTTTGCTTATCTAAAGCGCTACGATGCAAAACTAAGGGGCCGTAAGGAATCCTTAGAAAAAGCTATAAAGGCAGTAGATAATGCAAAAGACCAAGGGCAAGTTGCTCAGTTACAAGCGCAGAATGCCCTTCTCGCTAACATGTCATCGAATCTCGTGGCGTTGGAAGAAATTCAGGCCCAGCACAATCGTGCCATGGCTGTTATTGAGAAAGAGAAGGCGGCTCGACAATCAAATGAGGATTTAAAGTTCCACAATCAAACCGTGCGTAAGTTTGAGAAAAGTGAATCACACTTCTTTAGTCCCACTATCGGCGGATAAGGAAATTCCATGAAGCGTGTATTCTGTTCATTGGCATTGATTCTCTTTGCATTCTATTCCGGTAATGTCTTTGCGGAACTTGGCAATCAGGGGGTTTTGAATGATGTACTCAATACCTTTCAAGCCTCGGCTGCTTCTTGGGGGAGCATTATTCTGGGGCATGCTAAAACTCTCTTTCTGAGTTTGCTGCTGATCAGCTGCGTGTGGACCTTTGGCACATTGGCGCTCCAAGGTGCGGATATCGGCGCTTTTTTTGCGGAACTTATTAAATTTATTATTTTCTTTGGACTCTATTGGTGGCTGTTAACCAACGCTATTCCGATTGCCAGTTCCATCGTGGATTCATTTGCCATTATTGGCTCACAATCCATTGCGGGTATGGGACCGGACAAAATACATGGCGATGTTGTCGAAGGCGGAAAACTAAGTCCGTCCGGAATAGTGGATATCGGTTTCGATGTGATTTCTTTAATCATTGATAAATCTTCCTGGAAAATGATTTTACCCAATCTGATTTTTGGGGGACTTGTGCTTTTAGTTATGGCTAAGATAGCGGCTAATGTCATTGTGATGATGGCTGGCGCTTATCTTTTGCTGTATGGCGGCATTTTTATTCTTGGCTTTGGCGGATCGAAATGGACTTCCGATATGGCGATCAATTACTACAAAACGGTGCTTGGTCTCGGCATACGGCTGTTTTTCATGATCCTGATCATCGGTGTTGGCGTGGAGTTTCTTGACACCTTGTGGACCAGTGTCGATAAAAGCGGGGATATAAACCTGAATGAAATCGCGGTGTTGGCTGTCGCCTCGATAGTCCTTTTATTCCTTTGCGATACGATTCCAGAGCAAGCAGCGCTGCTCGTTGGCGCCCATATCGGTGGTGGCGCTGCCGGATCCCTGAGCAAATTCATGGGTGCTGCGTCGGCGGCTGCCTCCGGAGCAGCAATGGCGGCAGGCGGTGCTGCTGCGGGTATAGGGGGCGCGCTCAAAGCTGGTGCTGCTGCACATCAAGGCGGTAAGGAAAGCTCCGGTAGCTACTTAGGTGGTGCAGCTAGCGTTGCTGCCAAGGGGATCGGTGGCCGCATAGGCGGCGCGGTCTCTAAAGCGACGGGCGGTAAAACCGCCCGATCGATCTCCAAGGCGGCTGGGCAAAACAAGCCAACTAATGCTTTTGCCGTGAATGCGGCGGGCAGGAACACCAGTACGCCCAAGGCGCAAGCCCAGGGTAAAAGTGGATGGTAGCCCACTACCATAATAACGATACGTAAGGAAATTCAATATGAACCTCAAAAATATATTGACCATCGGCCTCACACTTTGGCTAACCGCTTGTGCAGGTGGCATGGGACATAAACCCGTGATGAATTCTTACTCCTATCAAGGCAATGTCAATAAGGCTCTGAAAGCCCTGATGACGGCAGGCTATGAGATCAAGTCTAAAGACCTTGCCACTGGGGTTATTCAGGGAATGCGCCCGATGAAAGGGGCCTTTGCCAGGCCTGGTTATGGCCACAATTTTGTGGTGTCTGTCGAAAAGGGCTCTGTGACGATCAATGTAATGTCAATCGAAGGGGTGCTGGGTGGAGAAAGCCCGGAACTTGTACGTGATGAAATCGTTCGCATGCTGAGCATCAACCAGAGCTTAGTTGGCGCCAATGCGCTGCAAACGCCGTCAGGTAATGCCAAAGTAGAATCCGCGGTGGCTGCCAAGGCGACGACCTGTATAGTTTCCTCAAGTAAGCTCAATGTGCGCGATGTCAGTGGACAGAAGGTAAAAACCCTGCAGAAGGGCGATCAGATTGTGAAATGCCAAGCGTTGGATACCGACAAACTGCCCGCAGCCTATAGCGAAGGGAGTTTGGCAAATTATCAATGGGGGCAGGGCATGGTAAGCGGTGAAACCATTCTCTTTGCCTGGAAATTTATTTCCCAACAGTGAATTTTAGGGAGTAGTGTGCCATGAAGATATGGCGATTTGTCGATCTCGCTAGAGTGGGCCACGATAACGGCTTCGAACTTTCCCTCATTGCTGGGACGTGGAATAAACCCTTGGAAGTGAGCCCGCACCTACCTAAACAAGTACCAAATACCTTAATGCCGCAACTGATTCGCGAAGGGATTGCCTTTGCGAATGCGCGGAAAAACGTAAAAGCGACTCATGTGAAACACTCACCGAAACAACCGACAGGGAATACCCTTTCGATTCGTAAGCGAATAACTTCCGAGGGGCGATCCTTACGTACCCCCTTTGCAATAAGCCTACTTTTCGGATTGATTGGATGTGCATCGCAAACGCCGGTCATTCCAACTTCGACAAAACCACCCGTCGCCAAGATAGAGCCTCTAGGGGAAGTAGACCATGATCGTGCAATTGTTGTTATGCAGGAACGCATGAAGAGTGCGGGTTACCAGCTTTCTAGTTTGGCTCGGGATCAATGGAATGCCACTCATCCCAGCGGTTACAACGTCACCTTGACGGTCAATGCCAGCAATGTCGTGGTCACCGTTTATGATGCGGTTAACGCTTCTTTAAGTCCCACCATGGTCAGTCATGGAATAATTTCCTTATTGGATGTGGCGACCCTGCCAACGCCTGCCGTAAACCTAGCCATCAATTGTAAGGTCACCAGTGGATCGGGTTTGAAGTTACGGAGTGAGACCGCCGCTGTCGTAGCCTATGCAAAGGCAGGTGACGTCATTCAAAATTGTGAGCAAATTACGACCAATATCCCGTTGGCTTATGCAAAAAATAAGACCTTATCCACACATATTTGGGGACAGGGGCTGTATAATACCCAACCAGTTTTATTTGCTTGGAAGTACGTTAAGCCTGAGGGATCAGAATGATAAATCGCGCCCTAATTTTAGGTTTAATTCTTGCCGCCAGTTCGAATGCGGAAGTCTCTTCAGAAGATGCACAAAAACTCGGGACCAGTTTGACGCCAGTCGGGGCTGAAATGGCCGGGAATGCTGAAGGTACGATCCCAGCTTGGGATAATGCCAGTGAATTTGCTGGTATCGATGGCCGCGGGCAGGGTGGGCGGCAGCCTGTTATTAATCCATTTGCCGATGAATCCGTACGATTCGTCATCAATGTGACCAATGTTGACCGCTATGTAGATAAGCTTTCCATGGGACAAATTGTCATGGTAAAAATTTATCCAGAGAGCTACCAGCTACCGATTTATCGTACGCATCGGACATTTTCCAATCCCGAAATTATTTACCGGGTCGCCAAGCAAAATGCCCAAAATGCCTGGCTTGTGAATGACGGCAATGGGGTGGTTGGTCATACTATGGCCTATCCGTTTCCAATTCCCCATGGTTCAAATGAAGAGCAAGCAAAACAGATCATGTGGAATCACATGTTTCGTTGGCGAAACGGGGCCGTCTCGCGCCATGTGGTGCAGATTGCGCCCACGCGACAGGGAACCTATTCAACCACCAGGCTAACAGAAAGTTTTACCTTTCGGGAATCGTTGACTGACTTTCAATTGGCGACTGATCCCAATATTCATTTCTATTTTAAACAACAGATTGAAGCGCCAGTTTCCATGGCTGGAAACATCTTGTTGATTCACGAAACGTTGGATCAGGTGAAGGAAAATCGCCGCGCCTGGATGTATAACCGCGCAGAACGGCGTGTTCGACGATCACCTACAGTTGCATATGATAGTCCTGGGACAGCAGCTGACGGACTGCGTACTAACGATGACTTCGATCTCTTCAATGGCTCCATGGATCGCTATGACTGGAGGCTTTTAGGTAAGCGAGAAGTGTTTGTTCCCTATAACAATTTTGAATTGACTAATCCGCAGTATCGGTATGCGGATCTTCTAGAAAACCATCACCTAAATCCTGAGAAGTTACGCTATGAGTTGCACCGTGTTTGGGTTGTGGAAGCCTCCTTAAAAGAAGCGGAAAAACACATTTACAAGAAGCGTGTGTTTTACGTGGATGAAGACAGTTGGCAAATCGTTTTGGTCGATCATTACAACCAGGATGATGAGCTATGGCGGGTATCCGAAGGATTTCATGTCCACTACTACCATCGTGGTGTGGCCTGGGTGGCGGCACACGCGATCTATGACTTATTTAATCGGCGGTACCTGGTGAATGGGCTTTCCAATGAAGAGCCCGTGGCGTTTAACTGGCAGTACTTAGCGAGCAGCCAAGAATTCATACCGGCGGCAATTCGTCGGGAAGGGCACTAATCTATTATTACGGATAGAGATAACTATGAACTTAAAACGGAGACTTCTCACAGCACTCTTATGCCCTGGACTTGTGTCATCAGCGCAGGCCGCGGATCTCACCACAGCAGAAGAAATCCAACAACTTTATATTGCTTACCTGGGGCGCCCTGCAGATGGACCTGGTCTAGCTTATTGGACGGAACAGGTTGATCTCGGCAATATTAGCCTTGAGCAGATCCGGGTTAATCTGGTCAATGAGCAACCGGAATATCTGGAGAACTATGGTCAGCTAACCACAAGTGACTTGGTGGAAACTGTATACCTGAATCTCTTCAATCGTGAGTCGGATGCAGCAGGCCGTGATTACTGGGTAGGCCAGTTAGATTCAGGCGCTTTCTATCCTGATCAGTTGATCGTTGCCTTTATTAATGGTGCGGCCGAACCCGACCAAATTGTGGTCCGTAATAAAGTTACTATCGCCGACTGTTATACCGCTGAGGGGGAATATACCTACCGCCAGGTGATTCATGCGCTTGGCGAGGCTCATGGCGTTAACTTACTAACGGAATGCCCTCTCGCACCGGCAGTTCCGTTCACGCTGAACGATACCGGTGCAACTAGTTGCGTGGATGAAACCAATAGTGCCAATACCATCGATTGTTTGGATGCGGCTTTTCCTCAAGACCCGCTTATCGGTCGCGACGCAACTCACCCAAATGATAGTGATGGGAAAGGTGGTTTTAGCTTCACCAAACTGGATGCTGAAGGCAACGAGCTGTCCGCGTCAGCAGCCGATTGGGCGTGTGTGCGGGACAATGTGACCGGCTTGGTTTGGGATGCTCGTTCTGAAGAAGAAGGATTGCACTATAAAAATAATCGATATAGTTGGTACGATCCAAATCCTGCGACGAATGGTGGTGATGAAGGTTTAGATGAGCCAGGTGGATTCCGCCAGCAGTGCACTGGATCTGAGTGCAATACCCAAACCTTAATGAATGCGCTGAATGCCAAACGTTATTGCGGCCATAATCTTTGGCGCTTACCGACCGCAATGGAAGTTGTTTCTTTGGTGGATTTATCCATCAATAGCATAGATCCAACCTATTTTAGATTGGACGATGAATCAAGCAGAGTTTGGACTTCGCAAACAGTCCCAAGCGAGCGGGATGAGGCGTATGAAATCACTGTGCAGCCGAGTATTGCCCCTGTTGGCTATATAGGTGATGCCAGTAAGAGTAATGCTGAAGCCGTTCTACCTGTATCAGATTAAGGAGTGTCGCAAATGAAATACTTGAATATATTACTAGTTAACTTCTTGCTGATAAGTATGGCGTGGTCCCAGTGTTATACGGACCTCCCCTCTACGGCACCAAACCAGCGATTTGAAGTACATAACGATGGGACTGCGACTGACTTAGTTACCGGTTTGATGTGGCAGCGTTGTCCAAATAACTGGACTTGGAATGGAGAAGCATGTGAAGGTAGAACAGACGATCTACAGTTACATGGAGCTCTTCAAATAGCAGCATCGAGCCGCGTTGGCGGCTATGACGATTGGCGTGTGCCAAATATTAAAGAATTGATGAGCCTTATCGAATTTCAATGCGATCCACAGCGCTACAATGCGGAAGTATTCTATATAGATAGTGGAGATAACCTGTACGGATCATCTTCGATTTCAGGGGAATTTGAAGTTTATGAATTCAATTTCTTTACCGGAAAGCTTTATAGCTCCAGTACCAATAGTTACTCCGTCTGGCGATTCGTAAGAGATCCCAACTAGTCGTTTAAAGGAATAGACAAATATGAGCACTACCATTGTTGCTAAGGAAAGTAAGTTTGGGTTGAAGCCTTTTGCTCTATCGGATGGCACCGTTGAAGGACTTAAGTGGTTAGCGCTCATCTTAATGGCAATTGACCATGTCAATGCCTATGTTTTTGGCTATGCCTATCCAGCGCTTTTCGCGATAGGTCGCTTAGCAATGCCGCTGTTTGTTGCAACGCTTGCCTATAATTTGGCGCGCCCGACTGCGACACTTGCCTCCCACCTCAGAACCATGAAACGCTTAGTGATTTTTGGCCTGTTGGCTACGCCCTCGTTTATGTCGCTCAGCACTTGGTTTTGGGGCTGGTATCCGCTGAATATGATGTTCACCTTACTTACGATTACAGGGGCGATCTATTTTTCTTCTCAAAATAAGGGTCTCGCCGCAGCGCTCGTCATTCTGGTGAGAGGTGGTCTCGGAGAGTTTTTCTATCCAGCTGTTTTATTCGGGGTAGCCTTTTATTGCTATGTTCGCAAACCTGGCATATGGCCTGTCCTGTTTATCCTAATGGGATGTGCATCGCTCTATATTATTAACAGCAATCATGGTGCACTATGGGTAATTCCTCTACTGATACTGGCAACGCAAATTGATGTAAAAGTGCCACGTGTCCGTTGGTTTTTCTATGCGTTCTATCCACTGCATTTGTCGATTTTGGCAGTCGTTAACTATTTCGTTGTTGGTGCAAACTGAAAGACCGAAGGCTAAGCTATTTAGAAGGCTTTCACCTACTTTCAAGCATCTTAGTCGAGTTGCGGCGGAAACTTCGGAGAGGCACGCTAGCGAAGTCGCTTGAGGGTATAGATTTTTATAAGGAATGGCGACATAACAGCCCTCCACCAGAAAAGGAAAAAATGATGAGTAAAAAAATATTCAAACCCGATGATCCGAGGTTTAAAGGTACGATTTTCGAAAATTATACAACCAAGGATTATCCTACCTACTATGAAGGGGCAAAGTTACCTGACGGGTTCTATCCGCCAATAGAAGACTATACCAATGATATTTTGACAAACCTTGTTGTTGATGCGGTTTACAAAGAATACTTGGTACTTGGCGCCGATGAAACCTATGCGAAGGAAATGTGTTTAGCGGTTGCCGCTGATATCATCCAAGCGTTGGAAAATACCTTTGCCGAATATCAAATCGCCAGGAATTTTCATCATCCAGAGGAAAGTAAAAGAGTAATCGCGATTAAAGAAACGGCAGTGCAATATGCCATTATTGCGATGGATGCAGGTAGAGGGGCTTTAGTTGGTTGTCCAATTATGCGGGATATTTCCGAGGAACGTCTGGCGCAGGTGTTTGAGCGTATGTTTAAAGCCGTAGATGGCCATATTCGTACATTGGTGGATAAACTGGATCAAGAGTAAGCTCATGGAAAAAACAGGGGAAAAAGGGAAGCTTTCCTTTAATATTTTTTTTGATGGCACGGGTAATAATCTATCCGAGGATATAGGTAAGGGAACGCATACAAATGTGGCTCGGTTGTTCAACGCTGTCGATACCAAAAAGACCGATCTCACAAATCAAGACTACAGTGCGAAAAAAAGCGGGGCAGTACAGAGTGAGTCGATCTATTTGAATGGCGTTGGATCTTCCAAGGGGCGATTCCATTTAGATTGGTTCAACGAGGTCAAGCAGGGCATCGGCCTAGGTAGTCAACGGCGCGTGGATAAGGCTTATGATGCACTTGTTAGCTATTTAAACAAGCAACCCGAGCAAGTGGGTAAAGTCGACATCAATGTTTGTGGTTTTTCTCGAGGGGCGGCACAAGCTCGACATTTTACCAATGTGGTGAATAAACGAGGTGTTCCTGAAATTGTCAACGGCAAGAAGACAGGTAACTACCTGGTAGAGCCACAAAAGGTTAACCTTAACAAACTGGTTATTTTCGATACGGTGGCCAGCTATGGTATACCTAAATCCTTTATCGATAAAGTAAAAAACTACGTTGGGAAGATTCCTGGAGTCAGGCAGCTACCTGATCCAATTACGAAACGTATGTCGGATCATATGTCAAAGGATTTAAAGATCCACGAAAATGTTGATTCCACCTTGCATTTAATAGCCGCGCACGAGTTCCGCAAAACTTTCCCTATAACGCTGGCAGCGGGCGGCAAAGAGGTGAAAGAAGAAATGTATCCGGGAGCCCATTCCCAAGTGGGCGGTGGATATGCCAAGGATATAGTAGCCGCAGGTCCTTACAACCGTGCGTATAATGAGTTTGCAAATGTCGTCAGTATGAAACCCATGGAAACTGAGGATGTTGTGCGACTTCATGAGTACAATCAATTTATCCAAAAACCTGAACAACACGCTCAGATTATTGATTCTCGAATCAAGAAGGACGACTTAGGTGAATATACGGAGAAATTTATTGGTGAGGTTAAGCAAAAAACGGCATTCCAAGAACAAGCCGATAGCCGTCGTCCCATTAACGAAAACATCCCCGTTAAACAGATTGAAGAGGAATTGAAAAGCGCTGTTCATTTGGACCAGATGGACCTCGATAAGCTTTTTTTAGAGAGTGCAAAATCGCAACGAGCAGAAGATATTGAGAAGCAAATCAATAAAGCAAATGATGTCAAACAGTCTTTACGCGACTTTAACTTTAAGCCAGAAAGGGTTGCACCAGAAAATACCTTGTCCTCTTGCTTCAATCGTACTTTCAATGCACTCAATGACAATTTGCAGCAACAGAAAGAAAGGCTCGAAGATGCGTTGAACAAAGCTCTAGTAGAACAGCAGAATAAAAATCATATACTTAAAGAGGCTAAACCTGGCATTTTCAGTTTGCCTTCATCGAAAGCAAAGCACCAAGAGAATCTGACAAAAGGGCAAGTTCAAGAATCACGTTTGGCTGTTCGACTGCATCGAGTAAAACAGGTTAACCCAGAGTTTTCTGCTCGAAGGAAAGTTGCCAAACAATACCCGGCTCTTTACACGGCTTATCAGGAACTTCGAGATAAGGTTCTTAAGAAAAATATTAAGCAGGGCATGGAAATCGCCCATGAGGCGAAGCGGGATAGATCCAATCGACGACCGATGAACATATAGTGGTAGGTCAGGTGAACTTAGCCGTAATACGCCGATAATTGATGTGAAAGCGCCTGGGATTCGTTTTTTTTATGCACTTTATCCACTACACTTGGAATCCAAGCCACCCCCACCCGAAGAGATTATTCTGGACGTCGATGCCACGGATGATCCGGTGCATGGAGAACAGGAAGGACGTTTTTTCCACGGTTATTACCGACACTATTGC
>JANQMN010000036.1 GCA_028280065.1 Hahella sp.
CTCGAATCGTTTTGTCAGCAACCCCGCGACTGAAGATCCAGCCAGGTTGAAGGTGGAAATCGCCGGAGGGTCCCCTATCCCGCTCCCGGTGGCGATACGTACCAGCGAGCTGAGTTTGGTGGGTTACTGTAAAACTGCAACAACAATTACCCTGGATCCCGGACTTTATGTGGTTCAGTTGAAAAGACCCGACGGCAGCGAGCAAAACCAGGTAGTTGAACTCAACAGGGGAGATGATAAAACCATACAAATGGAAGTTTCCCGAAAAACACAACCCCATGCCGGAATTCGCCGTAGGGCAATCACCCTTGCAGCAAAATCCCCAACAAGAATGCGTGTTGTATCCCGCCCAAATGAACAAGTCGTGCTAGCGATACCTGGACAAAAGGAATTTAACCGGCTGAAAGACTCTTTTGCCGCCATAAAGTTGAACCTGGCAAAAAACGTAGGTTACACAGGATCATCCAACTACAATCCCGACCATGATCTGGTCTTCGGTAACATAGAAACTTCCGGAAGTGGGGTATCGGATGGATATGTGAGATCAGCAATCCCTCACGGCTGCCTTGCAAGAGTTCTGGTTTATGAAGATTCAGGCTGGAAGGTTGCCGAAAAAGGGCTCGATCAGGTTGTCAGCGCTACCGAAACTATCGATAGGCTCAGCCGTATTACGCTGAAATTCAGAGCTGATAGTCGTCTACAAGTGATGGAGGTGCGTAAGGCCCAATCCGACTCCATATTCCTGGTATTGCCGCTTTACCCGAACTCCCAGATAGACGAATGTACGGTGGAATTATGGGATTACGAGCAAGAATTAAAAGTGACTTGTGATTTCAGCCAGTTTCCAAGATCTTCACTTATGCTCGAATATTTAGCCGCCGGCTCCTACGATTTTGCGGTCGAACTGGTGAAAGATGCCGAAGCCATGCTTTTCCAAAAAATCAGCAATCCTATCGAAGCCGCACTGGGTGGATACGTACTGTTGCGTCTAGGAGATCTTGAGCACTTGCACGACTGGCCGACCAATCTGTGCAACTGGTTTACCGGGCTGGCGGACGGCGCCATTATCGCTGCTGAACTGGCAGCGAAGAAAAACCGGCACACAGAAGCATTGGATCTGTTTCTCGAAGCAGGCAGACGGGGCTTACCCCTATTCAAGGAGGGACTTTCCGTTTTAGTCAGTCGGTTACGGGAGTATGCACTTAATCCTGAAGAATTCGGTTTCGATGAAACCAAAAGCGGACAAGCTTTGGCCAGCTATAAACATTTCGCCGAGCTTGCCCTTTTCAGTGATGCGTCGCAGCAATTGCTAAGCTTTAAAGGGATCTCCCTGTTACAAGAAGATACCAATCAACACGGCTGGCAGTACATAGTGCCAGATGAAGTCAGGCAGCAGGGTATCGATCTGAAGACATTGCCTGTATTCATTCAAGGAGAAGCGGATGTATAAGACAGAACTGATTCAGGCGGGCCACGGGGATTGCATCTGGATCGAGTATGGCGAAGAAAGTGGGCCAATTCATCGTATTTTAATCGACGGCGGCACTTCCGGTACCTATAGGAAAGTGAAAGAACGGATTGAAGCTCTGCCTGATGCAGACCGTCACTTTGATCTATTGGTGATCACCCACATTGACGCGGACCACATTGGCGGTGTGCTTAAGTTGTTTGAAGACGACGAACTCAGCATCACTTTCGACGACATCTGGTTCAATGGTTACCAGCACCTGACCGACCTTGAAACGTTAGGAGCAAAACAGGGCGAGGCATTAACCGATCACCTGGAAAAACCGGGGGTTAACTGGAACAAAGCTTTTGCCGGCAAGGCATCAAGAGTCGATAATTCCGGAAACTTTACACCCGTTGTTCTGCCAGGCGGTATGTGCCTGACCCTGCTGTCGCCAACACAAAAAGAGCTGGCAGAACTTAAACCCAAATGGATTGAAGAAGCACAAAAAGCAGGGCTTGACCCGGAAAAACGCCTGGAAGACACCGAAGATACAGACACCCGGCCATCAGGACTGGAAGCTCTGGGTGGCGAACTGCCCGACGTAAACGAACTGGCTGATACTGAAACGATCACCGACTCTTCAAAAGCCAACGGCAGCAGCATTGCCTTCATCGCAGAATTCGCAGGCAAACGGGTATTGTTTTCCGGGGATGCCCATGGCCCGGTACTGATTGAAGCGATTGAGCAATACTGCCCGGATGGCAAGGCGCTTGATATCGATATGTTCAAAACGCCACACCATGGCAGCGATGCCAACGTTTCCACGGAATTATTAAAACGCCTCAATTGCCCCAGATATTTAATATCCACCAACGGTGCTTATTTCAAACATCCGGACCGGATTGCCGTATCCAGGATCATCAAATATGGGGGAGACAATCCTCAACTGTATTTCAATTATCTTTCCAAATATAACGATGTCTGGGCGGAGCAGACGTTAAAGGATGAACATAAGTACAGCGCTTATTTTCCTGATGACTCGGATACTTCAATATGTATTGAGTTATGACTTGGCATTTATGGCATACCTCTAACTGCTGATACTTCGCTAGTTTTGAAGCTGTTCGATAAATGCCTCTGCTTCGGCAATCGACTTTTCCATGTCCCCAATCAATCTGGCAACGTTGGTTTCAACGGACTTCAACTCGCCTTTGAGGCTGTCGATGGCGCGGGCATTAAGATTGTGCTTAAGGTAGAGGACTTGATCACGTAAAGCATTCAACACCGGCGTCATTCTTTTTTCCGCAGATCGCATTGCCCTCAGCAATTGCTTATATTTACTTTTCGTCGCGGCGAGCTTGCGGGCACTGTCCTGACGGAGTTTGGCGCTGGTATAAAGCTCCAGCTCTTCTTCCCACTCCTCAAACAGCGCTTCGGAAACATCCTCTACCGCCCCGATCCGATCACTCACTTCTTCCGCCGCATCTTCACTGTCTTCGAATGCAGAATTTAAACGTTCATATTGGCTTTGCAAATCCTCGTCGGCAACCCCAACCAGTGCCTGAAACTGCTCTAACGCAGAACTAAACTCCTGTTTTGCATCCTGCTGAGACTGTTTGGCCTCTTCCACCCGATCGACCAGGATTTCGCGCTTATGGATGCCGACTTTTTCCATGGCACCATAATAAGCGCTCTGGCAGCCGCTGAAACAAAAAAAGACCAGTACTAAAAAAACCGAACGGACATGAGGAGTAAAAAGCATCAAAAACAAACCTTTCTGGCATCTGGTATAAAATAATGCAAAGGCAGAATAACACAGCCTGCCGGGTTGTGCTTATAATGTAGGAAACGCACATTGGAAACTTTTTATGTCAGTACGAATTAATCGTTTACTGTTAGGCAGTTATTGGCTGTTTTTTGTGCCGGCGGCACTGGGTTTGCCGCTTGAACCAACGCCGGCGCCGGAAGGAGCCAAAGTCGTTATCACCAAACCTGCCAATGGCGAGAAAGTCGAAGCCCCTTTCACCGTGGAGTATGAGTTAACCAATGTAGAACTGGCGGACCCCGGGGCTGTTGGTAATCACTTGCATTTACTCATCGACAGCAATATGGAAGTCAACGCCAATCAACCCATGGGCAACGAAGTTCGCACCTTGGACCCGAGTCAGAAGCAGTTTCAGCTCTTCCTTACTCCAGGCAGACACGACTTGCAGATAATTCTCAGCGATGAACTACACCGTCCCCACGCACCTGCGGTTATGTCGCCGATGATTACGATTGATGTGCGTAGCAACTGATATTAGAACCACAACCGCTGCCTTGCCGGTTGGCGGCCAGCGCAACGAAACTGAGGCTAAACAATTTTTCTGGCATTAAGAATAAACTGAGAACGCTCTGATTCTTCAGGTATTTTATTTGCCAGCGCCTGATAAAGCTCGTCCAGCGATGCGGATTCCCGAACCGCTTTTTTTACAATTCGGGCAGCCAGCGGACCGACATGCTCCGCCAATGCCTTGACCAGTTTTTGCGTCGTTTCACCGGTAATTTCCAAGGCCGCACTCTTTGCCTTGGCGGACCGCACCGAGCCAATCGTTGTCACCCTGGAAGCACCGCTCATGGATGTTTCCGTCGGCATTGACCGAATTCCGGTCTGATTCAGGGTATTGATAAAATCCTTGCGTTCGTTGTCATTGGGAATATGGTTGGACAGGCGGTCGATCATATCCTGCAAGGACATGGATCGATTGGCCGCTGTCTTGATAATTCGGCTTGCCATGGGGCCAAGATAGGGAGCCAGGCTTCTGCTCAATATTTGCGACACTTCCGGAGACAACGCAATTTGCGAACTCGACATCTGGCTGTCAAACGTGTTTTCCCCTGGAGATTGCTGCTTATGGGTGATCTTGCTCTGTACGACCGTAGCAGCCAAGTCGGTCAACTCCGGCACATAGACCTGATTCGGGGAAAGCAGCGCTTTCAGCGTTGCAGCAAATTCCTGGCCGGACTTGTAGCGGTCCCGGGGATCGGCGGCCAGTGCTTTGATCAGAACATCCTCGACGCTACGATTCAGTTGCAAGGGTAAAATACTGCTCACGGCCAAGAGTTCCTGAATCTCTTCCCGTTGCCAGTAAGTACCGTGTTTCTGCGGGCGTTTCCCGGCGATCAGTTCCAACAGTACAATCGCCGTTGAATACAAGTCGCTACGGCCATCCACCACATCTCCTCGCAGTGCCTCGGGTGACATATAGCTCGGAGTACCGATAACATCGCCGACATTTGTCAACTCCGAGGTATCCAGCTTTGCCACACCGAAGTCCGTCACTTTGACATGCCCGGAATCCAATAACAGAATATTTGCCGGTTTGATGTCCCGGTGGACCACCCCCTTCATGTGCGAATAATCCAGGGCTTCCAGAACCTGAATAATCAGATCGCCGACCTGCTTGATGGTCAGTACCGCGCCTTCCCGCAAAAACGAACGCAAATCGATACCATCGACGTATTCCATCACCATGTAAGGCGACTGTTGAATAATGCCAAAGTCAAATACGGTCACAATGTTCGTGTGTAAACAACGCGCAGCAGCCTGGGCTTCCTGCTTGAAACGGGTAATCAGCCCTCCCTCCTCCTGATCCACCACGAGATGCGCATGCAGCATTTTAATCGCCACCGTGCGTTCGATATCAGGATCATAGCCTTTGTACACAACCCCCATGGCCCCCTGGCCGATGACCGATTCAACTTTGTACTTGCCTATGATGTCGAAAGGTAAATTACTCATAGTAGTTGCGCATTTCCTGCAGTTACTTCATCCGAATTCAGGCGTCAGACTCGTCCAGCATCTGCATCGCATTCGCCAGGCTGCGGTGCATTCTATTGAACGACTTGGTCAACGAAGAAATTTCATCATTGCCTTTTACCGGCATCTCTTCGGCTTCCAAAGCGCCAAGGCTTACTTCATTGGCTTTCGCAGAGAGTTTGGTTACCGGTTTGATAACCACGAAATTCAACATCACGTTCAACAACACGGTGATCAAGAGAAACACTCCAACCAGTAACCCGATAAATAGGGTGAAGGTTTTTTCCGCCCGTTTCAGCGGCACCGACATTGGGACCGACACAATCTGTGCGCCGACAATTTCATTCAGCTTCCAACCGAAACCATTGCTGTCTCCATACATTTCAATCATGGTAGCCGGGGCTGCCGATGGAGTGCTATGGCAGGTCAAACAACTCGGATTTTTGATTTCTATCGGGCGGCTCAAATACAACGATGGCCCGGTAGGTGTGTCCCGAGTACCGATATACTCGGTAACCTCACGGTTATTGCGGAAAAAATTGACGATATCCGCTTCCCAATCCACCGCCCGATCGGCAGGGTTAGTCGGATTGAGCGTTGCCTCCCGATAACTGTAATCGGGGTGCTCCTTCTGTAGTTGCCTTATATACTGGTGAGCCGAGTAGGCTGGTATGGTCTGGGGCAAAAACTGACGTTTCTGTTGTAATGCCAATAGGGGTCTTATCTCGTTTACCGTGTATCCTCGAACGGCGATCGCACTTTCCATCATGATCCGGGCACTGTCCAAAACCTCTTCTTCCGCATTATTTTTCAGCAACCCATAGACCAGCCCGGCAGCCACGCCGATGCCGATTAATGAGGCCAGGCCAAGAACCAGGTTAAATTTGAGTCTTAAAGACATGAGTTTTATTCCTGTCGAAGATGGTTAGTTGAGTAAGTTACAGTTTCAGGCATTGTTCAAAAGCCGGCACCGCCTGCGTCATTGCGTCGAGCGACAAAGACACTTTTTGGGTTTCTGTCTTCGGCCAGGTCGGCCAAAATCCGATATAGACGGTCATGGTGCTTGTCGTAGCCAGTTGGGTTACGAAATCGCCCTTTACCTGGACGGCAGTCTCCGTAACCAATCCGCTAAAGGGTACGGCCGGTTTAAAGCCAAACTGCACGCCACTTCCTTCGTATTCCAAGTCGATATGCGAACCGGTATGCAGTTTGATCTGATCCGGTAATACCTCGGCCCAGAGATAACTGGTTTCGTAGCCGTCATTGATGGAGATTTTGTCGCTGCGCAACCGGCAGGTATCCGGATGCTGATTGTCCCAATTATGTTCTAGCGTCCACCCCGAGAATGCGTAGGGCAGGAGATCCAAGGTCAGCTTTAGCGGTTGCAGACTTTCAGCTTCCTCCTCCGCGACTTGGCCGGCAGGGCTATCCTGCGTATCCAGCATTGCCAGCTCTGTCGTCTCAGCGGCTGATTCGGCAGCGGCTTTTGGCATCGTCGGTTTGGCAACCTGTTCAACTACCGTTTTCTCTGCTGGCTTGATCTCTTTCGGGCGGGCTTTCGGCTTGCTAATCTCGGTTTGCACAACGGCCTTTTGCTCAGGTTCTTTGCTCACTTTCGGTTTGGTGGCGGCCGGTTTGGCTACTTGCTTGGTCGCCGCCGGCACTTTCGAGGCGGTTGTTGCTTTCGGTTCTTCTTTTGGCTGAACCTTTCTAGGCTCCGCTTCGGCGACTGTTTTGCTTTTGTCTTTTGTCGGTTTTGTAGCGGCTACGGCTTCTTTGGTTTTTCTATGCGTATTGGAGACTTCCGGTGATTCTTCCGCATCCGGGGCTTTGCTATCCAGGGTTTTGGCTACATTCGACTCCCCGGTTACCTTGTTCTCCGAACCTTTATCCTGGCTGGGCGTTTCCCGGTATACCGCCTGCGGCTCCGCCGGCTTTGCAGACGTCTGTTTGGTCGGTGCGGACTGGCAAGCCTGAAGCAGCAAGACAATCAGCAGGCTCGTCAGCATAGGTATCAACAGATTTGATAATGAAAGTTTAACCATTTGGTGTCGCCTAGCCATCTACATTTCCAGGTTAGAGTCAGTTGTAAACAAGTCCTCAAAATCCGTTCCGAATCACTTTCGCTTTCATTGAGGAAAGACCGCTCGTTTACAAGCAGTTACTCGTTAAGTAACAATTCGTAATGTTGAGGTGAGCGCTATTCGTACAGATTTACCGTCACAATGAAGCATAGTATAGCCCTCCGGCATGGAAACAGCCTGCAAATTTCAGGCATATTCATCGCCCAATGGCAGTATGACATCCGTAGGGAAGTCGAGCCTTCAGTGTTTAAGCAAATTTCTTGTAATCTACGTAACCATTTGAATCATTAGTTGGTATTTTATGAGGGGGTAATTGCGATGTTATTGTTGAAACAGACTGCGGGCCTGATTCTTTTGCTCAGCTTCAGTGCACTTCTGAAAGCGGAATGCACCGATTTGATAAACCATCAGATGCAAAAGCTGCATTCGAGTAAACAGATCGATCTATGCAAGCTGCTACAAGGCAAGGCTGTGTTAGTCGTTAACACTGCCAGTTATTGTGGCTTTACCGGCCAGTTCAGAGGTCTGGAAGATCTCTACAACAAGTTCCGAAGTCGGGGTTTTGAAGTCGTCGGCGTGCCTTCCAACTCGTTTAACCAGGAAGCCGCCGCAGAATCGGAAACCGCGAATATATGCTATAAGAACTATGGTGTCAGTTTTACCATGACAACAAAGTATCCGGTCAAAGGCAGTTCAGCACACCCCATGTTCATGGAACTGGCGAACCAAACCGGCTCTGCGCCTAAATGGAACTTTCACAAATATTTAATCAACCGGGAAGGTGTCGCAGTCGCTCAATTTCCGAGTCAAACCGCGCCGAACAGTCCGGAGTTTATTCAGGCAATTGAAACACTCTTATAAGAGGTTCAAGCTATCTCGAAAAAACATATTGTCATTCTCAGTGGTTCCGGAATTAGCGCCGAGAGTGGCCTACCTACTTTCCGGGACATGGGCGGCTTGTGGCGGCAATACGACTTCACGAAACTAGCGTCGCCGGAAGCGTGGGAACGCGACCCGGCGCTGGTGTTGCAATTCTACAATGAACGCAGGCGCCAAGCCTGGGAGGCGCAACCGAATGCGGCCCATCTCGCCATTGCAGGGCTGGAAGCGCGTTTCGATGTTTCCGTGATCACCCAGAATGTCGATAATCTGCATGAGAGGGCGGGGAGTTCACGCGTTATTCATTTGCACGGGGAACTCGATAAGGCGCGCAGCACCAGGCACCCGGAGTTGATCTACCCGTTACAGGGTAAAGCCATCAGGCTCGGCGACACCTGCGCCAAAGGCGCGCAATTGCGCCCCCATGTAGTTTGGTTTGGCGAGCCCGTAACAGAAATGAACCACGCCGCACAGATCTGTGGAACGGCAGATCATCTGCTGGTGGTAGGGACGTCGCTGCAAGTCTATCCAGCGGCATCATTGGTTCAGTTTGTTCCAAATCACTGTCAAATTAGCGTGGTCGATCCCAGTACGGAGTTGCAGGTTGCAGATGCGAGGGTTTTTAGGGAAACTGCTGTCATTGGCGTGCCCAAGTGGATTGCCCGGTTAAACCAGTAAGCGCGGCCGAAAGCCGACCAAATGCCAACCAACCATCGACGATGTCGCTGTGAAAAAAGTTCTCACCACCCAGTTCCAACTCGCGACCATTTTGCTGACGATGCTGCTGCTTTTCGGCGCGGTACTCGGCTGGTTTCACCACCAAAAGACCAGCGACATATTTCTTTCTTCCTCTAAAGAACTGTTCGAGCAAGTCGCCAATGACGTCACAGAGCACTTTTATTCCGCCTATGGTCCGGTATCGACCACGGTTCGGCTGCTGAGCCTGTCGCCCTTACCGAAAGACGAAGATTTAAAGGATCGGCTCAGCCGGCTGCCGGTGCTGGTGGACATTCTCCAATCCCAGCCGGAAATCGTGGCGCTGTCCGTCGGCTACAGCAATGCGGAGTATTTCATCGTCCGCAGCCTGAACAGCGACTATATGATCAAGCGGTTTGGCGCTCCCGAAGGCGCGGCTTATGTGGTTGACAATATTGAACGCGAAGAGGGCCAGCCGGACTTCCGCCGTTTTTTTTACCAGGCAGACCTGACGCTGATTTCCTCCAAAGACCTGGGATTTACCAGTTATAATCCTACGGTCAGACCCTGGTATCGTCTGGCGCTCTATAGTCAGGATGTGACAACGACAGCGCCCTATCTTTTCTATTTTATCGGCAAAGTCGGAGTAACCCTGGTCAAAGAGGAAACCGCCACCGGCAATGTGATGGCGGCGGACATCACGCTGGAATCACTTTCCAATACGCTGCGCGACAACCGCGTCAGCCCTTCGTCTCAAATGCTGATCTACACCAGCGACAATGAAGTTATTGCCAGCCTGGAACCTGATAGCATCGTATTATCCTCCACCAACGAAGATCTCAGTATCGCCCAGTTGGAAGACATCAATTCCGAAGTCGTTACCGACTTTTTCAAACTAGCGCCGGCTGTCGATGATTCGCATTTTTTTCTCGATTCCGGGGGCAAACGCTGGATCGGAATCAATAAGCCGATCACGCTGGTCGGCTTTACCGCAAAATTGCTGATCCTCGCTCCTGAATCGGAACTGCTGGCGGAAGCTTCGGCTATTCGCAACGAATCCACTCTGGTTATCTTGCTGATTATCCTGTTTAGTATTCCGATCGCGATTATTGCCGCACAACAGATGACCAGACCTTTCAAACGTCTGGTGGCCAGGTCAGAGCCGATACGGCGAGGTGATTTCAGCCAAAATGCAACCGTTGAAACTCAAATAAAGGACATTCAACATTTAAGCGAAGCACTGGAAAAAAGCCGCGCCGCAACAATCGGATTAAGCCGCCTGTTCAAGGCACTGAGCCATGAAACCGACAATCACCGCATTGTTCAACTACTTGGCAGAGAAGTCCTTGAGCTTAGTAATGCCGATGCGGTACTAATGTACCTTTTCCATGACCATGACGGTATTCTGATTCCCAGTGGCTTACAAACCCCCCAGGGAGCGCGCGCTCCCCACACCCTGCCGCGTTTGAATATCCAGGATGAAAACCTGGCCTTGGTGGCGGCGTTTCAAAATGATTTTCATTCGAGAATTATCATTAACCGCAGTACCACCACCACGACCGGCACCCACGATTCGTTACTTAATTATCTCGGCGCCGATCAGATAATAGCTGTCACCCTGCCGCTAACTGCGCGGGATCGGCAAAAAAGCGGCTTGCTTTGCCTGCTGTTTAAGGCCATGACGCAAACTGAAAACGATCCTACCGCAAACCGGGAACGCATCGACTTTTTTGAGTCCCTCGCCGCCCTCTGTTCATTAGCCCTCTATAAGAAGTTACGCTGATCGGCACCTGAAAAAGTGATTGGCCTCAAGGCAGGAGACCGATTTCAGGCGCAAGATGGAATTGGGAGGTTTATGTCGGTAGTCGAGTTCGGGAGGCATAAACGCTCTTTAACAATTCGCGAACTTAGTGAGGCCGAGATCAGATGTTCAGACAGCTCGGTCGATATCTGGAAATTGAGCATCAGCCAGTTCCGATCGATTACCGCGAGGCGTTGCATCACCAACGCCAGCGTGATTTAGCCGGTCGCCAGAAACCGGGGGTGGTGTTTTATCCAACGGTATTCTTGATCATATTTTGCACAATTCTGCTCGATAGTCCGACTCAAACAAAGCTACTCTGGCTGGTGATCTTTGGCATCCTGATCAGTGGGTTGTCATTACTGCGTTATCACATCGTAAAACGCTATATCGGCTTTCTCAGCCATGGCATTGAAGCAAAAGAATTGCCGCTGTTTCTGAGTTTGTTTTTCAGCGCTACTGCCTGGGGCTGTTTATTCATGACAAGCTTTATCGACTGCCCCCTGCACGAACATTTTCCGCTTATCCTTACCGCCACCATCGCCCTATGCGCGGGCAGTGTAATTTCCCTGAGTATTCGTAAAATCATGGTCGCGATTCTTATCGTCGGCATGGTGGGACCCGGAATCCTCGTTTCCATTTCCGGTTATTCGTTATTCCATCCCGGTCTCGGAGCGGTGTTGCTGGTGTTTGGCATCGGGATGGGCGTAATTTCGAACATTCCACGCTATGAATACGAGAACTCCGTGATCAATCATCTGAAGCTGTCCGAGCAGGCCAAATATCTCTCAGAACTTACGACCATTGACCCTCTGACACAAGTCAGAAACCGGCGCTTCTTCGATCAGTTACTACCAATGGAACTGTCCCGGGCCAACCGTGTTAAGTATCCCTTGAGCCTGCTCTTGGTGGATATCGATCATTTCAAACAGATCAACGATACTTACGGTCAC
>JANQMN010000046.1 GCA_028280065.1 Hahella sp.
TGAGCTGTTGCCAGTTCAGAGTAAGTTCAAGCCTGTTTGCTGCAAGCTGCATCGCTTTGTGTGCAGCAATAAGGGCATTCTCAAATTGATGTTCGTAGAAATAATATCGATACAGGGCAACAATAACGGTAAAACTTGTAGGCGCGGAAAAGTAAGCTTTCAGCAGATAGGCTTCAGTTTTATCTTCTGCATATTCCTTCGATGCCAAACTCAATAACAATGACGCCGCTTTGGGAATATCCTCCTCGAAATACATCTTGGTTCCGGAAAAATCATGTAAGTCCATCATTTTCCTCCTAATTCAATGCGTACCCTGGTTAAGGGCCACGCCACCGGCACAGTCTTTCTCACAGATCTGACTGTCCGGATCACAGTGGCTGAACAGCGTTTTCTGGTAATCCGCTGCGACGATACCCTGCTGCTGGACGGTTTTCTCCAAAGCGTCCAGCCGGTCCAATAGACACGCAATCGCTTTGCCGACGGGATCTGGAATTAAATGGTGATTAAGATCAATCCCATCCGCCGGGGTATTTTGCCGGTCTTCCGGATGCAAGTTCGCCTGTTTTTTGCCAACGACTACTTTGCCGGGTATACCCACCACGGTGCTGTTCGCCGGAACCGGTTCGACAATGACCGAATTCGCGCCGACCCGCACATTCTCACCGAGACTAATGGCGCCCAATACCTTGGCACCGGCGCCGATCATAACGCCGTTACCGAGCTGCGGGTGGCGGCGTCCTTTGTTCCAACTCGTGCCCCCGAGGGTTACCCCGTGATACAAAGTGACATCGTCGCCAATAACAGCGGTCTCGCCGATCACTACACAAGCGCCATGGTCGATAAAGAAACGTCTGCCAATGAAGGCACCCGGGTGGATATCGACGTTAGTAACCAAGCGGCTTAAAAAGGCGAGAAAGCGCGGTAAAAACCGCCAACCGTTCCGCCATAACGCATGGCTGATACGGTGCATTGCGACGGCTTGTACGCCGGGGTAGGTCGCCACCACTTCGACTGTACTGCGCGCCGCCGGGTCCCGCTGAAATACACAACGGACATCTTCTTTCCAGTGCTGTACAACAGTCAGTTTCCGCAGCCTGCTCTTGGCGTTCGCACTGGGTTGTGTTCCTGGCGAGTCTATATCCCGCCGAGAGGATGGATTTTTTAAAACCAATGATTCGACCATATGCCTACCCTACCCCATTGCTCCGGCAAGGCCACGGAGTTCGTAATTCTCCCCGGTAACGCCGTCGAAGAACGCCAATAATGTTTCGCTGTCGGGACTGCACTTGAACTCCGTTGAAAACTCACGGACTCTTTGCAGCAGAGGTTCCAGTTGCCATTTTTCAAGCTGGATACCCAGCTCTCGATAACAACGGTCAAGCATGTGGGTTCCCGAATGCTTACCCAGGACGAAATGATGCTGTCGACCCAATTCCTGGGGATCTAATGCCTGGTAGTTATCCCGATGCTTTAATAAACCGTCAACATGGATACCGGCTTCATGCACAAATACGCCTTCACCGACAATACTTTTCTGCCAGGGAACCGGCCGACCGGATGCGGCTTCCACCATTTTGGATATGGCGGGAATCGCCAGGTGATCAATGCCTGTATCAATACCGTACAAATGCTTCAGACTGAGCACCAGTTCTTCCAATGGCGCATTCCCCGCCCGCTCACCCAGGCCGTTAACCGTTGTGTTTATATAGGTAGCGCCGGCCTTGACCGCTGCCAGCGTATTGGCGCTGGCCAGTCCGTAGTCATCATGGGCATGCATCTCGATTTGCAAATCAGTGGAGGAACGCAGGCGCGTGATTTTTTGAAAGGTGGAGAACGGATCGAGAGTCCCTAAGGTATCGGCAAACCGAATTCGATGCGCACCTGCATTTTCTGCGGCTTCAGTCACCTCCAGCAAAAACTCTTGGTCTGCCCTTGAGGCATCCTCATAGCCCACACAGACTTCAAAACCGGCATCCAATCCTTTCGCCACCATGGTTTGAATCTTCTTCAACACAGAACAACGCGAGCTGTTTAACTTGTGGCGGATTTGTTGATCCGAGACCGGAATGGACAGATCCACCATATCAACGCCGGTAACCTTGGCGGCTTGCAGATCCGTTTCCGTCATCCGGCACCATGCCAGCAGTTTGACGCCGAGACGTTTTGCGACAATGGCCCGCATGATTTCCTGTTCCATTGCACCCATTGCCGGCATACCGATTTCCAACTCCGGCACGCCCATCCCTGCCAACCGTTCCGCGATGCTGAGCTTTTCCTCCGGCGTAAAGGCAACGCCCGCACTCTGCTCGCCGTCGCGAAGGGTTGTATCGTCAATAACAACTTCTGAATGCATGGATGGTCCGCCAATCAATTGCTCTCTTACTAATTGATCAGCAACACTTATACCATGTATTTATTTTTTAATTTTCAATAGGTTAGAGACGGGCTACAGATTCCGGGCCAACAAAAACGAACAACTCGAACCACATTGTTATAAAGCTGACAATTGCCTTGGTAGCCGGGATTAAGCAGCTAAAACAGACTGGAAAAATAGAATTGCGGGCGGTTAAAAGGAGTTTTGGGAAAATTCAAAATGAAGGGTCAGGAGAGGATGAGGATTAGTAATGTAAATACAGGTATCGGTATCCAGCCTGTAGTTAAGAATCAATACTTTCGCGGTGATGACTTGGCTGATCTCGGGAAAGGTCGGAATCACTTTCTGCGCCAAGCATGTCGAACCAGTCTTCCCAAAGACTTCCGGCAGGGGTGATGATGCGTTTATTACCGACAGCAACAACATCTACTTTCTTAACCCCCTCTGGGAACTCAACAGCCTTGGGCAGTCTCACGGCCTGTGATTTGTTGCTCTTTAAAATAGTGGTTCGAACCATGGCAATCCCCTCCGTAAGCACTCCCTTTATTATAAGTTCGTCTGAATGATATGTCTGTTGTATATCACGGACGATATCACTGAGATAAAGAGGGTATTGCGCTTAGATAAATCACGAAAAGCGCTAAACAAAAGAAAAAAGTGCGCCGATCGGCGCACAACAGGAGTCAAAGTATATACATACTTTAGGTGGCTAAACGTGCTCAGCCAAGGGGACTACGAGTGAAAACTCTACTTACTTGGTTAAAAAGGTTTACGCATATACAGGTGCAAAACTCTCCTGGGGGTTTTCCACCGGTCCATTTTCGCTCCAATAAGGCGATAGCTTTCTCAGTTTGGCGACGATGGGGGGAACTTCTTTGATAACCCGCTCTACTTCTTCCATGTTGTTATAGCGGGACAGGGAAAACCGCACGGTTCCATGAGCCGCCGTATAGGGAATTCCCATGGCCATCATGACATGGGAAGGCTCAAGCGAGCCGGAAGTGCAGGCAGATCCGCTGGAGGCGGCAATTCCCGCCTTATTCATCAGCAGCAAAATCGCTTCGCCTTCAATAAACTCAAACGCGATACTGGCCGTATTGGGCAAACGGTTATCCAAATCCCCCGTGGCAAACGCATTGGGAACTGCCGCCAGGATGCCCTCCTGGAGCCGATCACGCATGGCTTTCACCTCGGTGTTTTCATAAGCCATGTGTTTCATGGCAAGCTCGGCGGCCTTGCCTAAGCCGACAATGCTGGCTACATTTTCCGTTCCGGCGCGCCGACCGCGTTCCTGATGTCCGCCGCGCAGCAGCGGGCGAAATCGCGTCCCCCGTTTCAAATACAAGACACCCACGCCTTTTGGGGCATGCAACTTGTGTCCGGATAACGACAGCATGTGAATCTTGCTGTTCTCCAAATCAATTGGCAACTTGCCAACTGCCTGGACGGCATCGGTATGAAACATCACCCCGGCCTCGTGCGCCATCTCCGCCATTTGTTCAACGGGGAAAATAGTGCCGGATTCGTTGTTCGCCCACATCACGCTGACAACGGCCACTTTATCCGAGAGTTTCCGGCGATACTCGTCTAGATCCAGACGTCCCCTTTCATCGACACCGAGTTTATGCACGGTGTAGCCTTCCGTTTCCAAAAATTCACAGAGTGTCAACACCGCAGGATGTTCAACCACCGTGGTAATGATTTCCTTCCGCTCCGGCTGCGCCCGCAGAGCCGAAAGTATTGCCGTGGAATCCGACTCCGAACCGCACGAAGTAAAGATAATCTCGGAATCAAACTCGGCGCCCAGCAATCGTTGTATCTGCTTCCTGGCTTTTTTAATCGCGAAGCCAACTTTGTTGCCAAAGCTGTGAAGCGATGAAGGATTACCGAACTGTTCGGTAAAAAAAGGCATCATTTCCGCGACGACTTCCGGATCCACCATGGTCGTCGCGTTATTGTCCATATAGATATCCTGGCTGTTCTCGGTGAGCTGTGTCATGACTATGCCCCTCCCAATGCCACGGGCATCTCCGTATCCGGCAACACCTTGACGAACTCTCCGAGTTCCTCAATCAGACGTTGCTGAATACCGCCTAATGTCATTGCCGCCATCTGGCAACCGCTGCAGGCGCCGGTAAGATGAACGTAGATGATATTGCCGGCGACTTCGACCAATTCGACATCGCCCTTGTCGGCCTGTAACGCCGGACGTACCGACTCCAACACCATTTCAATCTTGCGGATCCTTTTCAGAATACCGTTGGAAACGGCCACTTGTTGTGCAGCCTCAGGTACAGCTTTGGGAGTAGGCGAAACTTCCGTTGCCAGCGTCGTCAGCGGTTGTGTTGTGCTACCGATCGCTGCCGGGACAAAGGCCTCGCCGTTTTCAGCCAACACCCTGGTCAAGACGCCTTCGATACCCTCATGGCAGGAAGAACATCCTCCCCCCGCTTTCGTATAGTTGGTAACTTCTTCCACGGTACGCAGGTTGTTTTCCCGAATGGTCTGCTCCACCAAGACCTCGTCGATGGCGAAGCATTTACAGACTAACGCACCTTCTTCATGATCGTCTTTCCATTCTTCTCCACGATAGTCGGCAACAGCCGCTTGCAGCGCTTCACGGCCCATCACGGAGCAATGCATTTTTTCCGGGGGCAAGCCATCCAGGTAATCGGCAATATCCTGGTTGCTCACCTGCAATGCCTCATCGATTGTTTTGCCTTTGATAATTTCGGTTAGCGCCGAAGAAGAAGCGATGGCCGATCCGCATCCGAACGTCTGAAATCCGGCGTTTTCTATCACTTCGGTCGCAGGATTCACTTTTAAGGTTAACCGCAAGGCATCGCCGCAACTTAGCGAACCGACATCTCCGGTGGCGTTCGCGTCTTCCACTGCGCCGGCGTTTTTAGGATCAAAGAAGTGTTCTTTCACTTTTTCAGAATAGTTCCACATGACTAACTCCTGGTCAGATCTTCCAGGCGCTGCGCCTAAACGCCGAGCCGGTATCTGAGTGTTATCAATTGTTGTTTACCCGACTTTTCAGCAAGAAAATGATTTACCGCAGCCGCAACTTCCGGAGGCGTTCGGATTTTCAAATTTGAAGCCGCTGCCCTCCATGCTGTCGATAAAATCGACGGTCACACCGGCCAACAAAGGTTGGCTTTCCTGATCGATCAGCATGGTGACACCGGAGACTTCCTGAACCATATCACCTTCGGAAACTTCCCCTTCCAGACGCAACGCATACTGAAATCCGGAACATCCACCGCCATCCACCTTGATGCGTAATCCGGCGATATCCTTGTCGCTATTCTCGATAAAGCGTTTTACTGCACTTACAGCGTTCTCGGTTAAAGTCACCATGTCACATTCTCCTTCTGGCAAAGACCTTGCAAAACCTGTCAGTAAGTAAATTTGCAATGGCTGTACCAGCGCGTCAAAAAAACACAAAAGCTATATAAAATAATGCATTGAAGACAATTTCAGAGACTACAAAAGTAGTTTTTGGAGGGACAATCAAAGCCCCTTTGTAGTAAAACCGACATAGCTTTGGCGACAAAGCTGCAGCCTTTATTAAAGATTTGAATACCTACAGGACTACCGCTATGACACTCTACGACTTACAACCCGGAGACATGATTTACGCCGGGAAAGATATCTACAACGACGGAAGTTTTCCGGGCTCGGAGGATGGCGCACTGCTGGTAAAACGCGGCACTAAAGGCGTGATCGTCAATTTGGGTTTTCTGGAAGACGATGAAGACAGATTGGTATTTCTCGTGAAATTTCAGGAAGGTACCGCCGATACGGCAGAACTCGGGCCTCCGATCGGTTGTTGGGTAGAGGATATTGCCTGTTTATAATTCAGCGGTCTATTGTCGAACCGCCTAAACGGCGGCATAGGATTGCGCCTCGGATTCCGGCTCCGCGTCCGGCGCTTCCAGAGGTATCGATAAAGTAACTTTTGTACCTTCGCCCGGGATTTCACCAGTTCGGTGGCGCGTACCAAATTGCTTTCAACCAGTTGGGCGCCTTCCAAAATTTTCGATATTTCCAGCTCGAACAGCTCCTTGGTAAGCGACCCTTCCTTGATCATTTCCATTAATCTCCGTGTGGTATCGTGCACATGAGAAGCTACCACACGGCCATTGCCGATAGGGGTATTGAGTTCATGGGAGATTCCGGCCACCAGTGTTCCAAGCGCGGCAAGTTTTTCCGCTTGTACCCACCAATACCGGATACAACAATAGAGCCAAAGTGATTGAGATAGCGGGCAAGGCCGTTAGCTTGAACAGAGCGGAGACTAACAAAAATAGCGTATTCGCCATCATGAATAACAATAAAACGCATTCTAGAAGTAAATGCACTAGTTGTGGGCTCAGGCCACAATATCTAACCCCAAGTAAAACAATAGGGTATAGAAAGGTCAATCAACTACCGAAAACTACCGATATCAAAGTTCTCGATATGTTGAAGAATCCATCGCTTTAAGAATGGCGTGACGGTATCGAGTGCAACATGTTCCGCACTAATTTCGTTAATCATCTCCTTAAGTATTAACAGGAAGCGAACATGTTCGTGGGCATGCTCAGGATTCGGAGCTTTAAAGCGCATTTCCTCCTCGTCAAAATGGAACCGCATAAATTCCAATAGTAATCTTAATTCCTTGCAGACGTAGTCAACATCCTCTCCGACTAAGAGACGCTGGTGAATTAAATTGACATATCGTACAAGCGATATATGGTGAATATCGAACTCTGTATTGGTTACCGGAACTTCTGACGCGTTTATTAAGTCCCGGTTTTCTTCCGACGTATAAAAAAGTGGCCAGTATTCCTGATCCTCTAGTAACTCATGGGATATTATTAATACTTTTAGGTGCCGAATGGCTTTGCAGGCAGCTTGGTAGCTTTGGGCATCGAAAAGTATTTTGCGCAGACTGGAAACGACTTCCTGATGTTTTAGTTTGTGCAGAACAAGGCTTCCGTATCCAATTGCCTCGAGTACGGTTTCCTCATAACTAAAATGACTTTCGAGATCTGTAATGTAACGCCCTGAAAGCCTTTGAAAAGAATTTAAGCTCCAACTTTCTTCATCAAAGGCAAAAAGATGGGCAAGGTTAATTACCAACTCAACATGGTTGTCTTCAATAAAGCCGCGATTGTATTGTTCCATACGCTAACAGCAGTTGTGCCAAAACCATTGATTTCACCCGGACCGTTCCTAATAACAAAGCAATTGCAAGCGAACAGTCTAAACCCTAGTCAAAATGAAGAGTTTCTATCGTTTCTGCGGACCAGCTGACCCTTCTTCAACTATCTGTTGCTGCGTGATGAGCTAGTTCCTACTAAGACTAATTCGGACCGATCCTGTAGTCTTAGAGTCGACTTTAAACCTGGTCCATCAGGAAACTATAGACCAAATTCCGTACATATGGCTAAATATCAACCAACAATTAACAATAAACTTGGGTTTCAAACAGCAATCACGTGCCTTCGTGGAGAAAATTCAGGAGTTCGACCAACCCCCTATTTTTATCCGGTTTCTTCATCGCATTTTCTATTGGAAATCTGCTCGATACGTTGGTCAAATAGATTTTGTTGCAAAACGTTTGAGTGAAAATTATAAAAACGGACTAATAGAGATCGTCTTGGTTGGCAACTCTGACGAAAATCGGTTTTGGCTCTCAGAAGGAGGTTTTTGTTAAAAAAGTAACTATAGTTTTCTTCAGACTTAAACAACTACTGATTTTACACAAAGTAAGGTCGATCAAAAGTGTTGGGAACTCGTATCAGGGGAGCAACAGACAGCATTGGCAGCGAAAAACACTAACAGAATTAAAAATGTTTTCAGCCGTGAATCATGGCATAAGATGATTCCAGTGCTTTTGTTGGTATTCTGCGTTCCCATGGTTGTCACCAGCTACAAGATAGCCGAATATGGGTCAACAATTGAATCGCAGATTCATGAAGCGGAAAAGGAAATCCATGCTCAAGGTGTAGCACTTGAGCATCTGGTCAGAGCCATGGGTTACGGCGGTTTTATCCACCAGTTTAAAAACCTCATCCTCCGGCACGATCCGAACATAGCTACACCCATCAATCTTCGACTACAGGAAGTTGAGACAGCTCTCAATACGCTTGGCGCTATGCCTTTGAGTAAACAAGATCTTATCGCCGTTGCCGTAATAAAAGAAACCGTTGCAGACTATAAGAACTCTTTTGCAACTGCGTTGCAGATGATTGAACAGAATCACGAAATTGCCACGATTGACAAAGCGGTTAAGGTGAATGACGAACCCGCCTTCGCTGCACTTAGTTTTCTCGAAGAGTCTTGGCAAGAAGCCCGAACAAGAGAAATGGAAGTCTACAAGAATACTAAAGCAGCTGCTACCGCTGTCTATTGGTCGCAGATTTTCGTTATTGCCTGTTTTTTGGTTCTGGTCTTTATTAGTTACAGGCAAGCGAAAGAAAAGGGTTTACAACTCGCCGAGGTTGTTGACGGTGCCGCCGAAGGCATCATAAGCATCGATTCAAAAGGCAATATCACTAGCTTTAATAACGCAGCAGAGAGAATTTTCGAATTCAGCGCAAAAGAGGTGATAAGCAACAACATCAAACTCTTAATGCCGGAAAACGTTGCGAAACACCATGATAGCTATATAAAAAACTACATGTCGGGCGCTCTCCCGAAAGTTATAGGTATCGGAAGAGAAGTTACCGGGCGCAGGAAAGATGGAACACACTTTCCAATGAACTTATCGGTAAGCAGCAGTGGCGGGAAGAAAAAATTTTTTACCGGTATCGTTCGCGATATCACGGAAGAGAAAAAAGCCTTGCAGGAGCTGAAGCTCAGCAATCGCATCATTAATGAATCGCCGGATCTTATTGCCACTATTGATGCCAACTATCGAATAACCCAAGCTAATACCGCGTTTGCCAAAGCATTTGCGAGTAATGAAACAACGCTTGTCGGCACCAATTTTCTGACTACGGTCGGCAGCAAGTTTGATCAGGACCTGGTGAGACAAGAAGCGGATCGTTGTTTCTCTGGCGAAATAGTGCATGTAACGAAACGTTACTATCATCAAAAGAACAAACAAGAACATCTCGCACTGCAGTATTTACCAATGGTCGACAGCGGCAATAAGGTATATCAGATCATATTTCTTGCTCAGAATGTTACCGAATTAAAAAACGGCGAAGAATCTTTACGCAAGTTGGTCAAGCGACTGGATTTAGCAACCCGCTCCGGCGGTATAGGAATTTGGGAGTGGGATATAGTCAACAACAAGTTGGATTGGGACGACAGGATGTACGAAATCTATGGAGTTGCCCGATCTAAGAATGACGAGAGTTATGAATTTTGGGAAAAAGCCGTACTTGAAGAAGATTTGCCTCAATTGAAAGAGGATATAGACAAAGCGCTTGAGGGAATAGCAGACTTCAACTCGAGTTTTCGTATCCGCCGACCAGATAACACAACTCGCCATATCGCAACGAAAGGAATTATACAGCGAAATCAGAAGGGTGCAGCACTTGTAATGTTCGGCGTAAATATCGACGTTACCGAACAGGAAGAGCAACAGCTAGAATTAGTACATGCGCGAGAGCTCGCAGAGCAAGCAAATAAAGCCAAGTCTGATTTTTTATCCTCCATGAGTCATGAACTACGCACTCCGCTTAACTCCATAATAGGCTTCGCGCAACTTTTGGAGACGGATACAGAGTCGCCGTTGGATGATAACCAAAGAGAATCGCTGAAATACATTCTAAAAGGCGGGAAACATCTCTTGTCACTAATTGATGAAATTCTCGATTTAGCAAAAATTGAGGCAGGTAAGTTGACTCTAGCGGTAGAGCCTGTAGATATACACCGCCTCATTGACGAATGTCTATCTTACTCAAAAGTACTTGCAGAAAAAAATGACATATCCATTGAGGCCAATATTGATGAAGCTCTTCCAGCGATTAACTGTGATCGCCTAAGAATGAAACAATGCATTCTCAATCTGGCCTCAAACGCCATCAAATACAATAATCCCAACGGAAAAGTAAGGCTTAGCTGTCATTCACTAGACGCCGATCGTGTTCGCGTAGCTATCAGTGATACCGGCATAGGTATTCCGCAGGGAAAGCAGACTGAGCTGTTTAGCCCATTTAATAGAGTGGGGGCGGAAAATTCCGGTATAGAAGGAACTGGTATCGGTCTGGCGTTAACCAAGAAACTCGTGGAAGAAATGGGGAGCCGTATTGGAATGGAAAGCCAACCGGATATTGGCAGTATTTTCTGGATTGACATGCCGGTATCTAAGTCTCCGGCAATGGAAGAGCCCGATGCCCAGAAAAAAATCTTGAAAAATCTAAATATTGGAAAAACCCAAAGGCTATTGCTATACATCGAAGACAATCCGTCCAATCTCGCATTGATGACAGCAATAGTCGACAAGCTAAAGGAAATCACGCTGATTTCAGCACATACCGCAGAACTTGGCATCGCCCTGGCTGAAAAGTACAATCCAGACCTTATTGTCCTGGATATTAATCTTCCGGGCATAGACGGCAACATGGCCTTAAATATTCTGAAATCCAATCCTCAGACCCGACATATTCCCGTCGTAGCCCTCAGTGCGGATGCCATGCCTGAGTCCATCAAAAGAGGGCTGAAATCCGGTTTTCAAGAGTACCTGACTAAGCCGCTCAACATCGCTAAATTTATCGATGTGTTAAGACAATTATTTGATGGTCCGCAGCATGGCATTAGCCAGTCTCATTAGAGTTCAAGTTTTCACGGTCGGATATTATCCATTAAAGCAAAAGAGAGCAGATACGCAATCGCGCTTTCGTTAAGCAGGCAATATAAGTCATTAGGCTTCGCGTTTCTGACTATTAAAGTTGCGTTCACTACCTTCATATTGGGTTGGCGTGGAGAGCAGTTCAATAGAAACAGTAGTCCCTTGGCCTACTTCGCTAGTCACCAAGATAGCACCATGCATTTGTTCCAAATAGGCTTTCGCCTTGACCAGACCAAGGCCTAAACCCGGGATGGTTAGGTTTTCAATCCCCGTTCTATCGAAGGGAATAAAAAGTTGATTAAGCTGTTCGGAAGTCATCCCGGATCCGGAATCCGACACCTGAATCACCACCTTTGTATCAGGCCCGGACGTGCAGGCAATTCTCACCAGGCCACACTTCGCATTAAATTTATAAGCGTTATCAATGATGGCATCTAACGCTTTTATTAGGTGCGCTTTAAAACCATACACATTGATTCCGGCAAAATCATCTTTCTCAAACTCCAGCCGAACAGTGGTCTTGGGATAACGTAGTTGAACAGCTTCAATGGCAATTAACAGCGCAGGATAGACTTCGATTGTAGCGAAATAGCCGTCAAGCTCCGCATTCTCGATATCGGCGAACTCGATAATGCTGTCCATCAGCGTTTGGATGTGCTTGCCGGCGCGCAATATCTCCTCCAAATGCGTTTGGTGCTGCTCGTTTTCCAACTCCAACTCGAGCAGCTGCCCGAACCCAAGAACGGCATTTAAAGGCGTACGTACTTCATGACCAATCGAACTGATAAAGCGAGACTTGGCTTTACCGGCAACTTCCGCCTTGGATCGGGCTACTTCCAGCTTATTCTGGCTTTCTACCAGATCCGTAACATCGAAATGCATGATGACAGCAAAAGTATCCTGCCCAACGATAACTGGACTCACAATCATCTTAAACCATTGGCGCCTACACGGCGCATGGCATTCATACACCAGACTGAAGCCTTCATTTCTACCTGCCAACAAATCATCGATTTGTTCAAAAACTATCTTAGCCGTAGGATCTTCTAAGGTGCTTTTACAAACTCCCAAATAGTTAAAATCGAGTTCATTTCTATCCGGGGATTTACTTTCCTTGGCAAAATCCTGCCAATACTTGTTGACGTAGTGCAGGTTGCCTTCCTTATCGATAAGGGCGACGGAAGCCGGCGTCGCGTCCAGCACGCCATTCAAAACCTGATCGCGCACTTCAACTTTAACATTCGCTTGAATCAAACCTCGTTGAAACTCGCTTCTCTGCTCCGCCCAAAGAAACATCATACCGAGCACCAGTACCCCCACTAAATTACCGAAGTACATGCCCGGCCAAAGGGTTACCAGCACGTCCAATTGCTTATCCTCCGGCACCAGGAAAATGACTGGTAGCGCTACGGTGGTAGCGAGGAAAATCGTAATCCCGAGGTTTTTCAGAGAAAGATGATAGCGGTCGCTTGCAACATGGTATTTCCAGTACAGCAGGCCGATAACAAAAAACACGACAATATAAGCCAGCCCTCCTAACATCCCGGCGCCACCGGCCATGGCCCGCGCGGAAAATGCAATCACAAAGCAAAGTGCCGCAGAAACCGGGCCGCCGACGATCGCCGAATAGAATATTGGCACTGCTCGCACATCACCTATAAGTCCCGGTTCGAGGCGAAACGGAATACCGATCATTACCGCTGCCGATAAGCCAAATCCGACACCTAGCAACAACTTGGTTTTAAGGTCTTTGGGTTCTGCTATACGCACATTTAGAAACAGGAGATACCAGGCCAAGAGACCAAGAATCCCGAGATTTGCCAGCAACGGCGATAAATTTACCAGCAACCAGCTCATTAGAATTCCAGCTCAGAAAGTTTAGTCAGCATTAGAAGCTCAGTTATCGCCTCGTTTTTGAATTGCGGCGACTTCTTCCCTGACTTTGTTGATATCCAACGGTTTAGTCAAATATTGATCAAATCCAATATCCAAAGCCTTTGCCACTTCATCCGGCATGGCATTAGCGGTAACGGCAACAAAACGGGTGGTTTTGCATCTTACCTCGTCCCGAAGCCTCTTCAATATTTCAATTCCGGACATTTCCGGCATGTTAATGTCTAAAAACACTAATTGTGGCTGCTTTTCCTGGATAAGCGCCAATCCATCCGTAGGTGAATTCGAAACATAAAGTGAGACCTGTGGCAAAGGTTCCAAAATCTTTTCCATAAGTTTAGTACTCATCCAGTTATCATCAATGCAAACCACTGTTACCGGCGTTAATTCAACAGCGCCATCGCCGGGCTTCACACCAGTCTCAATGACCACTGAATGGTTTTCTCCATACGGTAAAGAGATTCTAAACTCAGAGCCCCTGCCAAGCGCGCTTTCTACAAAAATTTCACCTCCCATTCGTTCAATCAGGTGTTTTACGACCGATAGGCCGATGCCTGTTCCCTGTACTTCGTTCTTGGTGGCGTAATAAAGCCGATGAAAAGGTTCAAAGATAGACTGCTGATCCTCTTTCGTCATGCCTACTCCGGTATCGGCTATCGCAATAACCAAGTTATCGGCGCATTTTTCCACTGAAATCCGGACTTGGCCATGAGGTTTATTGTATTTAATGGCGTTGGTAAGCAGGTTTATGAGCACCTGGGCCAAACGCTGCGTATTTGCCTGAACCTGCAAAGCACTTTTTCGGAACAGAATAGTAATCCCGGCGCTATCCGCTTGAGCCTTTACCAGATCAATGCTTCTCTTCACAACCTGATCGATATCAACGGACTCTAGGGGCACATCGATAAGATTCCGTTCAATTTTCACCAGGTCCAAAATGTCGTCAATCAAGGCAAGAAGATGATTACCGGCCAGTTCGATTTGCTGTTGGCATTCCGCAATATCGGGAACTTGGTCCGCGTCAAAGTAGTAAGCCTGAACTTGAGCAAAACCCAAAATAGCATTGAGAGGGGTTCGCAATTCATGGCTCATGCGGGACAGGAAAATCGATTTTGCTTCATTGGCGCTTTCCGCTTTATTTTTCGCTTCGCGCAGTTCCTCTTCCATGATTTTTCGTTGGGTAATGTCGGTCAAGACAGCAAAACTGCCATAAATCCGGTTTTGCGTATCATAAAGCGGCGTGGCAGCCGTGATGGTTACACATTGGGAGCCATCGGGTTTCTGCCAGGTGAGTTCATAGATCGAACTTGCCCCTTGGTGCCGAATTTTAAGTTCCTCGCGCAACTTGTCTTTAGAGGCAGGCGTGAGAAATTTGTGGACAGGATTGCCAACCAACTCTGAATTCTCTATGCCCAGCATACGGTTGAAACTGTCGTTGGCATATTGACACACGCCTTGTTTATCGACAATGCCAAAGCCGTCAGACATGCTGGCAACCAGTTTATCGAACCGCTGTTCCTGCCTGGTTAGTATTTGATTTGATAGCCGCACCGGACGTACGACAAATAGATATCCGAAGGGAACCAGCAGAATCGCCGTGAGAATGTACTCCGATAACTCGGCGGCCACTTCCGCCTGGTCTTCAGGAAACCGCTGAAATAAGAAAGGTTCCAAAAGAGTAAATACCAGCCACTCCTTCATCACTTCCAACGTCAGAATAAACAGAACCATTCCGATCATGATCGTCCGGCTGGACAAAGTCAGATTGGTTAATTTCACTATCATCCGGCTCTGACCCGGAATAGGTGACCACACCCGAATGGCTGCCACTTTCCAGCTAACATCAGCCTAACATTCCTCTACTGAATACATCGTAGCTATCCGCTTTTTTAAAGGGAAATAGCGTCGGTTTCCGCAAATCGTTCTCTGATTTCCAGAACTTTCGGCAGAATCAGTATCAGTGTATCCACCAGCAGCGGACAAAAATGTCGGCCTTTTTGCTCGACCATAAAATCCAACGCCTCCTCCACCGACCAGGCTTTCTTATAGGGCCGTTCGGATGTCAGCGCATCAAAGACATCGGAGACAGCGGCAATTCTTCCCACCTCGGGAATTTCTTCGCCTTTCAATCCATTCGGATAGCCGGAACCATCCCATTTTTCATGATGAGTCAAGGCGATCTCCCGGGCCATCGACATTAGGGTGGATCCATCATCCTCCAGAAGCCTGCCGCCGATTTCGGTATGGGTTTTCATTATCTTCCACTCGTCTTCATTTAGTTTGCCCGGCTTCAATAAAATGGCGTCAGGTATCCCTATCTTACCCACATCATGCATGGGACTGGCATGAAGAATTAGCTCACAGGCCGATTCACTCCAACCTCTGGCCTTGGCTAGTTCCGCACAGGTATGGCTCATACGCAGAATATGGCTTCCGGTTTCCTCGTCGCGATACTCCGCCGCCATTCCCAAGCGACGGATAACCACCAACCGACTACTGTTCAGTTCTTCGGTGCGTTGCCGCACCAGTTCTTCCAACACCTCATTTTGATTATGCAGTAGCAAATGGGCGAGCTGGGCGTCGAGCAGATTATGCACCCTCATCAACAACTCATTGCGATCAAAAGGTTTGGTTATAAAATCTCGCGCACCCGAAGACAGTGCCTGTAAGCGAAATTCTCGAGAATCCTGTGCGGTAATGATCACAATGGGCGGCAACAGCGGATCTTCCAAGGCGAATAACTTTTTCATAACGTCGAATCCGCTCATCCCAGGCATATTGATGTCTAAAAGAATCAACTCAGGACGCAGCATTTTATACCTGGGTAATACCTGAAAGGGATCATCGATAAGGGTCAGGTGCCGGTACCCTTGCTGCTGCAGCATTCTATCCAACAGCTTTAAGTTGGCCGGTTCGTCATCAACAATCATGATGTTTTTCGAATAACTACGATCCCGAATCATACGAGTGCATCCTTATTTTTCAGCAATATTTTGTCGACTACAGTATCAAACTGCTGCATGTCGACGGGTTTGGTCAGGCATTCAGCAAATCCCATTTCATTACAACGTTCGATGTCCTTCGTTAAGGCATTAGCCGTCACCGCCACAACTGGTATGTGCCGTAAAGTTGGATCAGATTGCAGCAATGCAAACGTCTGGTAGCCATCCATCCCAGGCAGGTTAATGTCGAGTAAAACTAGATCGAGAGTCTGCTTTCGCGCAATTTCCACACCCTCTTCCGACGTCGTAGCGGTGAGCAGTCTTACGTAGTTCTTACGCATCATTAATTGCTCAACTAGTTTGAGATTGGCCGAATTATCTTCGATATAGAGGACGGTTTTCTGCTCGGTATAATCTTCCGCGAAACTATTATCCTGCCCTGCTTCTTCCGTTTCCGCCGGTGCTGCTTTCTTGGCATCGATACCGGGTAATTCAATTGCAAAGCGGCTGCCCTGGCCCACAGTACTTTCCACGCTGATGCTACCTTCCATCAACTCGACAATATTCTTGACGATAGCCATTCCTATGCCGGTGCCTTCGATATTGACGTCCGCATGTAAACGAAAAAAGGGCTTATATATCTCTTCCAGACTTTCAGGGTGAATGCCCGGACCGGTGTCGATTACCGAAATTTGCACACGCCCATTCGCTAACTCTTCAGCAACTAAATCCACTTTACCGCCATCGCGGTTATACTTAATGGCGTTGGATAAAAGGTTTATCAGCACCTGCTTAACCCGCACCCGGTCGACATGTACATAGGTATCACGCCGACAAGAATGATGGAGAGATATACCGCGGGATAGCGCCATTGATGAGAGTAACTTCAAGCATTCTTCGATAATGCCACAGATCTCCACCGGAACCGTATGTACTTCTATGTGGCCGGATTCGATTTTGGACAGGTCCAAAATGTCGTTTATCAGCTCCAGCAGATGCCTGCCGGCACGCACGATTTCACCGACATTTTCCAGTTGTCGGTCAGAAAGCTCGGGGTCGTATTCCAAAAGCTGGGAAAACCCCAAAATCGCATTTAACGGAGTTCGCAGTTCATGGGACATATTGGACAAAAATTCGGACTTCGCCCGATTGGCTTTCTGTGCTTGGTCACGGGACTTCGCCAGTTCCTTTTCCTGCCGCTTAATGGCGGTGATATCGGTCCTTATCGCGATATACTGATATGGCTTGTTCTGTTCGTTGAGGAAAGGCGTAATGGTAGACTCTTCCCAATAGAGTTCTCCGTTTTTTGCCTTATTACACATGACGCCGTTCCAGACATCCCCGGCGCTAATGGTTTGCCACAACGACCGGTAAAAGAGTTCGCTATGCTCACCGGACTTTATTATCCGATGGTTGCCGCCAAGCAGTTCTTCGCGTGTGTAACCACTGATCTGGCAAAACTTGTCGTTGGCATAGGTAATGGTTCCCTGATGATCAGTGATGCTGACGATGGCATGCTTATTTAACGCCTGGTGCTCGCGCTGCCGTTCATATAGCACCAGATTCAGGGTATCCCTGGTCACCATCCGTTGTTGTCTCTTCTGCGCAACAACTCTGACTTTTTCGCACAAACGCTCAGGATCGATGGGTTTGGCAAGGTAATTCAGGCGCCTTTGGAGCTTGCCTACATTATCGCCGCCGACCGAATGTGCAGCATCCGTATACAGAATCGGCAAGTCATCGGCGTCCAGCTCACGAATCGCGATATCGAGATCCTGGCGCTTAATGCCGGGTAGTTCGAAAGCCATGAGAACTACATCTGGCTTATGAATACTGATAAGTTCCGGAATACCGCGGGAGTTGTCCTGACGGATTAACTCAATTCCCAAATCAATGAGATAGGGTGCGTGCTGGAAAAGCTGTGCCGAATCACTATCCACAACCAATACTCGATACAACTTCGCTTGTTGCAGCATACCGCCCCTTCCCTTTACTTCGACGCTACTCATTGAATGTAACCGATTAATTCTCCACGAGTTTATCAATGGAATCCGCCACCCGGGACATGGCATCCTTGAGGATATGACCGCCTTCCAGCACTTTGTCTATGTCTTCCTTTGCTTCTTCGATGTAACGCGCCAGCGTCCCTTCCTGCTCTTCCGTCAGGCCTAGGAACATAAAGGAATTTTCGATGTTCATGGACAGCCGATTGAAGGCCTGCTCTGCATTTTCGTTGAGCCGATCGAACAGGTGAATGATTCGCTGAAACTCGCTCAACACGTCTGTTTGGGTTCTGCTGGCTGCATTCACCTGGGCTTGTTTTTCCCGCTGGCGGAGACAGATCAACTCTATACAGGCATCACAAGACTCCAGCATTATGGCGAGATGGTCACGCAGCCGACCGGTAAGAGCCTCATCCTCTATGGGCATGTTCTTGATGAGGAACGTACAACGGGAAGCACAAAACAGGTATTTATTCTTGATATGAATAATCCGCTCACCATGCTTCGCCATCTGTAGCAACTGATGCTCGATCTCACTAAATGGTTTCTTGTCAGAGCGGGCAACCATTTCCCCCGCTTCGGTTCTGAGTGACAAAGTCGTTGTCAAACCCAATGCGGCAAACGCTTCAAAAGTATTGTCCACCAATGCCTGTTCATCCCGCGTATGAGACAGCGACCGCGCGTACTGCAGCACTTGGCCGATTTCGCTGTTGTTCTGCATCATGGTCCAGGCCATGCTGTTCGCAGCTTCCACCCGCCCCTCCGCTTCCATTAACAGGCGATACCGGGCAAGCTGGGACTTGACGATATACTTCAGCTCTTCGAGATCGTAGGGCTTGGTAACATACGCATCCCCGCCAGCTTCGAAGCCCGTCAGGCGATCCTCAAGGCTGGTGCGGGCAGTTAAAAAAACCACTGGCAATTGCTTTAACTCATCCACTTCGCGTAACTGTCGACACAATTCGTAACCGTCGATTTTTGGCATATTGACATCCAGCAACACTAAATCCGGCTTTTGTTCATTCAGGTTTTCCAATGCCTGCTCTGGAGAATCTAGCGTTATGACCTGAAACTCTTTTGATAATGCCTTTTTAATCAATAACAAATTCGCCTCATTGTCATCGATATAGGTAATTGTCTGTTCCATTGAGATATCCTGTTTACAGCTAGTTGTTTGTTCTTGAGCAGGCGGCCGTCTGTCGCCCTCCCCCTTATTCCCGCAACTCCAACCGGCACAGAATGGTGGCTTGAAGATCCATCAAAATCACATCAGATAACTATTACTTCACCATTTCCATGCCGGCTTCCACAGACTCGGCGGTGCTCACGTCCACAAATGGCGCAATACCGAGCAACTTTTCGATCAATAGCGGATTCTGTTTCGAAGCTTCGACATACAATAGTTTAGTCGATTGCTGGATATCCACATGGAGATGTTAGTTCCCAGTATCCGTGAGACAATGCTCTGCAACCCCTTGGGTCCGGAATTAATACCAGTATAGTGGTTTTGAACTAGGTAAAGTGGCCGGAAAAGCTGCTTTGGTTCTTTGATTAGCATGTAAAAGCAGTTTTATTCAGCGAGGCTGTCCAGCTTAAGCGGCTTACCGATCGCCCAGCCTTGCAGGTGATCGACACCGATTTCCGTTAATATAGCGGCAATTTCTTGGCTTTCGACGTACTCGGCAATCGTTTGTTTGCCCATCAGGTGAGCTAGTTCGTTAACTGACTTCACCAAACCATAATTGGTTTGATTTGATTCGATATCCTTGACAAACACGCCATCGATTTTTAGGTAATCCACTTGTAACTGATGGAGATAGGCATAAGACGACATGCCGGTGCCAAAGTCATCCAGTGAAAACCTGCATCCCGCCCGGCGAATTTCATTGACGAAATCCGAGGCATATCCCAGATTTTCAATGGTGGCAGTTTCCGTCACCTCAAAGCAGATCTTGTCCAGGGGAACGTCGGCGCTATTAATCTGCAAAAGCAGAAGCTCTAAAAACCGGTCGTCATTGATCGATTGTCCGGAGAGATTGATCGACAGGCCATCGAGCTTCTTGACGGCTTCCGGATTGCTTCGCATCCATTTGATGACCGAGCTGACTACCCAGATATCGACTTTCGGCATCCGGTTGTAGTGCTCTGCTGCGCTAATAAACTCAGCAACCGGGATGTTGTCTCCCTGTTTGTCGTTAACACCCAAAAGTATTTCATAGTGTGGTTTCGTGGTTGCGACGGATTTGACGGGTTGGATCTTTTGGCACCGAAGCTCCAGCCAATCGTTGTCCAGGCCCTGATCGATCATACTGATCCAACCGATCACCTTTTTTCGAAGTTTTTCGTCATCGGCATTTTCCATATACCCGATTACCCGATTGCGGCCCTTGCGCTTCGCCTGATCGCAGGCAATTTTTGCCTGCTGTAGCACCTGACTCCAGTGATCGGTGGTATTGTCAATCAGTACCAGCCCGATACTGACCGTAACGGAACCATCCCCTTTACCCCAACTGGAAAAATGGCTGCGTACCTGCTTGCGCATCCGTTCGGCGAATGCCAGACCCACCTCCTGGTCACAGTCTTCCAGCAGGATACCGAAGGAATCGCCGTCCAGCCGGCAGATGCTGGCCGTATCCGGCTTTAAATCGACCAGATTATCGGCGACTTCTATCAGCACCTTGTCCCCTTCCTGGGTTCCATGGCCTTCATTTATTAGATTGAAATGATCGATGTCCAGGTGGCACATGACGTGCTCCGTGTCGATTTCCCGGGCATTGGTCACGGCACGTTGTACGCGCTTCTCGAATTCATAGCGGTTTAGCAAACCGGTGAGATTGTCCTTGACAGCCCTGCTGGTCATGGTTTGGTGAGCGCCTTCTATGATGCCGTTCAGCACGCGGTCTACAAATGGCACTTCCAGGTGATTAATTATGTGAATATCGCCTTCTTCCAAGCCTTCTGCCAGTTCCAGCATCGACGTTTCCAACTGTTTGATTGCCTGACCGCTCAAATAGACAAAACAATAATGGCTTTGGTCGGTCCAAGCCAACTGCAGGCTCTGCTCCGGATGTCCGCGCAAATCCGATCTTATCCACTCGCCTGGCTGTAGATCCTTGGCCCGCTGCAGCCAGCGCTTCGCCGGAGGAGAAGACCCCGCTGGCCGAGACGCCACTTTTGCATTCGGGTCTGCCAGAGACCATTGCTTCGGCACCTTGATGAGTTCAATAGTCCGGCTATCGAGAATCTTTTCACTCAGTTGCTGAATTAGTTGGGAATATTCGGAATGGCCACCGGAATGTTGCAGCTCACCCTCTATTTCCGTCACCAACTGATGCAAATCCTTCAACTCCGCATCACCCGGACCCGATTGTCGGATAAGCTGGCGCAAGCCCTCGATAAGCCGTTTCAATAACTCCAAGCCTTGATGAAACTGCGCCGAATCGGCCCCTTCCTTTAAGCCGACGATAGTCAGGTGGTTGGCCCAGGCATCCTCCACCAGCGTGAGGGCAATATCCGGTACTTGCTGTGCATGGAGAATCTTTTGCAGTTCGAGGTTAACCTGTTGTTTTGCCTTACGGATTTTAACTTGCCCTTGATATGCATCGGTTATCCGTTGCTTGTTGCTGCCAATGAGTTTTTGCTGGCGTTCAAACATTTCCTGTAAGGTCTGACATTCGCTCGCCAATGCTTTCTGGGCGGCTTCTCCGCCCATGGCTATACCCTCGATCAGCCGTTCCAAGGTGGTTTTCAGGCGCACGCTCAAACGCGAACTTATCGATCCCAGTCGCACAAGGTTGTTCAATACTCTTCGGGCAGGGTGGCCGGCATTATCAACAAAGGACGGATCGTTGATAATCAGCTTCAAAAAGGGCACCTTAAGTAACGCACTCCATTCCCGCACCTCATCCGACAACTCCCTATCCGTCGACATGGTTGTAAACAACCGATCGGTTATCTCAATCAGATTCTTATGAATGTCCGAAAACCGGGTATCCGCATGAT
>JANQMN010000108.1 GCA_028280065.1 Hahella sp.
GCGTCAGGGCCGCTGTCAATGTAGTTTTACCATGGTCAACGTGACCGATAGTACCGACGTTTACGTGCGGCTTACTGCGCTCAAACTTTTCTTTTGCCATGCGACCCTCTCCTAAAGAAAACGCTGCACCTGAAACACTAATAACTGGAGCTCATGACCGGAATTGAACCGGTGACCTCATCCTTACCAAGGATGTGCTCTACCGACTGAGCTACATGAGCATATTAAATCATTTGCCTTAATTTAGCTGGAGCGGGCGGCGGGAATCGAACCCGCATCATCAGCTTGGAAGGCTGAGGTAATAGCCATTATACGACGCCCGCAAAATGGTGGAGGGGGCTGGATTCGAACCAGCGAAGCTTGCGCGTCAGATTTACAGTCTGATCCCTTTGGCCACTCGGGAACCCCTCCGGTCGCACCCAAAACTCTAAAACAGCCCGAATAATAGACTGCCAATAATAAAATTCAAGGCACTTAAAAGTGGAGCTGGCGGACGGAATCGAACCCCCGACCTGCTGATTACAAGTCAGCTGCTCTACCAACTGAGCTACGCCAGCCCTGAATCGCTAAATTTGCGAGGCCGCTATACTACGGAAGATCCACCCCTGATGCAACACTTTTGCAAAATATTTGTCGCACCTCCAAAGCGGCCGAAATTTGCCCAATCGCCCCTTCCAATCTGGATAAAAGTTGCACGTTAACCTGCTCTTCGGATGTCATCCAAAATTCGGTTTTATACCTTGGAATTTCGGTAAGTTTTGCCTCAAAACCCTGTTCAATTCGCTTAGCCTGAATTCTCAGCGCTGCTTCCCTGTTGCGGAACAAACCGAGGCTAATACCATTGCGTAGACTCCCGTGACTGATCAGAAAACTATCAATTTTACGCACTTGTACCTCTGCCAATTTTATAATCGCCGCTTTACGGCTTTCCATCGGCTCCAGATAGACCCAATACTCCGGCGCTAAGGGCACTCGTTTCTCATGCACTTGCAGCGACAAGGGTGAAGTACTTAGCGCAGCCTGCAACCGCTCCACCACAATGGGATCTTCCGTTGGCCCGACGAGAAAGCATAGGGCTTCATCGCCAGGATCTGATTGCGGCCTGGAACCTTGGTCCTGCCGTTCAGCAGGAGCGACTTCCGACACCAACTTGATTTCACTAAGCAGCATGATGCTTTGGGCATCTTCCGGGATGGGCTTGGGTTCAAACTGCGCACCTATCGGTTGCCGCTTTTGCACCTCCAAGGTTTGCATGGTAAATACCAGTAGATTGAGCGCTGCAAGAAAGAAAACCAACCAGCGCATTACCAGGACCACTGCCCGCTTGCCAGCAACTGCAAGCCATCAAGCACCAAATCCGGCTGATATGAATATGGTAGCGCTGGTAAAACCGCTTCAAGTTGGGTAAAACCACCGCCGGTCATAACGATTACCGGTCGCTGATTGGCCAGTTCGGCGACGAGAGGGTTCTCAGGATCAAGTAACCTTTGCAAAAAATAGTGCGGAAATGCAGCCTGCTGTAAGAAGATACCATTCCTGATACAGTCTTCGGTACCTGTGCCCGGCGCTTCCGAACGACTGAGCTCAGTCGCTGGATTCAACTGCGCCGTATTTTGCCGCAAGGCAGCAAAATTTAACCCGCTACCGGGAAGAATATATCCCCCCAGATGCAGTCCCTTGGCATTTACCAGATCCACAGTTACAGCACTGCCAAAATCAAACACACAGCAGGCACTATTATATAGGTGGTAGGCCGCGATAATGGCGAGCCAACGGTCAACGCCCAGATTGGTATGCTGGCTGTAGGCATTTTGCACCGGCCCGAACCGGGTACCGGTTGCCGCCCAAAAGACATCACTGATTTCAGCCTGTACCAGCCAGTCTGCCAATTGCTGCCTGATCTCGGGCGATGCCACACTGGCGACAAGCACTTGGGTCGGCCGATATTCAGCCAACAACGGCTGTAACGACCTGATACTGCACTGACCATTAGCAAGATTTTTCTCGCCACTGACCAGCCGATATTTTGCCTGCGTATTGCCTATATCAACCTGAAACTGCCTCATAATGCCTTCCGCAATGACAATTCCCCTCCGCCAAGAACTTGCCGCGATCCATCTGCCTGCTCCAGCAGCGCATGCCCCTGATTATCGACGCCCCGATAAACACCGGCCAACTCTCGCGAAATACCTTTTACCACCACTTGTTGCCCTAGTAGTACATCCAAGGCTAACCAGTTATCGCGATATTGGCCAAAACCCTCGCGTTTGAATTGTTCTATAGTACTGACTAACTGCCCCGCAATTCGTCCTGCCAACCGATTGCGATCGCAAGGCCCAAGAAAGTTTTCTGATTCGCGTTTCTTCTCCAATAGCATGGACGTCCAGGGCTGGTCGATTTCCCACTGCTCCGCAGGCTCCATGTTCACGTTAACCCCTACCCCGATAATCAGCGTTAACGGCCCACCCTGTTCACCTTCGATTTCAATTAAAATACCGGCGATTTTTTGCTCCCGCACCCAGACATCGTTTGGCCACTTCAATCCAAGATCCCGGACATGTTCCGCTTCCAAGGCTTTTGCGACGGCTACACCTACCGCAAGACTCAATCCACCTAATGACTCAAAACCGGAATAAAAAGTAGTCGCAACACTGAGATAAAGATTACTACCGAAGGGACTAACCCATGCCCGGCCTCTTCGGCCCCGGCCCGCCGATTGATATTCCGCCAGGCACATTCTATAGGCTTGATCGCCGGACATTTCACCCCTAACTAATGAATTGGTCGAGTCCGTCATTTGAACAATTTGCAACTCGCTGACCAAAAACCGTTGCTCTTGAGAAAGCTCCGCCAAGATGGAACATTCTTCCAATAGGAGAATGGGTTGCCTCAACCTGTAGCCGACACCCTTGACGCTTTCCACATCAAGCCCCAACTTATCGAGCTGACTAATTTGCTTCCAGACAGCCGCCCTTGTCAGCTGCAGCCGTTCGCCAAGTTCAACACCGGAGTGAAACTGTCCATCAGCCAATAAGCGTGCGAGTTCGGTATTCATTGTCCTGTGCAAATAGCTAGTGGGATCAGCGTTTCTATACGATTTTTGTGTTCAGCACAAGCCAGACCGGCCACTTTTCACAAAAGGATGATTTCCCCACAGGTACATACTAAGCTGTTACGCAGGCTTTACCAGCTGCCAACTCCTCGAAACGGGTTACCTAGAATGAAAATTGGTGTTTTCGGCGGCGGCCTGATCGGCTGCTATATCACCGCACACCTGGCGCATTCAGCTATTCCTACCGTACTGGTAGCGAGAAATTATGCTGTTAACGACATCAAGCAACATGGAATCACCGCTAGAGACATCAGCGGCGGGAAATTCCACTGTCATCCAAGCGACCTTGAGCTCGCCTCCGAAGCTGAGGCTCTCAAGGAATGCGGCTTCGTCCTGCTCTGCGTAAAAAGTCAACACACGGGATCGGCAATGGAACAGCTTCGTCCCCACCTCAATGCCGCCGCCGCGGTCGTCAGCTTGCAGAATGGCGTACGCAACCTGAAGTCCATTCAAGACTTTATAGGCAACCGGGTTATTGCCGGCATGGTGCCGTATAATGTGATCCGTGCCGAAGATGGCAGTTTCTGCCAAGTAACCGCCGGGACTCTGGCTCTCGCTGACGATCTGCCAAAGGCCCGGGATTTGATCCGGTTATTGAGATCTTGCCAACTCGCTGTCGATCTGGTCCGCGACATTCAGTCTGTTCAATGGAGCAAACTTGTACTGAACCTGAATAATTCGGTAAACGCTTTGTCCCGCCAACCTCTTCGCACCATGTTATTGAACCCGAATTACCGGCGGGTTCTAGCGATAGTCCAACAGGAGGCACTTGGTGTCCTAAAAACTGCCGGGATACGCTGTACCGCCATCGGCAAACTGTATCCTCCTATGCTTCCCGCATTACTGCGTCTGCCAACACCGCTGTTTCGTATGATTGCCAAAGCCTCACTCAATGTGCAGCCGACAGCAACGTCGTCCATGCAGGAAGACCTAAAAGCTGGGAAACCGACAGAAATAGACTATATAAATGGTGAAGTGATAAAACTTGCAACTCAGTTGGACATTGCCACGCCGGCAAATACGCTGTTGGTAAAGTTGATCCGCGCGGCAGAAAATCAAGGCGCTGGCTTTCAGAGCCTTAGCGGAACCGAATTATTTCACCGAATCAGGAACTTACAGGTTTAACTAAAAAATCACGGAAGTCCCACTATCCCAGGTTTATGCCGGGACGGATCTGACCGAACCCCAATTACGTAGCTCAACCGCAACCATAATTAAGGAGACATCTCATGCCGAACTTCCACGAATTCACTCTACAGGGTATCGACGGCAAGGAAATACCATTGGAATTTTTCCAGGATAAGGTGGTCATGGTCGTGAATGTCGCCAGTGAGTGCGGCCTGACACCCCAATACGCCAAGCTTCAGGAAATGTATGACGACTTGAAAGGCAAGGATTTCATCGTTCTCGGCGTTCCCTGCAATCAATTCGGTGCGCAAGAACCAGGCACCGATGCGGAAATTCAGAACTTTTGTACCAGCCGCTACAGCGTGACCTTCCCCATGTCCACGAAAATAGAGGTCAACGGACCAGACAGGCACCCGCTATATCAATGGATGATCGGTGACGGAGGCGATATAGAGTGGAACTTTGAGAAGTTTCTAGTAAACGGAAACGGTGAGGTTGTCGAACGCTTTTCACCGCAAACCACTCCGGACGACCCTGCCGTGCTGGAGAGAATAAACGTGCTATTAGCTTCATAGGGTAGATCAAGAACCGGCTTAAAGGCATCGAGAAGCTGTCGTTTTTTTAACTTCGCGAACTTCTTAAACTTATAGATAGCGCCCGGGTCGAAAGGAATTTAGTGACAGGCGTAACCTATGGGCGGTCGATCTTTCTGGAAACTTCTCGTAGGCATTATGCCGGGTTTGGTTTCCTTTGTACTTGCCGGCGCGGCTAAGCGGCGATCTGCTTAGGCAGCCGAGTATGCGCCTTAACGAATCCCCCGATATCGCGGATAGCTTGGCGGCCTTCCGGGAGAACCCTGGCAGCAAAGTGCCAAACATGAAACATGTGTGGCCATACTTCCAGGGTAACCGGCGCTTTACTCTGCCTGGCCCGGCGGTGGAAATGCTTGCACTCGGTCAGCAGAATCTCATCGCCACCAACTTGCATCAATACCGGGGGCAATCCCTGCAAGCTTCCAAAATACGGAGAGATCGACGGATGCTTAGCATCATGGGCAGCACTATAGTGCCGGGCAAATAAGCGTACCCGGTCGGGAGTGATCAGCGGATCCCGGTGTAGCCGTCTCGACCGCGACGACAGGCTACAGGTCAGGTCAAGCCAAGGTGACAAACACACGCCACCGGCAGGAATCGGCAGGTCCTGGTCACGGATGTTTTGCAACACGGATAACGTCAATCCGCCACCGGCAGAGTCGCCGGCGAACATAATTTGTTCCGGTAAAATGTTTTGCCCTAACAGATACCGGTACGCCGTCAACGCGTCGTCCAAAGCGGCGGGAAATGGGTGTTCCGGGGCTAATCGGTAATCCAGCATCATCACTTGCGCCCGGCTTGCCTTGGCGATCCTGCAGGCCAGCTCCATGTGGGTGTGGTTGGAGCCGATCACGTAGCCGCCGCCATGAAGATAGATGACCACCCGCGGCTCACAATGTTCCCGGTGGCTAATCCAATGCACGGGTATGCCTTCCAGCACTCCCGGCTCGCAGAAAAAGCCGCGTGGCACGTGAACCAGCAACTTACTCTGCCCCGCATAAAAACGATAGGATTCCAGCGTATTTGGCACCAACCACATACTCAGCCGAATCATATCCTTTAACAAACTTACTCTCGTCACTTGCCACCTCCGAAGTACCGAGTCGATGCGAAAACCGGCTAAACCGTTTTACGCTACAGTTTATTAGCATTTCTTGAAGTTATAGAACAGGCAGAGCGATCGTTCAAACTTTGACCGTTACTTAATGTCAAATTGCCTGACAAGCCGTAACAAAACCCGACATGGATTTACGGAGACATTTGTCGCAGAGCAAAACCTGACCAAATGGTTAATTTAAACTTTTAAAAAATACACAGCCTAGAGGAGATGCTAAGTGGGCGAGAGGTTAAAACACGCGGGCATAGTCAATGAAGAAAACATTGCCCACTACTCATTAAGAACTGAAACAGAGAATGATATTCTCAAGATCTACTACACCAAGCAAAAGGGCGAGATTTTTCAGCGGAGCCTGAAGCTCAAATTCCCAAGACAACGAAAACGAGTGCTGGTGGACTCCGGATTAAACCGCTATGAAGATACGTCCGAGATAGATGCCAACCTGGTCCACATCTTGAAAGAACTCGATGCGATTACCGATAAGCGCATGGAAGAAGCCGACATGAAAGGGAAAATCCTGAAAGATCTGCGTCACCTGGAAAAGGTCGTGAGTCACAAAATCCGTGAAATCGAAGCCGATCTCGAACGTTTGAAATAGCCCTAGACCGTTGTCACCGGTTGGCCCCGACCAAATTGGGGCCACCATTTCTCCGCCTTAATAAGTAAAACAGGAAGCAGCAACAAATCCCAAAGCAGTGCAATAATGATGGTAATTGCCACCAGCATGCCCAACACCGCGTTCACGTCAAAGCTTGAGGTCGAAAGAATAAAAAAACCGACTGCCAAGACCACGGTTGTGGTCAGCAGCGCGTTGCCAACCTGCTCGAAGGCATAATGGCAGGCTTTTTCCGGACCGTATCCGTGCTCCCGCATACCACGCAAATATTTACTCATATAATGCACGGTATCATCGACCACTATCCCCAGGGTGATGGCAAATATTACCGCCACGGCCAAATTAACCTCGCCGTTGAAAATAGCCCATAACCCGAAGGTCATGGCAGCGGGAAAACCATTTGGAATCAGGCTAAGGATACCATATTTAACGGACTTAAGAGCCATAATCAACGTCAGGGTTACCAACACCAAGGCCGCCAGGGAGCCGACAATCATACTATCGATATTGCGGTCCCCAATGTGGGCAAACATCAATGCAATCGACGCACCGTTGGTCGCCAGCTCCGGAATATTCTCCCGCATCCATGCTTGCGCCCGCTCATCCAGCGCTATCAACTGCTTGGCCTTTTGGTCTTTTACCCGCACTCTGATCAGCATCGATGACTTGTCGAGATCAATCTGATTATTCAAATCAAGCCCAAAGGGTAAGGACAGTTCATAAAGCAAGAGATACTGGGCAGACAACTCACGGTCATCCGGCAAGCGGTAATAAGCCTCGTCGTCGCCATGCATATTCTTGTTTAAACGTTTGTGAATATTGGTGTAGCTGCTGACCTGTATCACTTCGGGTTGTGCCTTGTACCAATTCACGAAAGATTCGGCCTTGCGTAAAAATTCCGGATCGGCAACCCCATTGCTTTCCCCGGTCTTCAGCGAATAGGCCAGTTGATCAAAACCGGTCAGGTTTTCCTGGGTAAAATCCGCCGCCTGACGAAAGGGGACATCTTCATGAAAATAGGCAACAGTGTCGTCATTCAACTCGTTCAAGCCCATCAAGCTGGCCAACCCCAATCCGACACATAGCAAGCCGATAAGTACCGGGTTTTGACGGGCGATGACTCGCTCCCCCAATGCAACTACCAAGCGGCCTTGCCGGAGCTGGGATGACCGGGCTTTGAAAGGCAATAACACCATCAGCGCCGGCAATACGGTAAGACTGAATAGCATGGCCGCCATCACGCCGAACGCCGCGATGTTTCCAAGCCCCCAGAAAGGCGGCGAGTCGCTGAAATTCATACTGAGAAATCCGACCGCTGTGGTGATACTGGTCAGAAAAACCGGTTGCAAATTGGTGCGCAAACTTTCCTGAGTCGCTTCCCGCTTTGTCATTCCGGCATTGAGATTGTAAAAGTAGCTGTTGAGAATATGCACGCAATCGCACACTGCCAGCGTAAGCACAATAATTGGACAGGCAACGTTCACCTGATTGAGCGCATAGCCAACCCAGCCGGTAAAACCTTGGGTGGCCAGCACCGATAAAATAATGACCACCAAAGTGGCCAGCATGCCTGTCACGGACCGCAGCATAACCACCAAAAATAACACGATCAGTCCGAACATCGCCGGAAACAGCGTTTGCATGTCCTGTTGCGACATTTCGTTAAAGGTGGCATTGACGATTGTTTCACCCGTCAGATGAATTTTGACTATGTTGTCACTACGCTGCTCATATTTCACCGCCAACGCTTTGGCATGCGCGGAGACTTCCAAGGTCGCGACGTCTGCCTCCCGCTGATCATCCGGCATCAGCAAGGTAACAAGTACTGCAGTGGTGTGCGCACGCTCCGAAATCAGCAAATTCCGCAGTTGCGGCTCCTGTACTGCCAGTGCTTGCTTTTCAGCCAGCTGCCGGTCTGAAAGCTGGGCGGGATCCTGCACCAAATCCTCGACGATCAGATCATCTTCCACACCCCAGGTATATTGAAAATTGGTGATTGAATCGACTCTTGAAGAGAAGGGCAGTGTCCAGGCTTCTTCGGTAAAATCGATGAGAATTTGCAGGGTTTCCCGCGTGAACACTTTTTCATCGGCCAGCTCAAACACAAACATGACGTTGTCAGACTTGGTATAGGTGTTCTCTATATCATCATGGGCCAACAGTTGCGGATTGTCGGCATCAAAGAAAATTCGGTAACTACTTTCAAAGTAAAGGTTTTTGGTTCCGATCAGGAGAAATCCCAGCAGCAGCAGCGAAGCCAAGGCGAAAAGATAGCGAAAGCGAACTAATTGGTGGGCGATACGCTCATTCATGTGTTTGATTCCCTGTTGGCGGCGCAACAAATAATTGCTGGCAGGCAACTCCCATTGGCCTGCGCAGGTGTCATTTCAAACATATCAGGGGAAGCTGTTTTCGCAAGGTGAAATGCCGAATATTTGCGCCATTTCTCAATGCACCGGCCGCGACGGCCGATTTACGGCAAATTCATTAGGCCAAGCGGCATATACCCTTTGTAGGATTTGCAAGATATTTGCTACAGTTGCAAGAAAGCGCTGAACAAACAACTAGGGTTGGAAATGACAACGAAAATAAGACCCGAGTCGTTAACCTTGATAAAAGCGAAAATAATACCGCCTAATTTACCGAACCATCTGTTACCACGCGATAAATTTGATGACCTTATTCAAGAGTCGGATCCTGCCAGCTTAATTTTAGTGCAGGCGCCGGCCGGATACGGCAAAACCACGACGGCAACAGAAAAACTTCGGGCGATGGGGGCGAATTGCGCCTGGTTCCGACTCGACTCGCAGGATAATCTTAGCGACCAATTCGCATTTTATCTTGCCCACACGTTACATGAAGCCACAGGCGGCGCCTGTGAAAAAACCATCGCGGTGCTGCATTCCCAAGGTTACCCGACGCTGCAAACCTTTCTCACGGAACTGCTCTCCGAATTACCTCTGGAAGGCGAACCGCTGTTTCTGGTCCTGGACGACTATCACCTGATCAGCAATCAGGAAATTCATGACGGCATCAAGTTTTTGCTGCGCCATCAACCTGCGTTTCTGACCCTGGTGATATTGTCACGCACAACACCGCCCATTGGAGTTGCACAACTGCGGATGCAAGGCCGCATGCATGAAGTGACCAGCCGGGACCTGGCTTTTACACCGGACGAAGCGCAACAGTATTTCGACAAGCGCCTGCGCTATGAAATTTCTCGGGAAAACATTGAACGCGCCAACCGCCGGGTTGAAGGCTGGGTGTCCGCCCTGCAGTTGCTCGCCACTGCCGCCAATACCGCATCTGACTTCAGCACCAATGTCGATCAGCTTGCCGAAGGTAATCAGTTTATTTTCGATTACTTCGATGAGCTGGTACAACAGTCTGTCAACGAGCAAGAGCGAAACTTCCTGCTTCGAACCAGCGTATTGGATCGCTTTAATGCCTTCATGGTTTTGCATGTGGCAGGACAGGACGACGGCCAAGCTATGTTACACAATATGATGAACATTGGCCTGTTTACCGTACCGCTGGATCAAAACGGGCTATGGTTTCGCTACCACCCGCTATTCAGCGCTTATCTTCGGCACATGCAGAGCTGTATCCTGCCCGCCGAAACCAAACTGTTGCACCAAAAAGCCTGCGATGCCTGGCTGACCTTGGAATCCTATGAAAATGCCGCCCACCATGCGGTCCAGGCGCAGGATCAGGAGCGGATTACCCGGATATTGCTGCAACGGGGCCGGGAGTTCTTCAAGCAGGCGCAATTCGGCTTGATGCAACGCTGCTTTGACGCGTTGGATAAATCCTTGATTGCCGACGAACCCATCCTGACCCTGCTGCGGGCCTGGGTGGCCCAAGGTCAGTACCGTTTTAACGAAGTGGAAGATTGGCTGCGGGCCGCGGAACAGCGTTTGGATCAGGGAGCGGACTCGAAACTCAGTGGTTCGGTCGAGGCGGAATTTAATGCCGTGCGCGCCCAAGTGGCGATGAATATCGGCGATCCGCAAACGGCAATGCGCTACGCCAAACAAGCCATGGGACATGAACCGGTTTATCTCGGCACCTCCAAAATCGCCGCCTATTCCGTCTATGGTGAGTCATTGTTTGTCCAAGGCCAGCTGAAAGAAGCGCTGGCGACCATGAAAGAAACGGAACAGTTAGCGCTGGCGGAGCATGCCCATCCCAACGTACTCTGGGCACTCTGCCAGCAATCAGAAATCTGCACCGCGCAGGGCTTCCTGCAGAAAGCCTACAATATTCAGGAGAAGGCGATCCAATATGCCGAGGAACACCACCTAGGGGATTTGCCGATTCTTGAATTCCTACACCGTATCCGGGGCCAGGTCATGCTGGAATGGCATCATCTGGAAAGCGCCGAACGTAGCGCCCTAAGCTGCATAGAGATTCTCGAATCGCACGGCGAGCGCTGGTTTATGCAAGCCTACATTCTGCTGGCGCGGGTGGCGATGGCGCGCGGCAGGCAATCGCTGTGCGCGGATTACGTGCAGAAAGTCCATAAGATGTTGGCAAGCGGGGAATATCATATTGATTGGACGGCAAACGCCCACGCCACCATGCTGGCATATTGGGAGGCCGTAAGGGACCAGGACTCTATTCAACGCTGGCTGACGATTGCACCGCAAGTCAATCTGCAGCTCGCCACGAATCACTTTACCCAATGTGCGGTAAGAAACCAGGTGCGTGCCTATGTATCCCTTGGCAACTACAGTAAAGCGCTGGAACTGCTGAACGCCATTCAGAGTACGGCGGAACGTTGCGGTCTGAAGACCGATATCAATCGCAATCACATCCTACTCGCCCAAATCTACTGGCAACATGAACATCGCGAACAGGCGTTGCAACATATGGCCGAAGCGCTGAAAATTGCCAGTACGACCGGCGCGGTGGCTAGTTTTCTTCGCATTGGCAAGCTGCTGATCAATATACTCAAGGCACTGCTGAATCAGGAGGTATTGGATGAGATGGAGCGGCAACGCGCCGAACGCCTGATCCAGTTATCCCAGCAACAAAGGGATTTCAGCCGGGCGATTCGGATTACCCTGGACGAGGCAATTATTCAGGACATCATCGACCGCCCGGATGTTCCGGAATTGATTCGCACCTCCCCGCTCACACGCCGGGAATGGCAGGTGTTGAGCTTGATTCACGCGGGATTGTCCAATGACCAAATCGCCGAACACATGAAGGTAGCGCCGACAACGGTCAAGACCCATATCCGCAGTCTCTATCAAAAACAGAACATCACTCATCGATCGGAAGCCATTGAATTAGCAAGAAATCTTCTCAGTAAAATTCAAGGCGAATAAGCTCGTACCAGAGGCAAAAAAATGAATTTTTTGCCTCCCCACCTTGGCAGAAAGTCCCCTCCTCCCCCTCAACTACGCCAGGAAAAAAACCATGGGGAGGATGTGATCCTTTGTCTCGGACGGCACCATAGCTCCTCATAATAAGAACCGGGTCAGTGTTGTCGGCGCCCTTTGCAGTAGCAACGGCTTACCGCGGCAGCAAAGACAGAATCTCTGTCAGGATCCAATTCAGGGTAATAACACAGTCGAGGTTGTAGCAATGCACGCAGACCAAGATTGGTGGCGCGGCGCCGTCATATACCAGGTGTATCCCCGCAGTTTTTTTGATTCCAACCAAGATGGAATCGGTGATCTGCCGGGTCTTACCGCCAAGCTGGACTACATTGCAACGCTTGGCATTGACGCCATCTGGCTATCTCCTGTGTTCACCTCGCCGATGAAAGATTTCGGTTACGATGTTGCCGATTATCGCGACATCGATCCAACCTTCGGCACCCTGGAAGACTTCGATGCTATGGTCGCCAAAGCACATCAGCTTGGTGTCAAAGTGATCATCGATCAGGTCACAAACCATACATCCGACCAGCACCCCTGGTTCCTTGAAAGTAGCAGCAGTCAGGACAACATACGCGCGGATTGGTATGTTTGGGCAGATCCGAAACCTGATGGAACGCCGCCGAATAACTGGCTTTCTGTTTTTGGCGGTTCGGCATGGGCTTGGAACAGCCGGCGGCGTCAATATTATTTGCACAACTTTTTAGCAAGCCAGCCGGATCTCAACTACCACAACTCTTATGTGGTGGATCAGGTAATTAGTGATCTGGAGTTTTGGTTGCAGCGCGGAGTCGACGGCTTCCGCCTTGACGCGGTGAATTACTGCTACCATGACAAGCAGCTACGGGATAATCCTTCGAATAAGGATCTAACAGAAGGTTTTATCGGGATCAATAAGGAAAATCCCTACGCGTACCAACGCCATCTGTATGACAAGACACAGCCTGAATGCATCGGTTATTTGCAACGGCTAAGAAAGTTACTGGACCGATATCCCGGAAGTGTCGCCCTAGGCGAAATTGGCGCGATTGACGCTCTGGATATCATGGCGGAATATACGTCCGGCGGCGATAAACTGCACATGGCGTATTCTTTTGAACTACTGACCGGCCAATCATCGAGTCAGTTTTTCAAAGACACAATCACAGGTTTAGAGGCCAAGATTGGTGACGGCTGGCCTTGCTGGGCAACCGGTAATCATGATGTCACCCGCGTTGCGACACGTTGGAGTAACGGCGCTGTATCACCTGCTAGAGCTCGCATGTTTATGGTGATGCTGTTAACGCTACGCGGCACTCCCTGTATTTATCAAGGGGAGGAATTGGGTCTCACGGAGGCTCAACTGGAACTGGAAGATTTGGTCGATCCTTATGGAATTGCTTTTTGGCCGGATTACAAAGGGCGCGATGGCTGCCGTACGCCCATGCCCTGGCGGCACGACGCCGAGTTCGCCGGCTTCAGCAGAGCAAAGCCTTGGTTGCCGATTTTTGCCGAGCATTTGAATGCAGCAGTATCCGTTCAGCAGTCCGACGATAATTCGATGCTCAGCGCCTATCGAGAGTTTATTCACTGGCGTAAAGCACAACCTGCGTTGGTCAAGGGCACCATTGAAGTTGTCGACACTCCTTCGGGTTCGTTGACCTACATCAGGCAATTTGGCGAGCAACGGTTACTGATTGCGCTAAACTTGAGCAATGATCCGCAAGAGTTCGAAATTCCTGATTTTCTGGAAGCTGCGGGCGAGAATCTGCTTACCACTACTGCTAATTGGCAAGGAAATAGGGTTCATCTTCCTGCCTTCGGCGTGGCAATGGCCTGGCTGAAACCATAGGTCACTGCTAGTATGCTTTATCTGAAAAGGCAGTATTCAGCGGCAAACCAAAAGCGCAAAATCAGGCTCGTCGAGAAGAAAAGATTTTTGTTTTTAAAATAACAAGGTTTTGAGAAGTCCAATATGGCCAGTGTAACTCTAAGAAATGTTTGCAAAAGTTATGGAGATGTCGAAATCTCCAAAGATATCAATCTGGATATCGAGGATGGCGAATTTGTCGTATTTGTGGGCCCGTCCGGTTGCGGTAAATCAACCCTGTTGCGGATGATAGCCGGTCTGGAAGACATTACCTCGGGCGACATGTTCATCGGTGAAGACCGGGTTAACGACAAGCCTCCCAAAGAGCGTGCAGTCGGCATGGTATTCCAGTCCTATGCGCTTTACCCTCACATGGATGTAGCCGAGAACATGGGCTTCGGGATGAAACTACAGCGCAAGCCAAAACCTGAAATTGAACAACGGGTGAACGCTTCCGCAAAAATCCTGCAGCTTGAGCACCTGCTGGAACGGAAGCCGAAAGATTTATCAGGCGGTCAACGTCAGCGGGTTGCGATCGGCCGGACCATGGTCGCCGAACCGAAAGTATTCTTATTGGACGAGCCGCTCTCCAACCTTGACGCGGCGCTACGTGTTCAGATGCGGATTGAAATATCCAAACTGCACCAGCGTTTGAAGAGCACCATGATTTACGTGACTCACGACCAAGTTGAAGCCATGACCATGGCGGACAAGATTGTCGCACTGGATCTTGGCAGCATCGCCCAGGTTGGTCGCCCGCTGGAGCTTTACCATTACCCGGCGAACAAGTTTGTTGCCGGATTTATCGGATCGCCAAAAATGAACTTCTTCCCGGTTGAAGTTGTTTCTGCAAGCAGCGAAAACGTCACGCTGATATTACCGGGCAATGTGCAATTCACGATTCCGGTGGACGGCAGCGGCTTAAGTGCTGGTGACCGGGTAACCATGGGTATGCGTCCGGAACACTTCGTCAGCGAGGCGGATTCGGAGGTAGCGGTGAAAGGTTCCGTGGCAGTGGTAGAACGGTTGGGATATCAGACGCTGGTGCACGTCGAAGTTGAAGGCTACGCCGAGATGCTTACCGTTAGAGTAGACGGTTCCGACCCGATTAAAGCGGGAGACAACATCAATATGGGCATGCTGGCGAAGAACGCGCATCTATTCAGAAACGACGATTCGGCGTGCCGGCGCTTATACCACGAAGCATCCGTGGACTTGCGCGACTAACTATGAACATTAGCGGGAACCTCCGGAAGAAGAGCTGCCGCTGCCAAGAATTACTGTGACCTAGCAGTGATGTGGAGTGTTGTAAGAAGCTTGCTTCGGACCAACCTCCTTGTGTTGTAAGCACCTCGACCCTGAGTGTTTACTCAGCGCTTTCCCCGGCTTTTGCCGGGGTTTTTTTTGCCCCAAGAAAACCGCCATCGAGCAGACTACCCTTGGTTGCTCTAGCTAGTGTCCCATATAGATCTATATGGGACACTACACTAGTAGGTAAAAAGCAATATCTTTTGCCGCTCAAATATCACCGGATTATGAGACTCCGCTCGTAACCGCCAGGCGAGTTGGATACTACGCAGATTGTTCGGATGAATCAGGCTGATCAATGGATCGTCCGGCGCTCTGTGTTTTGCCTGCTGTTTGACTTCCAAAGCGGCTTCAAAGGCGTAGCCCTGCCCCCAACTCGGACGTTCAATACACCAACCCAATTCCAGACCTGGCCATCCTTCAGGCTGATACAAGCCAACTCTGCCGAGAAGTTTTCCATCCTGCTTGCGCCGCACCGCGTATAACCCAAAGTCCAAAAGGCACCAGTGGCCAACTAACTTAGCCAGGTTAAGCCAAGCCATCTCTCGGGACATGGCCCGGCCATTACCGACAAATTTCATCACTTCGGGATCAGCCAATATTGCCGCATACGCGGAAAAATCCGCGAGTTTAAACTGATTTAGCCAGAGCCGATTGGTTTCCAATTGCTCCGGCATCCGCAATGAATTACCCACACTGACTCCATCATCATCTACACTTGTTATCAACGCTTAGCATCTGCCCGGCATCCTCATTGTAGGTGCACATTTGCAGGCAAACCAGCGACTTGCTGAGTCGGAAAAAGGAAGACTGCGACCAATGAACTCCAATCCAAGCAAAGATTTCGGCTTTAGGGACATTATCGACTCCGCCACCGAGGGTGTCATCGTAACGCGTTCCGCCCCCATTGAAGGGGACGGCCCCGAGATTGTCTACGCCAATGCCGCTATGGAAAAGATTTCCGGATACACCCCGGAGGAATTGCTGGGTAATACGCCGCGAATGCTGCAATGCGAGGAAACTTCCGTCGCTTCCAGGAAGCTTATTCGCGACCATCTGGTGCAAGCGCTTCCGCTTCGATGCCGAATCCTTAATCAGAAAAAGTCCGGGCAACATTATTGGGTAGAACTCAGCATCGTACCGATTCGTAACGAACAAGGGCAAGTGTCCCATTTTGCCTCTATCCAGCGAGACATTACCAGCTTTAAAAGCTTGGAAGAAACACTCGGAAACGCCACCTCGTTGGACTCCCAGACCCGGGTTTTGAGCCGCACGGCTTTCTTGGATGCCTTGGAAAAAGAATGGCGTCGTGCCTACAGGCACCATTCCACTTACAGCCTGTTGCTATTTCGTCTGCAACATGAACGCGGATCCCGCCTCCTGGATGACGCGCAACTGGCGCTGCTCGGCGAAACCTGCGTCCACCTTTTTCGCAAGGAAGACAGCATCGGCCGACTGTCCCAGGATGAATTTTGCATATTGATGCCGGAGACCGACATCCTGTTGGCCGGCCATGCGGTATCGAGACTAAGGAATGGAATCGGGGCATTAGCGCCGTTTGCGGACTTCAGGGTCATGATCGGCACGGCAGAGCGGGATTTACTGGATGAAGAACAAAGCGCGATTCTCCAGAGGGCGCACAGCAACCTTACCTGATCACTCCTGAAAATACCTGTCACAACCCACACAACAGCCTACAGCAGATCCCGAAACGTCCAATGGCTAGGTTTAAAACAAGCCCGCTTAACTGACTGAAGAATTGACAATTTTTTACCCTTCGCCCAAGCAGAACACCGGATCTTAGACTAGACTGGTAGGTTACGTGGAATTGCGTCTGCGATTGGCGGATCGAGCCGTTAGCACTGCTGCCGCTACTGAAAAAGCCGAGCAGCAAAGCTGTCAAAAAATGTAAAGTCGGGGTCTTTAATTTGACCCGTTAGGTGAGAACTCATATGAAAAAACCAAAATCGTTCCAGACCTTGTCTTTCGGATTTCTGGCACGAATTTATACCCTCAGCGGCGCTCTGGTTATTTTGTTGATGCTGGTTGCTTCTTTCAGCCTAATGTCCATTACCCAGATCAAAGATAATGCCAATCAGTTAAGCACCGATGCGCTGCCGACCTTGAAAGCCAGCCAAGGCTTTTTCAGCACTTTGCAGACAATGACTCTGAACGTCATCAGTGCGCTGGCGGAAGACCAGGCGGCAAAAGTCAGCGAATACGAGACACAATATCAAAAAGCCAACTCGCGGGCACTGGAACTGCTTAACAGTATGGAAAAAAACACCGATGGAAAAACCAGACAAATCGTCAAGGACCTCCAAACCCAATTACCGGCTTTGCAACAGTTAAGCAATCAAACTATCCAAGGGCATAAAACAACCGTCGGTGAGGCAGATACCATCGCCGTCGCCATTCGCGATTTACAATTGCAGTTCTCCAGATTCAAGCAGGATTTGCTGCGGATAGTGATTACCACCAAAGATGATTTCGTCGCCGGTTCAGTGAAGGACGCAATCATTCCCTTTGAGCAGATTGAGGCAGCAGTTTTCGATGCGGTAGGAACAGGCGACCCGAACAAAGTGCGCGAATCTCAGGAGCGCTTAAACCAACTTCTGCCAATGGTACGAGAAAAAATCGATTTTGTGGTAATGGACCTAGAACCGCACAATGATAGCAGGACAGACTACAGCTACACCATCAACCAAGCCTATGACGAAGTGTTGGCAAACATTGCCATTGACGGGAACGGAACCATCGCCCGGTATCTTGCCTGGGCCGACGGCAAGGTAAAAAACCGTCAAGAAAAAACCAATCTGTTGGCCGAACAGGAAAATGCGCGTCGCATGGTGTCTTCGCTAATCGAGAACGTGGAAAAAACCACACGCACGCTTTCCGACGAAACCCAAAACCGTGCGGATACAAGTCTGAACGTGATTCTGACGGTTGCCACAGTGTCGGTGATTATTGCCATCATCATGGGAATTTGGCTGAGCAACACGATGCGCAGCGCACTCAAAGCGGTGTCAAAGTCATTGCGTGAGCTATCCAAAGGCAACATGATTTCGCAGTGCACCTATCTTAAGAAAGACGAGTTCGGCCAAATTGCCGAGGATGTCAATCTGGCTGCCGGTCAAATGCGGGAATCGCTGGTCAGAATTCGCGATTCCGCTAGTCAGTTGGATGTAATTTCCCACGAAAACGAAACCGCCTGCACCCAGGCGAGAGAAGGCTTGGAAAAACAACGGGGCAGTATTAGCCAGTTAGCCGCAGCGATGACCGAAATGGAATCGAGTTTCGCTGAAGTGGCCAACCACGCCATGGAAACATCCAATCTGGTGGGCGAGGTGGAATCCCACTCTAATCGTGGTTCCAGCATTATGTCGGCAACCCGGCAGAATACCCAAGAGCTGTCCAGTCAACTGGAGGGCAGCATGGAGCGGATCGCCGCAGTTGAAGCACAAAGCGAACAGATCGGCCAAATCCTGGATGTGATCAGCGGCATCGCCGAGCAAACCAACTTACTTGCCTTGAACGCGGCAATTGAGGCAGCCCGCGCCGGCGAACAGGGCCGGGGCTTCGCCGTGGTCGCGGACGAAGTGCGCAATCTTGCCAGCCGCACCGCAGAATCGACCACTGAAATTCATCAGCGTATCGCAGCCCTCGAAGATGGCATTCAGAAGGCTGTGAAATCGGTGAAAGAAAGTAAATCCAGGATGGAATCCAACCTCGACCAGGTCGACAGCGCCAATGATGTGATGCAGCAAATCCGCCAAAGCGTCGAGCAAATCGCCGCGATGTCGAAGCAGATCAGCGAGGCGACTCAGCAACAACAGCATGCGGCGGAAGAGATTTCAGAAAACATGAATACCATTCACCATGCCGCTGACTCCAACATGAATATCGTCAACCGAATCACGGAAACCAGCTCTAATGCCGCCAGTATGGCGACCGAACAGCAAGAGCTGTGTCAGCGCTATAAGATATGAAGGAAGGGAGTCCTATCAAGCTACCGGACTGATGTCTGCACTACTGCACCTCTTAAACAAAAAGCAGGAGAACCCATGTCAGATGGTGAAGACCTTATACAACAGCCCGACTGGTCCCATGTCGGTGAAACCATCCTGTTGCTGAGTTTGGCGGTTGCACAATTGGAAGTTTCAATCCTGGACAGCGAGCACTCGGTCGACAACCTTTCCAAATCATTCACCAAGATCATGGACTCGGTGAACGCAGCAGAATCGACAGCGACAACCGATCAATTTAAATCCGAATTGGACAATATGAAGAATAATGTCCATAACGTGGTTACCGAGTTTCAATTCTACGACCGTTTGGCGCAACGTCTTCACCATATCAAAAACAGCCTGGATTCACTTGGAGAACTGTTCCGAGCGTCAGACCATCTGCATAAACCCGAAGCTTGGTTAAATTTGCAACAGAGTATTAAAGACAGCTATACCATGGCTTGCGAGCGGGAAATGTTCGAACTAATTCTAAATGGTTCCTCCATTCAGGAAGCACTTGAACACTATCGCAAGCATCATCTGGAAGAGTCCAATCAACAACAGCAAGTCGCCGGAGATATCGATTTATTCTGAATTCCATCAATAAAAATCAGGCGGCCGGATCAAATCCTTGCTACCATTTTGATGATCTCTTTTGCGAATACTTCCGACTTCAGCCATTCCAGGCGGTTTTTCTCAGCCGGACCACCTTTGGATCGCGTCCGGTATCGAGGTCAGGTCGAGCACCTCATGTGCGGCGCCAACTTGCACGGCAGCCCCCGGGATTCCCCATACAACACTG
>JANQMN010000125.1 GCA_028280065.1 Hahella sp.
AAAATTAATAGCGCTGCAGGAAAACGTTCCAGCAGCTTCTTGTGTGTGGCTAACAACACCTCCTCTTCTCCTGAATGTGTGCTGGCGCCTACCCAAACCCGTCGTTGAATTCCAATATCGGCACGAAGTTTCTTCGCTTCATGAATGATCTTGTCATCGATCACAAAATCGAATTTCAAATTACTTGTGACAGAAATACGATCATTCAACACGCCAAGCATTCGGAATCTTTCGGCAGAAACCTCGTTTTGCGCGGCAACGGCATCCAATTGCTGAAACATGGGACCTACCAGGGGCAATACTCGTTGGTAACCTTTCGCAGATTTTGCAGACAACCGCGCACTGGCCAAAATCACGCTGGCCCCCTGCTTTTTAGAGTAGTAGACCATATTTGGCCAAAGTTCAGTTTCCAGGATGATCAGCATCACCGGTTGAACTCTCGATAAAAACCTTTTGATACAACCGGGAATGTCATAGGGTGCATACACATGAAATACCGACTCACCAAACAGTGTACGCACTCGCTCGGAACCCGTCGGTGACTGACTGGTCACCACAATATCCTGATCAGGAAACTCCTCCTGCAAACTTCTGACCAAAGGCACAGCTGCCATTGTTTCACCGACGGAAGCCGCATGAAGCCATATTGGGCGCTTCAACTTAGGTGCAGTAAACAACCCGAAACGTTCCTTTATTCGATGCCGATAAGCGTGATTCTTCTGAGCACGATAAGCCAAACGAAGAACTACCAGAGGACTGAGTAGGTAGAAAATGATTGAATAAAAAATACGGAGCATAATGCCGGCTTTCCGGTAAGGGGCAGCTAAGTAAAAGATACTGTAGTGGCCAAAAGCTTTTAGTAATGCTGATGCTAGCTAACGTCCGCCGTATACTACCAAAAAATGCAACTCGAAAATTGGATTTCTGAAAGGTGTACCGTACTTAAGACAGTGGCTAACTCTTGTCGCCCTTGCGCCGTCCAATTACAAAAGCGCCATACATTGCAAGAAGAACCGGTGATGCCAGGGCTGAAAAATATGTCAACAAAACCAATATGGTATATGCCGTATCATTGACAGATTTTTCGTGATCTTCAAGACCTGCCATAATTCTGAACACGACGTGCTCCAGATTTAGTAATGTTAGAACACTAACAATCAAAGTTAATGGCAGTAGTGTCACCACTACTACACACAAACCCGATAATCCAGCGACCCGTTTTAAGTAATTTAGCAGGAGTGCAACACGCCATATAGCAACCACAGCAACCACAGCAACCACAGCAACCACAGCAACCACAGCAACCACAGCAACCAGGCATTTTGAAACGGCGAAAGACGCGATTTATCGCATATGAATAGGGCGGAGACAGCGGAACTGGTCGTCTAGGAAAGTCAGCCGTCCTCGACCCGCATCGAACATAGCGTACAGACTTAGCGATGTCCGGCCACAGTCAGGCCTGTGAAAAGTTCGAAAATGGAAAAATACACCTTCCGAGCAGGCGGCTGGGGTCTTTCCGGTTGCCCGTCTTTGTGCATGACTTGCTTAACCATCTTAAGTTGTGTAGCGAAATCGCCATAATGGTCAAACTTCTGAAAATGCGACTTTCTCATCCCGGCCTCCTGGTCTGCGGCGGCAGATTCGATTGCATTTGTCTTAATTATCAAGTTTGCGGCTGAACTTGCAATGAACAAGACGGAGATTTGACAATCCTTCACAGATCAGTAGTCAGTAGTAGAATCTATGCGTACCCTGAACAGGAATGCGAAGCTGAAGCTCGCACGTTGTGACTGTTAGATGCTTGGAAAACAAATGATTGTACTGGAAGCGCTGTTACCTTTTTTAGGTCGCATACTTGTATGGATAGCAGTAGAGCTGCTACCCCACTTCATTTTTTACTATACGGGCGTGGCATTGCTCAAAGCTATAACGTTGGGAAAACACCCAAAACACTGACAATTTAGTCAAGTTTCAGAAAGGCAGGCCGGCTACATTTGGAGCTTCGGCCTGGGTATTTGGATATGCATCTTCATTGCCATAATTGCCTTCAATTGGCAGTAGATACGCCTATTAACAAGGCAAACAGTGGCCCGTTGCACTGTCCATTGTTTGCGGCGTTGATTTAAGAAAGCTTCAACGGCAATTGTCTCAACCGTTTTCCGGTTGCTTTAAACACCGCGTTGGCAACGGCCGGTGCAATCGGCGGGACGCCGACTTCTCCGACACCGGAACTGGGATTATCGGAAGACACCAGAATCACGTCGATTTCAGGCGCTTCATTCATCCGCAGTACCGGATAGTCATGAAAATTCGACTCTTTTATTGCCCCCCTCTCCAATGTCAGGTTGCCGTGCAGGGTGGCGGTTAAACCAAAAATGATACCGCTTTCGAGTTGGGTAATCACCATATCCGGATTTACCACCTGACCGCAATCGACCGCACAAACCACCTTGTGCACTTTGATTTGCCCATATTCAATGCTGACTTCCGCCACCTGCGCAACATAGCTGAAAAAACTCTCATGCAGCGCCATGCCGTGAAAGCGCCCCTTCGGTAGGGGTTTGCCCCATCCGGCTTTGCCTGCGGCAGCATGCAGTACGGCGCGATGCCGGGGCTCTCCATCGAGCAGGCGATCGCGGAATGCCACCTCATCTTCATTCAACGCATGGGCGACTTCATCGACAAAAGATTCCATGGCAAAGGCGTTATGCGAATGCCCGACGGACCGCCAGTAGGTCACGGGAATACCGGCATCCGCGACGGCATGGATCACTTGCACGCTGGGAATAGTGTACGGCAGCCGCAAAGCGCCTTCGGTCGGCGATGCATCGGGATTCACCACCGTTGCCATGCTGGAAGCCATCTTGACCATAAACTGCGGGGTCCAACTCGGTACCACGGCGCCTGCCGCATCTTTGACGAAATGGTCCAAAATTCGCGGGCAGGCAATGGAGTGTTTCCAGCCTGTCACCTGGCGGTTACTGTCGATACTCACGGTTAGCCGATGCATCGCTGAAGGACGAAACGGCCCATGCCGCATATCGTCTTCCCTGGACCAGATAAGTTTGACCGGCTTATCCGTATGCATGGCGATAGAGACTGCTTCGGCAACATACTCCTGGGTTAGTCTGCGGCCAAAACCGCCGCCGATAAAAGTCGTATGTACCTGAATTGCCGACGCAGATAATCCACTTTCCCGGCGCGCGACGGCCCGCGCAATATCGGGCGCCTGGGTCGGCACATACAGATCGCACTGGCCATCCCGCACCCAGGCTGTACAGTTCATGGGCTCCATCGGGGCGTGAGCTAAAAAGGGTACCTTATAATCCAAGCGCACCACTTTCTCTGCAGATGTCAGCGCCTTCTCGATATCACCGTCGTCCCGTTCGATATCTCCGCCCTGCTCGATGGCATCGGCATAGAGTTGATAAACATCATCGTCCGACGGGGTTCCGATTTCGCCGGCGGCAAACTCGATTTCTACCGCTTGCAGGGCTTTGCGAGCCTGCCAATAACGTTCGGCAATCACCGCCACACCGCGTGAAACTTCAACGACTTTCAGCACGCCAGGCATGGACAATGCCTGGGAGGCGTCATAACGCTTGACTGTACCTTCGAAAACGGGCGGACGGCGCAGTGCGGCGTACACCATGCCCGGCAACTCGGTATCAATGCCATATTCAGCTTTACCGAAGGTTTTAGGATTCGCATCCAGGCGTTTGTTAAACTTGCCGACATAGCGATAGTCCTGAACGGGCTTAAGCGGAGGGTCCGACGGAACGGATTGCTTGGCGGCCAGCTCAACCAAAGCTCCGTAGCTCGCTTTCTGACCGCCAGGTCCATGGCAGATGCCTTCGACGGTCTTTATCGACTCTGACTTGACCTCCCACAATTGGGCAGCTGCTGCGATCAACATGGCTTTGCCGGTAGCGCCTGCCTTTTTAACGTACTCACCAGTCACCCGAATACTGCTACTGCCGCCAGTCGCCTGGAGTCCATACTCGGGATGGACATAGGCCGGATCCACCGGGGCGAATACCACTTCGATAGATTCTGGCGAGGTATCCAACTCTTCCGCCAACAATGTGGCCATGCCGGTGTAGGTACCCTGCCCCATTTCTACCCGGTCCAACGTCATGATGACCCGGCTATCCTTGGTGATCTCCAGCCAGGCATTGGGCCGCATGGATGACTCGCGGGTTCCGGGAGGTATTGATCCGCAACCCGGCAGTTGCATCGCCAACAGAAGCCCGCCCGAAGCCGAAGCGGACACCTTGAAGAACTCTCGGCGCGTTAATCGCATATTGCTCACCTCGATCAGGATTGTTGTCGAACGGTTTTGGCGGCGGAATGGATTGCCTGTTTGATTCGCGAATAGGTTCCGCAACGGCAGATATTCCCGGACATTGCATTAACAATGTCAACATCTGTAGGAGAGGCATTCGTTGCCAGCAACGCCGCTGCCGACATCAATTGCCCCGATTGGCAATAACCGCATTGCGGTACGTTGTGCCGAATCCAGGCTTCTTGCAGAGGATGCGGCGACTCCGGATTGCCAATCCCTTCGATGGTCGTGATTGAACTCTCGGCAACAGCCGAAACCGGTGTAATACAAGAGCGAATAGCCACGCCATTTTGATGTACCGTACAAGCGCCGCAAAGTCCCATTCCGCAGCCGAACTTAGTGCCTTTCAAGTTAAGTTCGTCCCGGATAACCCACAGCAGAGGGGTATCCGCTGCGACTTCGACATCTTTGCTTTGTCCGTTAATTGTTATTTTCATTTTGGCTACCTGTGTGAACTGACCAGGTGGTTTTCAGTGTTTGAGCAAACAGAACTGCTCGCGCCATTTACCCAGGCATGCTAAATGACCGCCGGTCATTTGTCTAGTCATCGCATTCCCAAACGAGTACTCACATACACGATTGCTCTTATCCAGGATAGTCGATGGTGCGCAGCCGGCCTAATGGAATTGCTAAAATGCCACTAATTTAAGAGGATAAAAATAGCGCTCGGGTACACAGAAGGGAATCCGAAATCGAAAAATCAGCGTGACCCGAACCGCTCGCGGTTAAGCTGTTTCTCTTTATCGCTTTTACGCAGCAGAACATAGACCGCGCCGGTGCCGCCATGATGTTTCTGGGCGCTGTGAAATGCCAAAACTTCTTCAAATTCCGGCAACCAGCGATTGATGTAGGTTTTGATCACCGCATCGCGGTTTTCGTTGCGGTCGCCTTTACCGTGCATGATCAAGACGGTGCGCAAGTCATAGCGCATGCAATCTTTAACGAACTGAAACACTTCCCGCCGGGCTTCGTCGACGGACTTTCGGTGCAGGTCCAAACGGGCTTCAATTTGATAATACCCCAACCGAAGCTTTTTGAAGACGCCATGTTGTACGCCGTCTTTCTTATACGAGAGGATGTCGTGGCTTTTCAGCAGCTCGATATGTTCGTCGGCGGAAAGAAAGTTGGTATCCAGCAGCTTATGCCGAACCGCCGATATCCGCCTGACTTCATGCCCGGGGGTCGCCTCGGATTTCTTCGCCACCTCCGCCTGGTTATGAGGGGTAAGACGCTTGACATCATTCATCTCAGCGAAGAATTCGTCTTTTGTACTAGTCATTTGTCTCCCCTCTTTTTGAATCACAACGACAAAAAATGAAGCAATCAGACGGTATTTCCGTAACCCCTAATAGTCGGGTCGAGCTCTCTCGTATTCAACCTTGACTTTATAATCCTTCCGCGTTTTTTTCGGTAATTTGCTCATTTAACGTCCAGAAATCGTACAGTACTCCCAATAGGAATAGCCCCCCTGTACAGAGGTAGATGATGCCGGTGATCCATTTGCCCATATAGAACCGGTGAATTCCCAACCAGCCTAAAAATGTAAGCAGGATCCAGCCCAGAGTGAAGCTGATATGACCGGCGCGGTAGCGCCTATCCGCTGCCCGGTCCATGCTGGGAATCAAGAACAGGTCGATTAACCAGCCAATACCGAGTAAGCCGAGGGTAAAGAACCAGATGGTCCCGGTAACGGGCCGGCCATAATAAAATCTATGGCTGCCAAGAAATCCAAAAATCCATAGTAGATAGCCAATGGTTTTATAGTGCGTGTTAGGTAGTGCCATGGTCTTCCTTTCAATTACCTTTGTTGAGAATGTATCACAGAGATAGCATTCAGGATATTAAGAGCTTGCAAGCTTGTTATAAGCGATCAGGTTCCGGATTGCATCTGCAGATTCGAACTAACTGCAGATGCTATACTGCCCTTATTCCATTTCAAAGAAAGTGTTTATGGCGGAATAACATGGCCCTCACCGAATCAAATATGATGCCGTTAGGCACCCGGGCGCCGGACTTCGACTTACCGGAACCCCTAACGAAGAAGCAGCTGTCGTTACCGCAGGTGCGTGGAGAAAAGGGGGTATTGGTTATCTTCATGTGTAACCATTGCCCTTATGTAAAGCATGTCATCAAGGGATTGGTCTCCTTAGCCGAGGATTATTTGCCACAGGGTATCGGAGTAGTAGCGATAAGCAGCAACGATATTAGCACCCACCCTCAAGATGCGCCGGAAAGAATGGCAGAACTGGCCAGCCGGGAAGCATTTCCCTTTCCCTATCTGTACGATGCATCTCAAGCGACAGCAAAAGCCTATCAGGCAGCCTGTACGCCGGATTTCTTTCTGTTCGATAACGATCTAAGCTGCTGTTATCGGGGCAGAATGGATGGCAGCACCCCCGGCAACGCAGTTCCCGTCACCGGCAATGAACTTAGAAAAGCCTTGGACGCGTTACTAGCCGGCGAAGGAGCGCTGCAACAGCAAAATCCCAGTATCGGCTGTAACATCAAGTGGAAACATGCGGGTTAAGCACCTATTAGGCTGTTATTTTCTAACTCTCAGCTTAGGAACCAGCCATGTCATGGCAGAAACATCCGGCGAACCGTGGGTTGTAACCTGGATCATCGCGTTTATTAACCTCACGGCTATTTAGCAATGCGACATCGGACAAAGAGGACTTCTGCTGCAGTTGGGGTTATGTATAGGTTTTGATTATTCTTTAGTCGTTGTTGGGTTGCCATCCGCCGAACGGATTCGGGTGTGAATCCGGCAATGCCAAAATTTCTCGAAGACGTTTCGCTGTGTCATTCTCAGGGTCGATAATGAGCGCCCGGTCAATAATTAGGTTTGCATCTTCAATATTTCCAGCGTCGTAGGTAGCTTTTGCCAACGCAATATGGTGGTCCACTATTTTCCCGAGTTCTTTCAGTGCAATCGAATTTGCCCCATCGAATGCCAGCGCCCGGCGGAAATAGTAAGCCGCGCTATCTTCCTCGGGTTTTGTAAGCTTGTTTTCCCGCAGACGTTGTTCGCCTAGTTGCAACAGCAATGCGACTACCTGCTGGACGCCCGCTTTGGCAAGTTTGTTATCCGGGTCCGCTTCAAGCGCCTTGAGATAGAAGAAGCCGGCATTATCCTGTTTCGGAGCATATAAATGCCCGGACTGCAGATGCGCCTCGGCCTCCGCCAAATAAGACGCTGCCGTTTTATTTTGTCGGGCAGACGAACTCCACCAGGAATATCCCGCGACTGAAAAGATGATGGTAATGCCGATAGCCGCTAAAGCCGTTTTAGGATTGAACGAGATACCTGCTTCTTTTTTGTCTGAGCCGCCTGGGGGAGCTTCAGTAAACGGTTCCAAAAAATGATCCAGTTCAGCCATCAGTTCTTCTGCCGAACCAAACCTATCCTCCGGCGGTTTTGCCAAGAGTCTGTCGATTAAAGGCTGATACTTTCGTAGCGATCTGGAAAACTTAGGCGTCGGTGCTTCCAGGTGGTTTCTGATGGTGTCCGCGTAACCCTTTCCCCGATAAGGATTGGTCCCCGTGAGCATTTCGAAGAATACGACTCCAAGACTATAAAAGTCGGTTCTAAAATCGACGTGGGATCCGATGGACTGTTCCGGGCTGATATAGGCCGGACTTCCTATCGCCGAACCTTTGCGGGTCAGCTCCATGTTCGTATCCAGGCTTTTGGCAATGCCAAAGTCTGTGATAAGCGCGGTGCCATCCGTCCTGAACAAAATATTCGCAGGCTTAATATCACGGTGAATAATGCCCTTGGCATGCACGGTGGCTAGTGCTTCAACTACTTGCCGGGCGACCTTAAGGGCGAATTTAGGTGGCAGCGCTTCTTCCATTTTGTCCAGCAGGTCACCCCCATCCACATACTCCATGGCGATGTAGCATCGGCCGTCCGCAAGTTCTGCAATGTCGTAAATGGTAATAATATGCGGATTGCGCAGGGAGGCGATAAAGCGTCCTTCATTCACGAAACGACGATAAAACTTGTCGTCACGTACGTCATCCAGGATTTTCAGCGCGACCTTGCGATGCAGAGACTGCTGGGTTGCAAGATAGACTGAAGCCATCCCGCCCCGGCCCAGGACTTTGTGGACGGTGTACCCGGGTACCTTGATTTGGTCGAAGACTTCCGCCTCGTCACTCATTACTCATGCGCCTCTGGCGGAGAATGGGAGAATACTCTGCCCTTACTATAGAGGAGTTTTTCCAGGTTAAGAAGCCTTCCGGGACGATTCCTGCCGCACGTCATAAACAGTACGTTTTGTCACCAATCTCGCCTTTTTAAACCCATACTTATTGGCTGAGTGTCGAGAAAAATCTATTTCCCGTATTAAACGTATGCTCTAAGATTCGAAGTCTCAAAAAACGGAGGGAAGCAATGGAGTACGTAAAGTTAGGCAGTACCAACTTAAAAGTCAGCCGGGTTTGCCTCGGCACCATGACCTGGGGTAAACAAAACAACCAACAAGACGCCAATGAACAATTAGCCTATGCCCTAGACCAAGGCATCAATTTCATGGATACGGCGGAGATGTATGCCGTTCCGCCATCCGCAGAAACCTACGGCGCTACAGAGACCATCATCGGCAACTGGCTGGCGGACAATCAACATCGGCGCGAGGATTTTATTCTTGCCACCAAGATCGCCGGCAGCGGCGTTCCCTGGATCCGCAATGGCGGGGAAATTTCCGGCAAGGCGGTTAAAACTGCGGTGGATCATTCTCTTGAACGGCTGCAAACCGACTATATCGACCTGTATCAACTTCACTGGCCAAATCGGACTTCTCCGCATTTCTCGAAACACTGGCCGGGTAAAATCTCTTTTGATATCAATGCGGAGCAACATATCGACCAGATGCACGACATCCTCAACGGCCTGGCGGAATGCGTAAGCGCCGGGAAGATTCGACACTGCGGTTTGTCCGATGACACGCCTTGGGGTATTCAGCAATACATGCGCCTGGCAGAACTTCATGACCTGCCGAAAATGGTATCCATCCAAAACGAGTTCAGCCTTCTGCATCTCAAGGATTGGCCTTACTTGATCGAGACCTGCGTCCACAACGACATCGCTTACTTGCCATGGTCTCCCTTGGCCGGAGGCGCGCTCAGCGGTAAATACCTGAATGGCGCAAGACCGCCGGGATCGCGTTGGACCCTGTCGCAACGGATGGGCATATTCCGCGACAATCCCCAGGTGGATAGAGCGATCGGCGAATACGTAGCGGTCGCCAACCAGGCAGGGATTACCCCTTCCCAGCTGGCACTGGCCTGGTGCGCTCAGGTAGAGGGGGTGACGAGCACCATTATCGGCGCAACCTCAATGGCGCAGCTGCAACAAGATATAGATGCCTTCAATATCAGCCTTAGCCAGGAAACCCTGGATGCGGTAGACACAGTGATTCGGAAGTATCCTGTTCCGTTTTAGTATTCTTTCCATAGGATATAGCGCTAGGACCATAGCATTGTAACGACCCATCTGTGTCAGGATTAGAAGTTAGATGGGTTGTTCCGGCATCCTTGATTCACCCGAGGTTTTCAGGGGTATTCAATGCATCAAGTTAGAACGAATAAAATCCATTACTCTTTGATACTCTTGCACAACTTGCTGAGATAGGTCCTGTATTGACTTGGTATTGCGTTGTTTACCGGCAGCTTCGAGATTGCGTAGCGCCTCGGCTAAATCATTGGCGCCGACCAACTTTGCCGAGGATTTCAGTTTATGGGCAAGAGAAACCAGCGCCGGCCAATCTTCAGTCTCGGTAGAACGCCTTAATGCAGAAATATCCGGCTCGCTTTGCCGCAAAAAGCTGTTCAATATTTCCCGATGCAGTGCCTGGTCAGCTCCCAAGTAGGTGTTAAGTGTGCCTATATCGATCGGGTACGTATCTGAATTCCCTTTCGGTGCCGACGGTTCGTTAAATCGATGGCTGTGGCACTTCGGAGACCGCTTGGCAGGCCCACGGCCCCTAGCTGTTTTGATTTCGGGCAGCCAGGCATGCAGCAAGGCTTGCAAGCTTTTAAGCGAAATGGGTTTGGTGATGAAATCATCCATTCCGATATCGAAACAACGGTCCGCTTCTCCTTGTAATGCATTAGCTGTTGCGGCAACGATGGGCAGCCGGCCGGTACTACTTTGTTTCTCTCTACGGCGAATGGTTTTGGTCAATTCAAAACCATCCATGATCGGCATATGGCAATCGGTGATAACCAGTCCGAAGTAACGCTGTTCGAGCAGCTTGAGCGCTTCCTGTCCATTGTCGGCGACCAGCGCGACATAGCCAAAGAGATTCACCTGACGCTTCATCACTTCCTGGTTACTGAGATTATCCTCGACAATCAGAACCAGGGAGCCCTGTTGTTCCGCAGCCTCAATGCTTGGTAATTCATAATTTAGTTTCGGTATTGATTCTTGGTTTTCAACCAGGGGACTCGCCAAACCCAGGGCAACGCCGATCCCATGATGCACTTTGTTGGGTAAAAACGGATTGGATTCGATACCAATCGCCCGCACCGGAAAATCACTTGGGTTTACCCGTGTTATATCGTAAAGGATTAACAGCGGTTTCCTGTAAGTATGATCGAAATAGGAACGGTGCTTGAAAAATACTTCCTGATCTACCACCAGAATATCGACCTGATTGCCCTTCTCGGCCAGGCTATCGGCACCGGAAATATGCATCGACCCGACATCTGCCCCCTGCTGAGTGAGATAGTCCACCAGGTAATCCCTGGCTATTTCGTCGGTCATGCAGAGGCCGATGGCAAGCTTCTGCAGGCCAGGGGTGTTCGGGTCATAGCCATATTTAGGCTCCGCAGGCGGCGCAGGTAGTTCGACGTAGAATTCGCTGCCATGGTCTTTTTCGCTGTGAAAACCGATTCGCCCTCCCATTAATTCCACCAGGCGGCTACAGATAGAAAGGCCTAAGCCAGTGCCGCCGAATTGTCTTTGGGTAGTGTCGTCGGCTTGGGTAAAAGGCTGGAACAACGTTTTTTGCTCGCTTGCGGAAATTCCGATGCCATTATCCTTGACGCTCAGCCGCAACCAAGGTGCGCCGGAAGGACCCTTCAAAGGTTGAAACCGTGCAACGATGACGCCCTGAGCCGACGGTGTCGAATAAGTAAACTTGATTGCATTACCTAACAGATTGAGCAGAATTTGGCGCAACCTGAGCGGGTCCCCCATCAACGGTTTCGTGCAAGCGGGATCGGCAAAACAATAAAGCTGAAGGTTTTTGTTGCGGCATTCCTGGGATAGCAGCTCGGCCACGCCTTCCAATAGCTGCCCGCACAGCAATGGGATGGACTCCAGGAGCAACTTCCCGGCTTCTATCTTCGAGAAATCCAGAATGTCATTGATGATTTGTAACAACGCCATGGCCGAGTTCCGCGCCACCGTGGTGAGTTTACGCTGCTCACCCGAAAGCTCGCTTTGGGTTAACAAATCCAACATCCCGACCACCCCGTTCATCGGCGTACGTAACTCGTGGCTCATGGTTGCCAGAAACCGGGATTTTGCATCGCTGGCCGCTTCCGCCGCATTGCGGGCTTCAGTCAATTCCTGCTCGTAGCGTTTACGCTCGGTAATGTCTCTAATGATACCGGTGAAGATCCGCTCGCCCTGGATGGTTAATTCGGCCACAGACAGTTCTCCGGGAAAGACACTTCCATCCGCACGTTGCGCTAATATTTCTTTATCCTTATCGGAACCGGCCGATCTCCGGGCATTTAAAAAGGGCTTTAAATCCTTGTAGTTGGTGGCTGTATAACTAGGCGGCATCAACCGGTTAACGGACTGGCCGATCATGTGTTCCGCAGAGTAGCCGAACATTTTCTCTGCCGCTTTGCTAAATTGCTGAACCCTGCCCTGGTAGTCGATGGTGATGACGGCATCCGCCATGTTGGCTATGATACCCCGCATTTTCGCTTCGCTTTCTTCAAGTCGTTCCAGACTTTCCGCAGCGCGATTCTTCTCCCGGACGGCATCCTGCATCAGACTCACTGCGACACGGTGAGTCTTCTCCAGCTCCGTCAATACTTTTTCACGCTGTTCCAGAAGCTGCTGCTCTTCGGTGATATCTTCTATGGTGGCAAGTAGGAAGGGTTTTTCGTGATTAGCCTGGCGCAGTTGGCGAACCAGCACCTTACACCAGACCAGCTCGGCATTCGGCCGTTGAAAACGCTTGACCAGTTCAACTCTGTGTTTTTTCCCGGCAATCAATTGCCTAAAGTCTTCGCGATCATAGTGCGCATCGTCGGGGTGAGTCACGTCTGCAATATTGCGGCCCTGAATTTCCTCCAACGCAATACCAAAAATTCGACAGGCTTCTTGATTGCAGTCTCTGAAATTGCCGTAAAGATCAGCGATAACGACACCAACAGGGATTTGATCGACCAGAACGGCGACCTGCTGTTGGCGTAAAAAAGGTCCCATCATGCCTTTCCTTTTATCAGCTCTCCGATTCCGGATAAGGGATTTCCCGCGATAGTTCACGGGAAAGATCGTTGACTTCTTTTTTTAGTTCTAAAACCCGGAGTTCCCTTCCCATCATGCTGTCGTTCAGTGCTCTCAGCTCCTCAGCCTGATGCTGCAGAACCTGTTGCTGGCGGGAAAGTCTGATATGTACTCCGATCCTGGCGCGCAGCTCTTCGAACTGAATCGGCTTGGTAATATAGTCTACTGCCCCAACACGAAAACCTTGCACCTTATTGAATTCATCATTCATTGCTGTGGCAAAGATAACCGGAATGTCCTTGGTCGAGGGGTCGTTTTTTAGCGCTTCGCAGGTATCGTAACCATCCCTTCTCGGCATATGAATGTCTAAAAGCACCAGATCCGGGGGTTTTGCCAAAGCGCTCTTCAGTGCCGCCTCGCCGTCGAGCGCTACCCTGACTTTGTAGCCGAACTCTGCGAGCATAGTCTCCACCAATTGCAGATTAGTCGGATTATCATCCGCCACTAGTATGTCGGTATCTTCGGGATCAAGATTGGTCTGCATATTCTTCACCTTGCGTCAGCAATTCTTCTATCGCGTCAAAATCATAACCGGACACCATGTCCGCCAGGCTTTTTGCCAGATCCGGATGCTGCTCGCGCAGCTTTTCCACCAAATCGCGCAACGCCCCGATATCACCGGTAACCACACTCTGTTTAAGCCCTTCACGCTGTTCCCAGGACAGTTGCTTGATATGCTGCAAGAGTATTTTATCGGGTACCCTGGCCTGCTGCCGGGACGTTTCAGACTCATACACAAATTGTAGACCAGAGCAGGATTCAAGCGTGGCAAATAAGTCTTCCAGGTGTACCGGTTTGGGAAGCACGGCATTAGCGCCGGAATTTTCGATTTCTGCCATCTCCGAGTCCATCGCACTGGCGGTTACAGCAACGATAGTGACCTCCTGCGCGGCGCTTTCTTCTCGAATCAACCGGGTTGCTTCGATGCCGTCCATGTTCGGCATGATGACGTCCATAAACACCAGCGTCGGCCGGTGCCGCTTAAACATAGCCACCGCCTCTTGGCCATCTTGAGCCTCCAGGACCGGAAACTCCAGCGACTGCAAAATACGTGTCAACAGATCGCGATTCGTGTCTTTATCATCCACAATCAAGGTCAAAGGCGGACGCTGGCCCTCCCGCAACGAAATTGCAATCTGCGACCTATGCGGGGTAAAGACATCCTGATCCGCGATTTTTAACGGTAAGTTCAGAAAGAAACTGCTTCCTTTGCCAACTACACTTCGAACACGCAGCCGCCCACCCATCAATTCCGCCATTTTCTGTGATATCGACAAACCCAATCCCGTACCGCCGGCACGCTGGCCGACCTTGGTTTGCTCAAATGCATTGAATACTGTCCCAAGACGGTCTTCGGGAATTCCCTCACCGGTATCGTCGACGCAAAACTCCAGTTGCAACTGGTTTTGGCGCCGCTGTTGCTGGCTTATAGTTAGAAAGATATAGCCAGTGCGGGTGAACTTAACCGAATTCCCCAACAGGTTAATCAAAATCTGCCGCAGCTTACCCTGGTCCGCGAATACATACCTTGGAATATCAGCCGGCAGATCAAAAGTAAGCTGCAGTCCCTTTTTGTCAGTTCGAAGCTTGAACATCAGACGCAAATCTTCCACCAATGCCATTAGATCGAATGCTTCTTCTCTGAGTTCCATTCGACCCGCTTCGATTTTCGACATATCGAGAATATCGTTGAGCAAACCCAGGAGATGTTCTCCGCTGCGATTGATCGTGCCAACCACCGATTTATGGTTGTCATCCAAGGCATCATCACGTTGCAGCAACTGCGCATATCCCAAGATCGCATTCATGGGTGTACGAATTTCGTGGGACATATTAGCGAGAAATACACTCTTTGCCCGATTCGCCGATTCGACGGCGACCATGGCGGTTTGCAGTTCCTGGGTCCGCTGTTCAACCCGGTCTTCCAGTTGGTCATGGGCTGCCTGTAGAGACCGATTGGCGCGGGAAGACAAAATCAGCATTAAAAGCGAATACACAACACTGAGAACCAGCGCAATCGCGACGATAACGATGACGATAAATCGCGCTTCATAGTAGGCGGACATCGCCTCATCGAGATCGATTTCCGTTGCCAGCCCGATTTGCAGTTCGTCATCCCAAAGCCAACTTCCAAAGACCTTCACGCCACGATAATCCCGGTAACCTTCCACATTAGCGCCGGCGACCATTTGCCCGATACTTTGGGCCATGAGAGTAAGCGGCGCACTGCCTGGTTGCCAGGAGGCATTTGGAAATTTCATTAAATCGATTCCAGGATCAGCCAAACGAAGATTTAAAATGGCAGACTGTCCGGATTTTAACAGTCCGATTTCAATTAACTGTTCACCAAACCGGCTATTGCAAAGTAGCTTTCCATCAGTGTCCAGAGAATAGGTTTCGCCGGTCTTGCCCAACCGGCCTAATCGATGAATGCGGCTGAATTCGTCTTTCGGATCCATTTGCCGTGCCAGAATGCCCGCTGCGGAACCGTCGCTGCGTTTGATCGGCGTCGCAAAGTAGAGCACCGGCCGGTTTTCGCCAGCCGCCGGCAATGGTGGAATCAACAGTGTTTCTCCACTGATTGCGCGCTGCCAGAAACTTGGCCGCTCCAGCTTTATTGGGCTTGTTCTACCTATTCCCCCCGGACGGGATGCCGCGACTTCGACGCCTTCCATACTGATCACAAAATAGTTTTTATGCCCGGCATCCATTGGCAGTTTTTGCAGCAGCTCTTGCAGCGCTCGGGAATCGAGCATTGAAATGGGCTGATCGGGAATTGCATGTTGCGTCAGCACCGATCTGGCTAGCCCTAAAAACTCCCTGTTATTCGCCATGAACTGGAGCTTTTTACCTTCGTCCTTGACCCAAATATTCAGCGCCTCGTTGGTAGTAATCAGCACTGTCTGCAACGAGTCCAACACATCCATTTTTACCTTTTGCTTAATTCCCACCAGCCCCCACCAGGCAAGCATACTTACCAGCCCCACAAGTAAGGCGGATACCAGTAGTGTGGTCCTGCGCCCGGTCGACGAAGCGAGCTGAAAGGCCCGTGGATTGGCTTGGGCACGATCCATCAAACGAAACAGAATCAATATCGTCGCCACAACGATAACGATTGTGAAGCCGATTCGCAGCAAATCGACCATACCGACAAATGCCACCTGATCTTTTCTTCCAACGGATTCCGGTGGACTGCTTAACGGCTTGAGCCAGCGATCATCCAATTCAATGATTCTCTCGCGAGGTATGACCTCAATAGCCTTATTCAATATCTCCGCCAACTCCGGCCAGTCGCTTCGTACGGCCATTCGGAACACATGATCGCGCTCGGCCAGTTCCTCAACGGCCGCGCCAATCACCAGATTGCTTAGGGACATGCTGCGAATGAGGTGGCTGGCAATGGGCAGTTCGGTCACTGTGGCATCGGCTCGGCTGAATGCGACATCCTTCAGCGCCTTTTTGTAGCTCTCCACTTCATAGATTTGAAGGTTCGGAAAGTTTTTCCGAATACTAGCCGTGAGAGAATCCCCGGCAACCAATACGACTGTTTTGCCCGACAAATCCGCTAACCCGCTGACGCCTTCGACATTCGAACGCTGAACAATGGCATTTACGACTTGCTTGTAACCCTTGGTAAAATGTAAAAATTCGCGTCGTTCAATAGGCGTATTGAAGACGCTATGCACCAGGTCTACTTCGCGATTCCTGGATTTTCGCAACAACTCGGGTAAATGCCCGGGTACAAATTCCAACTGGACACCAAGCTGTTCCGCCAACAACTCGATGAGCTCGATGGAATACCCGCGCGGCTGGCCTTCCTGGCGAAAATCGAACGGTGCATAATCAAGTACATTGGCGACTCTTATCACCGGGTGGGCGGCGAGCCAGTCTTTTTCCTCATCGGTCAGGCCAAGAGTGGGCGAAGTATCCAGAGTCACCCAGGGATACAGCATTTCCCGTCGCTCACGGGGAGAAATATCGTCTAAGGCACGTTGCAGAATATCTCTGAGGATAGGCCAATCCTTACGGGTGCCGATAGTGAGAATCGACCCGTTTTTTTGCAGCTTGCCATGAATTTTGAGGGTGAGTTGCAAGTCCCGCTCTATTAAGTAGGTAGCGACCGCCCGGTTTCCTGCATAAGCGTCCGCTTCTTGACGCGCCACCGCCTCCAGAGCAGCCGCAGTGTCCGGGTATTCTTTGATATGAACCGATGGATAATGCTCGGCAAAGTAGTTCACATTGCCGAAGCCCTTCTCCAGAGCCAAGGTTTTTCCGAGCAGATCCTTTTCATTATGCAGATATTGACTATCCCGAAGGGCAATTATCACATGCGGCACATCAAGGTAAGGCTCAGTGAAATTGAAATACGGCTCCCGGCTGGGTTTTGGCGTAATATCCAACAATGCCGGGAGTTCTTTTTGTTGAACCTCTTTGTAGATGCTGTCCCATGAACCGGGTTTCGCCACCAGGACATCGCCCAGACGCTCATTCAACGCTTTGATAAGAGCAGCGCCTATGCCCTGGTGCCGACCGCCGGCGTCCACATAGTCGAACGGCGGCCAGGCATCCATCACCCCGATTTCGATAGGCGCCTGGCTTTCCAACCAATGCTTTTCCGTCGGTTCTAACTGAAAGTCAGACTCCGCGCCGAACTCTAAATCAGGCAGCCATCGGTTCAGTATCTGTTGCTTCTGCGGTTGAGTGATTTGTCCGAGTCCCTTATCGAGAATGGACCGTAGTACCGGTAACGACTTAGGAACACCTATCCGTAGGTTTTGTTGCTCGCTTTCTATAGTCAGCGCCACTTTCAATCCCTTAATCGCATATTGACGCATCAGAAATTGTGCGTCTGCCAGCCAGCCGATATAGGCATCGACTTCTCCCGTTAAAACCGCCTGAAAAACGGCAAGGGTTGTATCGTAATAACGCAATCCGGAAAACTGTTCAGGTAGCAGTTCGGCGCTAAAGTCATTGCCGGTTACCGTGGCAATCCGTTTATAGTCTGCTAATTCGCTCCCCGTTTCTTGCTCTCGGGTAATAAGAACCACGGGATTCTTGGTATATGGGCGGGTAAATTCGAAGTCTTTCTGGTACTCCGCGGCAAGCGGAATGGCCGTGATACCCTGCACTTTACCCGTCCGCGCCCGGACCAGGACATCACTCCAGAGAGGCGTAAGGCTGGACCGGATATCGGCATTTAGTATTTCTCCCAATAACGCTATGTAGTCGGCATTAATGCCGATATGCTCACCTTCGCCGTTTACCATATCAAAAGGCGGCCAATTATCGGTAGAGCCGAGCATGATGGGCTGATTAGCCGCCAGCCAGGCGACTTCGTCAGGCGTGAGCCGGGAATATCCTGATTTGGGTTCAAGCATAGTGGCAGGTAAAAACGGTCGATCCTGCAAAGGCAACCAGTGTTCGAATATGCTCTGCTTTTCGATTAGCGGCATGGCCGATAAAGCACGGTCGAAGATGTCCGCGAGAATACTCCAGTCCTTACGAACGCCTAAACGCTGACCGTTTGAGCCGTCGCCGAAGAGCGAGGCAATTTCCAGATTGGTAATACCGTTTTCCGTCGCCAGGTAAAGGCTGATGCCCAATACACCGACATAGGCATCGGCTTTTCCCGTCGCCACCGCAAACAATCCCTGCACCGCATTGGTCACCCAATAGGGGACGACATCAGGCTGCTCTTCCAGAACCCGTTCAGAGGACGAATAGCCCTTCACTAAAGCTACCTTAAACCCGTTTAACCCGGCCCCGCTTGTAGGCACATTGGTACCCTGGCGCCGCATAACGACCAAAGGTGTCGGCAGATAGATATCGCTGAACTGGACGAACTCTTCGCGTTGGGCTCGATGAGACATGGTGAGAACGACATCGACAGAGCGGTTTTTAACCCCATCGACGATGGCAGGCCAGCTTAAATCCGGAACGATTTCGGCACGAAATCCCAATTGCTCTTCAAAGTATTCGAGGAATTCAATAGCGATTCCCTGATATCGGCCTAATGCATCGCGAAAACTATAGGGGGCGTAGTTTTCGTCGACACCGAACCGAATGGTTGGATTGTCTTTTAACCAACGTTGCTGCTCCGGTGTCAGCAAACTAAAAAAAGGCGTTTGAGCGCGTTGCCCATGCGCCGGACCGTCCTGATGAGCAAAGGCTTGGCACCAAACCAACCCAAAAAAACAGAAGATGCAAATGCTTCGATCTAGCCGGGACAAGTTCAGCTCCAGGCTATAGAAAGCAGTTGGTGAATACCGGAATTAATCTCAACATCCAAAAGCTCGCTTCTCAGAGGTGGATATTCAGCTTCTTTTTTGCTCGTGTAGCCAGCGGTCCAAGTCTGCGGCAGGCATCGGCTTCGCAATAAAGTATCCCTGTGCCAGATCGCAGCCGATATCTGCCGCAGTCTGCCAATCCCGCGCATTCTCGACTCCTTCCGCAACGGTGACCATATCCAGCTTTTTCGCCAGCTCCACCGCCGACTCCAAAATCGCGTAAGCCGCGCTGTCCTTATGGGCATCGTGAACAAAAGCCCGGTCAATTTTAAGTTCCGTGAAAGGTACATGGCTCAACTGAGACATCGAAGAGTAGCCGGTGCCGAAATCGTCGATGGCAAGCCCGAACCCTTTTAGGCGCAACCGGGTGAGCACATCCAAGGAAGTTTTCAGATTCTGCACGAGGCGGCTTTCCGTGATTTCCAGTTCGATGCGTTCACAAGGGACGGAATGGCGTTTGGCGATAGCGGCCAGATTCTCCGGAAGCTCGACATGGGCGAGACTGTCTGCACATATGTTCATGCCCAGATTAAAGTCGAATCCAGCGGCCAGCCAGCGACCGAAGGTCTCCGCCGCCTGATTGATGACTACATTCGTCAAGCGATCGATTAAGCCTTGCTCTTCCGCCACAGGAATAAAGGCAATCGGAGGTATGATCCCTTTTTCGGGATGCCGCCAACGGGCCAATACCTCGACCGAGCGAAGCCGCTTATCCGGTACTCTCACCTTGGGTTGATAGAAGGGTTCGATTTGCAGTTTATCCAGGGCAAATTGCAACTCTTCAACGGTTACAGGCTCGATGGCATTGAAATTTTTTGCCGTTTGCTGCGGTTGGAAACTGGCTAAGGTATTCTGAAGCGCCAATCGCGTAACAGGTTTGCTTAGCGCACCGATCACATTGAGCTGGTGGACCGAGGCTAAGCTCTCAGCAGTGCGTAATATCCGCGAGTCCTCGCCGCTAAACAGTGCTATTCCACCCTGATAGCCACGCATCGCCAAATGACGCATCACCTCCACCCCGTCCATATCGGGCATATTCAAATCCAATAGAATTACGTCTATCCGACGCTCCCCATCGATTTGTGATAACGCACTCATCCCGTCTTCGGCAAACGATATCTGCTCTACGCCCAACTGCCGCAAAATGATATCCACCTGCCTCAGCATCAAGCTGTTATCGTCAACGATAAGTACGCTCAACTTTTTGTTTTGCAAACAAAACTCCCTTGTTTCACAGCGACCGGAACGAGTCTTGGTTTGCAACAAGTATAGCAGTCTTCAAGTTTTCCACTTGAAAGATTTAAAGCATCTTTAATCCTCCAACAGCCTACAAAACGAAAAGAAAACGAAAACCCATAGTGAATGGTGTTGGATTTCCGTCAGGTTTATGTAATCGTAATTATTCTTTTTTACCGCGTTATTCCACAATACTATTGTTGATATAGACTTCCTCGCCGTTCTCTTTGACCGACAAATCCAATTGATTTTCATTTTGCACGGTCAAGTCAATATACACAGGCCGGTTCCAATTCTTGCCCCCACCCATTTTGATAAATTCCTCGGCAGTTCTCCGGGCGGTATTCTCCACAATCTCTTTCGCGAACGTTGACATGGTAAGCTCCCAGGGAAATATCACCTGTTGCTCGCCAACCACGCCTACACCCCAGGAATAGCGGCTCAGATACCGGCTGCCGGTAATATTTTCCGGTAGTTCCGCCTCCTCCAGCATCCGTGCATCGACTATTTGGCGGCCTTTCGAAATAGCATTAATCTTCCTTCCTGAATCGTTACGCACATAGATTCCTTTTTCCGCGGTAACAATACGGTTACTGTTCCCCAGCACATTCAACATTTGCTTGCGCACATCAACCAGAGTGATCTGTCCTTCCCGGTAGTTGCTCTGCAAGGCATTAAAACGGGTCAACTGCTCGCCATCCAGCGTTTTGATTTGGCGTAAAATCTCCGTGGATTGCTGACCGAAAATTTCTTCCATTGCCGTCAGTTCCTGCTGAACCGCCAGCAATTGGTCAATTTTAGATTCCAGTCTCTGTACATCCTGGGTGGTGGCACAACCAACTGTCGTTGCACAAGCGACGGCGACTAACACTATGTTTTTATTTAAGAGTTTCATTGCATCCTCATTTTATGGTGCTGAATAGCGTTCTGAAGTAACTAATCAGTGTATTGCTTTCCTTAAGTTTCGACGGAATAGGTTTCCGCATCGATTGGAAACGCCATGATACTGAAATTTTTTAGCGGGAAAAAATTTTGTTCGAGGAAAGCAAATATAGATGTAGCGGCTCGCATTCATCCAACACCTAGCTTGATTACATCTACTATTTCCAGCTCACATTAACTGCCAATGAGAATGATTCCCGGGCTCACATTAGTTAAGAATGTGCTCACTAGAATGCCAATGAGCTTGAATACATCCGACCGGGCTCACATTAATTGATAATTAGATGGGGAGGCCTGCCTCTCTAAAATCTGCCACCATTTCTTGGGCACGATTGCTGTCTAGCTCGCCTCTAAGAAACTTACGAATTTCTGCTGGCTTATAGTGAAACTGTTCATTGAGCACTTTATCGGTATAGCCATGTCGAATGAGTGTCGGTTCCGGGTCATTGATGTGGCTGGAGAGTGTCACCTCGAGTGTTTCCTTATTCACCGGTTTAATGCCAGCAGTGAAGGCTTCGACTAAGCCTTTGGAAAGATGTTGTTCGATTTGTAGTGGGGTAGAAAGTTTCTCCGCCAAATATTCAATAGCTTCATCATCAATAATATCTGCCACTTTAACACCCTCCATGGCACAGTTACTGACGACATGCCGGATATAGTCACGAAGATTGCCCTGTAGACTGTCTAGTGAAAGTGTAATCGTCCGATAACCAATTTCTTCCATATTAGGACTGTTTAAATCATTCTTAAGCTTCGGATGGCCTGCCAGCACAATCGACAAGATACCTCCTCCATCACGCACGACTTCCATCAGTCGTTTTAGGCCGGTTAAGGTTCGATGATGAAGATCATGGGCTTCATCAACAAAGAGTACGACGGGTTTTTTAGTATTCTTGATCAGATCGCGCAAATCTCTCTCGCGCTTTTCGCCTTGCTTGGGTACCTTGTATTCTTTATCTCCTGACACATCATAAAAAAGTGCTGTGATTAACGTACCCAAATTGGTCCGGCTTTTTTCCACGGAAAGTGACTTGGCAACCATGACTTTCTTTTCTTTCTGTAGTTGCTTTTGTAACCGGTTTATTGTCGTGGTTTTACCACTGCCGACGACGCCTGAGACAGCAATCAGCTGTCCTTCAGGGATGACCCTTCGGATATGTTGAAAGATACGCTTTTGGTTTTCCGTTTCATAGAATTCTGCATCCCGAAAATAGAGTTTGATGCCAAAGTGTTCCATTACATCAATGAGCATTGTGATGGGCTCCTTTTTCGTTGAAGTAGTCTTTAATCCGAGCCATCACAACCGCTTTCTCTGAGCTTTCACTCAATATGGCATCGATAACGTCAATATCTTGTTGAGGCAGCAGCGCCAGCGGTTTCCCCAGGTATTCTGCAACTGCCAATCTTGCTTTGACCTTGTTTTCAAATTGAAGCTCGTTAAACGGGTCGGGGTCTTCAAAAGGCTGACGCCGGAGATCAACTGGGGTTTCGATTGTTTCTTCCGACTTGAACTCGTCTGGCAGCTTGAGTGTTCTGGCCAAGGCTTCAAGTTTGTCCTGGCGTTTCTCATTTTTCGTCTTCTTAAATTTGCGATATCTGAACAACGGAATAGGACCGCTTAGGGGGTAATAAGGGCCATGACGGTTACCTTCGAATTCTGTGTATAGTTCATCATCAAACAATCCCCACCATAGGGTAACCTGTTCGCCGGCGAGATCTGGATGAAGTTCATAAACCGTACCCTCTACCGTCACCCGAGCGTCAATGCCCACTTTTCTGGGCTCCGGCTCACGAGCAAATGCACAGAACCGCTCCCAAGTGCACATTTCTCTGAGACCGCCTGGTTTAAGGTTCAACTGCCAATCTTCCATTCGTGAATGTGACTCTTGACGGTGTGGATGATCATTGTAGGTCTTCAGATACTCGAACAGTCTTTGATTGGCTTCGCCCTCATTTTGCGGTTCTCGCAAGTGATATAGCACCTCATGGCACTCTTTGACCGTCCGGAATGCCCGCTCCACTTTGCCTTTTGAACGGGCCGTCTTGCGTCGCTTGTCCTTGTTATCCGGAACATGGGTTTTCAGTTCAATACCCAAATACTTCAAGACATTCTTAAAGACTCGACTTTTTGCAATGGGTCCATTGTCGGTATAGATACAGTCGGGGATACCGCAAAAAGGAAAGTTGGAGTCGGATTTCGCTGACATGGCGTTAAAGAGAAACCGCAACGCTTCGCCGACATCCTCCCCATAAACACTTCGGTATTCCTGATAACAAACACCACTGCGATCATCGATCAGGCTATATAGCATCAATATGGGGCGATTTTTATCCCGGTCATGCCATAGTGGTTGTTCCAAATGCTTCAAATCAGAGGGGCTTAGGTCAAATTGCCAACATTCGTTGCTGTGCGTGGCTTGAAATCGTTGCGCTGGCGACTCCTGGAAAATATGCCTCTGGTCAAACCCCCATAGTTTCAAATAGCGGTTTATCGTAGGCCGCGTCAATAATCCTTTCGACGGTTTAAGAAAACCGTATTCTGTGTCGAGACCTACGGTTTCCAGCACTTCAATGGCGCGGGCAGTCGATATATGCCGCCCCTTCTTGTTCATCGTGCGTATTTTAAAGGCCGCAATGACTTCACAATACTTTTCCAAATCAGCCTGCTCCATTGTACGCGGTTTTCCGCGATCACAACGTTTGACTGAATTTGGTTGGTAAAGCAGTCGAAGCTGGCGATAGAGGGTGCTTTCAGAGACACCATAAAGTTCGGCGGTTTGTGCAAGAATCTTGCGTCTTTCAGAAGATCGAGATGGCAGCACCTCCAGGCGTCGATAGAGATCGACTAATACTTCCTGGGCGATGGTTTTCTTTGCTGCCATGGTAACGAATCTAGTCCGGGGTGGATTTTACATAGGACCCGATATCGACATTCCGATAGTGCAGGTACTTATATAGTGTCGATTTTGCAATGCTCAGCCGATCGGCTATCTGCGTGGCTGTCAGTTTGCCCTCCCTATAGAGTGATTCTGCTGCGATAGCGGTATTTTCAGCTTCCTTGGATAATCCTTTGGGTCGCCCTCCGGTGCGTCCACGTGCACGCGCCGCTTTTAATCCGGCATAGGTACGTTCACGAATCAATTCTCTTTCGAATTCGGCAATGCTGGCAAAGACATTGGTAATCAGGCGGCCCTGGGGAGTTGTGGTATCGACCGGGTCATTTAAACTTTTTAAGCCGATCCCCCGATCCGTCAACTCATTAATCAGTTCCACAAGATGTTTCAACGAACGACCAAGGCGATCTAACTTCCAAGTGATTACCACATCACCATCTCGAAGTTGCGATAACATATCTTCCAGGCCCTTTCGTTGCGCTTTGGCACCGGACACCGTGTCTCGAAAAATCTTTTCGCAACCTTCCTTTTCTAAGGCGTCGATTTGCAGATCAAAAGTTTGCCCTTTGGTACTGATCCGGGCATATCCAATTTTCATGGGCAATAACTAGTTCGCGTAATTCATTGATTTAGTATTATTACGAACTTTAGTTTTGGCAACCAGTTTTTCGGACAGATTCAAGTGGAAGTTGGAGAAGTGGCGAGTAGCGATGTAGGCGTTCGTAAAAACGAGGGTTTACTCAAACCGGTTGACGCCGGTCTAGTTTTTCATCATTTCATAAATGGTTGTATTGCCGGAAAAGATACATACCGTTACAATCGCGCTCAAATCTTGGCCAGCAAGGGCCTTAGGAGTATTGGCAAATGGAGATTGCAAAGGTGCCATTTGCCGATTACGTTTACGCGAACGGTAATCTATGATGACGACATCGAAATCAAGGAAGTTCTTTTTCCCAGTTTTTCTATTCACTCTTTTTCCTACGATAATACTCGCTGCCACAATCGACCATGGTGAGTTTACGCCACCCTCGAAAGCTTATGAGAAGTGCCTTGAAGAATCTGAATGGATCTACCTTAGAATAGATCCAGGAGAAAACTTCGTTCGATGTGAGAGTTGGGGAAATAGATATTCATGGCGAGAATGGAACACAGAAACTGATGAATATGATAGACACTATTACTGGGGAGTCGAGCATTGCCACTGCGGTGAGCGAGCTAATCCTGCCACTGGAAAATGTGAACCCAAACCATCAAACCCAGCTGCTGATTTTAACGGAAATGGTAGTACGCTTTGGTACTCTCACGTGGGAGAAGTTTATATCCCAGATTGCAGACAAGAACTTGAACACAATCCAAAGAGCTGTCCAACTTCAAAAGCGGCCAATGGGCCTCGTATCTTTAGCGGAAATCCTATCGATTGCACTACAGGAAACAAGATCCAGAGCGAAACCTTTTACCTAGGTGCAGGTGCTGACCCCTTACAGTTTACCCAAGCCTTCAGTAGCCAGGATGTAACGGGTCACTCAGAAATGAACTCCTGGACACAAGGTCAAGCTCCCTCCATTACCACCGAAGTAGAGGTTGGCGGACTCGTTATTAAACGATTGGATCAGGGAAATGGCCACTCCATTTTATTTTATGGAATTGGCGAAGGCATAGTTACCCTGAAATCCAGCCGGCCTGAGCTGGGCACCCTGGTCCATATCGATGGCGAAACCCTGCGGATGCTAAAAAATGGCGCTAGTCAGGTCTTCGATACCGCGGGTAACCTAAAAGCTAATGTTTCCGCATCCGGACATTCCTCCGCCATCGTCACAAATGCGGCAGGTCAGGTGACCGAAGTAAGTAATCGGTTTGGCCAGAAGCTGGAAGTGACCTATAACGATGACGGTTTGATGGACACTCTGGTAGACCCAGCAGGCCTGATTACCCGCTTTGCCTACAATGATCAGCAAAACCTAGAGCGTGTAACTTTTCCGGATGGCACCCCGGACGACCTCTATGACAACCCCTACAAAGTGTACCTCTATGAAGATGTCCGCTTCCCGAATTTCATTACGGGTATTCTGGATGAAAATGGCGACCGTTTTGCGACCTGGACCTACAACGATCAGGGACAGGCCATTACCAGTGAGCATTATGGCGCAGCAGAGAAAGTCTCTCTCGACTATCTGGATGACAGCCGCACAGAGATTACCTACCGCATTGATGGTACTCGCGAACGCAAGGAAATTCGCCATCACCAGGTGATTGGTGGATCGCCTCGCATTACGCGCATCGAGCACACCCAATGCGATGGCTGTACAGGCGCAGATGAAGTCTGGGTATACAACAGCGCCGGACAGGTGACGGGGCATACCGATGCCCGCAGCCTGGTCACAGAGTACAGCTATGACGAGCGCGGCAATCGCACCCGTAAAGTGGAAGCCGTCGGGACTGCGGAGGAACGCATCACTGACACCGAATGGCACCCGACCTTAAGTCTACCGGTGCGCGTTACCCAAGGCGATCTGGTCACGGAGTATGTCTATAACGATCAGAACCAAGTGGCTACCGCCCGTGCTCTGGATGCGGTGACCAACGCCGTCCGGGAAACCCATTACACCTATACCGTTCAGGGTTTGGTCAAGACCGTCGACGGTCCCCGCACGGATTTGTCTGATCTCATGACCTTTGACTATGATGCGCTCGGCAATCTCACTCGAGTGACCAATGCGCTCGGGCAACAGGTCAACTACCCCTCTTATGACCCGCATGGCCGTCCGTTGCAGGTCATCGATGCCAATGGCTTGAGTATGTCCTTAACCTATACCGCGCGTGGTTGGCTGAAGAGTCGCACCGTTGCCGGTGCAACGACTACCTATGACTATGACAAGGTTGGGCAGGTGATCCGTATTACGCCGCCCAACGGAGGGTATATCAATTATGAGTACGATGCGGCCCATCGTTTAGTCGCAATTGAGGATATAGCGGGGAATCGGATCGACTATACGTTGGATCTGCTCGGCAATGCGACCGACACTCAGACCAAAGGGTCTGCCGGCGAGTTGCTGCGTCATCAACGTCAGGTATTTGATGATCTGGGCCGGCTGAAACAAGTGCGAACCTCACAAAACTATGTCACTACCTATGGCTATGATGGCAATGGCAATCTGATCACGCTACAGGATGCCACCTCACAGACTACCACCCGCAGCTTTGATCACCTGGACCGGTTACGTTCCCTGGTGGATGCCAATCAGGGGATCACCCAATTTGCGTATGATGCACAGGACCGCTTGTGGGCGGTGACCGATCCAAGATCCCTCGTGACTGAATATCAGTACAATGCTCTGGGAGATCTGCAGCAGCAAGTTAGTCCGGATACTGGCAGCACCCAATTTCAATATGATGCTGCAGGGAACTTACTTCAGAAAACTGATGCACGGGGTGTCATCACGCAGTATCAGTACGATGCCTTCAACCGCCTGACCCAGGTGAATTATCCAGGGTCTCCAGAAGAGAATATCTACTATGCCTATGACGATACCACCAATGGCAACGCTGGGATAGGTCGGTTAACTCAGATCACAGACCAAACCGGTACCACAACGTTCCGTTATGACATACGTGGTCTTGTAGTCGAAGAAACCCGCGTGATTGAAGGCCACACGTACACCACGAGCTATACCTACGATGTGGCACAACGCCTCAGCCAGCTGACTTACCCAAGCGGACGACTCGTTCATTACCACTACAACGAATTGGGACAGATCAATCGCGTCACCACGCATGAGGATGCCAGTGCGACGGAGCAAACGGTCATCAGCGAAGTGAGCTACTTACCCTTTGGGCCGATGCAAAGTCTCACCTATGGCAATGGTCTGGTACGCACCCTGGACTACAACCAGGATTATCAGCTGGTGGGGATGCACAGTACGGTGATGGACAAGACTTATCACTATGATCCCCTGGGCAATATCACCGGGATCAGCGATGCGTTACAACCGGATCAGTCCCAAACCTTCATTTACGATCCCCTGTCACGCCTGAGTGAAGCCTTAGGTGGCTATGGTTCATTGAGTTTTGGCTATGATGCCGTCGGGAACCGCACCCAGAAAACAGCAACCAATGATACGATGAATCTTACAGAAACCTATACCTATGCCAACGACAGCAACCGGCTGCTACAGGTCGAGCAGCTGCTCAACGGCGACATGTCACTGCGTACCCTGACCTACAATGAAGTCGGCAACATCATCGGTGATGCCACGGACGCCCGCACCCTGGCGCTGGACTACAATGCTCAGAACCGCCTCGATGGTGTCAGTAAAAATGGTGAGGAACTCGCTCTCTATCTGCACAATGCCCTAGGCCAGCGGGTCATCAAAGTGGCCACCGATCCCACGGCTAACCAGCACTTCCACTATGATCAGAACGGCTTGTTATTGGCGGAAACCCAAGCCAACGGCGACATACAGCGGGAAACCATTTATCTTCACGGAACTCCAGTTGCCGTGCTAGTCCAAGCAGCAGTTACTCCCAATCGTGCACCAATTGCGGTTGCAGACCATTTCACGATTCAGGAAGATGGGACGCTGGAAATCACTAAAACCTCATTGCTACTGAATGACACGGATCCGGATGATAATGTCTTGGAGTTTGTAGGTTTCTCAAACGTTACACCTCAACTGCTGGTAACCGAAAGTGATAGCTCACTATTTGTTTCTCCAGAGTCGAACATAAATGGTGACTATGCATTCACTTATACAATTTCAGATGGACAAACTGAGGTAAGCGGCCAAGTCACTATATCGATTACACCAGTTAATAAAGCGCCTTATGTAGTCTACGAACCACTCGACCAGGCCCTTATGGAATCATTACCCTGGTCATACTCATTCATGGATAGATTTGGGGACAGCGATGAGTCAGACAGTCTTGTGTTTACCTTAAAATGGAATGATGCTCCGCTACCTTCCTGGTTAGTCTATGACACCCAACTCAATTTATTAAGTGGTACGCCTACGGAGACCGACATTGGGATTCATAGAATTTCGATAACCGCCACAGATACTGGCAACCTCTCCGTAACTACAGAATTTAACTTAACTATCGAACAGCACGCTCGCCATCGTTATGAAAGAGTTAAAGAAGGTACAGACTCGAACGAAACAATTAAAGGAAGTAGCTTTACCGATGACTATATAGACGGTAAGTCTGGAAACGATAAATTATACGGTTACCGAGGTGATGACTACTTAATAGGAGGAAATGGAAACGATACGCTTTATGCCCGTGAGGGAAATGATTTTATGTATGGCGGGCAAGGTAGAGATAAGCTGTTTGGTGATGATGGAAATGATTATCTTTCAGGTGGAGATGGTGACGATACGCTCTATGGACATGGAGGTCATGACACTCTTGTCGGAGGGCCTGGGAATGACATACTAAAAGGGTCCAGTGGCAACGATACCTTTATCTATGATCGCGGAGATGGGTCAGACAGTATTAGTACCAGAGACACCGGAGCGAATCGATCAGATATATTGCTATTTCGAGAAAAAATTAACCCAGAAGACGTTACCGCAACCCGGGACGAGGACGACCTGAAGTTAGCTATCGATGGAACATTGGAGGTTATTACAGTCAATAAGTTCTTCTATAACAATGATCCTACCTACGCATTAACTTTTATTCGTTTTGCGGATGGAACGGAGTGGGATCTTGAATTTGTCCGTCAACTTATCACGGCCCAATAATCAAGGAGGATTTAGACCATGAAAACAGTACAAACAATATCAGCTTTCTTTTTCTTCCTGGCTACATTCCTCAGCGCCCAAGCCCATGCTGAAGCGCAAATGTTCTTTGTCCATACGGATCACCTTGGTACGCCTGCGGTGATGACCGACATAAACCAAAATGTGGTCTGGGAACGTCAGCAAACACCGTTTGGGGAAACCGTCACCCAGACGGATACAACGATTCAGCCGCAGCGGTTTCCCCAAACGGTGTTTGCTGACGTTCCCAGACCACATTTTGGTTTATGTCGGTCATCACCGCAGGCGTACCAAGGTGATCCGTATGGAC
>JANQMN010000141.1 GCA_028280065.1 Hahella sp.
AGCCCTACAACTTGATGACCGTATACTGAGCTTGGAAGCAAAAGATCATGCGGAGTGGTAGCGAAACTTTTGTAAAAATGAACACCGAAACATGAGTTACAAGAATAATCCCTTGCGTTATAAATACTACCGCTACTCCTGTGGCCGCGATGCGCGCCTGGCAGAAATCTGGGGTGAAGAGCCTTCTGCTTAGTAAGGAGCATTCAGCGTAGTAAGGAGCCTTCAGCCTGACAAAAGATAAAAAGCCCTCAGCTTAAAACAGAACCATGCGCCTCCTGAGGCACCTTGGCGGATATCCGTACCAGCCATTCGTGCAACAGGATAATCAGTATTACAATAGTCAGGAAAAACCAGGGCATAATCTGCAAACCATAAGCATCGCCAAGTACCCCGGCTAGGCCTGGCAGCGCAGCTCCCGCCAGGCCTGCAGCGCCGATTTGGTACCCGATGGCATTGGGTGCGTGACGATGCCCGACCCGCCCCGGTGTCAACGCGACCCAGCCTGGGAAAATCGGAGCAATACTAAAGCCAATGATAACCAGTCCAACCAGGGTCAGGAAAATTGCCTCACTGAGGGTAAGTAACAGGACACCCAATCCCGCCGCAATCAAACAGAAACGGATTAGGCGCGTCAGCCCGGACTCGATGAATCCAAATACAATACGACCGACTAGAAAGCTGCTCCAATACAGGGTTGTGAGTAAACCAGCGGTGCCTTCACCCATTCCTCTCCCTTCGGTCAACATGGTAAAGGTCCAAAAACCGATGCCGGCCTCAAGGCCCGTATAAAGAAAGAACAGTGCAATCGACAGCCAGACTAAGGGTAAACGCAATGTTTGCCGGGAAGGCGCGTAGTGGGTGTGAGATACATTTTCCGGGCGGTATTGCCAGGCCTTCCGGGTAGTAAGGAAGGCCACGAACAATAGCACATAACCCAGGACCAAGGTCGCGATTCCCCATCGCCAATCTCCGCCGATACTCAGATAACCCGTCATGAGTAACGCCCCAAGACTGGTTCCGAGACCAAAACTGGCATGCAGCCAGTTCAACAGCCGGGGCCGAAAATGCGACGCGGCATAGGTGTTCATCCCGGCGTCCAGCAACCCCATGCCCATGCCGACAAGTAACCCACCCGATAAAATCAGCAGCCATGCGAACGCGGCGAGCTGAAGCAGCGCTCCAAGGCTCAATAAACCGGCACTGTAGACCAGCAAGCGTGCCAGTCCGATCCCGGTGATAAGTTTGCCATTGATAAAACTGGCCGTGATATGCCCGGTCATCGCCATGGCTAACAGCAACCCCAATGCATCCACAGGCTGACCGAAAGCAGCCCGCATGGAGGGCCAGGCAACCCCCAAAAGGCCATCAAACAACCCCAATATCACAAAGGATGCATAGGCAATAACAACAAGACGAAGTTGCGATATTGGCATTTCAGTTCCTTCAAACTTTGAAAATTGACTGGAAAGGCGAATGATGCGCGGCCTGAAGCAACTTTTTATTGATCGAGCGCATGAAGACGCTTCCATGCGTGATGATATTTGGCAACCCGCTGCAGATCCTTTTCGGAAACGGTCTCTAATCTAAGCAAATTAATATTGTCTTCTATATCTGCCAACTTTACTTTGCGGGCTAATGGATTTACAGCGACCTGCTCGATAAAGTCATCATAGCTTTGGGACTCAGCCTTGGTAAGGGCTAACACCGCGTCGACAACGGGTTTGGTCATACCGGCCGTCAAAAGATCAGTTGCTGTCAGGTCCGAATTTTCAATCACATCGTGCAGTAACGCAACACACATTTCCGTTCCAGACTGCATCTTCGACATGGCCCGCAATGGATGCATCCATGCCTGACGTTCAAATTGAAAGTCCGTGCTGCTGTGGAAGCAACTTCTCGGGTTGTATGGATAAAACCGGGAATGAATTGCATACCATCGGGCACATGTGCTTGGCATGCATTCACGTACCCTATACTGTTACTGCAGATTAAAACTCGATTCTCATACCGCCATTGATTTGGAACCGATCAAAATTATCTTCCTGAAAGTCGGAACTGTAGGCAAGAAAGGCGCTTAATCCATGCGACCATACGCCGGTAACGCTCAGCCCCAGTCGGTATAAGGATGAATCGGGGTCGTCGCCTTCCAATTGCAGAGCACTGTTAGCGCTGTCTTCGACAAAACTGACCTTGGACTGCGGCGCATCCGCGCCCGATTTGTTTTCAAACTCGACAAAGGCCTGGGGTACCAACACACCCGTTCCGGTACTGATCGCACTGGATAATCGTGCACCGAGGGTAACGATGGTCTGGTCGACATCGGCACTGCCCACCGACAACGCCAAACCGTTACCACCGGTTTCCCTGTACCCGTCAATGCTGGAATCCTGATAATCGAACCGGCCATAGACACCATAGGTCAAGCTGCCCGCCGACTGGTCATAGCCTGCGCCTAGACCGAGCGCCAGTTGATTTCCGCTGGTCTCGCCACGAGTGTCCACCGGCAAATCGAAATTGCGTGCCGACACCTGAAAAACCGCATTTCTCTCGAAGGTATAATCAGCATCCACATAGGAGCCAATGGCATCGACATAGAATGATTCACCGAAGTATTTGGTGGTGTATAAACTAATGCTTATCGTATCCGACTCATTGGACCCGGAACTGGACGGATTGTAATCCGGGAACGCCCCGCTGGGATCATAGCGGTCCATTGTGGATTCAGTGCTGCCGTATCCAAGCAGCACGCCGACAATGAAGTCGTCGGTATAGCGATAGTCCAGGGCAACTTTCAGGCTGGTCATATCGATCTCATACCCGCGCTCCAAATCCGTCTCATCGCGCTCCAAGGTACTGGTATCCGCCATCAACACGACGCCCAACCCCTTAAGTCCCGCACTCTCAATTACCTGACGCTGGCGATCCGCACGGCTGGTATCATCCTGATCGCGAATTGCCCGAACATTGGCCTTGGCTTCCTGCAAGGCATTGGCGCTTTGGGTCAACATCTGACTGGGATTCAACGATGACTCACTGTCGCCGGAGACGTTTCCGCCGCCTGACTCGGTGCATCTCGCAGCCAAATCACTGGCGGCAGATTCACAGGCGGTAAACAGAAAATCCTGAAAAGCATCGTTTGCCGCCATCACCGAGGTCGGCAGCGTCAGACTTGCAACGGTTGCATAGCGGATCAGTCTTGGTAGGTTTAACTTTTTCATTCCATGCCCTCTTCTGGTTATCTGAGTTGCCTTTCAACCACGGTAAAGTGGTCAGGACCAAATTGCCGGCCAACGCCACGGATCAGGCAGAGGCGCGACTAGAAGAAATCCGGCGTCTTGAACTTTGTTTGTAGAAATTGGCCGTGCGCGACCATATCTTTCACATCCTGTTTGTGCAGATCTTCCACCAGTATCTTCATTTCTTCTTCGAGTATCGTGAGCTGATCTATCAGTAAATCTTTCGCGGTCTTATTGCCTTTGACGACATGCATACGTCGATACGCCGGCGGTAGATTCAAATAACTTTGCAAGGTATTCGGCAGGTAGTTGGTGACCATGTTGCTGACCACATGGAAAGTATTACTGGCAACACTCGCATCGGCGGATTTTTCAATCGTGTACGACAACAGCTCAACAACGGAACTGAGTTTGGCCACCACATCGGCAGTGAGGTTCCGTCGCACGCTCTTGAAAAGTTTATCGAGCGCTGGTTTTAACTCATTCAACTGCAAGCCTGTTTCCGTTTCCAGCTCGACCCGCTTCTGTCTCGGCCATCCCACGGCGCCGACAGCATACATACCGATCACGATCAGCAACCAAAATTGTTCTATCAAGCCCGCGAAAAACAGCCCCATGCCACTCAGGCCTAAAACGCTGCCGACGATGTTGGGGGTGCTGTAAAGATATAAAAGCAGTTTTCTTTGCATAGCCTATTGATAACCACGAATACTTTTGAACACACGGGTTAAAGATTGCTTTTTCGCATCAAAAACCCGGCCACCGGTTAACTCGGCAATGCTGCGCATTTCCTCGTCATTGGAAGCTCCGAACAGGATGGGGAAAGTGCGCACAGACTTTGCCTCTTTCGGCAATTGCCGATAGAAACTCTCAAAATCACCCAAACTTGCTCCCGATTGGTTGTCGCCATCTGTCATCAAGACTATGGTGACATAGTGGTCTTTTGCCTCTATTTGCGCCTTTTCAGCGTACTGATAAGCCTTAATCAAGGCATCAAAAATCGCGGTGCCGCCGTCGGCTTGCAGAGACTCGGCGCGCCGCCTCAGCTCCTGCATGCTCTGATCATTGACCCCGGTATTACGAACATTGAGGGTGGCAGTATCCTTGACATAATTGGAAAATGGAATGAAGGTCACTTTTTCTCTTTCTCGAAACCGGGCAAATTGTCCGGCAAGGGAAGTGTCCAGTCCGGTAAGATTACTTAAGGCTTTGCGTAAATCGTCAATCCGTTGTCCGGACATGGAACCACTGGTATCCAGGACGAAAACCGCATGACTGGGCGGGCGATGTTTGTCCAGGTAGGTAAATAGCACTTCGTCGATGATTTCCAGACGATTCGGAAAAGGTAACTCGATCAGATTTTTCGCGAACATCGGATCAAGTTTTACTTTGCGGTTGACCGGCCTGCGTAATGTCAGCTCCTGAATTTTTGCCTGCGCCTTCTCCGACTTCAGATACTCCACCAACCGGTCATACTGTTCGCGTTTTTCCTTTTCTAGGAGCATAAGCGGATAATCGGCAGTGACGATCCCTTCTTTGGGATAAATCAGTTCCAGTTTTTCCCGCAGTTGGCCCGAATTGTTCAGCGAAAGAAGCACCGACTCGTAGTTGACAATCCCGTTATACTTTTCCTGTTCCTTGACGTAGGTTTCCGCCAACCAACCTGAACTACCCGCGCGCCCTTTCAGTCCGGTAAAGAACTTCTTGACCTTTGCTTCATCGATATCGGCCACTTTTAGGGCTTCGCCGGCATCGGCAAAGGCGGATATCACTCCGAATAGGCCGGAGAAACCGCTATTTGACGCTGAAGCATCGGTCATCATGTAAACTAAATCACCACTCCCGGATTTTTCGGCGATATCCCCCCAGGTCAAGTCCCGGTTGCCGGTCCAATTCCATTGGTCGGCGACACTTTTCTTGACGCCTAACACCACCGGAGACAACATGATTTTTTCCTGCGTGACGATACGATTCGCCCCGGTTTTATTCTGGATCAGCGTGATGTACTTGCCATGGCTGAACCAGGCCAGATCATAATCCTCTCCCGAGGCCAGGCGCTCAGCGCCGTCCAAGGTACCGATGTATTTAAAGTTGAGCCGGATGCCGGTAGCGTCCTCGATGTCGTCCATCATCGGCTGCAAATCCTTCAGCTCCGAACCGGCCAGCACCGTCATTTCCTCACTGCCGATGCTGACGCTACAGCCGGAAATCGCGCCTAGCCAAATCAGAAAAGCTGTCATCCAGGCAAGTAATCTGATGCTCATGTTAATTCTCCCGTGCAGAAGATCTGCCTAATCGATTGATTTTTTTATCCTAGCTCTATCGCAGCAACATTATCCTGTAGCCGTTGCTGCGCAAGCCGTTGGGTATCGGTAACCTGGTCCACCACGGCATTCACCTGATTCATGGCTGTCTGCAAGTTCACTAAACTTGCGCTGGTATCCTGGGTCTGATGAGCAAGTTGGCGCTGCTCCTGACGCATATACTCGGCTCCCTCACGCAGTTGCTGGCGGGTCTGATTCGCCATAACGGCAATTTTCGATAGATTCAGGCGCTGCCGAGTTAATGCGGAGGCAGCCATTATCGCCGTTTGCAGTGCCTTCAATGTTGTCCCGGTCAGCGTCTCGATCCCCTGAACCAACGTCCGGTTGTTCTCTTGCAATAGGCTCAATGCCTGATAGGCCTGCATATTAACAATCGCATTGGTAGCGAGGTCCTGCTGGCGTTGCCGTAAATTAAACAAAACCTGCTCTTCCAGAATTTGATGCCGCTCCGGGCTTATCGTGCCAGCTCCCATGAGGTCCGCCAAGGATGCTTCAATCTGCCGGGCTAACGCCTGATACTTCTTCAATTGATGCAGCAGGTCGCGGGTTTCGGCCTTCTGTACGTCAATATGGGCATTTCCTTGCATCAGTTTATCTTTTAAACGCAGTAGCTCCTGGATCTTTTCGTTAAGGTCGAGTTGCTGGTCTTGGAAATCCTTGAAGAGTTTTTCAACCGGATTACCCAGTGGGATAAAGCCGAACAGTTTTTTGGGTTGTTCCAGGTTGCCGCGATTTCTTGGATTAAGCCCATCCAACTGTAGTCGCAGAGCACTCATGCGATCCCCGGCCTCTACCATTTTGCCCTGGCCGCTGACTAAAGCCTCCTGCATGAAACGCTGATAGGTGCCCGAAGCCTGCCGAATCGCCGCTGCTCCCATCTGCCGGATCATATCAAGCCGGGTGGTAAAGCCCTCGCTGCTGACCGACAAGTCGGAAAGTTCCCGGACAAATTGCCGGGCCTTTTCGACGATTTCCTGCTGCTCGCTATCCGTTAACTTTTCTTCTGCCCAGGCGGTTGCGCCTGGTTCCTGCGCCTTGTCCGGTAGATCCATGGAGCCTTCATCCGCCCTGATAAGCGCGTTCTATCGCTTGAATCATGGTCTCGGTGACTTCATAACTGGGAGGCTCGATCACATTGACCAACGTACCGGGCAGGTCAATACCCAGGCTCTCGGTAAACTCTTTGAAGTAACCACGGTTTTGATTGCGGAAGCCGTGCTCGATAGCAAGTTTTCTCAGTTCCTCGTCGGTATCCAATAATTGTCCCAATTGCTTACCCGCGTCGGTAAGTCCGATAAAGATGTGCTTGGTATAAATGGTCGGTTCCGGATACATCAATACGGCTTGGCCGGGCACGCCTCCCGCGTCCGGCGTGGCGGAATAAATAAACTGCGATTCATAGGCGATAACCATCGGGCTTTTACCCATGCCCATCACTAAGTAATCGTCAAAAGGGGTTTGTGACGAGGACTCAACATAGCCCTGTTTTAGAAACAGGCCTTTCACAAAAGGCAGGACCTTTCGCGCTTCGGCTTCATTTTTAACGATGCTGTTGCCGTTCGCGACATAGCTCATGAGGCTCAGATACATGGCCGCGGAGTTGGATTTACGGACATCGGTGGAGGTCAATAGCACCGATTTGTTCACCGCATAATCGCTGTTGTCCTGCAAATCATTCCAGCGAACTTCAGAGGCGACGACTTGCTGATACTTCCCGGTATCGAATCCCCAATAGTCCGAGCGGCGTTCAACCAGATCGTTTGCCTCCAGGATGCTGACGATGGGCTCCCAGGTGGCGATGACAATGGGCGTGAAGAATACTTGGAAAGACTTACTGGATTTCACTTCCCGACGAATTTTTTCGGCGGCGGGAACGCCGGCGGGAAAGGCGAAATCAAACTTATTCAGGTCAAAACTGGTGGCAATTTGCCGGGAACCCGCTTTCTGCAAATGCACTTCAAAGCCTTTGGAGGCAAGTAGCTCTATCACTCGCGGATCGCTGAAAAAGGGTATTTTTTCCGAGCCTGACAGCCCGGTAACGCTCACTGCCTTGCTTTGTTGCCAAGCGTCCGAGGCAGACATGTATATCCCGGCCCCAACCGCCACCAACAAAACCAAAGCCAGGATCGGACCAACAAATCGATTCATACATTATCCTTTGTTATATCGTTCAGATCGGGCATGCCAACCAAGATTGTACCCATTCGACGGATAACTGCCAGTGCAAAATTTATCGCACTTTTATGCCATTTACTCCACAACATAGTGCCGGTTCACCTGACTTCTCTGAAGTAAACGCTGAGCAACCGCTTTGGCGCACGCCAAACCGTCCATGGTTATCAGATAATGCCTAACGGAAATGAAAGAGATGTGACGAATTAGCGGTTGCGGGCCTGATGTTTCGGCTGACTGGTTTGCAACGCTTTCAGGAGATTGGCCTCGGCTCGGGTCAGACCGCAGCTTCGGACCAAATCCTCTACCGCAGCGCCCATTCCCAACAGGCGAACGGCTTCGTTATAGGAAACTTTCTGGATATCGGTGCTTTCCAGTTCATTCTGCTTTAGTTCCGTTGCCTGTAGACGTTTTTCCATTGCCATGACTTTTCGGCCGACACCGATACCGCAATCGGAAGTCATGTCAAATGCGCTTTGCAGCCTTTCCAAACGCTTACTCAAGGCATCGAGTTGTTGGCGCTGTTGTCGATATGCCAGCCAAAATCCGCAACAAACCATAAGCAATGATCCGAAACCCAATGCAAATACCAGTGTCGTAGTCGTTGGATACATAATGCTTACTCCCGACGATCAGCCTTCTTCATTTGCCTTAAATGGTCGAAATTTCGGACCATTCCTCTTCGGACATCATTTTCTCAAATTCAACCAGAATGATGAGTTCGCCATTCTTATTGCAGACGCCCTGGATAAATTTCGCACTTTCTTCGTTGCCGACGTTCGGAGCGGTTTCCATTTCCGATTGACGCAGGTAAACCACTTCCGCTACTGAATCCACCAGGATTCCGACGACCTGATTATCCACCTCGATGACCACAATACGGGTGTTATCCGTGACTTCCGCCTCCGGCAAACCAAACCGTTTCCGCGTATCAATCACGGTTACCACATTGCCCCGCAGATTAATGATGCCAAGCACATAATCCGGCGCACCAGGGACCGGCGCAATTTCGGTATAACGCAATACTTCCTGTATCTGCATCACGTTGATACCGTAGGTTTCGTGGTCCAACTGGAAGGTCACGTATTGAAGAATCGGATCTTCAGCCTGGCCTTGGCTGGTATAGGACGCCATAGTTTTACCCTCTTAAATAAGCAGCATTCGCTTTCGTTGACAGTATGCGGCCATTCGTTGTTTTCAGGTTGCAGCAGGCCGCGTGTCAAAATCCCAACACTTGTACCTATTTACTATAGAACAACGCAGGATCTATGCCAGGGGAAATGACGGATCTCCGGAGATCCATGGTCAGAAGGCAATGTTCCATCCAACCGGCAATGGAAATTTTTACTTGGCGCGCCGGTTTGCAGCTTCGCCGACAATGGAAAGCAGACCATCGACATCGATCAATGCACACATCTGAGTGACCACGGTGCCCGCCAACCACGGCCGTTTTGATCGCTCGCTACGCCATTTAACCTGGTCAGGCTTAAGCCGGAACGCCGTGTCAATGGCAGTGCAGCCCAGCGCCCATTCGGTATCCTGCAGGCATACCACATAATGCATGGTTTCGAGCCACTGCGCCGAGTACTTATCCGGCATCACCCAAAGCGCGCTGTCGATGACTTTGTAATTGGTAGAGTCATACTGAAACAACCCGCAGAACCATTTAGGCATGCCAAATAGCGGTGTCAGCGGTTTGTCCAGCGAATGCACGCCGCCGAGAGTGATTAGGGGGACTGCCAACTTTAATCCGGCAACCTTGAATAACAGGCATTCGAAGGGATTTTGCGCCCAATGAGGCCTACCATTGGTATCCCAGCCATTCGGCGGTTGCCCGTCGGCAAGTGCGCTAGCGTCCTCGATGAGAGCAGTGTCAGATCTTTGACGCGCAACCGGGCCGGTTTTTCCAACCGAAACTTTACCGGCAGACTGCGGCGTCGCCTTACTAACCGGTGGAACCGGCGCCTTGGTGATTTTCTGCTCCGCAACTACCGGTAACGGCTGTATCGCTTCCTTTAACGCGGGTTTGGCTGCTGTTTTTTCCGATTCGGGTGTCCTTGCCGGACTGGGTTTCACCCTTAACTTTGGCTCAACCAGCAACCCTGCCCTTTCAATTGGCTTGGGCGCAACAGGTTCGGCGACGGTTAATTTGGCCGGTTTGCCTATTGGGTCGGTGTTCGGTTTAGGCGCGAGTTTCAGCGGTTTGGCCGGGATCTTGGATCGCGGCGTGACGGTTTCCCCGCCGGCGCGGAGAGCGGGCAACTGACGGCCTGTCGAGGCTTCCGCCGCTTGCCGTGATTCCTGCGGGCGCTCAATCACCAGGTCGAGCAGGATGTCATTGTGATCAAAAGCCTTCGCTTTGGGCTTTACCCGTTTTGTCCCCTGTTGATTCCGCAGCCAGCGTTTACGTGCTTGCGCCACTTGCGATTGCGGTCTCTGCGTCCAACGCGGGCGATAGGCAGCGGGCAGTTGGATCTTAAGCGCGGCTAACTGCCTGGCGTCAATACTAAATGCCCGGCCGGCACTTTCCGGCGGCGCATCATCCGGCACACTGGAACCGGGACTGAGCAAGTCATTGAGGTAATCAAGGACCGCTTTGTCGGATTCATTAGGGTCTGCAAACTGCTCGTCAGACATAGTAGCAACACTAACGGAAAAGCCGTTATGCTCCCGTCAGAGCTTCATTGGAAGCAGCTTCGGCTTGCGCTACAGGACCGGCTTCGGATGCCGCGACCCCATGGTCTTGGCTGGTATCGATGCCGAGCTTACCAAGCAGATCCTGCAACAGCTTGCGGTAGCCTCTGACACCATGGGTGGCAGCATCGAACGCTGAAGGAATTTCGCCCGCCCGGCTGGCGTCGCGAAATTTGGTGTCAACCGGGATCGCGTAACGCCAGGCATGTTCGGAGTAATCCCGCCGAATCGTCCGAAATGCCTGAAGCGACGCCTGGGTGCGCCGGTCGAACATGGTCGGAATAATGGTGTAGGTCAGCAGGTTGTTCTGGCTTTTCATAACCATGTCCAGGGTGTGCAGCATTCGCTCCAAACCTTTTAACGCTAAAAACTCCGTTTGCACCGGAATCAATATATGCTGGGAGGCCGCCAGAGAATTGATCAACAACACGCCCAGCACCGGCGTATTGTCGATAAGGGCAAAATCATAGTCATCCCATAGGTGAGCAAGGGATTTGGATACAATTAATCCCATCCCGTCAACCCCGATCATTTTGCGTTCCAGTGTCGCCTGCGCGGTCGATGCCGGCATCAAATGTAAGTTCGGATGGCTGGTCGGTTTTATCAGCTTGCCGGGTAACTCAGTGGGGACTCTGCCATTATGCATAAACAAATCGTAAACACTGCCGCGCAGGGTATCCGGATCATATTTAAAATACGAAGTGAGGGAACCGTGAGGATCAAGGTCCATTAGCAAAACCCGCTTACCCTGCTCGGCCAGCAAGCCACCCAGGGCAACAGCCGTCGTGGTTTTACCAACGCCACCCTTCTGGTTTGCAACAGTCAATATACGCACCAGCGTTCTCCCAAATACAGGCAACCATTTTGCGGTCAATTGATGACAGTTTAAGTATAGTTTTCCAAGCGTCCCCGCGCCCAGAATCCGGCGACTAATTCATCGTAACGTCAGTCGACAACTTGACCATCTACTTTACTGTATCGGCCAGAAAGCCATTTTTTTAACGCTAATCAATGAATTAACTTTGTTTTCTCGAATGAGTCAAGTGGCTCGCATAAATGACGATAGAACAAGATCCGACGGACAATTCAAGGCAATACGGGATAGGAAGGCAGTTACTAAGCCAACTCTGCCTGCAGGGAGTCATCTGGCGGATTCAGGAAGCTAGACCGGCAACAGGAGCCCCATTAGCGGATCGGAACTGTCTAGGGCGATTAATTTCGCAGCGTTAACCGCACACTTTCATCTTTTGCCACCAACAAGACCACACGCCTGTTTCTCGAACGTCCGTCGCTGGTGTCATTGCGGGCGATAGGCTGATGCTCGCCATAGCCGACCGCGGCCATGCGACGATTATCCACGCCGCCAAAATTGAGCAACCGGACAACGGCGGCGGAACGGGCGACTGACAATTCCCAATTGGAGGGATAGATGGAACTGCGGATCGGGATATTATCGGTAAACCCTTCCACCAGGACAGCGTTCGGATACTCCTTGAGAATACCGGCTATCCTTTCTATCAAGGGAAATGCCTGGTCAACCGGTACGGCATCGCCACTTTGAAAAAGCAGATTGTTACGCAGTGACAGTTCAATCCACTCGTCGCTCTCGTTAATCGTCACCATGCCTTCGCCGATCAGTTGCTGAAGCGAGGTGGTAAACTGATCGGCAATTTCCCGAATCCGCTGTTTTTCTTCGCCGGTGGCGGTACCCTTGGTGCGATCCGGCGTATCGAAAGGTTGGATCTTCGGTGCGTCACTCTTGGGGGGGGCTGCGGTTTGCTGACCCACCTGAATGGGACTAATGGAGCGCTGCGATGCGGCGAAGACGCCTTCCAGCGTTTCCGACAACACCTTGTATTTGCCTTCGTTTACCGACGATACCGAATACATCACTACAAAAAAGGCAAACAGCAAGGTAATAAAGTCAGCATAAGACACTAGCCAGCGTTCGTGATTATGCGATTCTTCTTGCATCTTTTTACGGCGCATGGAACACCTCGACGGGAGACTCAGCCTGCGGCAAAGCCTTTCAGTTTAAGCTCAATAGCCTTGGGATTTTCACCTTCGGCAATTGCCACAATACCCTCTATCAGCATCTCCCGGTACAGGGATTGTTCATTGACAATGCCTTTAAGTTTACTGGCGATAGGAAAATAAAACAGGTTGGCCAGCGCCACGCCATAAATAGTGGCGACAAACGCCGTCGCGATGCCTGGTCCCAGCATGGCGGGATCTTCCAAATGGCGCATGACATGAATCAGCCCTAATACGGCCCCGAGAATGCCAAGTGTCGGCGCATAGCCGCCCATCGCTTCATAGACCTTGGTGCCATTCATATCCCGCTGTTCCTGGGCACTCAGATCCAGTTCCATGACGTTGCGGATCACTTCGGCCTCTGCACCGTCCACCAATAATTGCAGCCCCTTGCGGGAAAACAGATCCGGCTCTGAATCGGCAACCTCTTCGAGCCCCAAAAGCCCTTCTTTTCTGGCCACCAAACTCCAGTTCACTATCTTTTGCATGCCTTCGTTAAAGTTGATGTATGGCGGCAAGATGATCCAGAAAAACTGCCGGGTAGCCCGTTTTAAAACAGACCAGGAATGTTGCAGAACAATTGCCCCGATAGTACCGCCGATAACGATCAAGGCAGCTGGCAGGTTGAGCAGGGCTGAAACGTCGCCGCCCTCAATGACATTGCCACCGATAACGGCAACCAGGGCAATGATGATGCCGAGAATACTGAGGAGATCCATGTAGTTAACTTCTCCCGGCCAGCTTCTTCAGCCACCCATGGGCAGCAGGCTTGTGTCCCTGAAAAGCAAACCGCACAGCATCAGGCTACTCCTTCAAGGAGACGGGTGGAAAACTCGTCAAGGGAATAGATCTCATCGGCCAGCCCGGCTTTTGCAACCGCCATCGGCATACCGTAAATCACAGACGAGGCTTCATCTTGAGCCCAAACCACCGAGCCGGACTCCTTCAGCATCCGGCAGCCTTCGCGGCCGTCCGCGCCCATTCCGGTCAGGATGAGACCTAGAATTTTACCGGGAAAAGACCGCGCAGCAGAACCGAAGGTAACATCAACGCAGGGCTTATAGTGCAGGCGGGTGTCGCCTTCGATAATTTTTACCTTGGCCTGTACGCCACTACCTTCCAACATCATTTGCTTGCCCCCCGGTGCGATATAGGCAACGCCGGGATACAGCACTTCTCCATGTTCGGCCTGTTTCACCCGGATTTGCGAAAGCTTGTCCAGACGTTCGGCAAACGCAGGCGTGAAGGTGGCCGGCATGTGCTGTACCAGCACTACCGGGCGGGGGAAATTACGTGGCAATTTGGTAATTATCTTCTGCAACGCCACGGGACCGCCGGTAGACGTGCCAATGGTAACCACTGCATATTCCCGGCGTTTGGTTTTGCCGGACGATCTGGTTTCTGTCGAGGCGACAGGTGGCGATCCACCAGCCGGAACAGCGCCCCCCTGTGGTTGCTCCTGGCGTACCGGCGCAACCGGTTTTTGACGAGGCGGTTTGCGCACTACGGGTTGAGGTCTTGCCGGAGTTCTGACTTCTCTTAATGGCTGCACAGAGGGTTTGGTGGCCGGTGCCGGTGAGGGCGCCGGAGCAGGCGCTGCCACGGCAGCACTTGTCTTTCTGGGCCGGCTCCGGGCAACGGCAATTATTCGATCATGGAGGAGTTTTTGGATCCGCGAGGCATCTCCGGACATCGCCTCGAAACTCTTCGGTAGAAAATCGACAGCCCCCGCTTCCAGCGCGTCGAAAGTGACGCGGGCGCCTTCGTAGGTCAACGAGGAAAACATCAATACCGGGGTAGGATGAGTCGCCATGATTTCCCGGACCGCCGTAATACCGTCCATAATCGGCATTTCATAGTCCATGGTGATCACGTCGGGTTGCAGCTTTTCCACCATTTGAACAGCTTCCCGGCCATTGCTGGCAGTACCAACCACTTGAATATCGGATAAGGATTGCAGAATTTCCACCACCCGGCGGCGGAAAAACCCGGAATCGTCGACTACCAGGACTCTTTCGGGCATTCACCCCTCCCGAAATGAAGATTGCTGCTTAACACATATTGGCAACAACTGCTGACCATTCAACCTGCCTTAGCTACCTACCGCCACATTAGAAGCTTGGGCGGATTGATCGTGATGTTCCTCATCCTCGCGATAGCGCGGACGCCCGAAAACCTTACTGCTTCTTGAGTAGTTGCTTAACAGGCTTGGAATATCCAGAATCAAGGCGATCCGGCCATCGCCTGTAATAGTTGCACCCGCCATGCCGGGTGTGCCATGCAGCATCTTACCCAAAGGTTTGATCACGACTTCTTCTTGCCCGACCAGTTGATCGACCACCAAACCAACCCGTTTCGTACCGACCGAGACTATTACGACGTGTCCGGTCTTGCTGGCGAGTTCATACTGGGCACCCTTCACCAACCAGCGTTTGATGTGAAATACCGGATACACATTCTCTCGCACGACGATACATTCCTGGCCGTCGACAATATTGGTTTTGGTGAGATCCAAATGGAAGATTTCCACTACGCTGACCAGCGGGAAAGCAAAGGCTTGCACACCCAGCGTGACCATCAGGGTCGGCATAATCGCCAGGGTTAACGGAACCTTGATGATAATGGTGGAGCCTTTGCCCAGCTCCGAATCGATCTGCAAAGTACCATTCAATTGGGAAATCTTGGTTTTCACCACATCCATTCCCACGCCGCGTCCAGAAACGTCCGATATCTGTGTTTTGGTGGAAAAGCCGGCGGCAAAAATCAGATTAAACGCTTCCTGGTCGGTAAGCCGTTCCGCCGCATCAGTATCATACAAGCCTTTTTCAACGGCTTTACTGCGCAACACATCCGGGTCCATGCCAGCGCCATCATCTTCTATGGAAAGCAAAATGTGGTCGCCTTCCTGCTCGGCAGACAACACCACCCGCCCGGTTCTGGGTTTGCCCTTACCTTCCCGAGTGGTGGGATCTTCGATACCGTGGTCAACGGCATTTCGCACCAAATGGACAAGCGGATCCGACAGGGCTTCGACCAGGTTTTTATCCAAGTCGGTATCTTCGCCCCTGAGCACCAGGTTGACTTCTTTCCTAAGGTTCCGCGCCAAATCCCGAACCACCCGCGGGAAGCGGCCAAAAACTTTCTTGATCGGCTGCATTCGGGTCTGCATCACCGCAGACTGTAAATCGCTGGTAACAACATCCAGGTTGGAGACCGCCTTGCTCATGCTTTCATCGGCCATTTCTTCGCCAAGGCGCTTTAACCGATTGCGCACCAGCACCAACTCGCCCACCATGTTCATGATGTCATCCAGGCGTTTGGTATCGACCCGCACGGTAGTTTCCGTCGCAATGGACTGCTCTTTGGCCGGTGGCCGGCCTGATGCAGATTTCTTCGCTAAGGCAGGCGACCCTGCGGCGGGCGATCCTGCGCCAGGCGGCCCTGCGGCAGGAGCACCCCCAGCAGGCGCTGCAGCAGGTTTTTGCGGTGCGGCAGGTTTCGCAGCAGGTTTTGCTTGGGCCGCAGCGGCGGCGGGTTTGGCAGCCGCAGGCGTGGCTGACTGCGTAGGCTTATCGGCGATTGTCGGCCCTTTGCCGGAACCGTGCAGATCGTCTAACAGCTTTTCGAATTCATCGTCGGTAATCAGGTCATCACCGCCTGCTGCCGGTTCGGCTTTATCGGCAGGAGGTGGATTAGCGGCAGGCGCGGAGTCTCCTGCCACCGATCCGGAAAATTTGCCTTTACCGTGTAAATCGTCAAGTAACGCTTCAAATTCGTCATCCGTGATTTCATCGCCTTCAGCGGCTTTTTCAGGTTCTGCCGCCGCTTTTGACTGGGGTGCCGGTTTAGCTTCGGCTTGCTGCTTGGCCGGGGCCGCAGCGCCACCAAATTTTCCCGGACCATGCAGTTGATCCAGCAGAGCTTCAAATTCGTCTTCGCTGATGTCATCGGAATCGCCAGCGGAGGGCTTTGCGGCTTCCTCTGCAGCCGGCGTTTCCGGTTCATCCAAGGCATCAAGAAAATTTTCGAACTCCGCATCGGTGATATCGCCTTCCTGTGGCGCCTCTGCTTGCACAGGTTCAGGTGCAGGCGTTTCTTCAACGACTTCGGGTTCAGGTGCAGGCGGCTCAACGGCCACCGGTGTCTCACCGTTGGCCAAGGCCTCCAGGGCTGCAATTAACTGGGGATCCGCAGGCGTGGGCTCCTCGCGTTGCTTAACCTGATCAAACATTTCATTGACCGCGTCAAGCGCTTGCAAGACCACATCCATCAGCTCGGTGGAAACTTGTAATGCGCCGTTACGCAATAGGTCGAAAACGTTTTCGGCAACATGGCAGCAATCTACCAACGCCTCCAGCTGCAAGAATCCGGCGCCACCTTTTACCGTATGAAAGCCACGGAAAATTGCGTTAAGTAAATCTTTATCGTTTGGATTTTGTTCTAATTCTACAAGCTGTTCCGACAGCTGTTCGAGAATTTCACCTGCCTCGACAAGAAAGTCCTGCAGGATCTCTTCATCTGGTTCGAAACCCATCCACCACTCCTCAGAAGCCTAGGCTTGACAAAAGGTCATCCACATCATCCTGACTTGAAACGACATCGGGTTTCTCCTTATTAATCTGAGGACCCTGACCGTGCATCGGGTCTTCTTCCTCTTCCTTAATGTCGTGTTGCATTCCTGTTAAGCGGTCAACCTTGCCTGCCATCGCAACAAGGTTGACCAGGTTTTCTTCTACTTCCCGCACCAAACCGGTGACTTTCTGAATAACCTGCCCGGTCAGGTCCTGGAAGTCCTGCGCCAGTAAAATTTCCGACAAATTGCCATAAACCTTGTCACTGTTATCGGCAAGACTGTTAAAAAATTCATCAATTTTCTTATATAACTCTCTGAATTCCGACGGATCCATTTCCCGCCGCCGCAGCCGTCCCCAGGCTTCCTTCAGATCATGAGCCTCTTCTTTCATCGCGATGGCCATGGGCATCGTCTCTTCGACGAGATCCATGGTCTTGTTTGCCGCCTTGTCGGTGAGATCAACAACGTACGATAGCCGGTCAGAAGCGTCGCTAATTTTGGACATTTCTTCCTGCTGCCGCTCATTTCCCAATTCGATATTGAAGTTACGAATCGCTTCGTGCAACGAACGTGTCAGACGGCCCACTTCCTGGTAAAGGGTCCGGTCACGTGTTTCGTTTAAATCAGATATTACTTTCATGGCACCGGCAAAGTCGCCGGTTTGTACGAATTGGACCAGCTGTGAGGCCTGTTCGCTCAGGAGATCTTCTTCGTCACCAAAAGCAGAGCTTGTGTTATCTGTTGCCATAGCCAGTTCTCTAGTGCCTATTTTTGGCTCAGTTTGTTAATCAATGCGCTCGAAAATCTTCTCAATTTTCTCCTTGAGCACAGCAGCCGTGAATGGTTTTACAACGTAGCCGTTCACTCCTGCCTGAGCAGCAGCAACTATTTGATCGCGCTTGGCTTCTGCCGTAACCATAAGTACCGGCAAACCTTTCAAATTATCATCGGCGCGCACTGCCTGCAGCAATTCGATTCCGGTCATACCCGGCATATTCCAGTCGGTCACCAGAAAATCAAACTTGCCGGTTTTCAGCATCGGCAGCGCTGTCTGTCCATCATCCGCTTCCTCGGTGTTGGTAAAACCCAAATCACGGAGCAGGTTTTTAATGATTCGCCTCATCGTAGAAAAATCGTCCACAACAAGGATTTTCATATTCTTGTCCAATGCAACCTCCACTATGGTGACGTTGGAATCTCTTTGATTTCATAATCCTACTGGGTAAGTCTAGACGCAGTTTGAGGACTATCCAGTTTTTTTAACGGCCGACGGCGACTTTTACAGCCGCCGATCGATTTCGACGAAAGCCGGATGAACATAGGCAACTTTACGACCAATCAGAAAGCCTGGATCTGAGCCGCATTGCTGCTTGAGAATGTATCTGGCTGATCCGCGATTCACTGACTTCCAGTACCTGCCCGATTTCTTTCAGGTTCAGTTCCTCATCGTAGTAAAGCGAAAGCACTAACTTCTCGCGCTCCGGCAAGCGTTCGATCTCAGCCGTCAGCTTTGTTAAAAAATTTTCTTTTTCGATATTGCCTAACGGATTTCCGGTAGCGGCAGAACTGCTCTCCAGGGTGGCTTGCTCCACCATGGACTCCGATTCATAGTCCATTTCGTCAAGACTGAAGAGACGGCCGGAAGAAGCATCGCGAAGGGTAGCGTGATACTGCTCCAAAGTCATGCCTAATTCAGCAGCGACTTCTTTATCCTGAGCATCCCGGCCAGTGCGGGCTTCGACCAGATGAATGGCCTCGGTGATTCGCCGGGCATTGCGATGCACCGAACGCGGCACCCAATCCCCCTTGCGAATATCGTCCATCATGGCACCACGGATACGGATGCCCGCATAGGTTTCGAACGACGCACCTTTGCCTGGGTCGTATTTTTGCGCGGCTTCCAACAGACCGACCATTCCTGCCTGAATAAGATCGTCCACCTGCACGGCGGCGGGCAGCCGGGCGCTCAGGTGATGGGCAATGCGTTTGACCAAAGGCGCATGCTGCCTGACCAGCGTCTCGGCGCGCTGTGCTCCGGATGTTGCGTAGGTCATATAGGAACTCGCCGTGGGCATGGCATCTTCAAGGCCTGTATGTCTTGCTCCAGCTGCTTGTCTTGCACCTGCTAATGAATTCACTCCAGCTATTGTGAGTGGACAAGTCGTTCAACAAAAAATTCAAGATTACCGCGTGGTGCGGTGGGCAAAGGCCAATTATCGACCTTCTGGGCGAGCTGTTTGTAGGCCAACGCCGCTTTTGAGCGGGGATAAGCTTCGTAAACCGGTCGTTGTCGTTGAACTGCCTTTCGCACCGACTCATCAAAAGGAATACTTCCCACATATTGTAGCGCAACTTCCAGAAAGCGCTCAGTGACTTTAGTGAGCTTGGAAAACAAATGGCGGCCTTCCTGCTCGGAGCGCACCATGTTGGCCAATATCCGAAACCGGTATAAGTCATTGAACTTGTTCAGCACCTTAATCAACGCATAGGCATCCGTGATTGAAGTGGGTTCGTCGGTGACAACAACCAATACTTCCTGCGCCGCCCTGACAAAAGAAACAACCTGCTCTGAGATACCGGCGGCGGTATCGATAATCAGCACGTCAAGGTCATCGCTGATTTCACTGAACGCATTTATCAAACCGGCATGTTCCAATGCGCTCAGCTGGGTAAGGCGCTGGGTGCCGGACGATGCCGGTACAATACGAATCCCCCCGGGTCCCTGGACCATGACTTCCCGAAGTGTCGCATCGCCGGAAAGCACGTCAGCGATGTTGTGCGCCGATGTTATGCCCAACAGCACGTCTATGTTTGCCAGTCCAAGGTCTGCATCCATCAGTACGACTTTACGCCCAATTTCCGCCAGGGCGATAGCTAAGTTGACAGATACGTTACTCTTACCTACACCACCTTTACCGCCTGTTACGGCTATCACCTGCACCGGGTGTGGTTTACTCATGGTAGAGCTAATCTCCTGCTCCAGTAAAAAATACTTGTCGCTATCATTTTATCGTAAAAAACATTTTATCCTAAAAGCGCCGGACTCGCTCAGATCTAAACCGCCAGCAGATTGCCCTCAGACAAAGAAATCATTAAGCGATGCTGGTGGCTCGAGATTCGGCCTCCATTTTTTGCTCCAAGGAAACAGCTCTCACTACCAGGCCGTGGGCTTTGGCATGATGCAAATCATCCGGAATTTGCTGGCCATCCGACCAATAGGCCACCGCCAGGCGATTCATCACCACCACGCTAAGCACTTCCCCCAGGCTGTAGGCCTCATCCAATTTGGTCAAAATGCATCCGTTCAGCTTGAAGGCATTGAAATGATGGTAATTGGATTTAAGCACCTGGCTCTGGGTTACGGCAGATAATACAAGATAGTTGCTTAACTTATGCCGTTCAACTTTTAGATCCTGGCGCTGTTGCTGCCAGTTGTTGTCCTGCGGATTCAGACCTGCGGTGTCAATCAACACCAGCCGCTTATCCGACAAACGGTCTAATACATCATCTAATGTCTGGTTTTCGCCGACCACAAAAACCGGCACATTCAATAACCGTCCGAAGCTTTGCAGCTGTTGGGAAGCCGCCACCCGAAAACGGTCGGTGGTTACCAAAGCCAGGCTCTGAGCGCCGTATTTCTGCACGAAGCGCACCGCGAGCTTGGCAATGGTTGTCGTTTTCCCGACGCCGGTGGGGCCAACCAAGGCCACCGCCCCGCGAGTATCGATCAATTCATCCTGAACAGTCGCAATTCCTTGGGCCAACATGGCGATGATACTGCGCCACAGCGCCTGCTCTTCCAGCCGGTAATCGAGCTGGCCGGCCAGCTCGGCAAGCAACTCGGGTAAAATGCCCATGCGCTCAAGCTTACTTCGAATTCCACCGGGCAGCTTGATCCCAGCCGGACTGCCTTGAATGTTACCGGTCACTTCAGAAGTTTTGCCAACCCCTTGAAGTATGGCGGCAAAGCCTTTTTGCTGGTGAATTTCCTCAGATTGACGTTGCAACATGGTCCGCAGCTCACGAATTTGACTTTGCATATCGTCAATGACCTGGTTAGTGGCATTTTGCATCGGCATCGGCGGAACCGCGCCCGCATCATTAACGGAAGCGGCGGACTGCCGCGTTTGGTGCCTGCGTTCGCCTTCGGTAATGGCTTCTTGCAGTGCACCACCGGGCAACTGCCTGCCTTCCAGGTTGGCCACCTGCGCCCGTATCTGCGCCATTTCCTGTTCAATCTGTTCGCGTTTCGCTACCGATTTACGGGCTATTTCGGCGGAGGAAGCCGAGGCTTGCACAGGCTCCGGCAAGGTTTCCCTGGCCTGCGCCTCGTCGTAATCCAACGCGCAAACAACTTCCGTTCCGACACTGGTTTTTTTTGAGGATAAAATGACCGCTTCCGGACCAAGCTCTTCTCGGACGAGTTTTAGCGCCTGCTGCATATTGCCGGCTGTAAAACGTTTCATGTTCATCGCGAAATCCTCCGTTCATTCTACTATTCACGGGTGGCATGTTACTGACCACCCCTACAATTGCCTTTAGTTGTTACCCGCTAATCGTGGCGACAATCGTGATTTGTTTATTGTCCGGTACTTCCTGGTAGGCCAGCACGGCAAGCCGCTCAACCGCCAACCGGACAAATTTGGCCATGACCGACCGCAACGCATTCGACACCAACAACACTGCGGCCTTGCCCATCATCTCCTGGCGCTGGGTAGCGTCCGTCAGGGACTTCTGTAGTTTTTCCATCATGCTGGGCTCCAGCACCAAGCCGATATCATCCATCCCGCCAGCCTGTTGCGCCTGTTGCATAGATTTCATCAGCAGTTGTTCAAGGGCAGGATCCAGGGTAATCACCGGCAACTCGGGCTCGTTGCCAATAATGTTTTGCACAATCAAGCGTTTTAAAGCCAACCTGGCAGCCGCCGTCAGAACCCCGGCATCCTGGGTTTTGGGCGTAGCATTGACAATCGCTTCGGCAATGCTACGCATATCCCTGATCGGCACTTCTTCGACTAACAGGTTTTGCAGCACCTTCAACAGTTGACTGACAGACACTGTGTTCGGCACCAATTCTTCCGCCAACTTAGCGGAGGACTTGCTTAGCTGATCCAGCCACTGCTGTACTTCTTCGTGACCGATAAGTTCGTGGGCATGTTTGTTAAGTACTTGATTGAGATGAGTGGCAACCACGGTACTGGCATCAACGACGGTGTAGCCCAAGGTTTGAGCCTGTTCCTTTTGAGTAGGATCAATCCAGATTGCTTCCAATCCGAAGGCGGGATCTTTGGTATCGATGCCTTCCAACTTGCCAAACACCTGACCGGGATTGATTGCCATATCCCGGTCGGGATGAATTTCCGCTTCCGCAATCGTCACCCCCATCAAGGTGATGCGATAGTAGTTCGGCATCAAGTCGAGGTTGTCGCGAATATGCACCGAGGGCATTAAAAAGCCCAGCTCTTGGGAAAGTTTTTTACGCACCCCTTTAATCCTGGAAAGCAGTTGCCCACCTTGAGATTTATCGACTAAGGGGATAAGCCGGTAACCGACTTCCAAGCCGATGATATCGACACTCACCACATCGTCCCAACCCAATTCCTTGGTTTCGCTCGGCGCTGGTACAGCACCGCCTTCGCCTTCACGCGGTAGAGTCGGACCTCCGGCGGGCGCTGGACCACCTGGTCCGGGAGTTAATCCTCCCCGCCCTTTCGGACCCTCTTCCACGAACTCGGGCTGCTGCTTTTTACGCCACATGAAAAATGCCAGCAACCCCATGACAATAGACAGGGATAAGAAAGCAAAGTGCGGCATGCCCGGAATTACACCAAGAATGAACATGATGCCGGAAGCGATGGCCAGCGCCTTATCCGAGCCGAAAACCTGATTGTAAATCTGCGAGCCCATGTCCTGCCTGGAGCTCACCCGAGTGACCATGATTGCCGCTGCGGTAGATAGCAGCAGCGATGGAATCTGCGCGACCAGACCGTCGCCGATGGTCAACAACGCATATTTTTGCAGGGCGTCCGAAAACTCCAGGTCATGTTGCAACATGCCGATCGACAAGCCGCCTATGATATTGATGGCCAGAATCAGAATTCCCGCGACCGCGTCCCCTCTGACAAATTTACTAGCACCGTCCATGGAGCCGTAAAAGTCAGCCTCTTCCGCGATTTCTTCGCGCCGCGCCTTGGCTTCATCCTGATCAATCAAACCCGAGTTTAAATCCGCATCGATGGCCATTTGCTTACCGGGCATGGCATCCAAGGTAAAACGCGCGCTCACCTCTGAGACTCTCCCGGCGCCCTTGGTCACAACGGCGAAGTTAATGATCATCAGAATCATAAACACCACGAGTCCCACTGCGTAATTTCCGCCCACCAGTACCTCGCCGAAGGATTCGATGACCTTTCCGGCAGCATCGCCGCCTTCATGCCCGTACAAAAGCACTACTCGGGTAGAAGCGACATTCAAGGCAAGACGCAATAATGTAGCGACCAGTAACACTGTCGGAAAAATGGCGAACTCCATCGGCCGCAATGCATAAACGCAAACCAGCAAAATGACCATGGAAAGGGTGATATTGAAGGTGAAAAAGACATCCAGCAAAAACGGCGGCATCGGCAGCGTCATCATGCCGAGCAGACACATCAGCAGTATGGGAATACCCAGGCTACCTTGGGAAATACCGCGTAGATTACCTAATACCGCTGCACGATCCATGCATTACCTGTTTCACTGACAAATTCTCTACGCTGCCAAAAAAATGGCGTGCGCATGCTTAAAATGCAGTGATTGCAGGAATCGTACCTAGTGTAGTGTCCCTAATTCCGATATTGGGTGTAGTTATCAATCAAATGGGGATTTTCTGATTTCCTTGCTCTCTTCTTCCAGCATATTGCCCAACTCGTGATCGAGCTTGGTATTGGAACTATTTTCGGCCTCTTCTTTTGCCGCAGCCAACTCCTGCTGCTGGGTAAGCATGGCATGACATTCCGCCATTTGTAATTGGGCGGCTTCAAGTCCACCAAACGCCGCAAGGCGGGCGATGACATTATTCAAATGATATATGGCTTTGCGGTGGGCGCCGTTAGCCGCCATATTTTTTGCCTGCTCCTGATGAAAATCGGTCATACAGGCAACAGCATTCCACTGCAACTGCTTGGTCAGAGACTCGGGGTCGAAGGTTCCCTGGACTTCCTGCTTGCTTTGAATTTGAATGAATCGGCTGCATTCGGTCAATAAATTACTGGCTTCGGCAGCAACAGTGGCATTTTCCGGTATTTTACCAGCCAGGGGTTTGGGTTTGTCCTGGAGGTCTTTAAGCTGCTCTTCATTAAGCGCCAATTTCGAACGGTAGAGTGAATTTCTCGGTTCTTCTTTGCGGAGTTTCTCCAAGAAAGAAACTGCCCGTTGAATTAGGAAAATTCGCACCTGAACGGAAAGATATTGCCCGGGAATACTGCTTAAATAGCGCTGGGTCAACCGATAGGCATGGGTCAATTGGGCAATGCGGCGAAGCTTTTCGATCCGGGCCTGTTCAATCTTCTTATATACTTGCAACCCGACGACTAAAACGACCAACAGACCAAGAATCAAGAGAATTAGTACAGTGGGCATTTGTTTACAAAATCCTTTAGCGCTAAGTCCTACGGCATGGATGCACCGGACCGGGTTGGTATTACACCACAGATTGTCCGGAATCGTTTAACGGGAAAGTAGTATAACAGTTTTTTAGCCTTTGCCGGGTTTCACCTGATCCAGGCAGCGAACCACGCAAATGGATTAATCTTCTGCATTTAACCCATATTTGCGCACTTTTTCTACCAGTGTAGTGCGCCGGATATGTAACTTTTCCGCAGCACGGGCTACCACGCCGGATGTATCGTCCAAAGCCTGTTTAATCAAATCCTTTTCCAAATTCGCCAGATATTCCTTTAAATCCAGGCCATTTACCGGCAACACCGCCGGACCGCTCAGCCCTGGAGTGGCATTTTCAGAGGATTGAAGAGCGGCAATATTCGCCAAGTCTTCTTCGGTATCTTCGACGTGGCGAAATTTTGGCGGCAGCTCAGAAACGCCGATCACGCCGTAAGGATGCATAATGGCCAAGCGTTCCACCAGATTGGCCAACTCTCTGACATTGCCAGGCCAGTCATGCCGGCAAAGACTCAGGATCGCCGCCGAATTGAATCGGATTGAACCGCGTTTTTCCTTCTCCATCCTGGCGATCAGTTCATTGATGAGCAACGGAACGTCTTCCGTACGCTCCCGTAAAGGCGGCACATCAATTGGAAATACATTCAGTCGATAATACAGATCCTCGCGGAATGAACCATCGCCAATCATGTCTTCAAGATTTTTATGGGTGGCGGCAATAATCCGGACATCCGCTTCCTGGGTCTTATTGCTTCCAACCCGTTCAAAAGTTCTTTCCTGTAACACTCGAAGAATCTTCACCTGCATATGCAGAGGCATGTCACCTATTTCATCGAGAAACAGCGTGCCACCACGAGCGAGCTCAAAGCGCCCTACTCTGGCGGAGAATGCGCCGGTAAAGGCGCCTTTCTCATGGCCGAATAATTCGCTTTCCAGCAACTCCGCCGGAATCGCACCACAGTTGACGGGAACAAAAGGTTGATTTCGACGATGCGAGTTATAGTGAAGGTTACGCGCAACGACTTCTTTACCGGTGCCGGACTCACCAAGAATCAGAACGCTTACTTCCTTGTCGGCTACCTGGGTCATCAGCTCCCTGACTTTTTGCACCCGGCGGCTGGTCCCAACCAGGCTTCGAAACAGTTGAATCTCCCTTTGCCTGCCCCGGCCTTTACTGAGATTGAATTGTTCCCGGTAGACCTGCGCCCGGTAAAGACTATCCATCAGTTTATTATAGAGTGGCAGGCCGTCGAATTGTGCGATGACTTTTTGGCTCAGCACGTCATCAATACCCTTAAGTTCACTTTCTCCGAGCAATAACACCGGAATAGCGTCATCCCACGCATGCAGACTTTCCAAAAACTGTTCCAGTTGCATACCGGCAGAGACGATTGCAACGCCGATTTCCTCACTGTTTTCTACTTGTTGGCGACAGCCGTCCAGCCAGGAGGCCTCGTCCAGCGACAGGTAGCCTTCCCCTAAAAACCCGAGAATGATTTCAGCGTCTCGGCGCTCCTCCGCAGAACTTGAGACAAGCAAAACTTTCGTTTCTTTGATCATAATAGGAATTCGGCGCAGGTTGGGGAGTCGCTGGCAGCGGGTTAAAATAATTTATTGGCAATTAAAGTAGGAAAGTGGGACCGAGTCAAATAAATGACGCGAACTCATGTACCGGCGTGGGATAACCCAACTTGGTTCAAAAAATCGTCGTTTTCGAGTCGGCGAGGCTTCAGTGATAGCGCTATTTGGATAAATCCAAGTAAGAACGGGCCGCTCGCATACTTCGCTGGATGGACTGAATTTCGCTGGCGGATTCACCTTGTTCGCACTGCAGCAAAGCCACTGCATCCTGATATAGCTTTTGGATGGCGGCCAGCTCAACCATTGCCTGCGGCTTTTCCGCGTCTGTGATAGTTTGCATCGCCTGTTGGACGGTTGCCTGAACTTGTCTGTCCAAGCCTGCCAACGTCTGCCAATCCTGCTTTTCGGCCAGTGATGACAATTGTGTATGAAGCGCTTGCAACTGTTTCATAACCTAAGATCCCTGCATAACCGGTCACTTCATTGTGGACGGCTTTCAGGCAAAAAAAAAGCCCTCGATCCGAGAGCTTTGCTTTTACTTAGAATTTGGCTAGCCAAGAAACTTGATCATGACCCCGGCAGCCACCGCAGAACCGATAACACCGGCAACGTTCGGCCCCATGGCATGCATCAGCAGGAAGTTTTGCGGATTTGCCTCCAAGCCCACCTTGTTGGACACACGGGCTGCCATGGGAACGGCCGAAACCCCGGCAGATCCGATCAACGGATTGATGTCGTGGTTACTGAGCCTATTCATTAGTTTGGCCATCAATACGCCGGTTGCCGTCCCGACCGCAAAGGCAACCAATCCGAGAATAAGTATGCCTAGGGTTTGTACGTCCAAAAACTTGTCCGCAGACAGTTTTGCGCCCACCGAGAGCCCCAAGACAATTGTCACGGTATTAATCAGCGCATTTTGTGCCGTATCGCTGAGCCGGTCCACAACCCCGGACTCCTTCATCAGATTACCCAGGCAAAACATTCCCAGCAGCGGCGCCGCATCCGGTAACAGCAATGCGACCATGACCAGAACGGTGATGGGGAAGATGATTTTTTCGGTCTTGGTAACATGACGTAACTGCTCCATTTTCACTTTACGCTCTTCCGGGGTCGTGAGCGCCTTCATGATCGGCGGTTGTATCAAAGGCACCAGCGCCATGTAGGAATATGCCGCCACGGCAATAGCCCCGAGTAAATGCGGGGAAAGCATCGTAGCTACATATATGGAAGTAGGACCATCAGCACCACCGATAATTCCTATGGCTGCAGCTTCTTTGAGAGAGAAGGTAACCAAGCCGGTGGAAGAAAGCGCGGCGGCTCCCAACACGGTACCGAAGATGCCGAACTGGGCCGCAGCGCCCAGCAGCAAGGTACGGGGATTGGCCAGTAGCGGTCCGAAGTCCGTCATAGCGCCCACACCCATAAAAATGAGCAGCGGAGCAACCCCGGACAGGATGGCGACACTGAAGAACTGATAGAGTATGCCATTGTGGAAGCCAAAGTCCTTTGCCAGGATGGTCGCGGCTTCCAGAGTACTCGGCGCTGCCGCTTTATAGCCGGAGATCAGTGCATACTTGACCTCCTCGGTTATTCCGGCGGCCATATCGACGGGTACATTCATTACCTGTCCGAGCTTCACCAATTGTTCTATGCTGCCCCCGTGGATCAGGTTTTCGATGGCGGAAAAGGCCAATCCCGCTTCCGGGATGTTGGCCATCAAGCCGCCAAAACCAATAGGCAATAACAAAAGCGGTTCGAAGCCTTTGCGAATTGCCAGGAACAATAGTCCCAGGCAAATCAACATCATCAGTGCTTGGTCCCACTGCAGGTTATACAACCCGCTGCCATAAAAAAGCTGACTAATGCCTTCCATTCAACGCGCTCCCTTAGGCCAATGTGAGCAGCGTCTGCCCAACCGTTACCGCATCTCCGGCTTTCACCTCGATAGAGGTAACGGAACCTGCTTTCGGCGAGCGGACTTCAGTTTCCATCTTCATGGCTTCAAGAACTAACAGCAAATCCCCTTCCTGTACCATGCTGCCAGGCTGTGCCACAACGCGAACAATGTTACCGGCCAACGGCGCGGGTATCGGACTTCCTCCCGCTACGGGCGCTGATGCGGCTGGCGCCGCGGCCGGTGCTGGCACGTTAGGAACTGCCGCAACCTGAGTAACATCACCGCCTTCAGACACCTGTGCCACATAGCTCTGACCGTTAATGGTAATCGTGTATACCTCCGGACCGGTGCTCGGTGCCGGTGCGGCGGCTGGCGCAGGAGCTGCTTTCGCCGGCTCTTCTTCGGTCGGCGCAGGTTCAAAGGCATCGGGATTACCGCGATTCTCAAGAAACTTCAGCCCCACTGCAGGGAACAATGCCAAGGTCAACACATCGTCGACTTCTTCCTTCGCCAGAGAGAAGCCTTTTTCCTGGGATACTTTCTTCAGCTCGGCGGAAAGCTTATCCATTTCCGCTTCCAGTAAATCGGCCGGGCGACAGCTAATCGGCTCCTTACCTTCCAACACCCGGTCTTGCAGCGCTTTATCGTAAGGCGCAGGTGCCGCGCCATATTCACCCTTTAGAATTCCCTGGGTTTCCTTCGAGATGCTTTTATAGCGTTCACCCGTCATCACGTTCAATACCGCCTGGGTGCCTACGATTTGCGAAGTTGGCGTTACCAAAGGTATATATCCGAGGTCCTTACGTACCCGTGGAATCTCTTCCAGAACAGCGTCAAACTTGTCCGCTGCACCTTGTTGCTTTAACTGGCTCTCCATATTGGTAAGCATTCCACCCGGCACCTGAGCGACAAGAATACGCGAATCCGTCCCCCTCAAGGCACCTTCGAATTTAGCGTATTTTTTACGGATCTTACGGAAGTAGGCTGATATTTCTTCCAACAGGTTAAGATCAAGGCCTGTATCCCGATCAGTACCTGCAAATGCGGCAACGACACTCTCGGTCGCAGTGTGACCGTAGGTCATCGACATTGAGGAAATGGCGGTGTCAACACGATCGATACCGGCTTCAACGGCTTTCAGGATTGCCATGTCTGACATACCGGCGGTAGCATGACAGTGCAATTGAACTTCCAGGTCGGTTTCTTTCTTTAGACGGGAAACAAGTTCATAAGCAGTCGATGGAGCAATAATCCCCGACATGTCTTTAATGGCAATGGAATCGGCGCCGAGATCCTCAATCCGTTTCGCCAGCGACAGCCAAGAATCCAGGTCGTGCACCGGGCTGGTTGTGTAGGAAAGGGTACCCTGGGCATGAGCGCCATTGGTTTTCACCGCTTTCATGGCGCGATCCAAATTTCGGGGATCGTTCATGGCATCGAATACGCGAAATACATCGACGCCATTTTTCACGGCACGTTCGACAAACTTATCAACAACGTCATCCGCATAATGGCGATAACCCAGCAGGTTCTGGCCACGCAATAACATTTGCTGTTTGGTATTCGGCATCGCCTTCTTAAAAGCACGAATTCGATCCCAGGGATCCTCTCCGAGGAAACGAATACAGGAATCGAATGTTGCTCCCCCCCATGACTCTATTGACCAGTAGCCGACCTGATCCAGTTTTTCAGCGATGGGAAGCATGTCGTCGATACGCATGCGGGTTGCAAGAATCGACTGGTGCGCGTCGCGCAGAATAACATCGGTGATACCTAAAGGTTTCTTCGTCTCAGTCATAATTGTGCTGCCTTAGGAGTATAGATTCGGTGAAGTTGTCTTGTTCTTAATATTGATTGAAACCAGTTTTGCTAATCTGGAAAGATCCTTTCTAGCCAGGCCTAACGGGATTCTATAGTTCTGACACGATATCAGGATTGATGAGAATCACTCTGGAACCGCCTCTGACGGGTGCCTGACTATTTTTTGTGGCGCGCCCGAAACTTCGCCACGGCAATGGAGATAACCGCCTTGATATTATCATCCTCCTTCGGGGTTTCAGCCAATGGCAATGCCGCCGTGGCTGGCGTCACAGGGACAGGCTTGGGCTCAGGGAAATACTTATTAATTGCCCAGGACATAAAGGTGGTGGCGAAAACGAGTAGTGTGAGGAAAACGAAGACAAATCCCATTCCCACTAACATGAGCGTTACAGCATCTTCGAATAACGCGTTCATTTGGTTATATCCTTGTTGCGCGATTTACGCGGTTGCTGAGGTTCTTATCGTAGTTAAGCAAACTGATTGCCGAATCGCTCCGCACAGAGCATCGACAAACCCGCCTAATTTACCTAGATTCCAGCCTTATCGCAACATTACTGCTGAGATTCTCGTAATGTATCCAGACTAATAGGCAATTAGCAAATATACCTATTCATTGTAGGTGGTCCAACCTAGCGAAGCCGCAATCCATTTTCCATGGAAAAATACCGACCAATCGTTAGCTGGAAAATATAGAGCAAGCAGGGGAGTGACCGGAAAAATGGTTGAAGTCAGGGTGGATATGGTGTGTAGGAGGATTCGAACAGTCCGACTGCCGCCTCCGACCCCCTGGTTCGTAGCCAGGTACTGTACCCAGCTGAGCTGTCGCCAGCGAAAACGGAAAAGAAAGTGGCGCGCTCGGGAGGATTCGAACCTCCGACCGCCTGGTTCGTAGCCAGGTACTCTATCCAGCTGAGCTACGAGCGCGCAAAGTTTTTGCAATACTACCGCCCATTTTTTTGCAGTCAACCATTAAAGCAATCAACTGCAAGAATCAAATGGCGGAGAGAGAGGGATTCGAACCCTCGATGGGGTTTCCCCCATACGCCCTTAGCAGGGGCGCGCCTTCAGCCACTCGGCCATCTCTCCGAAAAACGCGGCGTATAATACCACAAAATTTTTAAATTAATAGGATTTATTGAGAATAATTAGGGAAGCCCAACTCTAACCATCGGAGTGATCGGAATTACCGCCTTGCGGTGCCTTTTCTCGTTGAATTCTTTGATAAATTTCTTCGCGGTGAACCGCAACTTCTTTTGGTGCATTAACCCCGATACGCACCTGGTTACCTTTTACCCCTAGTACGGTGACCGTCACATCGTCACCGACCATCAGTGTTTCGCCTACCCGGCGAGTTAAAATTAGCATTTTTTTCTCCTTACAGAACGACCTATTCCAAAGAGTCCTTAGTCGATTCCTTAGATGATTTATCCCAGATCATCGACCCTTACCGCTCCTTATAGTATTAACCAAATTCCGTTTTTTAAAAGGACTGTATGCAAAAAGCTAGCTAGCAGCAGCTTAAGTATAGCGGTTTCCCGGTGCGAAGCACCTGTTTTCGTTTACCAATCGCCAGCCTATATAATTTGTTACATCTATTCACTGACATTTCGCAATTTCATTTCCGAAGCGTTTACTCAACAGCTTCTTTCTGCAGTTCAAATGCGCTATGCAAGCTCCGCACAGCCAACTCCAGATACTTCTCGTCTATTACGACCGAAATCTTGATTTCAGATGTGGATATCATTTGAATATTTATACCTTCCTGAGATAGCGCTTCGAACATTTTGCTCGCCACACCGGCATGTGAACGCATCCCGACACCGACTATGGAAACTTTGGCAATTTTATCATCGCCCTTCACGGTTTGAGCAGAAAGCTCCTGGGCAAGGCGCTCGAGAATCGCATACGCCTTTTTGAACTCGTTTCTGTGAACGGTAAAAGTGAAGTCTGTCAGATTATCCTCGCCGACATTCTGCACAATCATGTCGACTTCGATATTCGCGTCGCTGATCGGTTTTAAAATCTTTGAGGCCACACCAGGAATATCCGGCACACCGGTGACCGTGAGCTTTGCTTCATCTCGATTAAATGCAATACCGGAAACGACAGGTGCTTCCATATTTTCGTCTTCCTCTATTCTGATTAACGTGCCGGGCCCGTCTTCGAAAGTCGACAGGACGCGTAAAGGGACATTATATTTACCGGCAAACTCCACTGCCCGTATTTGCAATACCTTGGACCCGAGACTTGCCATTTCCAGCATTTCTTCAAAGGTAATGCTTTCCAACCGCCGGGCGCTATCCACTATGCGAGGATCGGTTGTATAAACGCCGTCCACGTCGGTATAGATTTGACACTCGTCGGCTTGCAAGGCAGCCGCCAATGCAACGCCGGTGGTGTCAGATCCACCTCTGCCGAGGGTGGTTATATTGCCATGTTCATCGACTCCTTGAAATCCGGCAACCACCACAATGCAGCCGGCTTTCAAGTCCTCATGAATGCGCTGATTATCGATGTCGAGAATTCTCGCTTTGGTATGGGAGTCATCCGTCAGGATTCTGACCTGTGTCCCGAGATAAGATCGGGCATCATAGCCGCGCTTATGTAATGCCATGGTCAGCAGCGCGATAGTAACCTGCTCACCCGTTGATAGAAGAACATCCATTTCCCGAGGTGTGGGGTGCTCCATAACTTCTTTCGCCAAGCCCGTCAACCGGTTTGTCTCGCCGGACATTGCCGAAACGACAATCACCAGATCATGCCCTTCATCACGGAACTTACAGACTTTGTCTGCTACGTTTTCAATGCGGTCGACAGATCCTACCGATGTGCCGCCAAATTTTTGTACCAATAACGCCATCGTTATTTATTCGTCCTTTGTTCAATAGTTTCGGAGCCTAGTGCTCACTAAACTCGTCTAGTTCGCTTCCAACCAACTGTATACCGAAGCCAGCGCAACTTCGAGACCGGCGACATCGGTACCGCCACCCTGGGCCATATCCGGACGGCCGCCACCCTTGCCGCCAACCTGCTGGGCAACATGCTTTACCAGATCTCCGGCTTTAACCTGGCCTGTTTCCCCTTTGGTCACACCGGCAACAAGACTGATTTTGTCATTCTCCACCGAAGCCAATACCACCGCCGCTTTTCCTAGCTTACTCTTCAACTGATCAACGGTATCCATTAGCGCTTTACGCTCTAACCCATCCATTCGCGCGGCCAGCACTTTAATGCCTTTTACTTCCTTGGCATCCGCTGCCAAATCTCCACCGGCGGCGGAAGCGAGTTTGCCTTTTAGCTGCTGTAGCTCTTTTTCCAGCTGCCGGTTGCGTTCCAACAGCGCTTTTACTTTTTCCGGTGCGCTATCCCGTGCTCCTTTAACCAACCCGGCAATTTCTTTTAATGCGGCATCTCCGGCAGCAACCCAACGCTCGGTATTGGCTCCGGTGACCGCCTCGATTCGACGTACACCGGAAGAAATACCGGACTCGCTGGTGACGATCAGACTGCCGATATCACCGGTGCGATTGACATGGGTACCGCCACAGAGTTCCACCGAAAAATCATCTTCCCCCATGGCCAATACACGCACGGTTTCGCCATATTTTTCGCCGAATAGTGCCATCGCGCCCTTTGCCTTGGCATTCTCCATATCCATGATTTCGGTGGAAACACTGGTGTTCGCACGAATCTGGGCGTTGACTATCGCCTCGACTTCTTTGATTTGTTCGGCTGACATGGCTTCATAATGGGCGAAGTCGAAACGCAGTTTATCAGGATCCACCAATGACCCCTTTTGCACCACGTGATCGCCAAGCACCTTTCGCAAGGCGGCATGCAGCAGGTGCGTGGCGGAATGATTCAACATAGTGGCTTTGCGGCTGGCTCTATTGACATGCGCCAGCACTTTATTGCCTAAATGTACTTCACCCCGCACCACCTTACCCACATGCAAAATGGCTTCACCCTGCTTTTGGGTGTCACTGACTTGAAATACAAAGCCGTCGCCCCGCAGCTCGCCCTGGTCGCCGACCTGGCCGCCGGATTCCGCGTAGAAAGGCGTTTTATCCAGGACAACCGCGCCACTCTCGCCTTCTTGCAAAACATTGCCGGCTTCACTGTCTTTCAACACGCCTTCCACATAGTACTGGCCGGCAAGCTCGTTATAGCCGGTAAACTCGCTACGGGCCTCTATCGCATTGGCGGCATTGTAATCGACCTTGAAGGCATTGCCCTGGCCGGCAATTTTCCGCGCCTCTTCCATCGCGGCTTCATATCCGTCGAGGTCGATTTTCAGATTCTTTTCCCTGGCAATATCGTTTGTAAGATCGGGAGGGAAACCATAGGTGTCATGTAGAATGAAGACTGTCTTGCCACCGATGGTGTCGCCGGACATCTGGGCTATTTCGCTTTCCAGCAACCGCAGTCCCTTGTCCAGGGTGCGAGCGAATTGCTCTTCTTCCTGTTGCAGGATTTTTTCAATTTGGGTTTGTGCACGTTGCAGTTCCGGATAGGCATCACCCATTTCAGCAACCAGCGAAGGCACTAGTTTATAGAAGAAAGTGCCGCTACCCCCCAGCTTATTGCCATGCCGCACGGCACGACGAATGATCCGCCGCAGCACGGAACCACGCCCGAGATTCTCAGGCATGACACCATCGGCTATGAGAAAAGCGCAACTGCGTATATGGTCTGCGATCACGCGCAACGAAGATGCCGTAGTCGGCACCCCGCCTAACAACTCAGAAGCCGCGTTAAGCAAGTTTTGAAACAGGTCTATCTCATAGTTGGAATGGACGTGCTGTAACACCGCGGATATCCGTTCTAGCCCCATGCCCGTGTCAACGGAAGGTTTTGGCAGCGGCAGCATTTCGCCTTCGGCGGTCCGGTTAAACTGCATGAACACCACATTCCAGATTTCGATGTAACGGTCGCCATCTTCTTCCGGGCTGCCCGGCGGACCACCCGCCACATCCGGCCCATGATCGTAAAAGATCTCAGTACATGGTCCGCACGGTCCGGTATCGCCCATCTGCCAGAAGTTGTCGGATGCATAGGGTACATCGCCTTTATCGCCGATACGGATTATCCGATCCGTCGGCACGCCGACTTCTTTATTCCAGATATCGAACGACTCGTCGTCGGTGGCGTATATCGTCACCCAGAGTTTATCTTGAGGAATCGACAATTCTTTAGTGAGGAAGTCCCAGGCAAAATGAATCGCTTCCTGCTTAAAGTAATCACCAAAACTAAAGTTTCCCAGCATCTCGAAAAATGTATGGTGCCGGGCGGTATAACCGACGTTTTCCAAGTCATTGTGCTTGCCACCGGCACGTACACACTTCTGTGACGTGGCAGCTCTGACATAACTACGCTTTTCCTTGCCTAGAAAGACGTCTTTAAATTGATTCATTCCTGCATTGGTAAACAGCAGGGTCGGATCATCTGCCGGGACTAAGGAGCTGCTATCTACGACCTCATGGCCGTTGCGCCGAAAAAACTCTAAAAAGGCACTACGAATTTCTGAACTCTTCATGTCGCTTGGGTTATACCTGTCTTCGAATAATTTTTTATTTTGCCTGGAGCAATTGTACGACAGCCGCTCTTTAGCAAGGATATTGCTGTTAAAAGCCGCAGCCGGACAGAGCAGCGTACTCTACCATAGTTAAAGCGGGGTAAAAACGGGCACATTTAGCAAATGCAACAAAAGCTCGGCAATTAGCGGAGCTTTTGTTTTCGCGCGTCAGTATCGGATTGGTATTGGAGCTACCGGATAGATGTAACGCTAGCCGAAGAGTCGGTCGAGTAAATTGTCGCTAAGGGATTTATACAGCCCAGGTTTATCGCCAGATGATTCCAATGGATTTTCAAGTACGCGATCCAGCAGATCCTGCAGCAGTTGCCGTGACTGATCAAATACGGAGGCTTGCTCAATCGCATTGGTGAACTGCGGCACCAGCTCGGCAAATGGCTTGAAAGCTTCCACTGCTGGTGATTTCTGCTGGTAAGCGGCTTCCACCGATTGATATTGCACCGAACTCATCGAAACGGCGAAATTAGCAATCTCCGACATATCCACATCCATTTGCAAAGCCTGTTCAAAGGCGGCATCCAGATCACCGCTGAAAAACGATCCGGCAATTTCTTCCACCTGCAGCAATAGTTCTTCAAGGGCTTCCAGCTCACCTTCGTCCAGCTCACCCTCAATCGCCAGCTCGTAGCCGCCCAACTGAATGCTATTCTGCGAGACCGCCAGGACTTCCGAATCTTCCCCACGGCCATAGCGCAGTGACTCGGCGGAGCCTGAGGCCTGGGCAACCCGGATGCTTACCCGATCGCCATCTTGTGTCGTGATCTGAATGCCAACATTGTTTGCAGAATACTCGGCACGATTGATAGCAAGGGCTTCCGCCAGCCGACTACGTTCAAATACCGCAGGCGTGTTCCGATCTTCGTCTTGTTCATCCTCCTCGTCAGCCAGGTCACTGCCAGGTTGGGTCAAGACTTGAGGGGTTTTTTCTGACTCTGCGCCGATGTCATCCTGCAGATATTTTTCTTTTAGCGCTGCCAAGCCATCTTTAACGAGTTCATAGCCGGTATCGATATCCTCCTGGAGTTCATCGGTCAGCAGACCACGGCCTTCTATCTCCTCCATCGCCTCGGCATAACCCCGCTGAATGCCGGCCACCCCCTGGTTATAGAGTTCCTCTAAACGGTCTTGGGAAGCACCCGATGCCGCTTCGCGCGCCAATCGGTTTTCAACAAAACTCAGTATATTATTGGCCACATCCTGAGGCGTGGGGATATTTGGTGCGTACTGGGGAGGTGCAAAAGCCTTTTGATTGGAGACCTGCAAGCGCGCGCCGATTCGCGCTTCGAAGACCTGCGCGGTGATCAGGCGATTGTTTCCCTGCTCGGTGTAGGTCAATTGACTGGCGCTGTAGCTTAACTCAACGGAAAGTCCTAAACTAGCTGCCCCGAGGCCTTTTGCCTGCAACGGAGGCGCAGGAAAACCCCGGTTATCGGCAGCGGTGTCATTTGCTTTTTGGCCATTCCGACCATCATCCGCAAGTTTTAGCTTGGTGAAAAACTGGTCGACTAACGAGACATTTTGCATGATGAACTCCTCCGGGGGCCTTTGGCAAGTATAGCGGCGTTTCGAGGGATTTCTTTAACACCAATCTCTTATTAAAAAAGTATTCCTAACATTTTTTTATTATGATGCGGCCCTCGCAAACTATTGTCATTGAAGAACCGATGTCGATCAATCAACCCATTGACCACTTAAAAGACTACCGTTTTCGCAAAGCATTGCGGCCTTTTTCCCTGTTCATCGCGCTTGCAGGCACCTTTATCATTTGGGCTAGAAGTTATCAGCACGCCGACTTTTCTATTGTTCTCGCTTCCTTTGTGGTGGTGGGCGCAACCTTGGCACAAGCCTCGGTCAACCTTATCAACGACTGGTCTGACCGCAGCCAGTTTGCGATGGAATCCTCACAATATCAGACCATTAGACGAAATTTTCTCTGGGCGGTGGGGGGCTTTTCCGCAGCAGGCTTACTGGGGTTTCTGATCACCTTGGAACGCGGCTGGCAAATCTTGCTGTTGGCGTTAATCGGATTGGCTGCCTGCCTGGCATATACATTTGAGCCATTTCATCTAAAGCGCAGGGGCTTGGGCCTGCTGACGGTATTTGTCGTGATGGGACCGATAATGATGCTTGGCAGCGGTTTCGCGATGACCGGAGTCTGGGAATTAGCCGTCCTTTTCGATGCCGTCCTTTTTGCTCCGCTCATCTCGCTGGTGTTGCTGGCAAATGAGTTGCGGGATTATCGGCGTGACATTCAAGCCGGTGACAAGACATTATCTGTCCGAATAGGTTTCCCAGCCGCCAAAGCACTTTTCCTGACACTAATCGTGCTCACAGTCACAGGTTACACTTTGGCTATCTACATGGCCTTCATTCCGCTTCATTGGTTATTCCTGATTCCACTCGTCTTGTCGGCGCGGCTACTGCAACAAGCCCGTAACCTGGAACCCGGTGACCTAAAGTACTTACCGCCAGAAACAGGACGTTTGGTCTTCGCCACCGGCCTGGCCCACACGCTGGCCCTTAGCCAATTTGCCTCCTTCGCTTCCACATTATAGGTCTTTAGCATGGTCCGACCCTTATTTGAACCCGACGATTCATTTCCGCCGGCCCCGTTATGGCGCCGCCTGATGGCGATAATCTATGACGGCATGCTGGTTATCGCTATTTGGTTTATCACCACCATGCTTTATATGCTGATCAAAACCATGGTTATCGGAACCGAAGCGATGCAGGCGATTGCAGAGGATGAGACCTTCAGCGGTGATCCGGCGCTCACCGCCTGCCTGTTCGGCGCAACTTTTTTTTTCTTCGCTTATTTCTGGCAGAAGCTGGGACAAACCCTGGGCATGCAGGTTTGGCGGATCCGTATTCAAAATGCCGATGGAACAGCTATTGGTTGGCGTCAGGCGTTATTGAGATTTGTCCTGGCGGCTATCGCCGGCGCCTGTTTCGGTTTGGGTTACCTTTGGATGTTGTGGGACAAGGAACGCAAGACCTGGCAGGACCGCTATTCTATGTCTGTGGTTGTACTTCTACCGAAACCGCCCGGCAAGAAAAAGAAGTAGCCGGTTCACCAAATTTCCAGACGGTTTCCCATAAGGGATATCCGATACCTCGATAAGTTGACATTAGTCAATAATTCAGATGGAATACCGGAATCGCCTGATTACCGAGAACCCTCGGTAAACCTGTAGGCAGATAAAAATAAACCGGTTCAAAGAGCCTAACAGCCATGAGCGATTCCTTTTTCGTCACCCTGTGACATGAAAAAGGAGTTTCACGGTAAGAATAACAAGAAATATCCTGTGCACGAGCAAGCAACTAGGATTATACGTACAACGGTCTGGTTCCCATGAACATAGAAACGTTTGCATTTCATTTGCTCTCGCCGCTTGCCGATCAACAGGCTGGCCTGTTGTCATATCTCGACGATCTTCTTGCCACTCGGCTGTCTCTAAGCGAAGTGCTGGACGAGTAGAGTTTTCACTACAGGCTGTTCTAACGAAATGCGCCGCCAACCTCTTGATAACTCCCGGCTTGACAAATTGAAGGCAACGCATCTACAACAACTCCCCGATCCCCCACTGGAGAAGGTTAATGACTGACGCCACCCCCCTTGTGGTCAAGAACATTTGTAAGAAATTCAATGAGCTTGAAGTGCTGAAAGGCGTTTCCCTGGAAGCCCACAAAGGCGATGTTATTTCCATGATCGGTTCTTCGGGATCGGGCAAAAGCACCTTTCTACGCTGCCTCAACCTTCTGGAAATTCCGACTTCCGGCGACATTGAATTCCACGGTAAACCGATCGAGTTCTACACCACCAGAAAGGGCGAACGCAAACCCAAAGACATAAGTCAGGTGGAATATATGCGCGCCCGCCTTTCCATGGTGTTTCAGAGCTTTAATCTTTGGTCGCATATGACAGTGATGGAAAATGTCATCGAAGCGCCGATAAACGTATTGGGAATCCCCCGTGCAGAGGCCAGGGAGCGCGCCGAAAAGTACCTGGAAAAAGTCGGCATATGGGAACGACGGGACTATTACCCGGCCCAAATGTCAGGCGGTCAACAACAGCGTGCCGCCATTGCCAGGGCATTGGCCATGCAACCCGACGTGATGTTATTTGACGAGCCGACATCCGCCCTGGATCCGGAATTGGTCGGCGAGGTGTTGAAAGTCATGCGTTCGCTGGCGGAAGAAGGTCGGACAATGATCGTGGTCACCCACGAAATGGCTTTTGCCAGGGATGTCTCCAATCATGTGATGTTCTTGCATCAGGGCAAAATTGAAGAACAGGGTAAACCTGAAAAAGTTTTCGAAAATCCGGACTCGGAACGAGTTCGCAAATTTCTTGCTCCCAAATATTAAGCTAGAGCAAGGCGCATTAACCTAAACTTGGAGTTGCTTAATGAAAAAACTACTGATCACATTTGCCAGTGTGCTGGTTATCGCAGCCAATATGGCAATCGCCAAAGACTGGAAAGTCGTTCGCCTGGCAGTGGACGTACCTTATGAACCATTTGAATACAAGCTGCCGGACGGTACTCTCACAGGCTTTGAGATAGATCTGGGCAACGCGGTATGTGAAGAGATCGGGGCCAAGTGCGAATGGGTGGTGCAAGCCTGGGACGGCATTATTCCAGGCCTGCTGGCCCGTAAATATGACGCCATTATGTCATCCATGTCGATTACCGAGGAACGGGCGAGAAAAGTGCTGTTTTCCGAAGGTTATTACAACACCCCTACCGGTTGGTTTGGCCCTAAGGAATCCGTCGGTTTGGATGTCACCTCCAAAGAGGCCTTGAAAGGCAAAACCATCGGTGTACAGCGTGGCACCATTCAGGACAATCACGCCACCGACAACTTTGGTTCCGTGGCGGAAATCAAGCGATATGGAACCGCGGATGATTTGGTGGTGGACCTTCGGGGCGGACGTCTGGACATCGTTCTCCTGGATTTCCCGGTTGGCGAAAAAACCATTCTTTCTAATCCTAAGTACGCCAAAATCGGCGACCTGCTCCAGTTGGGTAACGGGGTCGGCGTGGCATTTCGCAAGCGTGACAAGGATCTTGCGGAGAAATTTAATGCCGCGTTGCGCAAGCTGAAAGCCGACGGCACCTATGACAAGATTCGCAAAAAGTACTTTACTTACGACATCAAGATCTAAGTAGCGTCTATCCGGACATTTGGCGTCTCCCACCGTCGAATGTCCGGCTGCAACAATGAATTCCATTCCCCGCTAGAGAGCTTTCTATGATCGACTATCTTTTTGATTTTCATGGCTATGGCCCTTCCATATTCAACGGCGCCATCATCACCATTCAGGTCGGTCTCCTGTCACTGTTATTGGCATTGCTTCTCGGGCTCTTGGGGGCTTCCGCCAAACTATCCAAAAATCCCGTGGCGCAAGGCGTAGCAACGCTTTACACCACCATCATTCGCGGCGTACCCGACCTGGTTTTAATGATGCTGATCTACTATGGCGGCCAGGTGATGATTAACAACTTTACTGACTGGCTATATGAAGCGTTTGAAATCGATATTTTCTTTAACATCAATCAATTCGTGGCAGGCGTATTTGCAATCGGCTTTATTTTCGGGGCGTATATGTCAGAAACTTTTCGCGGTGCTTTTCTCGCGGTTGACCGCGGCCAAATTGAGGCGGGTGTCGCCTATGGCATGACCCGTTGGCAAATATTTCGCCGCATAAGCTTCCCACAAATGATGCGGCACGCGTTACCCGGTCTCGGCAACAACTGGCTGGTAATGCTAAAAACCACAGCTTTGGTGTCCGTGATCGGACTCGCCGACATGGTGCGTCTGGCGACCGAAGCATCAAAAGCCGTACACCAGCCATTTAAGTTCTTCATTCCCGTTGTACTTGTGTATCTAGCGCTAACGACGGTTTCAGAGTGGCTGATAAAATATCTTGAGCGAAGATATAGTGCCGGTGTAATCAGTGGCCAACACTAACAAGGAATGAAGACATGAATTATCTGGAAGAGCTGCTCGCTGACAACGATATTTTCACCTTGACCACCATGGCGGAATACTGGTCCGGTTTGGTTAATACCACTCAACTGGTTCTGCTTTCGTTAATAATCGGCCTGGTATTGGCCCTGCCATTGGCGTTAATGCGCTGTTCAAATAAAGCCTATTTATCAAAACCCGTATACTTATTTACTTATGTGTTTCGGGGAACGCCCTTAATAGTTCAGCTTTATCTGATCTATTACGGTTCGGGCTTTACCTTCAACGATACCTGGATTTGGCCTGCCTTTGAAAAAGCCTTCTATCCGGCACTTTACGCCTTTGTACTGAACACCGCCGCTTATACGACCGAAATATTGCGTGGTGCCATTATGGCGACGCCGCGCGGTGAAATTGAAGCTGCCAAGGCCTATGGCATGAGCTGGTGGAAGCGTACTTTACGCATTGTCCTGCCCAGTGCTTTTCGAAGGGCATTACCTGCCTATAGTAACGAGGTCATTTTTATGCTGCATGCCAGCGCGGTGGCGTCAACGGTTACAATTTTGGATCTCACCGGAGCAGCCTACAATATTTACTCCCGCTACTATGCGCCTTTCGAAGCTTTTATATTTGTCGCTTTCATCTATCTCTGCCTGACATTTATGATAATTTATATCTTTAAGCGTATCGAAAATCGTATGCTTGCCCACCTGAGTACATCCCGTCCTTGAATAAGATGTAACCCGGAAAAGTTTCTCATATGCAAAGACTATTTCATCCCCACCGGGGATTTCTTGCCGCCACGCTCGCCACCCCGGAAAACACGGGAAAAACCCGTGCCCTTGCCACCCAATCCGGTACCTGGTGCCATCAATCGCCAGGATTATTGACCTTTCACTGTGAAGATCCGAGTCAGTCATACGTCATCCTGTCCGCCGGAATTCATGGCAATGAAACAGCACCCATCGAACTGCTGGACAGGCTGGTGGATGCAACACTTAGCGGCGAACTGCAGCCGCAAAAAAACTGCATGTTCATCCTGGGCAATCCTAAGGCCATGTTAATGGAGAGACGTTTTACCGGGGAAAACCTAAATCGATTGTTTCAAACCGAAATGGGGCAAGAGGCAATAGAGCATCATTATGAGCGACATCGCGCGCAAGAGATCATGGAGGCCGTTGACGCGTTTTTAGATGGCAACAGCCGCCCACCTATCCATTATGATTTGCATACCGCCATCAGGGCTTCTAAGTTTGAAAAGTTCGCAGTATATCCTTATCTTCCCGCCCGGACCTGCCCGCATCCGCAACTGGATTTTCTCGGCAGAGTCGGCATAGAAGCGGTGCTCCTGCAAAATACTTCCTCATCGACCTTTTCCGCCTGGACTGCGCAGCGCTTTGGCGCCGAAAGTTTTACCTTGGAGCTGGGTAAAGTCAACAAGTTTGGCGCAAACGACCCGGCCAGGCTCGCGGCCTTGGAATCGGAGTTATTCAGATTGTTGGCATCCGAACAACCCGCCAAACGTACCGGCGACCAATTTCCGAAACAGTTCACTGTGGTGGAAGAAATCATCAACACCGGCACGGGTTTTCAGCTAAACATCGCTGAAGATACGCCGAACTTCACGCCATTGGAAAACGGTTATGAAGTATGGCGTGACGCTAACACCCGGTATCTGGTCGAAAATGGCCCTCTCGCCATCGTGTTTCCGAACTCCAAAGTCGCTCCGGGCCAGCGCGCCGGTTTATTGATTAAACAGGAAATTCCAGTATTGGTTTAGGCTACAGGCAAGGTGAAAAAGAAAGTGCTGCCTTTGCCACTATTGGGATAATAACCGATTTCACCGCCATGGGAGTGGATGATCGACTGGCATAATGTCAGGCCGATTCCCATGCCCGAAGCCTTGGTGGAGTTAAATGGGCTGAACAGATTCTGCCGAACCTCCTCATCAACGCCAGGCCCTTGATCGATAATCTCAAACCTTATTACGTTCTGTCCTTCGTGCTGCACGTTGAGAACCACAGTACCCGCCATATTGGCAAACTTCATGGCCTCCATGGCGTTGCGGATAAGGTTCAACGCCACCTGTTGCACTTGGATAGGCTCGACATACAGATCAGGCAGATTGTCGGCCACTTGACTCTCGATGACCATACCCAGTTCATTGGCTTCTATATTGGCTAAATCCAATATATCCCGGACTAACTTGCCGCCGGCAACTGATTCCTTGCCTTGCATCGGTTTTTTAACGAAGTCGCGGATATGTTGAATCACCTGGCTCGCCCGCAAACACTGCGCTTCGATTTTTACCAAAGTGCTTTGCAGCATGTCGCGGTCAGTGTTCTCCGACTTCATCAGACGATTTGCAAGCCTTACGTAGTTAACTACCGCTGTAAGCGGCTGGTTAACTTCATGGGCAATACCCGCCGCCATCTCCCCCATCATCGTCAGCCTCGACACATGGGCCAACTGGGATCGCTGATTCTCAATGCTCTTCCGTGCCTTGCGCAGCTCTTCTTCCTGGGCCAGCTCATCCGTGATGTCATGAAAGACCACCACCGCATGAGTGGAGGATGTACCCTGTTCAGCGGGCGAAACATGGAAAGCCACGGGGTATATCGAAGTATCCGGCCGGGAAAACTTGGCGTTGTTGACCTTTAACGAATCTCCTTTACTCAACACACGTTGCATGCGTTCGGTAATGCGGTCGAGGTCAAAGTCGTTGCCGCCATCCGGATTGCCATGCTGCACCAGGTGCAACCGGATGAAGGACTGGCCTAGCAGTTGCTCTTCCGCGCAATGGTTCATGGCACAGGCCGCGGTATTGGCGAAAATAATGTTACCACGCCGGTCCAGGCCATAGATCCCCTCGCTCATGGACGAAAGAATGCTCGCCTTATCCGTTTGCAGCTCTTTGTTATGCGACTCTAAAGCCTGTTCAAGGCGGTGGATGGTTAGGTGGGTTTCAACGCGGGCAATCACTTCCTTGATTTGAAAGGGTTTGGAGATATAGTCGACGCCTCCCGCATCAAGCCCCATTACCTTGCTTTCGGTATCGTCCAACGCCGATAGAAAGATCACCGAAGACTTGGCCGTCAGCGGATTCTTTTTAAGGGTTCGACAGACATCAAAGCCATCCATTCCCGGCATCATGACATCGAGCAGGATTAAGTCCGGTTTGGACTTCATCGCGATGTTGATGGCTTTCTCGCCACTATCCGCCACAAGCAGCCGATACCCTCGTCCATCCAACGTTTCATAAAGGATTTTCAAGTTGGCTGGATTATCGTCAACCAGAAGTATCTGATCTTGTGGCTGTGCCTGTTGAAACGGCTGAACTGCGGAATAAGCCATAAAACACCGGTTGTAAGAATAAGATTTCGACTATAGTCAGCGCCCTTAGTAGTCTATATACGCGAAAACCCTTACACTTCCGAATTCTCCATAATTAACGGAAGCAGCAGTGGATTCGGAAGCGGCAGAAGGCAAACTGCGGATCATTTATCAGGATGACCATCTTGTTGCCATTGACAAACCGTCAGGGTTGCTCGTCCATAAAAGCGACATTGACAAATACGAAACACGATTTGCCTTACAGCTTCTTCGAGATCAATTGAATCGATGGGTTTTTCCGGTGCATCGGCTCGACAAGCCGACCTCAGGAGTCCTGTTGTTTGCCCTGCACGAAGAAACTGCAAGGGAACTGGTAGCGCAGTTTGAAGCCCGGATGGTTCGGAAAACCTATCAGGCCATTGTCCGCGGCTATACCGATTTGCATAATCTGGTGGATCACCCGATTAGGGAAGAAGCCGACTTCAAGCAACACAAACAAAAAATGCGGCAACGTCCTGCGAAAGCGGCGATAACCGAATACCAGCGCCTCGGTCGCTTGGAGTTGCCTGTTTCCGATGGACGATTTCCGACCAGCCGCTATTCCTGGATCCAACTGATGCCGAAAACCGGGCGCAAGCATCAGTTACGCAAACACATGAAGCACATCAGCCACCCGATTATTGGCGATGTTCGCTACGGCAAAGGTTTGCATAACCGTTTGTTCAAGCAGATATTTGGCGTTGAGCGGCTTTTATTAGTGGCTAATGAGCTGCAATTCAATCATCCATTTACCCGGCAGCCAGTGCGGATCGCCACCGGGCCCGACGAAACCTTTCTGCGGATTTTACAACACGCAGGCTGGCAAATGGATGCTCTGGCATCAATCCCGAACAGCTAGCACCATCTGCACGAGTTGCGCCAGTGAGTGAGTACCCATTTTTTGCATGACGCGTGAACGGTGAATTTCCACCGTGCGTTGACTGATATTCAGATCAATGGCAATGACTTTATTGGCCTTGCCTTCGACCATCATATCCATGATTTCCAGTTCCCGCGGGGTGAGCGAATCGATACGCTGTTGCAGTTTCTCTTTGTACTTAAGCGCTTCGTGCTGCTCCTGGTCCATTGCCAGTCCGGACCGGACTTTTTCCAGCAATTCCTCTTCACGGTAGGGTTTCTGCACGAAGTCGATAGCGCCCTGTTTCATGGCTTCCACCGCCATTTCGACATCGCCATGGCCGGTGACAAAAATAATCGGTAAAGCGCAACCCATTTCCACCAGCTTTTTGTGCAACTCCATGCCGGTCATTCCGGGCATCCGAATATCCAAAATCACACAGCCCTGCAAAGAATTCACATCTTCTTTTAAGAACTCCTGGGCATCGGAAAACCCCTGGGTTTGATATCCCTCTGCCTTGAGCAGCAACAGGAGCGAATCCCGCACGGCTTCGTCATCTTCTACGACAAAGACTTTTTGTTCAGCTTCCGACATGTATCACCAACCTTGAACCTGATTTTGAAATCCGAGATTTAATAACGTATATGCAAACTATAGCAAGGATTTCTGCATTCGCGCAGAGTGGAAGAAGCGCCTATTTGTTCAGACCGATGAGAAACGCCGGATCCAGGCGCGTTGCAAACCAGTTTATCCGCCAATCCAGGTGGGGACCAGTCGCGCGCCCCGATTGCCCGACTTTACCGAGCAAGTCTCCCTGCGCCACCTGCTGCCCTTCCTCCACCAACACTTCATTCAGGTGAATAAAAGTAGATGTTATGCCATAACCATGATCCAGGATAATGGTGCCACCGGAAAAGAACATATCCGGATGAGTCAACACAATCGTTCCAGACGCCGGGGCGATGACTTCTGTGCCCATGGGAGCGGCAATATCCAATCCGAAATGCGGACGGCGCGGTTCGCCGTTATAGTAGCGCTGGCTCCCGTAGACACCGGTTATCGGTCCTTGTGTCGGCCAGATAAACTTCTCCAGGAACCCGGTGTGTTGCGAACTGCTCTCCCTAGCCTTGCGAATCATCGCATTCTCTTTGCGAATACGTTTTAGGCTTTCCTGATTAGGCTGCATGATGCTTTTTGAGATGCCTTCAATGTACTGTATATCGTACTCACGTGCCGCTATGACTAAGGTTTCCGTTATTTTTGTCCCGTCAGGTTTAACAATTTCCAACCGTTGCTCCGGTTTCGCATCCCGATTAAACCCGATAACAAACACTCCCTGACCCGTGACGGCCACCGGCTTATCATTGAGCGAAACCTTGGAATCTTTAAGCGTTTTGCCGACAATCAAAGAGCCTTGTTGCAACATTCCTTTCAACGCCAGTTCAGGCTTCGCAATTGTCAAAGGCAGCGGGACCTGGTCAAAACCGGATTGGGCCGCATGCGCCGGGCTCAAAGGTAACAACAAAAGAAGACAAAATGCTGCCATTGAGTAGAAAACGGCATGTAGAAAAGAAAATCGGCTTTGAATCATGGCAATTGCTTCAGTAAAGCTCCAGAATAGTAAATTAGGTGCGGACATCTTAACGAGCCCGCATCCGGGTTTAAAGCATTAGTCAGTCGTGGCTTTCTGAAATATTGTTAAGAAGGAGGGTCTATGCAACCCGATATACCTCCTCGAACTTATCCCACCAAATACTGGCATCAACTTGCTGATGGGCGGGTTCAATGCGACCTGTGCCCTAGGGCTTGCAAGCTTCAAGAAGGACAGCGCGGATTATGCTTTGTCCGCGCCCGCGAAGAAGGTGAAGTCGTACTGACCAGCTATGGCCGTTCCAGTGGTTTTTGCATCGATCCCATTGAAAAGAAACCTTTGAACCACTTTTATCCCGGAACGCCAGTACTCTCTTTTGGCACCGCCGGCTGCAACCTCGCCTGTAAGTTTTGTCAAAACTGGGATATGAGCAAATCCCGTGAAATGGACACTTTGGCCGACCAGGCGATGCCGGAGCAACTGGCATCGGCGGCCAAGAACAGTCGTTGCAGAAGCATCGCCTACACTTACAACGACCCCGTTATATTCCACGAATATGCCATCGACGTCGCCCAAGCTTGTCGTCAGGCAGGCATTTTTAATGTCGCCGTCACCGCCGGATACATCTGTGAAAAGCCTAGGGAAGAATTTTTCCGTTGGATGGATGCCACCAATGTTGATCTAAAGGCCTTTACCGAAGATTTTTATTACAAGCTCTGCGGCGCTCACCTGCAGGAAGTACTGGATACACTGCAATATATTCGCCATGAAACCGATGTCTGGCTGGAGATTACCACTCTCCTTATTCCCGGGAAGAACGACGGCGATAGCGAACTCACCGAACTGTCAGAATGGATCGCCGCCAATCTCGGGCCGGATGTGCCCCTGCATTTCACGGCATTTCACCCTGATTGGAAGATGCGGGATATCCCGCGAACACCCGCGGCCACGCTTTCAAGAGCGAGAAACATTGCCCTCAAAGCAGGACTGCATTTTGTCTATACCGGCAATGTCCACGATAACCAAGGCGGCAGCACCTGGTGTCCCAGCTGCAAACAACTGTTGATCGAACGCGATTGGTATGTGCTCGGAACATGGAATCTGACCGGCGACGGTCGCTGCAATCATTGCAATACGCCCATTGCCGGACACTTTGAACCGCATCCCGGGCACTGGGGGGCGAAACGCCAAATGGTCAGAATGGCAAAATAAATCAACGACACGGGACGGATATCGGGATTTTCAGGCCCCTCACTATACCGCTCTGTTCCGTGGCCGCATCCGCCCCAGTTTACTCACGCGCCCCTTAACTCTTATTTTTCTTCCAGTTCAGTAGTAAAAACTTGTCGACTCCGGTGTTTCGTCGCCAATAGAAATCCTTTAAAAAGTATCCGGTTCCGGCGTTGCGAAAGTCGGCTCCTTGGAGCGGAACCAACGATCCCGAATCGCAACGAATGGCTTACCCAAATCCTGCAATATCAGATATAGGCATGGCACCAGAATTAATGTTGTGAAGGTCGCGAACAACACCGAGAAACCTAAGGCAACCGCCATTGGAATCACAAATCGCGCCTGCAGGCTGGTTTCAAACATGATGGGTAACACACCGACGAAGGTGGTGATTGATGTCAGGGTAATTGCCCGGAACCTGGCGCAACCCGCCTCAATCACCGCATGGGTTATCGTATCGCCACGGCGTCGCTGCTGATTGACATAGTCGGTCATCACCAGGCTGTCATTGATTACCACGCCGGCAGCCGCTATCAAACCAAAAGACGACATCATGCTGAGATCGAGCCCAAAGAAAAAGTGCGCCCAGATGGCCCCCGTCAAGCTGAACGGTATCACCGACATCACAATCAACGGCTGCGAATAACTCTTCAGCGGCACCGCCAACAATATATACACGATAATCATACCGGCGATAAAAAACAGAATTTGTTCGTTCTGTTGCGCCTGCTGCTCTTCAATGGATCCGCCCAGTTCGGTTTTCACAGACGGATACATCGCTTTAATTTCGGGCAGTAAATTCTCTTGGATATCCTCCACAACCTGCCCCGGTTCAACCAAGGTCTCGTCGATGGCGCCCCAAATATAAATACTGCGGAAACCATCTTCCCGGCGGATATAATTGGTGCTGGGCGCCTCGGTCAGCTCGACCACATCGCCCAGCATCACTTCCTCACCGGCCGGCGTCCGAATCAACGTATACTTCAGGGAAGAAAAAGCTTCTCTGGTCAGTTTCGGATAGCGCACCATGACTCTCACTTCTTCGCCGTCACGAATGATGCGTTGTGCTTCTCCGCCGTAAAATCCCGCTCCAACCTGATTGGCTATCGAGGCCAAATCCAGGCCTAGATCGTAGGCTACCGGCAGCAAACTCAATTGCACTTCTTTACTTATCGGGTCAATGGTTGAGCTGATTTCGTGCAAGCCGCGCTGTTGTCGCAGAAGCTGAATAAACTGTCTACCGGCGGCGTAAAGGGTTTCTAAATCCGTACCGAACAACTGATAGCCGAACTCATCGTCGCCATCGCCATTGACATCGTCCTGAATGGAAATCGATTTCATGCCCGGTATTTCCGGCAACCGCTCCCGCCAGCGGCGGGACAACTCAAATGCATCGTAGGGTCTGATGTCCTCCTCCACCAAGGGAACCACCAAACGGGCGGATGTCCGGCCTTGATTGAATGCGAGCATGTCCTTGATCATTTTCTGACCGTATTCCACTTCGGTTTCAGCGTCGATCTCGTAAACCATGCGTTCCACGGTTTTAAGCGCAGCAATAGTTTGTTGATCGGAAACTGTCTCGTTCATTTCCAGGCGAATACTGGGAAAATCATGGGGGACTTTAGGGGTTGGCACAGTGCGCACATGGTTTGCAGCAACCAGGCCGACACTAACGACAACCAAACTGGCAAATACGCACAACACGGTCCAACGCCATTCCAGACAACGGGCAATAAAGCGCTTATACGGACCGTAGACAAAACCGAAGAAGGCGGTATTGAACCGCGCCCGCCAGCTACTTTCGCTGACCGGATCAAACCGGGTATGTGCCAAATGCGCTGGCAATATTAACTTCGATTCAATCAGGCTGAATATCAAACAAAGAATAACAACAGAGGCAATCCCGAAGAAAAATGCGCTCTCCGGGCCACTTGAGAGGGTGAATGGCGCAAATACGGCAATGGTGGTCAAGACGCCAAAAGTGGCGGGAGTTGCAACCCGCCTGGCACCACGAATAACATTTTCAACGCCCCCGCCATGCTTCTCTATTTCGGTGTAAACACTTTCGCCGATCACTATGGCGTCATCGACCACTATCCCCAGAACCATGATAAAAGCGAATAACGACACGATATTAATGCTAACGCCAACGGCCGGCATCAGCATAACCGCCCCCAGGAAGCATACCGGCAGCCCGACCATGACCCAAAGCGCCAGGCGGAATCGCAGAAAAATGGAGAGCATGATGGCGACCAGAATGGCTCCCTGGAACAGATTCTTCAGCATCATGTCGAGCCGGGCATTCAGGTAATAGGTCATATCCACCAGCGTTTTTAACTCCAATCCTGGCGGCAACGTTTTGTTTCGCTCGTTGATATAACTTTTAACCGATTCGGCCACCGGAATCATGTTCTGATACTTGGTCGCCTTGACCGCCAAAAACATGGCATTCTTGCCGGAATACTTGAAATACCGCTCACCCTCGGTAAATTCGTCGATGATGGTTGCAATGTCTCCCAGCAACACCTTGGCGCCATTGGCTCCAACCTTGACCGGTATCCGGCGGAACTCAAGGCCATCGTAAAACTGGTTTTCCACCCGAACGGAAACAATGCCGGATTCGGTCCGCAGTTGCCCCGCGGAAATGTTAGCCGAGTAACGCTGAATGGCCGAGACGATGTCGGCAAGTGTCAAGTTATATGCGCGTAACGCGTCCGGGTGTACCTCAATGGCAATTTCATCCGACGGTGCGCTCAGTTCGACCAGGGACACATTGGCCAGTTGCAGTAACTCGTCTTCGACGTTTTTCGATACCTTTTTCAGTTCCGTTAGCGGGGCATCGCCGACCAAAGCCATCTCGATAACGTCTTGACGAAATTCCATCTGGGAAATGGAAATAGGCTCCATACCCGCCGGAAAGGTACCGATTCCGTCCACACGAAGTTTGATTTGATCCAGGACTTCGGGCAGATCCTTGTCGGGATCTATCTCAATGGTTACTCGGCCGCTGTTACGATAGGCACGGGAAACCACCGATTCGATTTCAGTGACATCCTTGATGGCCTCCTCGATCTTTATCATGATGCTTTCTTCGATTTCCTGCGGCGAAGCACCCGGATAGGAGGCATCAACCAAAACGTAATTGATTTCCACGTTTGGAAACATCTGCCGCTGAATTGTGAAGAAACTCACGACGCCCATGATGATGATGAAAATCATCAATAAGTTGGCGGCAACATTATTGTAGGCGAAATAGGCAATGAGCCCGGTCTGCCGGGTTTCTGGAGTTGTCATATCGGCAGTCCTCAGTTAAGGCTAACGGTGGAAATGGCTTCTATGTTATCCGAAACCTTCACCGCCATCCCGCGTTGGGGGAACTCCGGCAACGTGGTGATCAACTTATCCTGATCACTCAGGCCATCGCTGATCAGAAAATATTCGCCCTCTTCACGAACCACCTTAACCCGGCGCGGTTCCAGCTTGTCTTCTACGCCTAAGATCCACACTGTATTTTTGGTTACCGCTTCCTGCGAAATTCGAAAAATGTTCGGTAACACTTTTCCGGGAAAGCTCACGCGCACATAAGTGCCAAACTTTACTGTCGGCAATGTGCTGTTGA
>JANQMN010000101.1 GCA_028280065.1 Hahella sp.
AATCAGTGTGCCATTAGAATGGGAGTAGCGCTGTAAGCGGCTGGAGTACGTCTGGATATATTTCGTGGAGTAAGATGTTGGGAAGGGCACAACCCCAAGCATATCTTGCGTGCAGAGGAACTGGCAAATTGGTTGTCAAGCACCTTTTCTCCAGTAAAGAACAAGCTCGTATTTGAGGGCGTAAATGGGTTCGAAAAGATTACTCGAAAGACCGGGCTAATCTTTTTTAAGGACTATTACGGTCCTGGACAACAAGGCGACCATATTGATCTATGGAACGGCAGTAGACTGACAAAGACATCTACCTGGTTTGATTTCGCATTCCGTAATGGCCGACACTATAAATATGCAACCGTGTGGTTCTGGCAGGTGAGATAATGGCTAGAACACTTGTAGTTCCAATAATTCTATTTGCATTGACAGCCTGTACTAGTGAAGAACGACCTAGCTATGCAGCGCTCGTTAATAATCTGCAACCTGGCGGACCTATGCTCCAGTTTGAGGATTCTGAGGGCTTTGTTAATGTTGAAGAGTTGTCTGCAAACTTGACTGAGCAACAGCGGGAAGTTTTCGAGCTTTCTCTGAACTGGTATGGGACGGAGTCCTAATTTGGATTGGATCGACTGAATGGAAAAACAGCCCGAGAAATAGTGTCTATTGTGAATTGCTTGAAAGCGGTGCCGGATGAGGAATGTCTTGATTAAAGGTGAATCTTCCTCCGCATACTTACTGACTGAGCTATTGTAATGCCTGAACTAAATGGTAGCAAGGGGCGGATTCGAACCGCCGACCCCAGCATTATGAGTGCTGTGCTCTAACCAACTGAGCTACCTTGCCACTGCAGAAGAGGCGCGTATTCTCTTGTTTTTTAGCGGGGTTGTCAACCCCGCGATTTGCGGCTTAGACGTTGAATCGGAAGTGGATCACGTCGCCGTCTTTTACGATGTAGTCCTTGCCTTCCAAGCGCCATTTTCCGGCTTCTTTTGCGCCTTGTTCGCCGTTGAATTCGATGTAGTCGTCGTATCCGATGACTTCAGCGCGGATGAAGCCCCGTTCGAAGTCGGTGTGGATGATACCGGCAGCTTGTGGTGCAGTCGCGCCGATTTTAACGGTCCAGGCGCGTACTTCCTTCGGACCTGCGGTGAAGTAGGTGTGTAAACCAAGAAGGCCATAGCCTGCGCGGATTACGCGATCCAGACCTGGCTCTTCCATGCCTAGATCAGCCAGAAATTCCGCTTTTTCGTCATCTTCCAGTTCGACGATTTCTGACTCCAGCTTATTGCAAATCGGCACGACCACGGCATTTTCCGCATCGGCAATTTTTTGCACGGCGTCCAGATAAGGATTGTTCTCGAAACCATCTTCAGCGACATTTGCCACGTACATGGTTGGTTTTATGGTGAGAAGACATAGCTCTCGAATAGCTTCCAACTCTTCGGGTGTCAGTTCTAACGAACGAACCGGTTTTGCTTCATTAAGGGTGGGGAGTAGCTTTTCGAAGGTGGCAAGTTGGAATTTTGCAGTCTTGTCACCGCTTTTGGCGACACGGCTCACCCGTTTAATCGCTTTTTCAACCGTCTCGAGGTCCGCAAGCGCTAGTTCGGTGTTTATGACTTCAATATCCGCTTCCGGGTGGACTTTATTGGCGACGTGGACCACATTTTCGTCTTCGAAACAACGCACCACATGGGCAATGGCGTCGGTTTGGCGAATATTGGCCAGGAACTGGTTGCCCAAGCCTTCGCCTTTACTTGCCCCGGCAACCAGCCCGGCGATATCGACAAATTCCATGGTCGTGGGAATCACCTTTTGCGGCTTGACGATGGCGGCGATTTTGTCCAACCGAGGGTCAGGCATGGGAACAATCCCGGCGTTAGGCTCGATGGTACAAAACGGGAAATTTTCAGCATCAATGCCTGCCTGGGTCAGGGCGTTGAACAAGGTAGATTTGCCGACATTGGGCAAGCCGACGATGCCGCAGTTAAATCCCATAGGTGTTCCTCAATAAAATCTTTGATAAATCTTGTGGTATTGGCTCTATCGAGCAGGAAAATAGGGCGAGGATTATACGTGTTTAGAAGGTGCTAAGCTATGTTTTGCTGCGGTGCAGATGGTTCATCGCTGTTGCCCAATCACCGGAAACGATTTGCTTGAGATAGGCATCCAATTCAGCGAAGTTGTCTTCAAGGAGATTGGCGTCCTGCTTTGAGAAATTTCCAAGCACGTAGTTAACCACCTTGTTTTTATCGCCGGGATGGCCGATTCCCAAACGAAGGCGTGGAAAGTCCTTGTTGCCGCCGTAGGCCTTGATAATGTCGCGCAATCCGTTGTGACCACCATGGCCGCCGCCAACTTTTAAACGCAATGTGCCGGGCGTCAGATCCAACTCGTCGTAGGCAACGAGAATATTCGCCGGGTCAATCTTGAAATAGTGACTCAATGCGTGGACAGCCATGCCACTACGGTTCATGAATGTAGAGGGAAACAACAGGTGGATATCGCCGGAAGGGAGACGCAATTTGCTGTAATGACCGTGAAAACGTTTCTCCGGACGGAGCTGTTGGCCATGCTGTGCTGCTAAATGCTGAACCCAAAGAGCACCGGCATTGTGCCGGGTCAGGCTATATTCGGGGCCGGGATTTCCCAGCCCCACAATGGCGGAAATGGTGTTCGCCATGGCAAAGAATTACTCGGTTTCGGGCTCTTCGCCTTCTTCGCCGCCGTGCTCTTCTTCCAAACCGCCTCTGATCTTGTGTACAGAGACGACCGGATTGTCATGGTCGTCGCCTTTGATCAATTCGGCAAGCTCAACACCTTTCGGCAACTTAATATCGGATAGGTGAAGGATCTCGTCGACATTCACATTCAACATATCGATTTCGAGGAATTCCGGCAGGTTAGAGGGCAAACATACAACCTCTGCTTCACTTACCATGTGTGAAATCGCACCGCCACCCATGCGGACACCGACACACTTCTCTTCGTTGATAAAGTGTATGGGCACATTAACATGAATCTTCTGGTCTTGGCTGATACGCTGGAAATCCGCGTGCAGAATAGTGGGCTTGTATGGATGACGCTGCAGGTCTTTAAGAATGACAGACTCATCTTTGCCATCCAGTTGAAGTGTCAGGATGTGAGAGTAAAACGCTTCGTTTTCAAGCGACTTTACCAAATCTTTATGCATCACTGAGATAGGGGTCGGCTCGGAACCTTTACCGTAGACGATAGCAGGTACTTTGCCATTTTCGCGACGTAGGCGGCGGCTCGCACCTTTCCCCTGATCGTCACGCTTTTCGGCGACAACAACATATTCGTTAGACATCTTTTTACTTCCTATACATTTAAAGTACGCAAAACCGCGACCAGAGTTGCATACTGTTTAGTGAGCCCAAGCAATGATTTGAGTGATACATTCCTTGGGTGTTTAAAAAGAGAAAGCTTCCAGTCTGGAAGCTTTCTCAAAAAATTATTTTTAATTCAATGGCTTATTTGATCTTTACGAGAACATTGCGCTGATCGATTCCTCGTTGCAAACGCGGCGAATCGACTCTGCCAGCAGGCCGGCCAGTGAAAGCTGGCGAATTCTAACACAATTTTGGGCTTTGTCACTCAAAGGAATGGTATCGGTAACCACTAATTCATCAATATTCGAGCTATTGATGTTTTCAATGGCCGGTCCGGATAGGACAGGGTGAGTGATATAGGCCACCACTTTGCTCGCGCCCTGTTCCTTTAGGGCGGTCGCCGCCTTACAGAGCGTGCCGGCGGTGTCGATAATGTCGTCGACCAGAATACAGGTCTTACCCTCGACATCGCCGATAATGTGCATCACCTGTGCGACATTGGCCTTGGGCCGGCGTTTATCAATAATGGCGAGGTCGGCATCGTCCAGGCGTTTTGCAAATGCCCGCGCGCGCACGACACCGCCGACATCCGGCGAGACCACCACAAAATTCTCGAAATTGCGCCGTTCAATATCGTCCAGCATGGTCGGCGTTGCGTAGGCATTATCCACCGGAATATGGAAAAAGCCCTGGATTTGATCGGCATGGAGATCTACGGTCAGAACCCGGTTGATGCCTACACCGGAGAGAATATCGGCAACTACCTTGGCACTGATCGGCACACGGGCTGAACGCGGACGCCGGTCCTGGCGGGCGTAACCATAATAGGGAATGACGGCAGTGATTCTGGCGGCGGAAGCGCGCCGTAAGGCATCCGCCATGACCACCAGCTCCATGAGGTTGTCATTGGTCGGGTGGCAGGTCGGCTGGATGATAAAGACATCCCGGCCACGCACGTTCTCGTTAATTTCCACCGTTACTTCGCCGTCGCTAAAACGGCCGACCGAGGCGTCACCTAAAGGTATATGCAGAGTGTCAGCTACTTTCTTGGCCAGTTCTGGGTTAGCCAAGCCACTAAAAACCATTAATTTAGACACGATATGTACCTTTCGCCTTGGTCGAATTGAAGTCAATTGAGGAAAGTTCCTGTTGATTGAAAGTAAAGCGGGGAAGGACGTGCCGATGGCGAAGAGAGTGGCTGGGGTGGCAGGATTCGAACCTGCGCATGACGGGATCAAAACCCGTTGCCTTACCGCTTGGCGACACCCCAATTACTTTGCAATGAGCCGGCTACATTTGATTGGTATCGGTTACCTGCTGCTGACTCTCTGCTCTTGCAATTTGCAAAACCTTCCAAGCTCTTCATGTGCCGGCGAGATATTTACGCCTTTGGCAACGAATCCTTGATAAGGTGTTGGCATCCGGGAGAGTACTTGATTCGCCTGATCCTTTTCTTGGAAGCATGCAAAAATACATGCTCCTGTTCCAGTGAGTCTAGCGGGCGAAAACTGACTAAGCCAAGTCATTGCCTGGCGAATCTCCGGATACAACTCGCACACGACAGATTGACAATCATTGCGTGCAAGAGGGTGGCCGTACACCAATTTTCCAGGATCTCCCTCAAGAGCGGGCGCTATTGTGCTTTTTGAGGTATCTCTTGTCAACTGTTTGTGACAAAAAACCTCCGCAGTGGAAACCTGGCAACCGGGATGGATTACCAAGTACCAAGTCAGGGGAAGATCCAGTGGTTGTAACAGCTCGCCAACGCCCTCGGCATAGGCTGATCGACCCTGCACAAATACAGGGACATCGGCACCCAAGCCGAGGCCGATCCTGGCCAGGGTGTTGATCGGGAAATCCAATTCCCATAGCTGATTAAGGGCGAGCAGAGTCGATGCGGCGTTAGAGCTACCGCCGCCGACCCCTCCCCCCATGGGCAACTGTTTCCGAAGGTTGATCAGTACTGGCGGGAAAACCGACTTTCCGGTCATTTCTGCGTGATTTTGCAGAACGCATGCAGCCTTGAAGATCAGGTTGTCTTCAAGACGAACGCCTGGTAGTTCCGGCGCTATAGCAATCGGCTTGGTGCTTGCACCGGTAGGCAATAATGAGAAATCGAGCCGGTCACCGTTGTCGAGCAGTTGGAATAAGGTTTGCAGCTCATGGTAGCCGTCCTTCCGGCGCCGATTGATATGCAGGAATAGGTTGAGTTTGGCTGGAGCGCATAAAGAAAGTTCAGCTACCGGCTGCATCCGATGCAATACTCCACTCAGTCACGACTACCTTGACCTTTACCTGATCGCGGGTCAGGGTGATTTTCTTTGGCAGAACAAGCTGGTCCACTGCCTGGAATCTGTCCAGTCTCACCAGCCACTGTGACTGAACGATTTCGTGCGGGTTACCGGCGTCATCGAATCTGATGGTGGCGGGTTGATCCGGGGCGGGCACGCCTTTCATCCAGTGGTGAATGGAGTTTAGCGGCAGGCTCCAACCGAGGGCTTCAGTGAGTAAGCCCTCGGGATTATCGGAATACAGCACCGGTTCATCGGGTTGCGCGAGCGTCAAGTGCTGGGGAGTGCCGCTAATTTGGGTGGCGCCAATGCCGAGAAGTGCAGACGAAACATGAATATCGAACGCTTGTTTCCGTTGTAGCCATTTGTTGATCAGTAAACTGTCACTGCGATCTGCCTGTATGACGGCGAGTTTGCCTTTTAGCTCCCAGGTGTCGACGGTATTTAGCTGCTGAATCCGAGACGCCCAGCCGTCAGGTACTTCCGTATAGGTAATCTTGGGAGGAGCGGTCTCGCAGCCGATCAGTAAAACGCCGATTAAGCCTAGCCATGGCCAACGCAGTTCTGGCAGGTTGTATAAGAGCGTTTTAAGGCCGGTAAATAATCCAACATTGTCGTAGCGTTTAGCGGCGAATGTTGAACGTCGAACACCAAGCCGATAGCGCCCATTCATAAATCAATATCCAGCCGTTCCAATGTGCTGGTCAGCACCCGGTGGTCAGGCTCGGATTCGTGCGCTTCTTTCCAAATGACCAGGGCGTCCTCTTTACGTCCCAGCACCCAAAGAACTTCGCCCAAATGGGCGGCAACTTCCGGATCGGGGAACTTTGAATAGGCTCTGCGAAGATATTCCAGCGCTTCCTCAGGTTTGTTCAGCCGGTACAGTATCCATCCCATGCTGTCCAGTATCGCGGGGTTTTCGGGATCAAGTTGCAGTGCTTTGGATATAAGCTGGTAGGCTTCATCCAGCCGGTTGGTTCTATCCGCGAGGGTATAGCCCAGGGCATTCAGGGCGATGGAGTTGTCCGGATGCTCATCGATAATATTGCGTAAATCCTCTTCCATCTCGGCTATCAAACCGAGTCTTTCCCGGATCATTGCGCGGGCATAACGTAGCTCGAGGTCTTTAGGATTTTCCTCCAGCGCGATGTCAGCCAAATCGTGTGCACGGCTGTGGTTTTCCAATTCCATCATCAGATTAATTTCCAGCTCCCAGAGCTGGCTGGCTTGCGCCGGCAGATTCTGCCTGGCATTGCTAAAACTGATGGCAGCCTCTTCCGGCCTTCCGGCTTGAATTAGTAGGTAACCGGACCTTGCCAGGGCATTAAAGTAATGGCCGCCTCTGTTAACCTGTTGGTAGTGGCTGATGGCTTCCTCGATTTTTTCATCCTGGTCTGCGATGCGGCCTAAATAGAAGTGCGCTTCATTCAAGTGCTGGCCATCTTCGACCAATTGCGAGAGTTGTTCCTTGGCCAGTTCATAGTTCTTGTTTTCCAGCGCGATCAAACCGTAGGACAATCGCAAGTGAGGGGTATCGGGAAATCTTTCGAGAAGTTGCCGGTAGATATCTTGCGCGAGGGTAAAATCCTTGGCTTCGATCAGTGTTCGTCCGTATAAGGTGCCGATTTGCATTTCTTCCGGCTGGGCATCGGCTTGTACTTTTAGATAGGCCAGCGTTTCTTCGATGCCGCTGACTTGCTTGATCAGCCTGGCGCGCAGTGCGACGATGGCGGGATTGTTGTCCATCTGTTGCAATAGCTTGTCCGTGGTATCCAGCGCGTCTTCGTATTGGCCGTTAAGTTCCTGCAGCACAGCGTAACCATAAAGAAGTTCGCCATTGTCCGGGTGACGTTCGAGAATTGTGTAGTAGAGTCCGAGGAGTTTGTTCTTCTCGTCGTCTTCAAGATTTTTGGCATGTAAGGCGAGCCGGTCGAAAGTTGTAGGACCTTCCAGTTCGAGAACCCGTTCCATATGGGTAAGGGCTAGACTGTACTCTTTGTCTTTTATCAATTGAAATGCCGCCAATTGATGGGCGTCCACACTATCCGGGTCCTCCTTGCTCCAAAGCTGCGCTAACCGGGTCAGCGCTTCATGCTGCTTGGCATATTGTGCGGCGTTGATCGCGCGTTTGATAACGCCGAGATCGCGAGTGCTTTCCGCGACTTCAGTGTATTTCTTCACTAGAAGGTCAAGCTCCCCGCGCTGTCCGGCCATTTCGGCCACCAACAGCTTGTACAGGTTTTCCCGGCTGAACTGGCTCGGATAGGGTGATGTTTCGTCTTTTGCCGGCAGCAGTTCGTCGTCTTCCAGAACTGCGGTAATTACATCGGATTGCGTGGCTGGAGTATTGGCATCCGGCTTAGTGACGGTTGAAGTCGTAGCACACCCGGAAACGATGACAATCGAGAGAACAAGTAACAAGCCCTGGGATAGGTGGTTTGTATGGTGACGAACTCGGGATAGCAATCTATACACCTAAATTATCCTTAGACAACAGCTTTGTAAGTTTAACGCATGTCTTCACCAGAGGCGCTAATGCTTGTATTACGTCATTTTAAGGTGCAATGCTCACAATCTGTCAATCAATCCTTGTCTGTTCGCTTTCATATGCGGGAAATTTTACCCAATTCTGTGAACAAGCATTGTTTAACAGGGTGACAACAGTACAATAGCGCACAATTAACAGATTGAAGTCGCTCGTCATGATACATTGCCACATTGACCTTCCCAGCAGGGTTGAAGTCGGCTATACCTAAGCATAATGGCAATTTACGTCGTAGGCATAAACCATAAAACTGCTGAACTGCCTTTGCGGGAGGCAGTTACCTTTAGTCCGGAACAGATGGATGAAGCCCTGGCGGCGGGCATTCAACTGCCTGGCGTGAAGGAAATTGCCGTCCTGTCGACTTGTAATCGAACCGAAATTTATAGCTATTTAAGTTCCAATAATCCGGGATGCCTGCTGGAATGGCTCAGCGATTATCATCAGGTCAGCCTTACCGAGCTAAAAAGCGCTGCCTATATCCATGCTGATGAAGAAGCGGCCTGCCATATGATGCGAGTGGCCAGCGGCCTGGACTCGCTCATTTTGGGCGAACCGCAAATTTTCGGTCAATTCAAGGATGCGCACACAGAGGCCCGTGCCAAGGAAACTGTTGGTGGCCCGCTGGATCGACTGTTTCAGCACACTTTTTCGGTGGCTAAGCGGGTCAGGACAGAAACCGCTATCGGCGAGAATCCGGTGTCCGTGGCCTATGCCGCTGTCAGTATGGCAACTCACATTTTTGCCGATATGAGTGCCAACACCGCACTACTGATAGGTGCGGGTGAAACAACCGAACTGGCTGCCCGGCATTTGTTTCAGGCGGGCGTGCGCTCCATCATAGTGGCTAATCGAACCCTGGCAAGGGCACGGGATCTGGCGGCCAGTTTTCATGGCAGCGCGATCGGGCTGTCCGATATCCCGGATTATTTACATCGCGCCGATATCATTATTGCCTCGACGGCCGCGTCCCTGCCGATTTTAGGCAAGGGCGCCGTGGAAAGGGCATTAAGATTACGCAAGCACCGTCCGATGTTTATGGTGGATATCGCGGTGCCACGGGATATTGAGAGTCAGGTCGACGAGTTGGATGACGTTTATCTGTATACCGTCGACGATTTGCGGGACGTGATCAACGACAACATGAAATCCAGGGAGGGTGCAGCGCAGGAAGCCGAAAATCTGATTGCAGCAGGCGCGGCGGATTTCATGTATCATTTGAAAGCGCTCGAATCTGTTTCGGTACTCAAGAACTTTCGTGATCAGGCTGAAAAGCTACGTAATGAGGAAGTTGCCAAGGCAATTAAGAACCTGCAAAAAGGGCAGCTCCCGGAAGATGTTATTCGAACAATGGCACATAGTTTGACTAATAAACTCATACATCACCCGACGGTTCAGGTCAGGAAGGCGTCTGCGGAAGGCAGATTGGAAGCGTCTTCCTGGCTTCGGGACCTATTCCAGTTGCCGGACGAAAAAGCCGAGAAGCCCTAGCTGGCCGGATCGTTTCGTCTACTCTCAACGTTAATACACCCTTTATTTATTGAGCAGCAATCACCATGAAAGAGTCCATTCGGTTTAAGTTGGAACAATTGAAAGATCGTTATGAAGAAGTTAGCGCTCTGCTTTCCGATGCGGATGTCATTAATGACCAAAACCGATTTAAAGAATTATCGAAGGAGTTTGCCGAGTTAGAACCGGTGGTCAAGTGTTTTAACGACTACACAAGCTCCCAGGACGCCATTGAAGAAGCTGAGCAATTACTGAAAGACCCGGATCCGGACATGCGGGAAATGGCCAAAGAAGAGTTAGAGGCATCACAGAGCCGGCTCGAGGCTTTGGACAGTCAGTTGCAAATTCTATTGCTGCCAAAAGATCCCCATGATCAAGCCAATATCTTTTTGGAAATTCGTGCCGGTACCGGTGGCGACGAAGCCGCGATCTTTGCCGGTGATTTATTCAAGATGTACAGCAAGTTTGCAGAGTCCAAACGCTGGCGGGTTGAAGTTATCAGCGAGAACCCTGGTGAGCATGGCGGTTACAAAGAGATCATCGCCCGCATTACCGGCGAGAATATCTATAGCCAGCTGAAATTCGAATCGGGGGCGCATCGTGTGCAACGTGTCCCGGAAACCGAATCCCAAGGACGGGTTCATACGTCGGCCTGTACCGTCGCAGTGATGCCGGAGGTTGAGGAAGTTGAGGAATTCGAAATCAATGCCGGGGATTTGCGCGTGGATACCTACCGGGCTTCCGGGGCGGGAGGGCAGCACGTCAACAAAACCGACTCGGCAATTCGTTTGACGCACTTGCCGACCGGTATCGTGGTTGAATGTCAGGATGAGCGCTCGCAGCATAAAAATCGCGCAAAGGCCATGTCTTTGCTGCAGGCCAAGTTGCTGCGCCAGAGTCAAGAACAACAGGCCGCCGAACAGGCGCAAACCAGGAAATCCCTGGTGGGAAGCGGTGATCGGTCTGAAAAAATCCGCACCTACAACTATCCGCAAGGACGAATTACCGATCATCGGATTAAATTGACGCTTTACAAGCTGGAAGAGGTGATTCAAGGCGATCTGGAATCCGTCATCGAACCTCTGGTGCGCGAACACCAGGCTGAACTGCTCGCGTCTTTAGGCAACTAGAAAGTCAAGCACATCTCTTAAAGCAGGGAAGAGGGGAGTATAGGAATAGATGAGTGGGAGACGGAAAACAGTCTTCAACCTAAGGCGTTGGTTATGAAGCAAACCATGTCGAACTCGCCGGAAGTTACCGTCAAACAGGCACTTCAGCGCGGACAACAGGCGCTGACGTCGGATTCTCCGCGGCTGGACGCGGAAGTGCTCCTACTGCACGTTCTGCAACAACCGCGGGTATTCCTCTACAGTCACGATGACGCTCTGTTGACAACATCGCAGATCCGTCAGTTCGAAGAACTGATGAAACGCCGAATGCAGGGAGAACCCATTGCCTATATTCTGGGCGAAAAAGAATTTTGGTCCTTAATCCTAAAGGTGACTTCGGATACCCTGATCCCCCGTCCGGAAACCGAATTACTTGTTGAGCTGGCGCTCGATCTGCCGATCCCGACAGCGGCAAAAGTTGTCGACTTGGGCACCGGCTCCGGTGCGATAGCCTGTGCCTTGGCCCATGAGCGACCGCAATGGTCAGTGTTAGCGGTGGATAAGAGTCCTGGCGCCGTCAGGGTGGCGGAGCAGAATCGGCAGGAGCTGAAGCTCACAAATCTCGCCGTTATCGAATCCGATTGGTTTGGCGCGGTTCCCGAGCGAGGTTACCACCTGATCGTCAGTAACCCCCCCTATGTAAAAGCAACCGACCACCATCTGGCGCAAGGCGACGTGCGATTTGAACCCTTGTCTGCGTTAGCCGCAGGTCCAGCGGGACTGGACGATATTCAGTATATCGTCAGCCAAGCAAAACCCTTTTTACTGCCGCGGGGCTGGATACTGCTGGAGCATGGCTATGATCAAGGCTTATTGGTATCTGAACTGCTTGCACGAAACGGTTTTTCTCGAATTAGAACGGCACAGGATCTTAGCGGCCATGACCGCGTCAGCCTCGGCTGCTATGCTGTTGAAGATTGATTTTTAGAAAACCGAGGTCTGCATGCAACGACCCGAAATGGATGACCTGTTACTCATGCGCTATAGCCGCCAGATCATGCTGCCTGAAATCGATGTGGGCGGCCAGGAGGCGCTTCGTAACAGCAAGGTGTTGGTGATCGGTGCCGGCGGTTTGGGCTGCCCCGTTTCCCTGTATTTAGCTGGCGCAGGTGTCGGGACTTTGCTGCTCGCCGATTTCGATGAGGTGGATCTTTCCAACCTGCAGCGCCAAATTGCCCACACGACCAGCCGGCTTGGCGACAACAAAGCGCACTCCGCCGCGCATGCGATTAGAGAACTGAATGACGATGTGCGGGTAGATTGCATTACCGACAAGCTGGAACCGGAAAATATCAGCGAGTTCGTTCGTGTTGCCGATGTCGTGGTGGATTGCACGGATCGTTTTAGTGTTCGGGCCAATATCAATAAAGCCTGTTATCTGGAAAAAACGCCGCTGGTGTCCGGTGCCGCAATCCGTTGGGAGGGGCAGCTATCCGTCTTCGATTTTCGCGACCCCGAATCCCCTTGTTATCACTGCCTCTATGGTGTCCAGTCGGATGAATCACTCACTTGTTCCGAGGCCGGCGTCGTACCTCCTCTGGTGGGTGTATTGGGCTCGATGCAGGCGCTGGAAACTCTGAAGCTGCTTACCGGTGCAGGTAGTTCTTGTGTCGGCAAGTTGCTCGTATTTGACGGTAAGACTGCCAGTTGGCGCGAGTTTAAGCTGGTTAGAGATCGCAATTGTGGCGTGTGCGGACAAAATTGATTTCTTCTTAATAAAGGGTGAGGTTGATATGTGGGAAGAGGTGCTGGATTTTTGGTTCGAAGAAATTGATCCCAAAAAATGGTGGACTAAAGACAACGTCTTTGACGAACTCATAAGAAACCGTTTTGGAACCCTGCACGGTCAAGCCGCTCAAGCGGAATGCTGGACCTGGCGAACTTCTGCCAAGGGACGGTTGGCGGAAATCATCGTGTTGGACCAGTTTTCCCGCAACCTTTACCGGGACAGCCCGAAGGCATTTGCTGCCGATCCGATGGCATTGGCTTTGGCTCAGGAGGCGGTGGCTGGAAAATGGGACACTCAACTGACCAATGTCGAACGCAACTTTCTCTACATGCCTTACATGCATAGCGAGTCTGCTTTAATCCATGAGCAGGCGGTTAAACTGTTCAGCGCCAACAATCGGCCCGACAATCTCGATTTCGAATACAAACACAAAGCCATTATTGATCGCTTCGGACGCTATCCTCACCGCAATAAGGTATTGGGCAGGGATTCCACGGCAGAGGAGCTTGAGTTCTTGGAATCCAACTCAGGATTTTAGGCGACAGCCAAATATCAACAGAGCTGAGGGGGCTGAATGCGCTATAAACTATACTACTGGCCCGTGCCGTTTCGCGGTAACTTTATCCGCCTGCTTCTGGAAGATAACCAGCAGTCTTACTCTGAAGCGACGATGGAAGAAATCGTTGCCATAAAAAATCATTCCGCCGCAAGCCAGCCTTTTCCAGCGATGGCGCCGCCTTTTTTGCACGACTTGGAAAACGACCTCTTCATCAATCAAATGCCGGCTATCCTGATGTACCTTGCCAAACAACTCGGATGTCTGCCGAAAGATCCTTTTGCGGAAGCCGTTTGCTTGAAGCTGATCCTGGACAGCAACGATATTCTGATGGAAATCACCAACCTAAACGGCAGTTCCATGTGGACCCATGAAAACTGGAAAGAGTTCAGGCAAAAAAGACTTCCGAAATGGCTGGCGATTTTTGAGGCCGTCGGAGCAAAGTTCGGCTTAACCGAAGATTGCGGATTTATCCTGGATGAAACCAAAGTAAGTATTGCGGACTATACTGTCTTTGCGCTCTGGGGAACAATGATGCAGTGCCTCTCCAGCTTGCGGGAAGACGTAGAAAGACATGCTCCGGCAATCTTTCAGTTGTGTAACCGGATGGCCGAGAGGCCAAACATTCATGGCTTTCTTGATAAGCAGAATGAACAGCTAGGCGATATTTACTGTGGCGGATATATCGAGAAGTCAATTCGGGAAATGTTAAGCCTTGATCAGAGGTTAAAACCGGTTGTAAAGTGAATGAACAATTTATGACAGTTAATGGTCAGCCATAGGACACCAAATTCGTTATGAACATATACGACTATGCAATGAAGATGGAAAAAGAAGGCGAGTTATTCTATCGGGAACTAGCCCAAAAAACCGAGAACAGTGAGTTGAAAGGTGTTCTGAATCTACTCGCCGATGAAGAGGTCAAGCATTACGAGTATGTGAAGGCAATGAAGGAGCAATCTACTGAAGTTCAGTTTGTTGATTCAGACATATTGAGTAATGCCAAATCGGTTTTTGAGCAACTCAAGCAGCAGAAAATCGATCTGTCGTTCGATACTTCAGCCGTGGCGATGTATAAGAAGGCGAGCGAAATTGAGGAAGCCAGCTATAAAAATTATCTGCAGCAAGCCGACGAGGCTTCGAATGAATCTCAAAGACGGTTATTTGAGAAGTTGGCGCTAGAAGAGAGGCACCACCAGCTGTTGATGGAGAACTTTGCTGATTTTGTCGCAGAACCAAGCCGCTACCTGGAGGATGCGGAATGGCATAACTGGTCTTAGGGATGTGGTGATTTAGCTAACCCGTTTCGAGGAATACTCAATCACTGTCGGTTGCCTCCGATCGATTCAACTTTCCCCGACAAACCCTTGACCTCTTGTTTGAGTTGGCGCAGCTCGTCTAACAGTTCCTGTACTTCATTGTGGGTGTAGGTTTTTAATTCCTTCTTGTCTTCTGAGCGGTCTGTTTGCTGCGCAATTTGCATGGCATCCACGATGATACCGATGAATAGGTTAAGCACGGCAAAACTGGTCACGATGATGAAAGGGACAAAGAATATCCAAGACAGAGGGAAAAGTTCCATCGTTGGCCTCACGATTCCCATCGACCAGCTTTCCAAGGTCATGATTTGAAAAAGCGTGTAAGCGGAATTGCCAATGCTGCCGAACCATTCCTGCATTTGCGGGTCCGGGTGGTTGCCGAACAACTTGGTGGATAGTACCGCGCAGACGTAGAAAATGATCAACAGCACGCCGACCACCGATCCCATTCCCGGAATCGAGTGACCGAGAGCACTGATGACACGGCGCATTTGCGGGACAACGGATAACAGGCGCAACACCCGTAATATCCTGAACGCCCGCAATACCGAAAGTGTACCACTGGTGGGTAACCAGGCGACGGTGACGATGATGAAATCAAAGACATTCCAGCCCGATCTAAAAAAAGCCAATCGATAGGCGACGAATTTAATGCCGAGTTCGATCGTGAATATGATAAGTAGAGTTTTATCGAGCCATAGCAGCCATGTCCCCCAGTTTTGCATGATGGACTTATCGGTTTCCATGCCCAAGGTGACTGCATTGAGAATAATCAAGCCGGTAATCACCTGAACGACTTGCCGGTGCTCAATGAATTTCGCCAGCTTTGCCCGAAATGGGGGTAAATCAATGGGGGAAGGCGTTACCATAGCTGTTTTAGCTCCATTGGTGGTTGGTCGCTATTGTAAGCCAGAAGCCTTATAATTCAATGGTTGCGGAAGTGGATTGAGCGGATCTATTCGGGCTGGAAAATGGGAAAAACGGGAACCTTCCTACAGAAGGCTCCCGAGTTCGTCGAAACCGAATCTATGGATTCATCTCGTACATGTCTTTCATCGCGAACACGTAGTTCTCCCAAATCCAATCGTATCTTTCCTGATTTACCACAGGACGTTTTAGCATCCGCTCACAAATTGTTTGCTGAACCAAGGTTGTAGAGGACTTTTGACTGAGCAGCAGCGCGTATTTTGAGAAATCCCGCACCATCACATCGAATATCTGGTCAATCAGGTCGTCTTCTATGCCTTGCAGTTTGGCATTTTCAAGAATGAGTTGGCCGTACACGACCAGGGTAAACAATTCTCCGAGATTGAGCAGGAAGTCGAAGTCCTTGGTTTGCTCGGCACTCGGTTTCCCCGCCACCAGCAAGACTTTCAACAGTCGGATCTGTTTCTTGAAGATATTGACATTCGGCAGGTCGAACTGGTTATAGACCTTCTTGTAATCATGGAATTTGGTTTTACCCAAACCCTTGGTAGGCCCTTGATTAAACAGGAAATCGTCGTTGACAGGTGCGGTTTGCGGTTGAATATGCGGGTATTTGCCAGGCTTGAAGAAGTAATTGGCCATGAACTTAAGGATCAGTGCCATGTTAACGTGCACGGTACCTTCGAGTTTCGGCAAAGCGCGAATGTCCTTCACCGCCATTTCGAAGTACATATCTTTTTCAAAGCCTTTGGCGGCGATAACATCCCACAGCAAATCCATTACCTGTTCGCCTTGAGTTGTCACTTTCATTTTAACCATTGGCGTATAGAGCAGATAACGGCGGTCTTCGGCATTGGCGCCGCGCATGTAGTCGATGGCGCGCATGGCGAAGAGTTTCATTGCCGTCAAGCGGGTGTATGCATCGGTAAAGAGCTGCTTGATGTGCACAAAGTCCGTGACATAGTGATCAAACAACCTGCGGTGAGAAGCATGGTTGATGGCTTCATAAAAGGCGTGGCTGCAAATGCCGATGGATGCCCAGCCGAGATTGAACTTGCCGACATTGACGGTATTAAGCGCCATATCCCAGGCTTCGCTGCCGACGGCAAGGATATCGTCCTGCTTGATGGGATAATCGTTGAGGCGGAACTCGGCCACGAAGTTTTGCGAGTTCACGGTATTTTTCACCAGTTCATAGCTTTTATGGCGGCTGTCCACCACGAAGAAAACGTAATCGCCGGTATCGCTCATTTTGCCGAACACGGACACGAGCGCGGCTTCATTGCCATTGCCGATGTAGTATTTGCTGCCATTGGCTAGAAAGGTGCCGTCTTCTTGAGGGGTAAGCGCCATTTCGCTGGAATAGATATCCGCGCCGTGTTCTCTTTCCGATAAACCAAAGGCAAAAATGCCGCCTTCCTGCAGCAATTTAGCGGCTTTCGCCTTCACTTTTTCATTGTTGCTGATCCAAATCGGACCGAGCCCCAGGATGGACACCTGCCAAGTGTACCAATGGGCCAGACCGTAGAATCCGAGTATTTCATTCAGCGCGCAGTTACGGTAGGTGTCCCAGCGGCAATCGCCCTGGCCTTGGTCTTCCGGGGTAAGCAGGCTGGCGAATAGTTTTTCGTTTTTTTGAAACTTGAGAAAATCCGCGTACCAAGTGCGTTCGTGATCATCCTCTTTAAGCTTTGCCTTACCTCGATCTTCGAAGAAGCGGATAGTCTTAAGCATCAAATCCCGAGAAGCCGGGTCCAACGTCTCATAGTGCTCACGCTTAGGATCGAGGGTGACTGAAGTAAATCCTGCAGCATGATACGGAGATGCCTTTTTCTTGAATAAAAAGTTATAGGGTAAATCGATAAGTTTCATGTTGCTTCCCTCCCGGGTAAGTCAAATAAGGCGAAATGCCGTTACGCGCTTTACAGGTGTCCAATGATCGGCAAAGCGGGCTTTTTAAAATTTGCTGGCCGCTTGTTAACGCGCGTTAACTGGCAGGCCGGCCAGCAGGCCTGATTTCCCGGATTAACTTGTTGAACTGTTTCTGCAAGTCATCCGGACTAGGCGGTCTTTATCCCTGCAAGTATCCTTTCCAGCATCCGGTCATACTTGGCTCGCATCTCCGGCAAGCTGCTCTTAAATTTTTTCGACGCATATAAGCCAAAAAAGCCGTTACAAACTGAAAGCAGCAACATGGCGATCTCTTCCGGATCGTCCTGTTTCAATTGACCTGCCTGCATGCATTCCCGCACTCGTTCGATCATAAACTGGTAGGTAGTCCCGGCTTCTTGACGGAGCAGCGCGTGAACTGTCGCTTCGTCCGGTGCGTCAGTTGACAAAAAGAGTAGTTCGTAAAAGCGGGACTGTTCGGTGGCGAACCGGAAAAAACCATCTGCGGATTGATAGAGCCGTTCTAAAGGATCGGCACCTTTCAGGGCAGGAAACAGATAGGAAGCAAAGGTCCGAAAACCTTGACGGAGCACCTGTTGGTACAGGGACTCCTTTGCGTCAAAATGGCGATAGATGGCCGTCGGCGTAATGCCGGTTCTCGTCGCTACTTTCCGCATGCTGAAGCCCTTAGGGCCTTCGAGCAGATAAAGCTCGCATGCGGCATTCAAAATACGGTCTTTTGTATCGAGCATCGTTTCAGACTGTCGCATGTTAACGGGTGTTAACTGATGGGTAAAAGCTACCTAATTTCCGAGCAAAAATCCAGACAATATTGACTAAAAGCAACCAGTATTTGTGTTATATCAAAAGAAAACAGGCAAAGAAAAACTCCAGCGAGTAGATTGCTTTTTGGCATCTTGAAAGGGTTTATGTTTCCATGGGTGCAGGATTTTTCGTACGTTGCAGCCTGATTCTTGGTGGCTTCGTTTTGTCGTTTTCTGGGGGGTTAGCCTTGCAGCGATCGTTTTGCCAAGGTAAAGCCAAACACTTCTTTCGCACCATGCTGCCTTAACAGTCTGGCCACCCGGTTTATGGTAGTGCCGGTGGTAGTGACGTCATCGACAAGAATGATGGTGATGCCCTGTAGCGGAATCTTGGGGTTTAACTGAAACGCACTTTTTAAGTTTTTTCTGCGGGCGGATCCGCTCAGCTCTGCCTGGCGGGGCGTTTTGCTTGACTTCTTCACTAAATTCGTAAGCAGGGGTAGTCTGGCTCTTGCTGCATAACGCCAGGCCAATAGTTCCGCATGGTTATAACGCCTGCTTCGGTATTGCGCCGAATGCATCGGCACTGGAACCAAAACCGGCCGCTCAAGTGTCTGGATAAGCGTATGCAAGGTTGGCCAGGCTGCATCCGCCAGTGCATCAGCCCAGTAGCCCTGATCGTGGTATTTCAGTTGCCGGATGAGTTGATCGATGGGAAATGCATATTCAAATGCGCTTAGGCAGGCCTGATAGAAAGGGCGTTCTGTCAAACAGTGCCCGCAAACGTCCGCATTGGACGGCAACCATTCTCCACAGATTTGGCATCCGGGCTGGTGGTGGGGCAAGTCGTCGAGGCAGCCTTCGCAAAAATGTGAGCCTTGCCCTGTCTGCAGACAGAGCAAGCAGTGTTTGCGGCTAACGCTGTCAACTTTTAGTCGAAGAAAAGTTGACAGCTCTTGAAGTGTCCTTATCATTGGCTGGCATTCCATGCTTATAAATGCTTGAACAAATGTAAGCGCTAATTGAATCCAAAATCCTTAATATCGCATTTCGAGTGCATTTGCCCGAATCGATTGATGGAATTAAGCGAGCCAGGAAAACTCTTTATGTCAGCCAGCCTAAAGTCAGAGATTCGCCACGATTGGACTGCGGAAGAAGTTCGTCATTTACTCGAGCTTCCTTTTAACGATTTGTTATTTCAAGCCCAGGCCGTGCATCGTGCGCATTTCAATCCCAACGAAGTGCAGGTAAGCACCTTGCTTTCCATAAAAACCGGAGCCTGCCCGGAGGATTGCAAGTATTGTCCGCAAAGTGGTCACTACAATACCGGGCTGGAAAAAGAAAAGCTTCTGGAGATCGAGAAAGTTGTCGGTGAAGCCCGCCAAGCGCGGGAGAGCGGCGCGACTCGGTTTTGCATGGGAGCTGCCTGGCGTAATCCCAATGCCAAAAATATGCCTTATGTGTTGGAAATGGTTAAACAGGTCAAAGACTTGGGGTTGGAAACCTGTATGACCCTCGGAATGCTCACTGCCGATCAGGCGGAGGCGTTGGCCGGTGCGGGATTGGATTATTACAACCATAACCTGGATACCTCGGAAAACTTTTACGGCCAAATTATCACCACCCGTACTTACGCTGACCGTCTGGAAACGCTGCAAAACGTGCGGGATGCCGGTATGAAGGTTTGCTGCGGCGGTATTCTCGGCATGGGCGAGAGCGAGCTGGATCGAGCGGAATTACTCTGTCAACTGGCTAATCTGCCGGAACATCCCGAAAGCATTCCTATCAATATGTTGGTAAGGGTGGAAGGTACGCCCCTGGAAAATGAAGAAGAGCTGGAACCGTTCGAATTCATTCGCATGATCGCAGTCGCACGAATCATGATGCCGCGCTCGCATGTACGGCTCTCCGCCGGGCGGGAGAACATGAATGAACAGATGCAGGCGTTGTGCTTCTTTGCCGGGGCGAATTCGATCTTTTATGGCGAAAAGCTCCTGACTACGCCTAATCCGGAAACCAACCGGGACATGCGATTGTTTGCGAAGTTGGGTATTCGCCCGGAACAGCGTCAACAGTGCCAGGACGAAGATTTACAGGAGCAAGCCCTGCTCCAGGCGGTGGAAGTAAAGCGCCGCGAAGCAGAGATGTTTTACGACGCGGCGGACGAGAGATAACTTCCTGGCCATGTCGCAGTGGGATTTTATCTCGACAAGGTTGCAAGAACGACGGCAGGCCGGTCTCTATCGGGAAAGGCATCTGCTGGAATCGGCCCAGGGCTGCCACATTCGCGTTGGCGGCAAGGAACTATTGGCGTTTTGCAGCAACGACTATCTTAATCTGGCCGGCGATCCGCGTCTGGTCTCGGCGGCCAAGCATGCGCTTGACCGCTATGGTCTAGGCAGCGGAGCCTCCCATCTGGTTATCGGCCATCACCAATTACACGAACAACTGGAGCAAGCGCTGGCCGTTTTCACCGGTCGGCAACGGGTATTGTGCTTTTCTGCCGGCTATATGGCAAATTTGGGCGTGGTGTCCGCATTACTGGATCGCCACTCCCTGATTCTCGAAGACAAACTGAATCATGCATCGTTGATCGATGCCGGTCAGTTGTCCGGTGCCAGGTTATTGCGCTATACCCACAACGATGTTGACGCGCTGGCAAACCGCTTGGAACAAGCAAGCGGCAAACGTACTCTGGTTGCTACCGACGGCGTATTTAGCATGGATGGCGATTTAGCACCGTTGCCGGATATTGTCGAGTTAGCCAAACGCCATGATGCACTGCTGATGGTGGATGATGCCCATGGATTTGGTGTCTTGGGATTACATGGTGGCGGGTGCGCCGAGCATTTTGCATTGTCTGCTACAGAATTACCGGTATTGGTAGGCACGTTGGGAAAAGCATTTGGCACCGCCGGTGCGTTCGTTGCCGGTAGTGCGGAACTGATTGAGTCACTTATTCAATATACCCGAACCTACATTTATACGACTGCGCTACCCCCCTCCATTGCCGCAGCGACGCTAAGCAGCCTGGCGATAGTGCAAGACGAGCAATGGCGCCGGGAGCATCTGGCCCAGTTGATCAGGCAATTTCGAACGGAAGCACGCCGACTGGGCTTCCGCCTTATGGATTCGGCAACCCCTATTCAACCGATTGTGGTAGGCGATAGTCGCCGCGCCTGTGAATTGAGTGAATATTTACTGCAAAAAGGCCTCTTGGTTCCTGCCATACGGCCTCCCACAGTCCCCGAAGGCTCGGCACGGTTGCGGGTGACGCTCTCAGCCGGTCACA
>JANQMN010000045.1 GCA_028280065.1 Hahella sp.
CGTTTATCCAGTTCCGGCACGCCAAGGCTCACCAGTCCCTGCACCCGATAGTCGACGGCATTCAGCGCGCCTGCGGCAGTCGTGGAAAGCAAGGTGATATAGTCGCCGGGTTCGACTCGGAGATTCTTCGCCAAATCAATGCCCAATAGAATCTGCGGGTCGGCGGGATCTTCTTTGGCGCTGAGCAGACTGCCCGCTTGCAGGTCGAGAAACGGTCCCTTAAGGGTGAACTCGTGAGCATCAATTCCCTGGCCGACGAATATTGAAGACTTTTCTCCGTTACTGATCAGGCCGCTGAATTCGATTCTCGGTTGAACTGCTTTAACCCGGGAGTCTGCCAGGAGTTGTTTTCGCAATGTCTGGTAACCTTCTAAGCCGTTCTGCAGTGGATATTCTTCCTCCTGAGCAAAAAAACCGGGCTGGGAAACGATCAGATGCCCGGTATCCCGCGCCGCCGCTTCTTGTAACGATTGATAGGTAAAGAGGCCAAAGCCACCGGCAAGAAGCAGAGCGACCACGGCGATGGCTACCAGCAATGCCGAAAGCAAGCTGCGCCGACGGTTACGTAACAGGTTTAGATAGGCCATTTTCAGGCGGAACATGGTTGCACCTCCAGGTTAGCGGTTGCGTTCGGGGCAATGGATTCGGTTTGGTTAACTCCGGCCATCCGGCTTTCCTGCAACCTGCCATCGCACAGCTGTATCGTGCGCTGGCAGTGTTGGGTCATGCGGTCGTCATGGCTGGCAACCAGAAAGGTTGTCTGCTGGTCTTGCCCAAGGGTTTGCATCAGTTCGATAACCTGATGCGCGGTGACGCTGTCCAAGCTCGCGGTAGGCTCGTCGGCGATTACCAGCAAGGGTTTGTTGATCAGCGCGCGCGCAATTGCCACCCGCTGTTGCTGGCCGCCGGAAAGCTGGTCCGGGCGTTTGTCCGCCAACTCCGCAAGGCCCACGGCTTCCAGCATCGCGGTTACCCGAATTTTGCGTTGACTGCCGTGAACCTTATTCAGGAGTAGCGGATATTCGATGTTCTCGAATGCGGACATCACCGGCACCAGGTTGAACTTCTGAAAGACAAATCCGAGTAACTTTCTGCGCAACTGCATTGCCCTGTGCCGTTGCTTTTTCAGTTGTTCGCCGGCCAATCTGACCTCGCCCTGATAATCCAGGTCAAGCAGACCGCAGATGTTTAACAGTGTGCTCTTCCCGGAACCCGACGGGCCGCAGAGCGCGACCATCTCACCGGAATTGAGGCTGACATTGATGTTGGTAAGGGCCTGGAATTGCACTTTTCCAGTGCCGTAAACCTTATTGACGGAGGTTAATTCGAGCATGGGATTCTCCGGAGAATGGGAGGGTTTGTTAGCGTTTGGTTTTTGACCTTCAACTGGACGCGTAGTCGGATTTGACTGCTTGTACAAAGTTGTCTTCCAGACCGGAATCCAGCAGCAGGTTGGTCCAGTTGTTCAAATTATCGACATCACCTTTACTGTCGGCGGCTTTGATTGCGTAGTAGTAAATCCAGGTTTTTTCCCGTAAGGGGATGGCACTAAATCGCGGATCGTCAAAGACTTCCTGGAACAAGCCGTAACCTCGCTCAAAGTAGCTGAACATTTCCGGGACATCGGTAAAAACGATGGCAGCGCTGGCTTTTAAGTAGAGGTCTTGCGGCAGCTGGTCGATGGCGGGCTGGTCGGGATCTTCAGACAGCATGCTCAGCGCTTTATCCATCCGTGCCAGGCCATTTTCGGTGTAGCTGAGTTTGTTCCACGGCATCCAGCTTTCTCTGCCCATCAGCGTCCCGCTTGCGCCAAAATAGAACAGAGCAACGGGATCGGCAGGGTCTGTCTTGTGCGCACGATCCAGCTGTTCAAATAGCTCTTCCACCTGATCGGATTCGCCTTGTGCGACCCGGTTGTATTCATTGATGAGTGCTTCATCCAGTTCTGCGTGACTCACAGACGCTGTAAAAACTGTTGTTAGGGTCAGGGCGATGGCGTGCAGTAGTTTCATTGTCAGTTCTCCTCATTGAATTAATGAGTCCAGATTACAAGGAACTCCTCAAGCCTTGCGCCTATATGATGAACTGCAGAATAGGAGGATAAAGTGCGAGAAATGAAGTTAATTGACGAGAGTAGGAATGAAAGTGGGCTATTGGCCGGAAGGACAACTAAAAAAGGCGACTATTGAAGTCGCCTTTCGAGGTCCGTATGGAACTAATTACTTAGAGATATGTGCAATCAGATCCAGAACTTTTGAAGAGTAACCCATTTCGTTGTCGTACCAACTGACGATTTTCACGAAAGTATCGGTCAAAGCGATCCCGGCTTTGGCATCAAATACAGAGGTTTGCAGCTCACCAACGAAGTCGTTGGAAACGACTGCATCTTCGGTATAGCCTAAAACGCCTTTTAAATCGCCTTCAGATGCTGATTTCATTGCGGCACAGATGTCGTCGTAGGAAGCAGGCTTGGCCAGGTTTACAGTTAGGTCAACCACGGAAACGTTAGGCGTAGGCACGCGGAAAGCCATACCCGTCAATTTGCCGTTCAGCTCAGGAATAACTTTACCTACAGCCTTGGCGGCACCGGTGGACGAAGGAATGATGTTCTGGCTGGCGCCACGGCCACCGCGCCAGTCTTTCAAGGAAGGACCGTCAACGGTTTTTTGCGTCGCAGTGGTTGCGTGTACGGTAGTCATCAAACCGTCGGCAATACCCCAGTTGTCGTTCAATACTTTCGCGACAGGAGCGAGACAGTTGGTCGTACAGGATGCATTGGAAACGATATCTTGTCCGGCATAGGTGTCGTGGTTAACGCCCATGACAAACATTGGCGTTGCATCTTTAGATGGCGCAGAAAATACAACTTTCTTGGCGCCGGCAGTAATGTGCTTACGGCCAGTCTCGTCAGTCAGGAACAGACCGGTACATTCGGCAACCACGTCAACACCCAACTCATCCCACTTCAGTGCAGCAGGGTCGCGCTCTGCAGTTACGCGTACTTTCTTACCGTTTACAATCAAGGAGCCGTTGTCTACTTCAACAGTACCTTTAAAACGTCCGTGGGTGGAGTCGTACTTGAGCATGTAAGCCATGTAGTCAACATCGATCAGGTCGTTGATACCCAGTACTTCGATATCATCACGTTCCTGAGCCAGACGAAAAACGAAACGACCGATACGGCCAAAGCCGTTAATGCCTACTTTGATAGTCATGATTAGTTCCTACTCTCTGTTGTCAATTGCAATCTATTGTTTATTGCGTTGTGTCTACTGCATTCAAAGTGCAAAGCATGGTGGCGCTCTGCAGTTGGGAGGGTGTGCGTAAATTTACTAGATTTTGGCGCTTTTTCAAACATAAGTTGTTCAAATTTTACCTTAAATACGCAATTATTGCGTTACATCAATGTAATTTGCCTAATGAGCCAGCGAATTCAACGGTAATTCTAGTACACAATTATCAAACGTCTATGCTTTGATGGTTGTTGAGGCTTTTTTGCCATTTCCAGTCCTGCATTGACTTAACCGGCTCTACATAGACTTGAATAGGGCCGCCGCATTGCGGCTCACGGGGTAAGTTTGGCCGCTCTTCATTTGCACTGTCAGACGCCCGACGAAGTCTTTTTTTACTTTGCTTACGGCTTCCACACGAATGATGCATGAGCGGTGAATCGGCCAAAACTGATCGGGATCCAGCTGTTGCTTGAGTTCTTTTAGCGGCGTGCGAATCACGTAGCTTCGCTCGGGGGTGGTCACGCTGGTATATTTGTCTTCGGCGACAAAGGCTTCCACATCGTCCGCCGCGATCACAAACAGCTCGTCTCCGCTGCTGGCTTTGATCCATTTGGTATAGCTTTTCTCGGTTTTACTGAGCGATTCGAGAATTGCCGACAGGTCTGTCGGCGGCTGGGCCTGCCGGGCTCTTGCCAGCACCCGCTGGCAGGCGGCATGGAGTCTCGATTCGTTAATGGGTTTCAACAAGTAGTCAACCGCTGCTTGTTCAAAGGCTTCGACCGCGTACTCATCATAGGCTGTGGTGAAGATGATATAAGGAGGAGATGTTTCGCGATTGAGGCGCTTGGCAACTTCCAATCCTGAGATTCCGGGCATGCGGATATCGAGAAAGATCAGTTCCGGCTGTATCTGCTTGACCAGCGCCAATGCCGCTTCGCCGTCAGCAGCCTTGCCGGCCACTTCAATTTCGCTACTGGCGTCCCCCAGCAGCTTTTCCAGATGATGGCGCAGGTGTGATTCGTCATCGACAATTATTGCTCGCATGGCAGCTCCAGTAGCACGGTGACCCCTGACGGATTGGTTGGCTTAAATTGTAGTTTTGCCGCATCGCCAAATAAAGTTTGCAGACGCTGCCGTATGTTGGTCAGTGCCAGCCCGTGCTCTTTGCTTGGCTGCTTGCTTTGCGCTTCCATGCCGGTTCCATTGTCAACGATGGTAATTTTCCAGTTTCCTTCCCGCTGTTCGATATTTACTTCGATGAAGCCGCCTTTTGGTTGCGGTTCAATGCCGTGAACCACGGCATTTTCCACTAGCGGTTGCAATAACATGGGTGGCAGGGGGGCCAGCAGATCGATGTCGGGAGAAGTATTAACCTGAAAATCCAGGCGTGGATGCAAGCGGATTTTTTGAATTTCCAGGTAAGACGTCAAACTTAGCAGCTCGTCCTGTAGCCGAATCTTATCGTGCCTGCTCTTGCGAAGATTAGCGCGCAACAAATCCGTTAAACGGTCCAATAGGATTTCCGCCAATGCCGGATCGGTGGTAATCAGGGCTTTGATATTGGCTAGCGTATTAAAAAGAAAATGCGGCTCGATTTGGCTTTGAAGCAGTTTTAACTCACTGTGGAGCAATCCTTTCTCCATTTGGGTTTTCTTCAGTTCTGCCGCTTTCAATTGATTGGCGGTCTGCAGGTTTTTATCGCGGCTGTAAAAGTAGTAATAAACCGGAATACAAAAAATCCCTGCAATAATGGCGATATGGACAAAGTTGGAGGCTTCAAAGTCATCGGTGTATTGCTTTATTTGCCACCACGCAAGTAAGGTGCCCAACGGAACCACAATCAGCATGATCAAGAACCACTGCAAGGGTTCGTTGGGTTGCTTAAAGTAGCGTTCCGTCAGCAGGCTGCTGGTTACGCCGATTAAACCGTATCCAAGCGAGACACCATAATGCAGAATGAAGGGGCCCGGCCAGATAAGCCGGGTAATCAGCGCAAAAAGGACGGAAAATAGTAGTACCGCTAACATCTCCCAAAGGAAGGTCCGCCATGCGCTGCGATGAGAGTTCGTTGTTTCTTGCAATCGGGATGTTCCTTAAAACCTGCCGGTGATAGAAAGATCGAGTTGGCGCTTGGTCGGTAGCAATTCCGCTACCGAGTCGTCGCTTCCCGCATATACTCGCATTGCCAATGTTAACCACCAACCTTGCTTTACTTCGTATTCCGCAGTGACAGTGGTAATCGTACTCCAATCCGCGGGCATCAGGATAACATCGATGGCCGGCTCCAAAGCGCCTGTTAGCCGGCTGTTGTCCAGATGCCAATGTAGCATCAGGTTATGACGGTGCAAGTTGTCCGTCTGCAGCGGTAATCCAAACGCCTGTAACACTGGTAAATCACCGAGCATTGCCTGTGCGTTTGACAGTTCGTTCTGCAAGCGGTTCCATTGATGGCGGTGCCAGGCGCGATTGTCGTACCAGTATTCGGTAATCCAGGTGTGCCCGCTTGTGGTGGTCCAGGTATTGCCGATCAACAGGGTGACGCCGTTATTGGCGGAAGCCTGCACCGGTAGCGGCAGCGCTTCGTTACTAAGTTGCCAGGCGCTATATTGTTGCTGGTAACGAAACTCGCCATGCAATTCCAGATTGTCGCCGAAGGTCTGGACGTAGCTGCCGCCGATATTGCTCTGTCTGAGATTATCCCAGTAAAAGAGCATCTGCCATTCAGCGTTGTCGGCAAATTCGTACCACCGCAATCCCGCACCATTTTGGGCCGGGGAGGATTCTTCGGCGTTCTGCGTCACCCACCCGCTGTCCGTTGCTAAAATACTCCATTCGCCGGAAGCGGTGAATCTACTCGCCATGGCGACGCCCACACCTTCTTCGATTTGGATGCCGGGAACGTTGCGGCGGAAACTATGAAACATGTCCAATGGCCGAAAACCATAGCTAACCCCATAGTCGAGACGGCGTTTTCCAACCAGCCAATCGAAATCCTGCCATTGTTGTTGCCAAAATAACTCCTTAAGAATGAACTCGGTTTCCGATCCGGTGTCTTGGTTGTAATCGTCGTATTCGCTTGTGTTGAATATCAGCTGTGCCTCCCATTGGTCCTTTTGTAGCTGCCAACCTAAAGCCATTTGTTGTTGCCGGCTTTTGTCAGTGGCAGGCTGAAACCATTGGGTATCAGTGGCGGCCTGTTTATGTTCTCCTAAAAGTTGAACCTCAAAGCGTTGGTCAAAGCCATAACTCTGACCTGAGCACAATAATCCTGTGATTAGAACCAGTAGCATGTGGCGGAGTCTGATAAATTGCATGTTGTCGCTCAGTGCTTGGGTATTTGCTGTTTAGCCTACCAAGCGCCGACAGTTGCCACGCATTCATGCGATAAAAAGGTAAATAACCGGATCAATCCGAAATTTTAGCGGTTGAATGTCGCTAGCAGGGGACCGCTTGCCGATGCTGTTTCGCCCAGGCCAAGGCGCTTTCCAGGGGTTGTGGTTTGGCAAAAAAGTAGCCCTGCAACTTATCGCAGTGGATCTGCCGGAGGAATGTGACCTGCTCTTCGGTTTCTACGCCTTCCGCCACGACTTGCATGCCCAGTTTGTGACCCAGCATGGTGATAATTTCAACGATGGCGGTGGCCTCGCTGTTGCCGGGGAGTTTCATGACGAAAGAGCGATCAATCTTGATTTCGGTAAAAGGCGCGCGATGCAACTGCACCATGGATGAGTAGCCGGTGCCGAAATCATCGATGGACAGATGCATCCCTTTCATGCGTAGCCGGGTCATGATATCCAGCGACTTGGTCATTTCTTCCATCAAGGTTGACTCGGTCAACTCCAAAGCCAGGTTCTGTACCGGCATACCGGCTAGAGTCATTTGTTCGATGAGTTTTTCCGGGAGTTGCAGGTTATCCATTTCAACGCCGGAGATGTTGATGGAGATCGATGGGCTGATACCGGCTTCCTGCCATCTTTTGTAGTCATTGAAAGTCGCGTAGAACATCAGGTTAGAGAGGTCGGCGATTAAGCCGTTTTCTTCCGCGAATGAGATGAACCTGACAGGCGGCACCAATCCCCATTCCGGATGTTTCCATCGGACCAGGGCTTCGAAACCAAGCAACTGGAGATTTTTGCCGGACACCTGCGGTTGATAGAAAGGGATAAATTCCTTCGCCGCCAAGGCTTTTTCGAAATCGCGGCGGTCAAACTCGATATCACGATTGACGTAGCTCTGCGGCTGATTCGGTTTTAGCGTCAGTTGCAGAATTTTCTGCAATTGCCGGTACCTGAGAGGTTTTGCGATGCTGCCTTGCAGATTGAGACCTTGTTCCTTGGCTAAGGTTTCCGCGGACTGCAGAACGCCCGCATCGCAACCGCTAATAATCCATATGCCTGCCTCGCAATGGATTTGGGAAAGTAAGCGCAGTACTTCAATACCATCGCAGCCGGGAATGCGCAGATCCAGAAAAATCATGGCCGCCGCACGCAGCACCTGATTCTCCAGTTGCTCGGCTTCTGTATAGGATAAGGCCCGATAACCCTCTTCTTCGGCAATCTCGCAGAGCATTTCGCAAATATCGGTTTCGTCGTCAATGACCACTGCAAGAGGAAGATTGCTCATGGTTGCTCCTAGCCGGCCTTGGCGTTGGTTGATTCAGGCTCGAGAACAGACTTGATGCGTTGTAGAAACATCTGTCTGTTGAATGGCTTGCTTAACACATTATAGTCGCCTGGCACCAGTTCAACGTTGCCGGCATAGCCCGTCATCAAAAAACCGACCAGATCCGGGTGTTTTGTTTTGGCGGTATCGATGACGTCGGGGCCTTTAATGCCACCTGGCATCACCACATCGGAAATCACCAGATCGATATGGGGAGTGTCTGCGATAAAGGCCATGGCCGCCTCCGGATCGGTAAAATAGTAGGCCTTAAACGGTTGGTCAGAGAGATAATCCTGGAGAACATCCAGCAGATCGGCTTCATCATCCAGGACAACAAGTTGATAGCTACCCTTAAAAGCCGGCATGTTTTGCACATCGTCCTGAGTGTTTTTATTGTCGGCGTCCGCCACCATCGGGAGCCAGATATGAAAAGTGGTGCCTTGCAAAGGAGTGCTATCCAAATCGATATATCCGCCGCAGCGTTTGACGAAACCGTAAACCATGCTAAGTCCCAATCCCGTGCCTTTTCCGGTTTCCTTGGTGGTAAAGAACGGATCGAAAACGCGGTCAATATCAAACTCGTCAATGCCTGCGCCGGTATCGGCCACCCCTAGGTAGATATAATCGCCAGGTACGAAATCGAAGTTTCCCTGTTTGGCTTTATCCGGTGAAATATGTGCGTTGCGGGTGGTCAGGGTCAGTGTGCCGTGGCGATGCATGGCGTCGCGGGCATTGATGGCCAAATTAAGCAGGGCATCCTCAAAATCCCCTCGGTTCAAACTGGTTAGTTGGAGGTCTCTGGCCAGCCGGAGTTCCAACTGAATGTTTTTGGTGATCGATGTCTCCAATAACTCGCACATTTCCTTGATGAGCAGGTTGAGGCTGTAAGGTTTGATATCCAGGGGTTGCTTACGGGAAAATTGCAAGAGCTTGCGGGTCAACGTTTCAGCCCGCTCGGTGGCGCGAATGGCGCGGGAGATATTGCGTTGCAATCTTGGCGCGTTATCCAACTTGGCTTCGATAATGTCCAGATTGCCGGTGACTATGCTAAGAATGTTATTAAAGTCATGGGCGATTCCACCGACCAACTGGCCTACAGCTTCCATTTTTTGCGAATGAGCCAACTGCTGTTCCAGTTGGGTTTCCTTGGTCAGGTCTTTGACGACTCCGGTAAAGAAGTGGGTCTTACCGCGAACATGTTCACCGACGCCGATTAACGCGGGGAATAGCGTGCCGTCCCTGCGCTTGCAGGTGACCTTGCGCCCCACGCCCGCCACTTTGGCCCGCCGCGAGCTGAGATACTTCTGTAAAAAGCGGTTATGCTGGCTGGCTAGTTCGTCAGGCATCAGCATCCGCACGTTTTTGCCCAGTATTTCATGTTGCCGGTATCCGAAAAGGCGTTCGGCGGCGCGGTTAAAGCTGACGATTCTGCCTTTTTGGTTGATTGAGATAATACCGTCGACCACGGTATCCAGGATTAATTTCAAGCGTTCCTCGCTGGCGGCGATTTTTTGATTGGCCGTTTCCATTTCCGATTGGTCGCGGACCACCACGACGGCAGATTCTGCCGTATAACGGAAAATTCGCGCTTCGAAACTCTCGGCGCCATCGGGGTAGTCGAGGCTGTAGGTCATGATTTCCGGATTGCCGGTACGCAGCACTTCAGCCAACTTAACAAGGAATTTGCTCACGATATCCGCCGGGAGATGCGCGCTGACATGCTGGCCAAGCAGCTGGGCTTCCGGAGCGTAGAGTTTTTCCCGATCAGCGTAAACTTCCCGGTAGATTCCATCCTTGTCAAAAACGAATATAAGGTCCGGAATTCCCATCAGCACCGACTTGAAGCTTTGTTTACTTCTCTTCAGAGAGGCTTCGGCTTCGACCCGTTCGGAGATATCCTGCACTATACCGAGAGTCCTGACCGGCACATCGTCCTTGTCGTATTCGGATTGACAGCGTTCATGCAAGAATTTAATCGAGCCGTCGTACATCTCAATCCGGTGGATTAAATCAAAAGGGGTCTTATATTTGAGATGCGATTGATAGGTGACTTCGACGAGTTCACGGTCTTCCGGATGGATACGCGCTAAAAAATGCGCAAACGAGGGCGCAACGTTTTTATCGAATCCAAAGATATTGAATACACCCTCGGACCAAGTCAGTTGGTTGGTCTGCAGCTCATATTGCCAATGTCCCAGGCAGGCGATTCTTTCCGCCTGCTTCAGCAACTGGGTTTGAATTTCCAGGTTCTTTCTATTACGCCGGGCCTTGCTCAGATTGCGTATTGAGGCGACAATCTGCCCGGCAGATTGCTTGGCGGTAACTTCAATGGTGATAACGCTGCCGTCTTTGCAACGCTGCCTGGTTTCGAAACGATGGGTATTTGAATCGACCGACAAGCGGCGGAAAGCGGAACCTTCAATCGGGTTGCTGTTGACTTCAAGGTCGTAAAAGCAAAGCTCTAGCAACTCCTGGTGGGAAAATCCCGACATCTCCAGGTATTTTTGATTTGCTAAATGGAATCCGGTGGTCTCGGAATGCAAAACCACAAAACCATCCATCATGACGTCCAGCGCCGCACTCAGGTCCATTTCGTCAGAGGCTGTCCTAAGATTATCCCAGCCTTTCACCCGTTCACCTCTTCCCAGGCTCTTTTGATAATTGGTTGTTACCTCAGTTGAGTCTAGATTAGGTAACAATGTGTTTTGGCTTGCCTTGACTAATCATAGTGCGGAATTCCGTAAATTTCATGGAAGGTCCTGGCTCCGCTGACCTTTCGGCATTATCTCCGCAGGCACGCCAATGACGATGAGCAAATGTAAAGAGAGCCATAGATGAACAAGGCGTGATTGTCGTGTACGCCCGAATAGTCGTAGGTTATTTGCCCTCTTTACAGAAACCCTATGGGCATATGGCGATTCATCCCTACCCTAAGCATTATGAAACCCACTGGCAGTTGGGAGATGGAACCGACGTCTTCAACCGGCCTATCCGTCCGGAGGATGCGGATATCGAACAGCAATTTATTCGAGAGCTATCCGATCAGTCCCTGTATTTCCGATTTATACATGGCCTGAAGAAGTTATCCCCGGAAATGCTGGCGCGTTTCACGCAGATAGATTTTGACCGGGAAATGGCGTTGATTGCGGTGATATCCGGCCACGGCGAGGCGAAAGAAGTCGATGTGAGTCGTTATGTGACCAATCCGGATGGGCAAAGTTGCGAATTCGCCGTTGTCGATGACTGGCAACAGACCGAGCTTGGTTACAAGCTCATGGAACTGCTGATCAGCGCTGCCCGCGCCCGAGGTTTGATCCGAATGGTTGGAACCGTGTTACGTGCCAACCACAATATGCTTGAGTTGTCCGAGACATTGGGATTCAGTAGCTCCGACGATCCGCTGGATCCGGAACTCAAGTGTCCGGAAAAAGATCTCGCATAGCGGCGGGAAACATGTCTGAAGAACCGGCCGTTGGCAAATCCAATTTGGCGATTACACCGGTATTAGTTTACCTTTGTTAAAAAACATCTCCCGCCAACTCACAAAGGTAGAAGCGATGGCCAAGAAAAAAGTTCTGATACTGACCGGTGGAGGCGATTGTCCTGGGTTAAATGCCGTCATTCGCGGTGTGGTAAAACGCGCTTCTCAAACCCAAGACTGGGAAGTATGGGGCAGTCTGGAAGCCTACAACGGCGTGCTTAACGATCCGGTGGAGTTGATCAAATTGACCGGCAACCCTATCGCCGCCGGTATTCACGTCAGGGGCGGGACGATTTTAATGACCACTACAAAGGGAGGGCCTTTCAACTGGCCGGTTCAGCAAGCGGATGGCAGTTGGACCAGCGAAGATCGCTCCGATTATCTGTTGAAAAAGCTGAAAGAGCTGGAAATCGAGGCGGTGATCAGCATCGGAGGCGATGGCTCCCAACGCATATCCAAACAGCTGTACGATAAGGGGTTGAAGGTCGTCGGCGTTCCTAAAACCATCGATAACGATCTTTCCGCCACTGACTATACATTCGGTTTCCAAACCGCTGTGCAGGAAGCCAGTTCCGCCGTTGACAAGCTGGTTACCACAGCGGAAAGCCATCACCGGGCAATGATTCTGGAGGTGATGGGAAGAAGTGCCGGCTGGATTGCCTTGCACTCCGCGATTGCCGGTGGCGCGGAAGTCTGCCTGATTCCTGAAATTCCCTATGACACCGAAAAGGTTGTGAAACGGGTGAATAGTCGCTATCAGGGAGGCCGAGGATTCGTCAATATTGTCATCGCAGAAGGCGCGAAAGCCGTTGATGGCGATGTTGTTGCCCGAGAGGCAACCGAAGTCGGCTACGAAAATGTTCGCCTAGGCGGCGTGGGAAATCTGCTGGCGGAACAACTCAAGCAAAACGGCTGCACTGCCGATATTCGAGTAACCGTTTTAGGGCATTTGCAGCGTGGCGGATCTCCCACAGCGTTTGACCGCGTGCTGGCTACACAATTCGGTGTGAAGGCATTTGAAATGGTGCTGAATGGGGAGTTCGGCCGGATGGTGGCGTACAAACATAATGATATGGTGACCGTCTCACTGGATGACGCTACCCGTGAGTATAATTATGTCAATACAGATTCGTTTTTGGTGAAAGCGGCTCGGGGTGTCGGCATTTCGTTTGGCGATTAGGACTTCATAAAGCCCATCCGCTATAACGATTCAACGGGACTTCGGATTTATATTGAGACATGAGACCAATTTAGTGGCAAAGTCAAAGTGATCGCCTACACATCGTACCGTTGCATTGAAGAGCGAAACGTCGGACCGCCCGGAAGCCATCCACAAGATTCTCGCTCACATCGATTCGATAGTAATAATTCGGAAGAAAAACAGAAGATGCTGGGGATCTGTTTACTCGTCGTAGTTTAAGCAGCCCCATGTCTTCAATTGGTGAACAATACTTCCATATAACGAATACTCTTCCGATGCGGCTCCATCTAACCTGAGTCCGTCTTCAGAATAATTGTAGGGGGTTGCTGTAAAATAGTTACGGTTTTCTCCATAGAGCATCAGTGAAAATTGCACAAACAACCTGTTATACAAAAGTTCAGGAGTCACTTTTTGAGGCTTAAGCAGTTCGCTGAATTTTTTCTTGATTTCTTTTGCTTTTTCTTCCGGCTCACTAGGAGGAATACAGGTGACCACTGAGTAGCTGCAGTTACCGGAACTGCACCTTAGTTCCTTTTGATGCGTAGGGATTTGTTCAAGAACAGTACCCGTGTATTCGATAATCTTCAGTCCACCATTTGTTTTCTCTAAACGGATTTGTTGGCTGGTATCTACCCAGTCAGAAAATATTACTTTGTCATTACTATCCAGGACAAAAATATCGCCTTCTGACATCAATCCCGTCTCATCATCTAAATAGCCACAGGCGATAATGCGTTCACTTTCTGTAAATTGAAGCGCCGCTAAGTGACTATGATGAGGGTGGGTGGGCGCCATTTTGCAAATTGACTTAGGATCGCTTATTGAGTCTCCATTGGCGGTGGTTTGAAGACTAAACAGCGCAATCAATACAAATATGTAGGGTCTCATAATAAGTTAAAGTTCAGTTGGTTAGAGTCTGTTGGTTTCGCCGATTAGTTTTGATCTTCCAGGAACATTTTGTAGTTCAATCCTCCATCCGAGAGCGTGATTGGGTTCATTTCTTATCAGACCCTGATACTTACCATTTGGTATGCAACTGTAATTCTCTTTGTTAATCACAGCCATCCAAAAATTTACACATTCGAACTACCCTGGCTGACCTACCATCCAATGTTCTTCAACCGATAAATGAACTCACGGAAAGTACTGATAGTCCATTACAGTCTCCGAATTCAACGCACTGATAATTTCTGTTTTTGTCAATGTTATTCGATTGGACGCCAGAGTATTTGGTAGAACCATGGTTGGTGCAGAGGCTGAAAATGCTAAGTATGCAAACGGAATTTCTTGGATAGCAATAGGCATGGAATCAGCTGTATCGGGATTCAGTAAACGTATTTCACCTTGTTCAATCAGCATTGCAGCGAGTTTGTAGGGTCCGTTCGGCAGTTCGTTGATAATATGATTTTTATCCTCTCGGAGAAAACTGACAAGGGTGCTGCCTGTAAATAAGACCTTCTCATTCTGGTCCAGTAATTCATATTCCAAAGCTAAAGAACTGAAAGGCTCCGATTCAAATTTTTTCTCAGCGCTGAAAACAACCAACAGGGTATCGGTCAACACTCTGCCATCTGTTAAAAGTATATTCGTAAGTTGCAACTCTTCATCGTAAATGCTGAATTTTGTGGTACAGCCGGTGATGAATAAAGCGATAAGACAAATGAGTAATAATAACTTGTTCCTTGGCACTATCGAACTCCAACTACCTTTGGATTCATAGGCGCTAACGGTAGCAAAGATAGCGCTTTCTGGTACATATCTCCGGCGCTGGCATGGGAGACATCCATTTCATGATTGTAAGCCCCATTTTCAGCTCCCAGTTGCCCTCCAACATTGGCTATATAGCCTCCTTCACGGCCACTTTGCGTAAACAGAGTTGGCAAGGTTGCGACACTGCTGACTAGCTGATTTACAACTGGAATTGCACCAACGGTATTGTCCCAAAAGGATTGTTTGATATAGACATTTACCCACTTTTCCGCAGGTACAGAAGAAAACGGAAGCATGGATACGGGGTCAAGCGTGATAAGTTCCTTCACAGGAACAGAATGGTGCGCCAGTTCTTGTGTGATGTCCATTGCTGCTTGACCACCCCAGCTATGACCAGTCAAACGCAAGAAATTAAATTTGTAGGCTTTCCAGTCCGCAACGATTTCTTTGACTATCTGGTCCTCCTCCTCGTGGCCACGGTATAGTACCTTCCTGCTCGGAATGTTATACAGGTTGAAACGAATAATTATGTCTCGCTCTACCAGCCTGGTTGCACCGGCTACGTTGCTTAGGAAGTCTTTTTTGTCCGAACCGCCGCCAATGACATACTCTCGATCAATGATGCTACGTGTTTGGACTGCTTTGGATGATGATAATTGAGATGGCATGTGAATGTCCCTATAAGTTTTAAAACAGATATGATTTGCGAAAGAAGTTAAAATCAACTTTTGCTCTTTTAACTCGCCGTCAATCCGTTTGATCCAATTGAACACGCATTCTAATTCTACAAATCGGAAAAAGTCCATAGGCCTAAAGACCGAGGGAACATAAGTCGAAAGGGATATGGAGGAATTCGGAAGGGAGTATGGGACTCTGGAAGAAAGCTGTCATTTGAAATTCTATTTTTAGTAAACGGCAGGTAACAATGGGTGTCATACACGGGAGTAGGTGTTTGATAAACTCCCAGCTCTCAGGATTGATGACATCGCTAAAGGTCTGGCAGCCCGGACTGAATTGGCCGTTCACCACGTCCGGGAAGAAGACATGGATGAAGTCATCGTGACTTTACTCAAAAATTGTCAAATTAGCTGGGAGATCGGATCGAACGAAATATCGGTTTTTCCATGCTTAATGCTATGACCCCAAACTCTAGTCAATGGAGCTTAAACAATAGGCCGCCCACGATAAATTAGCACTGAAGGGATTGCCAATCCAAAACTGAGTGCGAATAGGATAAAGAGTGTGGTGAGCCCGTTTTCAATGACTTTGGACAGCAGTTCGGGTGAGTAACCTCCGCCATGCAACTCGAGAATGCCGAGCATCGTTGTGAAGGCGTAACTGCCGGGAATCATCGGGATAATGGCTGCAATAGTGATTACCGGGCGAGGAATAAGGTAGCGTCTCGACCAGTAGACTGCGATCAAACCCAGCAGAGTGGATGCGGCTAGCGTGCTCCATTCAATGTCCACTCCCCAATACATGATAAGACTTCGTAAACTATGGGCGAGTGCCCCTCCTAGTGCACAAAACACCAGGCATCTGCCCGGTACATTGAACAGCAGCGCAAATCCCAAAGCCGGAATTGCCGAAAATAGAGCATCTTCTGCGAGCATAAGAAGTAAGTCTGACATTACAACCAACCTCTTATACCGGAAAGATTCATTGCCAAGGCAATCCCGGCAGCAGCGCTTAACGTGAGTAACGAAGCGCCAAACCACCTTGAAATTCCCATGTTGATATGACCTTTGACCATATCCGACACGGCATTAATTAGCGGAAAGCCGGGAATCAACAGCAATACGCTGGCAGCCATGGCGATTTGAGGTTGTTCGCCTATGCCAAATCTCACCCCAAGGGAAGCCAACATTGTTGCTACGAAGGCGGTGATACCGAAGTTGATCAAAGGATTATGGTGCATCTGGGCTAACTGTTGGCGAACCAGCATGGCGGCAAAAGAGGCCGCAAAGGTAACCGCAAATACGTTCCAGTCTGCTCCGAAGAGTCGAGAAAAACTTGCACAGGAAAGTGCAACCATCAGCGCTACCAGCCAGCGATTGTAGCGAATGGGTGTTAGGTTCCGTAAGCGGATGCCGATGCCTTCCAGATCCAGCATCTTTCCCTCGGCAAGCAGCATTATCCGCTGCACTTCACAGACCATATGCATGTTAATGCCGTGATCCAGCACCCGGCGTGTGGTGGTGATACAACGCCCCTGATAGAGTGAGGTCAGTACAATTGCATCCGCGGAAATGGCCATTTCACTGCTGTCGAGTCCCATTGCCTTGCCCAACCTGGTGCTGGTTTGTTCTATCAGTTTGCTTTCTGCACCGTGCTGCTGAAGGAGTTGGGCAGCCAGTGCGACGATACGTGTGATTTCCGTCTGTTGAATTTGGGTAATCGATTGGGAAGACATAGGTTATAACGTTGATCTGAATCGGAGTTTTCGACCGCCTGGAGGAGATTGATCACAATCGGCCGCTTGATTAAAGAAGCGTATTTATAGCTCGAAGATGAAAACGCATACCATACGATGTTTCCGTATGTAGGTAGATTTAGATCAATTTTAGGCCATGCATGTTCCCCAGTTATCAGAGCTACCCTTAACTTATCTTTTGTGAGACTGATACGGCTGTACTTTAACTTTGCAAGTTAACGACAAAGCTGACTAGCTGACATACTGCTGTAATAGGATCAATGAAATTATCCCAATAAGCTTGGAAACCACTTGATCCTTGGTAGTTGCCCATGCCGGGTAGCTTCGGTTGGTGGTCGGCTGATAGACTTCCTTCTTTTGAAGGCTAAAGGAGAGGATGATTCAAGTTGAACCACACGCCGGAGTTGTTCCATCCTTTGGTTTCCCAATGGTTTGCGGGTATCGGCCAGCCCACGGATATTCAGCGGAAAGCCTGGCCGGAAATTGCGGCTGGTAAACATTGCTTGATTACTGCGCCTACCGGTAGCGGGAAAACCCTGACAGCTTTTTTGTGGGCGCTAAATCAGTTTATTACCGGGAATTTGGAAACAGGAAGAACCCGTGTCCTGTATGTGTCGCCTTTAAAAGCACTTAATAACGATATTTTACACAACCTCCATGAACCGCTTGCTGCCCTGGAAGCGTTGTTTGAATCTCAAGACCAGCCCTTTCCACAAATCCGGGTACAAACACGTAGCGGGGATACCGATCAGGTGGAGCGGCGTCGAATGCTTCTGCAACCCCCGGAAATCCTGATTACCACACCGGAAAGTCTCAATCTGCTACTGAGTTCCCGCAGTGGCATAAGCCTGCTGCAGGAACTGGATACCATTATTCTGGATGAAGTGCATTCGATCCTGGGATCTAAGCGCGGAGCGTATCTGATGTCTGCCGTGGAACGGCTGACACTCCACTCCGGTGAATTTCAACGATTAGCCTTATCCGCGACGGTCAATCCATTAGAGACCGCCGCCAGCTTTGTCGGAGGTTATCAATCCTTCGGAGACGCAGATGCATGGCAGGCGCGGCCAGTGGAAATTATCGATTCCGATCAGTTGAAGCGTTACGATATCGAGATTTGTTATCCGGAATCGATTGCCGGAAAGGCGGCGGATAAAGACCTGTGGGCAGCGTTGGCCGTAGAACTGCTAGCGACTGTACGGCAGCATCGTTCCACGTTAATTTTTGTGAATAGCCGTGCACTCTGTGAGAAGTTGACTCACAAAATTAATGTCGCTGCCAGTCAGACCATCGCCTATGCTCATCATGGCGCTTTGTCGAAAGACATCAGGGTCGCGGTGGAACAGCGCTTTAAAGCAGGTGAACTTGCTGCGATCGTCGCCACCAGCTCCCTTGAAATGGGAATCGACATCGGGGAACTTGATCAGGTTCTGATCGTGCAAACCACAGGTTCCATGGCTTCGGCAATTCAACGTATCGGTCGTGCCGGGCATCGGATTGGGGATATAAGCCGGGGACGGCTTTATCCTACTCATCCCCAGGATTTCATCGAATCGGTGGTTCTGGCGCGAGCGATAGATCGGCGGGAAATTGAACCCGTCAAGCCGGTTCTTTGCCCCTTGGATGTGCTGGCCCAGGTTATCATTTCCATATGTGCACATGAGGTGTGGCATCTGGACGAAATGTATGATCATCTGCGAACTAGCTATACCTTTCATAACCTGGCGCATGAACAGTTTACGCTGGTGATCAATATGCTGGCCGGGCGCTATGCAGACAATCGAATCAGGGAATTAAAACCCAGAATATCCCTGGATCGGCTCGATAATACGATTCAGGCCCGAAAAGGCGCGGTCATAGCGTTGTATGCGTCCGGAGGCGTGATTCCGAATCGGGGATATTTTCAGTTGCGACATGCTGAAACCTCAGCCCGAATCGGAGAACTGGATGAAGAATTTGTCTGGGAGGCCCGTATCGGTCAAACCTTTACCCTGGGTACGCAGTACTGGCAAGTCCAAAAAATTACCCATAATGATGTGCTGGTTTTACCGGGTAAGCCTGGGCCGACACCTCCCCCGTTCTGGAAAGCAGAAGATCAAAATCGCAATTTTCATTTTTCCTGCCGAATTCTGGACTTTTTGGAACAAGCCAACGCGCATTTGACGGATTCTGACTTCAAATCTCAGTTGGAGAATGAAGACCGCATGTCGTCGGAAGCCATTCAAGCGCTGCTGGACTATCTTGTCCGGCAAAAAGAGCACACCGGGGCTGATCTGCCGCACCGGCACCATGTGCTGGTTGAGCACATCCATTCCTTGCTGGGACATCAGCAGAGTAATCAGGTTGTTGTCCATACCGGCTGGGGCTCGACATTAAACCGTCCATGGGCACTGGCACTTGAAGCTGCCTGGCAGGAAAAATACGCCGCGCCACTGGAAATATTCGCCAGCAATGACTGCCTGGTTTTGCAGTGCCCCGACGAAGTTCAGTCACACGAGTTACTTAGCCTGGTCCGGCCCGAGAATATTGAACAGTTGCTGCGTCAACGGTTGGAGGGTTCCGGTTTTTTTGGCGCCAGGTTCCGCGAGTGTGCCGGGAGGGCCATGCTGATCAGCAAGGGAAAATTCGGGCAACGGCAACCGCTCTGGATGAGCCGATTGCAGTCTCAGAAGCTTTTTGAAAACGTTTCGGGCTACGAAGACTTTCCAATCCTCTTGGAAACCTGGCGCACTTGCTTAAGAGACGAATTTGACCTTGACGCACTCAGAGATATGTTGACAGAGCTGGACGCCGGCCAGATTCGCTGGACCTCGGTTCAGACCAATACCCCCAGCCCGATGGCGCGTAATATCGCCTGGGATCAGGTGAATCAGTATATGTACATGGACGACGTTCCCAAAGCTCCACGGGCAACGAACCTGAGGGATGACCTACTGGAAGGCATCGTATTCGATACTACGTCCAGGCCCGGAATCAATGTTGACGTATGTAAGGCTTTTCAGGAAAAAAGTCTCCGGCTGGCCTTTGGCTATGCTCCGGAAACAAGCCAGGACCTGCTTGAGTGGCTAA
>JANQMN010000048.1 GCA_028280065.1 Hahella sp.
CGTATCTTGATTATAGAAGCCCAAATCAGTATGAGAAGGAAATGGCGACACTAAAGAAAGTTGCTTAACTGGGTTGGTCAATTTTTCTTGACCACGTCACAAGTTCATCGAATCGTTACAGCGAACTTTAGATTTGAACAATGGTATAAAGCCTATTTTTCGCATGTATGGATGCGAAGCACCACAGCAATGGAATCTCTTTTCAAAACCAGGCTTTCCTGAAGGAACACAGAAACCTTGGACCAGAAAAGATTATGTAAAGCAGTCTTTCCCTGTGAGCACTGGTTTTTCACTTTGCACGACGTTTCCCAGCATAGATCTTTCCGTGCTAGGGATCGAACATCAACTTGCAAAACATATCTGTGGGGGCAATGAAACTCTAACCGGCAAACATATGAGATATAAGTCAGGGATTTTGCCTCTACGTAGAAAGGTATTGCAGACGCTTCAAAAAGCAAAACTGAAACCTGCCGGCACCACTTTAACTATGTCGGATAACTATTACGCCTTCCCTAATTCTAATCAATTAGCACTGGTTACCAACCACCTTTATAACGTTCAAACTGACAGAGCCAAAGAATACCAAGAACTTGAAAAAAAAGTGTCTTTAGAAACGAGCTTTAATAAAATTGCAATAGAGAGACAGTTAGCTAAGAGATTTTTTTTTGATTTCTCAGATAGGTTAAGGGTTTATCCTTAACATCTCGAATCTCGATTGCCATATCTAATTCGAGTAATTCATCAATAACCTCTTGGGGAACGACCACACGTTCTTTATAAAACTCCATACTATGACAGCCGTATGATTTTGCGAAGTGATCTCTGGCTTCGATATGAAACGTTGAGACAAACTTTCCTACTCTGGGCTTATTATTCCATTCATCGCTAAAGTTTCCCAGGCGACTATATTTTAATTTGAATAGCTCGAAGTTCGCACAAGGAAAATGAAGAACTACTGGAAACTCGCTTGAATTAGACTCTTTTATTCCTCGTGCATAAAAGTAATGAACACCTTTTGCTCCTAGGGTTTCCTTTATATAAACAGCTGATTTACCATTTTGATAGAACAGGAAAAATTTGTCATCAAAGTTAGTAGATGTATCAAGATACTCTTTTTGAATTTCAGTAAATCCCCAACGGTTATTTGAAAAAAAATTCTTCTTGAAAAATACAATATCCACAAAAGGATTTTTGCAGTTTTCTTCCGTCGGCATTGCTTCTAAATTTGGATAAACAATGTTTGTAGTTCCTTTTTTTGTTTTTTCTTCGAAATGAGAAAGGATAGAATCCTCCTGACAATAGAAAAGCTCATCTATATCAATATGAATCAACCAATCAATCTGCATTTTTTTTGCGAGTTCAATAGCTACTTCAGCATTAAGGGCTTGGCGAATCATGACTTCATTATTGATTAATTTCTTGTCTTTGACTCTGTAATAATATGAGGTAGACCTCCAAAGCGCCTCTAGCTCAGAGCTTCTCCCGAAGGCATGTACTCCTTTATAATCCTCTAAGCGAACCTCCAAAGCTTCGTTTGGATCATCAAAAAAAAGAAAAATCTGACTGAAGCCGATAGAAAAATGGTACCGAATGAAGAAATTAATGAGAGTTTTACAATCTGATATCGTTGAGACTATCGCAACTTTTAGCATTTGGGAAAGTATCGGTAATGTATGGTTTGGGAGGTATAGACTAACACCCCAGCAGGCACAATGCTCCTGCTTGAGTATTATATTGAATCGCTTATCATAAAATCAGAGGGGGAGAGCCAGATCACGCAGCCTGATTCGCTCAACCTTGTCGATTTCCTCCACGATATTAACAAGAGATCTTTTTGAGGCTTGAGTAATTTATTCTGATAATTGGAAACGCCAAGATGCGTCATGCACCTTTCCAAAGGCTGCTACCTAATATTCCAGCAAAATTCGGATTTGTTTAGCGATTCAACAAAAAAAATGAAATTTATTTTCCAGGTCATGTTTTAATCAATGTGCACGAGTTAATTGTTCTTTTTTATTCTAAAAGAAGATAGAATTTCAGCTCTTAGAATGAGGAAAGGTAGAGGCCTCAGAAATTACCTAGAGGCTGACTGACATGGAGGACCGAATGTGACCAATCTCTCCGAAAAAGAACTGTTTTTTATCGCCCTAAGAGAATTACAGGACGGCCAGCATGGGCCGGGAATGACCCACTTGAAGGAACTCTTGGAAATTAATCCGGATAACGTAGACGGACATTTTTTGTTAGGTGCAGAATATGCTCAATTAGCCATGTATGATGAAGCGGTCAACCATCTGTCTACGGCTCTCGATTTGCAACCGTCTCTTAACATTGCGCGTTTCCAACTCGGCTTAGTTAATCTGGCAGTCGGCGAGTTTCAGAACGTAAGAACCACATTGGAACCCATTCTTGTTTCCTGCGAAGGCCAGTATTTGGAAAAGTTTGCCAAAGGCATTCTTTTCTGTATCGAAAACAAATCCGAAGAGGCAATAACGTCTATACGTGAAGGCATAGTCTCTAATAATGAAAATCCTTCTTTAAATAAAGATATGGAAGGTGTCATCACAGCAATCGAGAACTTACCTGAACAACAAACTACCGGTGAGGCACAAATGCTCCCTGAACGTGAGGAGCAACAGTCACTTGAAAGTTCGGACTACCTATTGGGTGCTTACCGAAATTAGAAGTAGCGGAATCCAGGTATGGACGGCATAAAAAAAACGTCAAGCACCTCAGAAATCTATAAAAGTGCGTTAAAGCCCCCAAAAACGTCAAAAACGAACCTCCTTGACTCTGTTAAATCGACCCTGGGTACATTGGAGCAGGAAGACGCACTTACCTCCATAAAAAAATTAGGGCAACACAATCTCGAGGAAGCAAAGAAGCTGCTGGTTTCACATATTCTCACAGAACGTCTAGGCAGTTTGGTTCATAGCGAAACACAAAAAGAACGCCTAACTGCCAAAATCTTGCAAGCGATTGAAACCAATCCTTCGCTTTCGACTTTATTGCGAACCACATTGGAAAGCTAGACTTTGGCGAAGGAGAGATTTAGTCGGCTCATAGACTGGAGGCTGCAAGCCGACTGCTTTGCAAATTAATGTCGCATACTCAAACGCGAAAGAACATCGTTGGCAAGGGCAATATGCTCGTCTGCGTCATTCGCCGTTTCGATGATTCGATTGAGTAATTCGATAGCGCCTTGTTCTTCGCCGCTATCCAGCAGATAAAGAGCCTTATGATAAAGCGCGGGCGGAAAGTTTGGCGCTTTCTCCAAAACATCGTTCCAAATAGAAACGGCCTTTTCGATATCTCCAAGGTTTCTGACGACCATTCCCAAATGAAAGTGCTCAGGTACGACATCGGGGACATTTTCAACGAAGGATTCTAGCGCTACTCGTGCTCGTTGATCCAATCCGAGCGCGGCATAAATACGCCCTAATAGAGAAAACACATTGACGGGGAATTCCCCGCCTTCAAGCATTTTCTTAAGCTTTGCAAGCGCCTGATCCAACCGCTGGTTTTCATAATCATGTTGGGCAAGCGCGAACAGCTCATCCTTATCAAATATATCTAATGAGTACTCCATAAACTAAAGGTCTCCATCGTGTTGAATAAGCCATTTATATTCGTATGGCTGCAATATAATTTGGTCCGACAGGGATAGTTCTGTTTGCCAGATCATGTCGAACCATTCACCTTTCAAGTTGTACGTTTCAATTTCCTGAATGTTAATTTTAGTTGGACTCGGTGTGAAATTGCCGAAATATATAAATCTAGATCGATCACTCCTTCGACAAAAGCTAAATAATTCCGGGCGCTCAGAAAACATGGTGCGCATGGAATGGCCCGAAAAAATCTGTGAAGATTTTCTGGCGGCAATCAGTTTTTTTATCCCTGAAAAAATCTTGGTTGCAGGACTGTAGGGCGAGGATAATTGCATTCTGTCCCTGAACCAGTTCTTTTTTGGTCGGTGAACCCACCGACTATCATCCTTAAGTTCGTCATATTGGAGATAAGAGTAATCGTTAAGGGTTCCAATTTCGTCGCCAATATATAGAAGCGGCAACCCTCCAATACTGAGAATTACGCTGTGAAGCAACAATATTCTGTTGATACTTTTCTCTACCGCCTCTCTATCTTTGTTTTCCAACGCCTTCTCAAGTCCGACCAGAGAGGCGGTAGAACCCGAGATTCTCTCTTTTTGAAAGATTTTTCCTCGCGCAAAGGAAGAGTTGTCCGGATTACGATAGAAACTTAATAATTGCCGATAGAACTCCAAAAAATCAAAATTAGGGTCGAATTCTAATAAGGTTCGATTGCTAAACACCCAATGGAGATCATCATGGCAATTTACATAGCTCAGCCATTCACAACCACTTGGTAAATCACTCCATCTTGCAAGTGAATAACTCATCGCTCTGGTATCCCTCATTGCCAATGCCTGCCAAAGACTGGCGGCTAATAACGGCCGATAAGCGACACTAGTTCGAGATGGAGAAACAAACTCCATCACTTCTTCTGGAGCAACGATAGCCTCAGAAATAAATACAACTTCTGGCTTAATGAGCTTGGTCAGATGGCAAAACGCTTCTACTATCGCGTGGCAATGCGGATGGTTTTTACAACTTGAGCCTTTCTCTTTCCAGATATGAGGAATTGCATCAAACCGAAAAGCGTCCACCCCCTCACAAGCGAGAAACTGCAAGTTATCGAGCATGGCTGCAAATACTTCAGGATTCGAATAATTGAGATCCCATTGATAGTGGTGAAACGTACTCCAAACCCAGCAGTCTAGCTCTTCATGAAAAATGATATCTCTTCCGGACTCAGGAAACGTATCCTGGACATTTGCGAGGTATTCTTCCACTTCCCGCTGTTCATCGAACAAGTGATAAAATTCTCTGTAGTGTTCATCTCCCGTCTTCGCAGCCAAAGCCCACTCGTGGTCACTTGCTGTATGATTTAGAACAAAATCGAGGCTAAGGGTAAATCCTGTTTCCTTTAGGCGCCTTACCAATGACCTAAAATCATCCATAGAACCAAGTTCCGGAGAGATTTCACGATAGCTCGAAATAGCAAATCCACCGTCATTGCTACCATTTGGCGTTTTAAATATCGGCATCAGATAAAGGTGATTGACTCCGAGGCTCTTCAAGTAGTCGACTCTTTTCTCAAGACCGGCCAGCGTGTCACAAAACCTATCGACATAGAGACAAGCGCCAATTCTTTGATGGTCAGAAGTCCAATTATTTTCAGATGATGAATTAGCTCCCTTCATCTTCGGACTGCTGTTGCAATAGTGACAAAAACTCTTTTGGATCAGTTTGAAGATAAATTCGTCAAAATCTTCAGCACTTCCATAAACTTGGCTAAGCACCTGAATAATTGCTGGAAGACGAGTGTCAAGATTATTTTTAAAGTTCGAGAATTCTCGACTCAATCCTTCCCGGTAGGATTGATCACGAAGCAGTGTTATTAATTCTTTAGCAAGTAAAGCTTGATTGATGTCTTGATTATGCAACTCAATTGAACAGAGTTTTTCTGGAATATCTGTAATACGTACAGCGAGAGCGAGATCAAGCAATTGTTCGACCTCTGACGCTTGATTAACAACAACCCGGCGATTGTAGAACTCCAACGCTGAAACTTGATCCTCATTAACAACATCTCTAGCTTCTAGATGAAAGCCTGAAACAAATTTACCAGTTCTTGGTTTTCCAAGCCATTCGTCTGCAAAGTTTCCTAGCCTACGATATTTTTCCAAAAACAATTCAAATGTCGAGCAGGGAAAGTGGAGTACTGTGGGGAACTTGTTGGAACGTTGTTCCCGTTTACCCGCTGCCAAAAAGTAATGCACACCGTCGACACCCCTTGCATATCTGAGATTCACGGCAGACTTACCATTCTGGTAAAACAGAAAATACTTATCATCAAATCTTGGAGACTTGTTTATAAACTCGCGCTGACCTGCATTGAATGCCCAAAGGTTCTGGCGAAAATAGTTCTTTTTAAATAGGGTAATCTCGGTGAATGGGTGTTGGATATCAAAATGCTCCGGTATCGCCTCCATATTGGAATAGACAATGCTGCCAATACCTCTTTGGCCGAGGTCGTAAAAATGCCGCTTGATACTACTTTCCTGGGTATAGAAAAGTTCATCCGAGTCGATATGCAGTAACCAGTCAAAGCCAGCCTTGCGCGCCATTTGAATTGCGACTTCAACATTCATTTCTTGGCGCACCATGACTTCTTTGTCAATAAGGGCACGTTTTTGAAAATTTCGGTAAGTGTCTGTGATACGCCATTTTTGGTACAACTCTTGGCCATTACGTTGTACGAAAACCTGCTTATACTGCCCGACTCTTTTCGCAACGGAGTCATCCGTTGTATCACAAAACAAAAAAATGTGATCGAAGCCTATGGACAGATGGTACTGAATAAAAAAATCGATAGTTTTTTCACAATCCGCCACGGTAGAAACTATCGCTACTTTAGGAAGTTTGTTATTTGCAGAGTGAGTTCTTATTTTAGTATCTTGGTTATTAATTTGTCGGTCCATTACATAATACCTAGCAGATAAGCGCCGGTTGTTCCTTGATTGAGTCCGCTAACGAAGCGAGTCCTTTCTTGTGAAGCTGCGTAATCCTACCCCTGCTTAACTGATAGATATCCGCTATGTCAGTAAACGCTAACTGGTGAAAGTAATGGAGCCGCAAAACCTTTGCTTCCATCATCGGCAATTGTTCCAGCAAATCCTTCACTAACTGAGATAACTGGTTTTCCGTCAGCGCTTCATAGGGATTTGGATATTTGCTCTCTTCATTTTCATTGACAATATCTTCCAGAGAAAACCCAATTGCCAATTCTACGATAATTTCGGCAAGCGTCTCATAGTTATCATTATCGCCCGTCGTAGGTGGCTCAATCGATTGGGTGCGCTCTAAAAGTACTTTTTTTCGATAGCGGTTATGAGCGGAGTACTCATTAAATCGGTGAATGTTGTTTAATATTGCCCCTTTGACTCGCATATAAGCAAATGAGGAAAAACCACTGCCTAGCTCCAGATCAAAACGAGAAAGCGCTTCTAGCATGCCTAGGGTCCCGTATTGAACGTAGTCCTGAAATTCAGCGCCATCTACATTGAAATGAATGTACACATGGCGTGCAACGGATATCACCCAGGGCGAGTATTGCTCAACTATGTCGGCTACTTCGCAAGTGGATTTGCTTAACCCTAAATCCTGCATCCCTGGAACAGCATCCTTGTTTAACTAAAGCTCAACAGTAGCGACTCGGAAAGAAGTAGCCAGCCATCGCTTAGAACAAACACCAAAACTTTTAACGGTAACGAAATTGTCATGGGTGGAACCATGATCATCCCTAATCCCATTAGAATACTGGCAACCAGAATATCTATTAGGATAAAGGGTAGAAAAAGAACAAAACCCATCTTAAATGCCGTACGTAATTCGCTTAACATGAAAGCCGGCACTAGATGAAACATCTGAATCTCTTCAAGGTTTGACGGAAAGGATTCTTTGGCCATTTCTACTATTGTTCGAAGGTCACTTTCTTCTGTATGACGTACCATGAACTCTTTAAATGGCAGGGCTCCGGCATTTATGGCCGTCTCAAAATCCACATCTTCATTTAGGTAGGGTTGTACGGCAACCTTATTGACATCGGAAATCACCGGCCCCATCGCAAAGACGGTCATAAATAGTGCGAGCGTAATCAATACAATATTTGGTGGAGTGGTTTGCAAACCAAGCGCCAACCTAAGCATTGATAGCACCACAATAATTCGGGTAAATGCAGTCGCGGCTATGACAAACGCAGGAATAAAAGACAAAGCCCCTATCACAATCAGATATCTAACGGGATCGCTAAGGTCCATATCGAGGCCGCTGGCGGCTTGATTTAATGTGGAACCAAATTGTGCAAGAGTGCTACTGGATGCCACAAATAAAATGCAACAAATTGTAATCTTGAGGTTTCTTTTGCAAGCTAACTTTGGCGAGAAAAGGCGTCTAACAAACTGAAATAGAAAGTTGTTAGAAGTCGTTTTCGCTTTTAGAGACGCATCCATCTACCACATATCTCCTACCATCAGTCTTTTGCAATGGTAGTTGCTTGGGAACTATCAATTTTGCCGGCATGAATCTCCACCGACTTTGCTTCAGTTTCTGAGGGCATTGACATCACTTGACCGTTTTCGATTGGCTGAATAGCTACTCCATTTAGACTTGATTCCAGCACCATCCATTGCTGCTCACCATTTGATAGCACATAAGCCGTTGTCTTTTGGGATATACGCTTTACCTGAATTACTTGTAGACCTTCAGCTGTAAACCCAACGTGACTACTCAGTATTTTTTTTCGCTTTAACCACCAAATGACCACTGCAACGAGGCCAATAAATATGAAAGCAACAATCCATACTTCCATAAGGCTGCCCATCGATGTGGGCTCTTTAAATGCCAGATCCGATTTCATAATGCCCTGTTTGCGCTTGCCTACTTCATAACGTCTGTAATCTCGACGCCCAGGTGTTCATCCACGACAACCAGATTTCCTATGGCCACGCGGTTTTCACCAAGATATACCTCAACTGGCTCATCTACACTTTGTTCCATTTTGAGAACCATTTTCGGTTGCAAATCAAAAAGTTCTCCCATAGAAAGCTTCAGTTGACCAAGCTTTACCTCTAGTTCCACTTTGACGTCGCTAACCAAAGACATGTCAGTAATACCTGTTTGATTCGCTGACTTCGAAAAAGGTACAGCTTTGTCAAAGGCTACATTTTCAAGTACTTTCGAGTTCATAATTGATGCCCTATTATTTCAACGGATTTTCTTTCACCTTGGGTGTGGAGTTTTGCTGCGGAAACAAACTTGCCTTGTCGGGAAACCTGTACACTGCCGTCTGACCTAGTGTCACTTATCAGCACTTGACCGGGGCTTAGCTTATTAAATTCGTCAAAGGTCAACCCTATTCCTGGGATCACCACATCGAGATCTATGTGGTGATCCTTCACTGCATCGGAAAAACTCATTAACGGTTTTGAAGATGTTGCCTCCGACTCTTTGTTAACAAGCCCGGATGTCAGATAAAAACAATACCCACGGGTTTTCAGTCGATAACATCCCAACTTCGATAGCGTTTCACCATGTGACGTCATATGAAATCTGAACCCACGGGTTCGCTTCAACTCAAGCTCGTTGTTAGATTCTTGGCCCAGTTCACCTAGAATTGACGTCACCAAGCTTCGTATACTGTTACGAATCAGTTTGGCGATAATAGGGTTTTCAAGGCTATCTTCTTGTATACCAGGATCGTTACCTAACAAGTCCAGAAGTATTTCAAGTTCGGTGTTTTCGTCAAAAACCAGCCATACATAGCCTTTTTCCAGTTTTACTTCGAGGAAGGGGTAATTCGGGATTGCATGCTCAATGCACCCCTTCACTGAGTCACCCTCAGCTCTTGAATCGACTACCCATTCCCCCTGCCACTTTTCAAACCCTCGCCGAAAAGCTGACTCAACTTTTTCGAGTGACTTTTTGGTAGCAAATCGAAAAGGAAAATGTTCTAAGCACATGCGCTTACCTAACCGTGTTATATAGGGTTTCGATCAATTCATTAGCGACATTTAGCACACGGGAACTTGCCTGATAGCCTCGTTGAATAATCATCATATCGGCAAATTCTTCAGCCAAATCCACATTAGAAAGTTCTAGGCTTCCACCTAAAAGATCGCCAAACTCCGCTGATCCCGCTTGCCCTACCATGACTTCGGCTCCAGGGCTTGCGACAAACAACGATCCGTCTACCTGACGCAGTTGACTCATATTGGAGAAGTTTGCCAATGCCAAATGATCGATAGTCTTGTCATCCCCATTGGAATAATTAAGTTTGATTTCGCCGTCACTTTGGATGTCAATACTGACCAGTCCAGCCAGTTGGTGACCATCTTTACTTGCGGCCGATATGTCAGACGAACTTCCAGTCGCATAGCCGGTGATTTCAGAAAGATTTAGTTTTATCGGGCTGGATTCATCCGCATCATCATCAGCAGTACCCGGCCGAAACTCAAACTCCGTTGTGTCTTCTGAAATTGTCCCGTCAGAGTTAAACTTTAGAATGCCGCTACCGTTAACCGCACCATCCGCATCCTTAACTTCTACTCGCCAAGTTATCTCACCTGTTGGCGTGTCTACTTCTTCGCCCTGGGCATTGGTTTCCGTCGTTACTACGGCAGTTTTGTCAGAAAACTCGATGGTATAAACGACTCTCTCACCCAGTTCGTTAAACACGGCTATTTCTTGAATCGTATGACTGTCGGCTTCTATAGAGAGATTGCCTTTAAATTCAATTTCGGTGGTCAGTTCAGGTTGGAGAAATCGATGCTCGGCGATGGATATATCGACTAAGTTACCGGCACCATCAAGTCCGGCCACGCGAGCGCCAGAAGAAGGATCGACTAGATAATAATCATCGTCGAAAGAAAACTGACCTGAACGGGTGTAGTATTGCTCACCATCTTTGCGCAGGATGAAATAACCTTCTCCCTGAATTGCAACGTCCGTCTGATTACCGGTTTGACGAATTTCCCCCTGTTCATCCCGGTAAGACTCGCCAGCTACCTGCGTACCATTACCGCCTACTACGTTGCGATAGAATACATCCTTGCTTTTGAAACCCGGCGTATTCATATTTGAGACGTTATTACTGACCTGATCCAAACCTTTCGAAAAGCTCATTAGGCCGGATAATCCGTTAAAAAATGCTTGGGACATTGCTTTACTCCCCTGTAATTACTTTGATTTGAGTGATCCGAACGTCCCGGATGAACTCTTGATTTGCAATTTCAACCGTTAGGGAAGGACCGCTATCGGTGAACTCGACTGCACGGACAATCCCTGGATTGGACCCATCGACATCAACCAGTTGAACACGTCTTCCAATTAGGTAGACAGCCTGATCAATTGAATTAAAGGACAGCAAACTGTCCAACTTGCTGTTCATTTGACTACTCTGCTCTACTGCCGAAAACTGTGCCAACTGTGCTAAAAACTGGGCATTATCGACTGGCTCCAGCGGATCTTGGAACGACAACTGCGCTAAGAACAGCTTGATAAAGTCATTCTGAGAAAGGCGGTTTTGTTCGGATAAGGCGGCAGCAGACTCACCTAGCGGCGCCCCGATCGCTTCAACTTGCATTTTGTTCTCCTTGTAGTGCCGCTAGAGATCTTTCTTCACCGTTAACTACTACGGTCGTAATCTCTGGATTCATTTCAGTGAGTTGATTAACGAGTTTTTCTAAGTTTTCGGCATCGGTCTCATAGTCGCGAACAATCAATTTCAGGGATTTATCGTTCTGCTTCACCAAGCTCATTTTTCGCTTTTCAATTTTTTCATTTACGGTCATTGAACTTGCCAGGGCCGTTAGTTCTTTATCTTGTAAGCTCCCTGTTCTTCCTGTAGTACCCCGGTAGGCCCCAGCCGCTAATAATGTCTCCACCTGGGCCTCTGCATTTAGTGACGAAACCGATGCCTGAGAAGATCGGTGTTCTACAGAAATATTTTTTGCGCCTGCAAAGGTCTGTCCTCTTTCCAACCCGGCTTTTGTTCCACTTTCAATCTCGTACCAGCGGTCGAAAATTCCAGTCGCAAGCAACCCAAAGTCGGAAGTTTGCTTTAAATGATGAGTCGCAAGCTGTAGATCTTGCATTTCAGAAGTAGCCTTTGAATGAGGTATCTCGCGATAATTGGCAAGCTGCGCATGTGATATCTGCCGATCAGAAAACGCGAACTCCATACTCTCAACGTCCGGTATCGCTAACTCGTCCGATTCCATGGACGGTCTAAAATCCGAATCTGCATTACTGGGAACACCAAGCTCCTGAACGGGATCAGGGACAGTCGGTTCAATTTCCGAAGCTGCTGCTTTTAACGAAAGTGGATTTTCTGCTGTAGGTTGGCCGACCTGATGGAGCGCAGAAGTATGATCATTTAATCCTTCGCTTGTAAAAGGGACTGATCCCAAATCAGCAGCTTTAGCTTGTTGACCCTCGTTATCCTTATTCGTCACGGACTGATCATTGGTGCGACTTTCATTTTCGTTGATACTCGATTCGGCATTGGTTTGATTGTTAAACCGGGATTCGCCAGGACTTTCCTTTTGGCCGTTCACCAACTCCATGAAATCGTGACTGTTTTCAGATTTACGGTGTTTACTTTGTTGGGGGACCTGTTGCTGTTGTGTCAGCTGGGCTATATCAATATCCATGTTCACTCCAGTCGTTCTTCTGTCGATCCAAATCAATCCATTCTGCTGCAGGTATTTGCAGAAGCTGTCTTTTTTCAGTCGAAGCGCGTTTTTGAAGACTTTTATGCTTTTCCGTCAGCGCATTAACATCCTGTTGCTGAAGCTCAAATTCCTCTCGGGCACAGGCTTCTTCGTTCTTTAACTGCTTTAGACGTTGCTCAACGCTTGTCATTCGCTCCATCAAGTCGTACTTTGCCAATACCCCTGGCCGAGCAGCATATTCTTCGAGCTGCACTAGCTGTACTTCTTGTATTTTTTCCAATTCTTTAATATGGGAACTAATACTCTCCAGACGCGCTTGTTTCTGGAGCAGATCCCCATAGGACTGCTTTACTTGCACCACTGTTTTTAACTGTAGGGCTGCTAATTTTTTCCCTGATTCTTTGGATACTTGGTTATGCCGCATGATTCTCCACCAATTCCTTTAGTTGAGAAATTGCGTCCGTTTTGCTGATTGGAAGCCCTATTTGGGTTTCTAATAACCTTTGAATGCTAGCGGCGACCTCTACTTTGCGATCCAGTTCCTGATTGTTGCCCGGTACATAAGCGCCAATTTCCACCATTTCATCGCACTTATATTTTGTCAGAAGTAGCTCTCTTGCGTGCCGAACAAGATCTTGAGTTTCAGGTACGGTTAGTTGTCGAAATAAGCGGCTAACACTGTATTGCACATCTATGGCAGGGTAGATCCCTAACGAAGCCAGTTTACGAGACAGCATGATATGGCCATCAAGGACTGAACGCATAGCATCTGTAACAGGTTCTAATGCATCATCACCCTCAACAAGAACGGTGTATATGCCAGTTATAGCTCCCTGACCGGAAAAGTTACCCGCGCGTTCAACCATTGAGGCCAAAAAAGAAAATACCGAAGGGGGATAGCCACGAGAGGAACAGGGCTCACCAGCTGCAATACCAATCTCTCGTTGCGCATGAGCGAGACGTGTCACAGAGTCCATTACAAAAAGCACTTGTTTTCCATCCGCCGCAAAGTCTTCAGCAATTGACATGGCTGTCTGTGCGGCATGGACTTTTGCCAGGGGGGATTCCTCCGCCGTTGATATCACCATTACTGACTTTGTCAACCCGTCTTCACCTAGGGCTTCGTCGATAAATTCGTTCACCTCTCGACCACGTTCCCCAACCAGCGCGATCACATTTACATCAACCGAAGACTGGTTAACGATTTGTCCCAATAGCGTGCTCTTTCCAACACCGCTCCCCGCAAAGATACCCATCCGCTGTCCAATGCCTATCGGCAAAAAAAGATCAACCGCCGGTAAACCTGTTAACAGCTGTTGCTGGATGCGTTCGCGAGCTAGAGGGTTATTGAAACGTATATTCTTCCGGGAGTTAGATAACTGTGAAATTGAAATAGATTCTTTAGCACCTATTTCTCGACCGAAACAGTCTAAGATAGTCCCTAAGTTCGGAGGTTGCCGCTGTATTACACTCGCTCTTTTTATAACAACCTTGTCCTTCGCTGCGACACCTTTCGTGTCCTGAAAGGACATCATTAAGGCGTTGTTTTTTCGTACGCCAATGACTTCAGCATTGATTCTAAGGGATCCATTAGTGCAAACCTCGCAAATGGTTCCAATCGACAGGGACATTCCAGTCACTTCCAATATCGGACCGTAGCACTTGTCCACGTATCCAATGGACTCAGACAAATCCTCAGATGCCAAGTGAGTTGCAAGCTGTGCTAAGCGGTTATCAAGCATAGTTTTGCCCACTCAAAATTTGCATTAAGTTGGACATCAATGTAGATAATCTGGCATCCAGTTCACCTTCATCTGAAACCACCAGATAACTACCCTTTTCTAAAGCGCTATCTTCCTTAAAAGATAGGCTTTTCGGTAGGACGACTTCTTTATTGTCAATGAGCTGATTTACTGCACGAAAGTCCGATGCACCCACCTTAACGACTGTATTAACGGCACTTTTGTAGTCATCTACTAAAACGCTCACAAGCTGTCGAATACGATTTCGGTCTGGCAAATAGTGGGCTCCTAATACTTTACCAACACCAATAAAAACGAGCTCTACAATGTCTTCACGAACTTTCTCAACATAAGTTTTTGGCTGTTCATTTAGTTTCTTAAGTAACTCCACCGCCTGAACTTGTACCTGCTGATGTTTCTCGCCAAACGCTTTTGTAAGACGATTTTTCTCTTCTTCAACCGCCAGTTGCGATTCTGCTATTCCTTTTTCGTACCCTTTTGTAAATCCTTTGGACTCAGCAGCCTGTGGTTCATTAATTAGACGCTCCTTTAGAAAGGCTATTTCCCTTTTCTGTTTTTCCAACTCTAACTTTAACTGCGCGACTAGCGCGTCTTGAGGATTTGATTTACGTTCAGAGTTCTCTGTCTTTTCCGTCTGTTCTTTCACCGCCCGCATATTGGAAAGCGTATCTGCAAACATTACCTTAGCCATGGGTTGACTCCCTACTTGCAGATTGCCAACTCCCGGCATCATGATAGGCAGCCATTTGCTCGATCAACTCTTGATGAACGCGCCTTTTCAGTTCGACTACGGGCCGTTTTGTACTCTTCTTGGGTTTTATCCAGCTCCACCCTTCACGTACATACAGATACTCCTGTACACGGACTGGTAACGCCTGTTTCAATTCCTGAACAAAGATTTTTGATTTAACTTCTGCTAACGTAGAGCGCTTCTGTATCTCAGGTTGCTCTTTCGCCAGTCTTGCTTGCATCATACTCTGCGATAATTGACGAAGCTCTTCCGTGACCTCTATAACTTCACTCCCTAAGTTCGCTTCGAGTTCTGCCAGCGTTTGTTTTACCGATTCAGCAACATTCTCTGGCAGCCTCTTGAGCACCCATCGACGGTCTTTTGGGTGAAGAGGTAATAACCGAAGTGCAATGGCTTTTACACTTTTCATGAAGGCACCCCCTTACTCGCAACACCTTCCGGCTCTGCCTTTATCCAAGTGTTAAGTTCAAGCAGCAATTGCTCTTTTTCAATATCTTTCAACTTTGGAGTCGACTGATTACGTTTTCTTCGGGCAATGAACAATAGGACGCCTATAGCAAAAACGATAACACCAATATCGACGGCAATATGATAGGGATTGATGTTTTTCACAAAATCTGAAAATGTCGTTTTTTGTGAAGCGTCAACCTTACTCATTGTCTCCGTTGGTGGATCCTGAATTTGAGCAATGGGTTGTGCATAGCTTGCCACTGAACTCACAGGAATCGCCGGGAGGGAATGCACCTGAATTTGGTCTCCTCTCTCTGGCTTCAAACCAGTGGAAGCTGCCACTAAAAGCTCGACTTTCTTCAAGACCGCCTCGTCTATGTCCGCACGTATAGCTATCGCTAGGGAAAGCTGCTCAATACTGCCTGCAGCCAACTCCTTTTCTATAACCTCACTACCATAGGAGAATTCTTGTTCTATATTTTTATCGCTTGCTCCTGGTTTTCCTTTTTCAGATGCGCCAATTTGTGTGGATTCACTTTTTCTTAGTAGGTAACCGGATGATTCGTCTGCTCCGATAATATCTTTGACGACCACCTTTTGCTTATCGAAGTTAAGCTTTACATCAGCAACGACAGTGACGGAATCTGCACCGAAGGAAGGACTCAATAGTGTTTGAACTTTTTCTACGAGGTAATCTTCTACTTTTCTTTTCGTTGAGAGCTGGTCTTGCGCAGCGAGATCGGAGCTTCCTTCTCCTCGGATCAATGCATTACCCTGGCTATCAAGGACTTGCACCTGGGTCGGCTCAAGTCCCTCCACCGCCGAAGCAACCAAACTTTGAATTCCGGCGACTTGCTTAACTGATACATCAAATCCTTGCCGATTCGATAGTGTCACGGAAGCTTTTGGTGGCTCCTTTTGGGCCAGAAAAGATTTTTTTTCCGGTAAGCTAATATGAACACGGGAAGAGGATACATTAGCTAGGGAGTTAATAGTCCTAGCCAACTCGCCTTCCAACGCCCTGCGATAATTAACTTTTTGCGCAAAGTCCGTTAAGCCGAATTCCGCTTGGTCAAATAGCTCAAATCCCGTTGGTCCGTTTAGCTCCAAATCAGTAGAAAGCAATGCTAACCGTGTTTCCTGGACCGCATCTTTAGATACGGAGATTGTACGGCCTCCTTTTGATAGCTCGTAGGTAATCCCCATTTCTTTAAGTTGTTCTGTTATCCGTGCAGCTTCCGCCTCTTCAAGATCGGCAAACAAGACAGATGTTTGAGCCTGATGCAAATAGAAGGTAATTAATGCAGCAAAAGCAATAACTATTACTATTGCGCCTATGATCAGCTGCCCTTGCTTCGTTTTAAAAAACGTTGGCGTATTATCAGACATTAGATTTGCATCCTTAATAACTGTTGTGCAGCTTCAACTGCCTTGTTCCTCACCTGGACCGCCATTTCCATCATCAATCGCGCCTGTTCCATCGCCAGCATGACTTCTTGAACATCCATGCTGGGGTTAATAACAAACTCTTGAACCTTCATATCGGCTTCCACAACAGTGGTATTGAGTTGATTAACCGCGTCCATGAAAGCGCTGGTATCCTGAACTTGGCTCGGCTCAATACGAGTAGTATCTGTCTTCACTTCCACCATAGAGCCCAAATTGCCGATCGCTTCAATATTCATTTCATTCTTCCTGGTAAATGTCCGATTATTCCTTTTCAAAGCCCTTAGTTAGTGTTGCCGATTTGCAAGGCACTTTTTTCTAAGGAAAGCGCTGAGTTGAATATCCGTAGATTCGCTTCATAAGCCCTGGTTGCCTCCACCGAGTCGATCATTTCCTTCGTTGTATCAATACCGGTTTTCAACACATAGCCTTGGTGATCCGCTGCCGGGTCCTCAGGCGAGTAAAGTCGTTTTGGTGCAATCGCCTGTTCCTGTATAACAGCTCCTTTTAAAGAAGCGATCTCAGTCGCAGACATTTGATGCAATTGGCCTAATTGTTCGCTAAAGGACACGCTATAGGCATGCAGTGGCGACGAGGGATCCACTTTGTTGCCTGCATTGGCGATGTTGAGCCCTGCGACTTTCAAGCGCAGCCGTTGGAGTTCCATACCCATTGCGGCAATAGCCTTAACTTCTCCGAGCTCCATCTCTAACTCCCCTTGATCGCCAGTTTCATCATGCCGATCCGTTTATTCGTCATTTGCAGCAACGCTTTGTAGCGTTGTTCGGCATTCAGTGCATTCATTACTTCCGTATCTAAATCAACCGAATCAGTGTCAGACCTATCAGTAAAATTGCTGCTCATCTCAACGCTGACAGGACTTGCTTGTGAATCGGCGTCATTGGTCAAGGTTTTTTTGAGCACAATGTCAAAGCTAACATCTTGTGGACGAAAATCCGGGTTTCCATAACCTGCAACATTCAGTGCGGCTGTCTTGTGCTTAAGTGTTTCGATACTTAACCCGACTTTCAGAAGCGCTAAGGTAATGTCGTTATCCATTTCTTATCTTCTCCCCGTCCTACTGGATGACCAGTTCGCCATGTAAAGCGCCGGCACGATGTATTGCTTGAAGTATCACGATGATGTCCCGCGTCGTAAGCTTAAGTTTATTGAGCGCACCGATAAGGTCGTTTATGGTCGCGCCCTTGGCTAGACTGGTCGCAGAAGATGCATCCTCTTCAACCGAGATGCGTGTTTGTGGCACCACTGTGGTCCGAATGTTTTCATTACCCACCGAAACAGGTACTGCAACACTATCTGCAAGCAGTACTGACGAGGGTTGCGAGACCGAAAAATCCGTTTGGACTTCAATTCGAAGATTGCCATGGGTGATTGAGATGTCCTCGATCCGGATGTCTCCACCAGCCACAACCGTGCCCGTTCTTTCGTTGATCACTACACGTGAATGTGCATCTGGAATGATCTCAACCTGCAATAGACTGGCAATAAATGCCATGGGATTAACGCCCTCTAAATTTCCAGGCTGCATTTTTACCTTACCGGCATGCACAGTTTCTGCCGCAATACCTGGGTACTTTTCGTTTAGGGCATCAACGATGCGATTGTTCGTAATGAAGTTCGGCTCATTCAAAACAAGCGCGATTGAGCGGTCATCTTTGAAAATTTTGTCCACTGTCGCTCTTTCCACGACACCGCCGCCAGGAATAGAACCTACTGTCGGATGATTTTTTTGAACCCGGCTTTCAAAAGACTCGATGTTATAGCCACCCACGGAAACAGGACCTTGGGCCAAGCCTACAATTTCTCCATTGACCGCTTTAAGCGGAGTCAATAATAGGGTGCCTCCCGACAAACTCCGCGCGTCTCCCATCGATGAGACATTAACATCGATCTTATTTCCAACTTCAGCAAACGCCGGAAGGGTGCCGGTCACCATCACAGATGCCACGTTGCGCGCACTCAATTCCGAAGGATCAATAAATACACCGAACTTTTGTAGGGCATTCGCCACGGATTGCAGCGTTGCCTGGCTTCTGCGACTGTCTCCGGTACCGGCCAAACCAACCACGATGCCATAACCGACCAATGCGTTATCGCGAACACCTTCGAGTCTTGCCAAATCCCCTACTTGTACAGCACCATATGCACTGTTCGTCATTAACCAAAAGCCAATAAAAAGGTTACTCAGGAAAACAAACTTGATGTGCTTTTTCATAATCCCAGCCATGAAAGTATTTTGGTGATTATGTTGGGATCTTGCCCCTGATCCACCACACCTTCGCCCGTCAGAACAATTTCCGCTTCGCTTAAACGATTCGATGCGACTGTATTGTCCGCTCGAATATCGATTGGACGAACGTAACCGGTGAGAGAAATGGTTTGTGATTCACCATTAATAATGAGTTTTTGATGCCCGTTAAGCTGTAACAGACCCTGAGCATCAACAGCAACGACGCGCGCAGCAATCTGACCTGTAAACCTGCCTTCACGGGAAGTTTGTGCGCCATCTGCACTATCCCGCCCGAAGCCTAATCCAACGTTAACGGAATTGACGGAATCGTTCGCTTCGGCATTCGCACTGATATTTGAATTGCTATCCGTACCCGCTTGGCTTGCCGCTCGACTGCGCTCGGAGATGATAACCGTCACTGTATCGCCAATCTGATGTGCTCGGTTGTCGCTGACAAAAGATCGAAAATCCTTACTATTAAAAAAGCTCTCGGCAACGCACAGGTTAACACCGCTGCACGTTGTAAAAAGCACGAAAAAACAGATACCGATTTTACGAGCCATATACTCTTACTCTCCCTTGCCCTATTACCACAGCCGCGACCGGCGTATTAGCCTGCTCAATACGCACTTGGATAGCTTCCTTCATTTCCCCATCGTTCAATGCCACTCCCTTGGCAGAAATGAATATTGGTCCATCATGCAGTTCGACGAGCACCTTGGTGTTGGCGTTTACTAAGGGTGCTATTTCCAGATGATGCTTACACAGCATCTGTCCCTTTTTCATTGCAGACGTCAAACGATAGCGAACATCAGAATTCCCTCGATAAATATTGCCGGCAGGACAGGATTCGAAATAGAGAGCTTCCTGTATTTCATAGTCTTCCCGGCTTATAAAATGACCTTGAGGGTATTCCCTGCGAGCGACCAATGCCTTGCCTAACAGATCCACTCGATACCATTGTCGAATGGTTTGCTTGTGGCCCGCCTGATTGAAAATGGTAAAGTCAACACAGGTTCTTTCTTGAATCTTGCAGGTTTTGCTATCTTGACGTATGTCGATATTTTTGACTTGTCCTTTCACTTTGGTGTTCAGCCGCGACATAGGCTGAATTTGAAGTTGCGCATACGGAAACGAAGCTGCCAGTTTTTGCCTCAGGAAATCTCGCGCAATCTGGGTCAGATAGCTAGCCGAAACGTTAGTGACCAACCGTATCTTGATTTCCTGAACACCCCGCCATTCAATAGAATCACCGACATCAGGGTATGACGCAGTTATAAAGCTGGAAACCTTCTGTTGGGTTATTTCTGAATGGCTGGAGAATGCATCGAATATCAACATCGATCCAAGCTTATTTTCGATCTTCCTGTCTGAAACCTTGATCCGCAGCATTTCTGACAGGGTTGAGTTCGCCGTTACATCAATAATTGGCGCACGAAAACTCAGTTGGACATTTGAAGCCCAACTGAATTGGCTCAAGACGATTAAAAACAAACCCAGAACGTATTGCATTAGCCACGACTCAGGTTATTGGTAGTTTCCATTAGTTGGTCAGCCGCCTGAACCACCCTGGCATTTAGCTGGTAGGCTCTTTGCGCTGCCAGCAACTCCACCATTTCTGCCACCATGGAGACATTCGAAACCTCGAGGAATCCCTGCCTTAAATCTCCCAGCCCATTTTCACCAGGAGCCGAGTAAAAGGCTTCACCACTTTCCGCGGAAGGCTTGAATAAGGTGTTGCCCAACGAGGTTAGTTGGGAATCCGAGGCAAAATAGGCTAATTCGATTTCACCAATTAGTACGGGTTCGAATTCGCCTGCGATTTTAGCTAATACTTCCCCTTTTTCGGTGATCTCAACAGCTTCAGCATCCGCCGGTAGAACCACATTCGCAGTTAGTGGGTGGCCTGTGACGGTTTGCAATCGTCCTTGGCTATCCGCGATTAGTTTTCCCAACCGAGTGTACCCAAATTCACCATTTGCGATTTCGACTTCAAGAAATCCTTTTCCAACAATCGCAACATCTAAAGGACCATCGGTAGCTTTAAGGTCTCCGGTTTGAAAATTGTGGGATATACTCTGTATACGGGTTCCCTGGCCAACATGGGCATTCGACTGACCGCTACCTTCGCTAGAACTATTCGTGCGGTCGATTCTGGCCATATCGACAAAATTTAGCGTGGCCTTCTTAAAGCCGGGCGTATTTAAATTGGAGACATTGTTAGAAATGACATCCAAATACGTCTGCTGGGTTTTAATGCCTGAAGAGGCTATATAGAGTGCGTCGATCATTGGTTATTTCCTAATATTCCTTTCAAGATAGCGGCAATACTTATTTACTTTCCTAAGTCGTTTATCCCTTTCGACAACATGGAGTTGTATAAAAGGAAGTATTTCTGGGTGAGGGAAAAGTGTTTTTGCGTTGCCATCATTTCAATCATTTCAGCAGGTACATCCACGTTAGAAGATTCAATCTGTCCCTGGTGAACTTCGAACTGTTGCTCATCCACTCTCATGGCTGACTCCGCAGCATACTTGGCATTGCCAATCGTTTTTAAAGCGGCTTCAGAATTGACAATCTGTAACTTGCCGACCTCTAGGCCGTCTGTAATTACCCGGGCATCGGAAGTCACCTTGAAGTTGCTCTGATTAACTGCTATCGGCCCGGCTTCACCGGCGACTAGCCAACCATCGGAAGTTGCGAGAAAACCGTCGGTGTTCACGACAAAGCGCCCCAACCGGGTCAGGGCAATATCTTGGCCTTTTTGCAACGCAAAAAATCCTGTGCCCTGAATAGCAAGATCTTCTTTGCGGTTCGTTGCCACAAGATTACCATTTGCATTCGAGATGACGACGGTTCCTATCTCTGAACCGTTTTTTGGCGGACTCACATGGGCGCGAAATCCAGCCGTATTTACATTGGCAACGTTATGCCCAGTCATCTCTATTTTGGCCAAGTCTTCCGCCATAGAAGACCTAACGATATCTACCGCATCAACCATGACTCTTTTCCAACATTTTGTTATCGAAAGTTGTCTTTACTATCGAGAAAGATTTAACCGAGATACTGGTGGGAATTTCATTAACAGCCAGTACCACCAGTTTTGGAAATACCCGTTCGGTAATCTGCTTTAATCCAGGACGCACTGTCGGCGCGCATAAGACAATTGGTGGACAATTCTTGCTCATCATGCTTTGGGCACTGTTTAATACAGCATGCATTAATTTTTCCAGATTGGCCGGATCAATATTGAAGGGTACCGCCCGATCAGGTCCGTTGACCTGTTGAAGCAATGTTCTCTCGACACCTGGATCTAGTGTTAATACTTCAAGTTCACCCTCTTTATTCAAAAGCGGCTGACATATATGGGAGCCAAGCCGTTTACGGACTTTCTCGACTAACTCATTTTCATTTTTAGTTTTTGTGCTTTCATCGGCCAGCACTTCCAAAATCAGTTCGACGTTGCGAATAGGTACCTGTTCATGCAGGAGTTTCTGCAGGATTTTTTGAATATTAGTGAGGCTGAGCTGGTTCGGTACAATCTCGGCCACGAGGCTTTCGCAGGTGGCTTTGTTGCGTTCCAGAAGCCCTTCCAACTCCCGTCGAGTTAAGAGCTGATCCGCTTGCTTGCGGATGCATTCGCTTAAGTGAGTCAACAACATGGTTTGCCAGTCGACTACCGTATATCCGGCATTACGAGCCAAGGCACCTTGCTTCTCCGATACCCAAATTGCCGGTAGCCCATAGGTGGGTTCGCGAGTTTTCTCGCCTTCTAACGCCAACTTTCCTGTTAGATTTCCTATTGCCAAAAAGGCATCGGCTCTGATCTCTCCATAACCTACACGGGCACCATGGATAAAAATTCCATACTGATTCAGTTCGGTATCCGAATCATCGCTCCAGATTTTAATGCTTGGAATAACCAAACCGGATTCCAACGCAAACTGCTGGCGAAAATTCTTGATTCGATCGTACAGTTGCTCTTTGTTTTTGGTAATGACATCTCCCAAGGTTCGAGAAAACCTGACCTCGATAGTATTCACGGAAAGTTTTTTATAGATTTCATCGCGATGACTTTCGCTAACTTCCGCCCCGCCTTCGATACTATTTTCAGCATCTTCATCGGCATCATCAGGTGCTTGGCTATAGGAGTAGAACGCTAACAGTGCGGCAATAATAAAGGCGATACCTATTGCCAACTTTGGTAATCCCGGGATAAAGAGTGCTAAGAACAATGCGACAGTGACCACTAACAGTGCGCTGGGATGTGCCGTAATTTGCGAGACTACTTCGTTCCCCAGTTTGGAGTCTGTCGCCGCTCGAGTAATGATAATGCCGGTTGCAGTTGCTATGACGAGTGAAGGGATTTGCGTAACGATGCCATCACCTACGGTAAGTAAGGTATAGGTCGAGAGTGCTTCTCCCCAACTCAGTCCATGATGCCCGACGCCCAACATGAGTCCGGCCACAATGTCGACAAAGATAATGATAATCCCAGCGATAGCATCGCCTTTTACGAACTTTGTGGCTCCATCCATCGCACCATAAAAATTTGCTTCCTGCTGAATTTCCTGGCGCCGGTTCTTGGCTTCTTCCTCGGTAATAATGCCCATGTTGAGATCGGCATCGATACTCATCTGCTTTCCGGGCATGCTATCCAACGTGAAACGCGCCGCCACTTCAGCAACGCGTTGTGCACCATTAGTGACAACAACGTACTGCACAACAATTAGGATAATGAAAACAACGACACCGACAGCATAATTACCTCCAACCACATAGCTACCGACGGCCTCAATGACCTTGCCGGCCTCAGCTTCGTCAAGAATCAAGCGTGTAGCCGAAATGTTCAACGCAAGCCGAAATAATGTGGTAATGAGCAAAATCGATGGGAATGTGGAAAAACTCAACGGTTTGTCAGAGTAAAAGGTCAGCATCAATATAAGCAATGACAAACTGACGTTGCAGACCAGGAGAAAATCCAGTGCCGGAGCAGGCATGGGTGTAAATAAAATCGCCAAAATGGCCACAGTAATGATGACGACTGCCAGATCGCTCTTCTTGCCAAATAAGCGTTGTGCCGAAAGTTCCATCAGGCTGGAGCTCCTTTATTCAGCGAGTGCCAGAGTTCACGATAAATCTCCGCCACTGACTGGTAATCCTGATCCGAAATCTGCGATCCGATCGGCGTATTTTTTATTAACGCCCGTGCTAATTCAGGTCGACGAAGAATGCGCACGCCATACTGCAAAGCCTTCGTCCGAATTACTTTGGCAAAGAAACCGCGGCCGCTACAAACCACCTTCGGAGCAATCATATTTTGCGGGTCGTAATGCAGGGCAACCGCAATATGGGTTGGATTGGTAATCACCACATCAGCATCCTTTACCTGAGACAATCCCATTAATTTGGTGATGAGTTCTTTCTGAACCGATTTTTGCTTTTGCCTAACTTGTGGATCGCCTTCGCGTTTTTTGTGCTCGTCTTTTACTTCTTTTTTCGACATCATCATTTGCTTGGTAAAAGACCAGCGGGTAAATGCCAGATCGAAAATTGAAAAAAGCAACAAAATCAGACCGGTAACTGCCGCGATTAACAGCAAAAAGTAGGTAACTTCAGAAGCATACGCATTCGGCAAGAAGTAGCGAAAACGTTGGATATCGGCGGAAACAATATCCATACCGATCCAAACTATAACCGCGATCGCAACCATTTTTAACAAGGATTTCACAAGGTCAAAAAGCATTTTCCATGAAAAGAACTTTTTAAAACCTTTGACAAAATTTAAACGTTCAAACTTCGGTTTGATGGGCTCGGTGCTTAGGACAAAACCGGTTTGCCAAATGCTAAACACCATGCCTAGTACCAAAAAGAAAAATAACAAAGGCAAAATCAGCGTGATGCCTCCGATGAAAAAACCTCCCGACCACTGGAGAAGCCCTTCTGTATTAGCAGTTCCGGCACTGGCTATCCCACGAAATGTCGAATCAAAAAGGTCAACCACGCCGTTATACATCCATTCATGAACGGCTAGCCACACGGCAATAAACACCAGCATTGAAAGCATGCCCGAAAATTCAATGCTTTTAGCGACTTGCCCTTTTTTCTTTGCCTGTTCCAACTTATAGGGCGTAGGCTTTTCGGTACGATCCTGGTCTTTAGATTCCATCTCTATAGCCCGTAGTTGAATTTCATGACGCTTTCAGCAATTTCTTTTAATCCGATTGCCGAATACTTAAGGCTTAGCGCTACCAGGGTGATACCGACAAAGATCTTTAGTGGCAAAATGACAAAGTAAACATTCATTTGCGGCATTGTCTTTGCCATCAATCCAACGATAAGGTCAACAACGAAAAGGCCGGTAAACACCGGAATAAAAAGCATAAATGCCAGCACAAAGGCTCTCGATAGATAACTTAGAAAATAATCGGCATCTACAAAGAACTGGGAACTTCCCAATGGCAGAAAACGCATACTTTCAGCGATAAATGCAATGAGATCGGTATGGAGACCCAAGATGAAAAAAATCATCACCACAAGCAGGGCAAATAGATTTCCATGAATTGAAGCCCTGCTTGACGATAGTGGATTGAGAACCGATACAGCGGCAAATCCCATATGAGTATCGATAACACCGCCAACAGTCTCCACTGCACCTAGTGCAATATTGATGGCAAAGACAAAGATACTTCCGATGCAAAGCTCAATAAGGAGGGCCATGACGAATGCGTCAGCGTTTATAAGACCCACAGAAGGTAGTGTTCCTGCGACAACAGCACCAATTGTAAGCAATAACATCAACCTGACGAATATGGGTATATTCGCAAACAACAGGCAAAACCCCGTGAATACGGGAGTCAGCCGCGCGATTACAAGCATGTATGTCATTAGTGCCGGTGCCAAAATGGTCTTCCTGCTTCCTTGTTTTTCCTTTAAACCCAGCAGAGCAGAATCAAAGTGCTAAGGGCAATCTGAATCTATTACACAAGTAACAAATGACTTAAGAAACATTCAACAAAGCTTGTTTCACATTGTGGCAATTCCAGCCAACTGCCCTTGTGTATACTCCACTAGATTTATCAACATCCATCGGCCCAATATGAGCAGCGCAATTACCGCTGCAGCGAGTTTAGGGACGAAGGTTAAGGTCATTTCCTGTATTTGGGTCACGACCTGAAAAATACTGATTACGAGTCCTACTATTAGCATCACGAACAGGATAGGCGCACCTACCAATGCAGCTGTTTCAAGCATTTCCGCCAATACAAAAACCGCACTATCCGTGTTCATATACTTCCAAAATACTAAGTACGAGCCTGATTTTTTTGAACAAATTGCTCGATAATTTGGCCCAATGGCAATCCTGCACCGGGTGTCGATGACGCCATAATGGAACCAATAAGTCGGTCGGCCCCAGGTTCGTCTCCCTGTTGTCTCAACATAAGAGATTTAACGAACAGCCCCGTAAAACCATTTTTGTCCAAGCGTAAAGCACGGTCTAAATAATGTTTGCATCCTTCTTGGTCATTCTTTAAATAACTTATTAAGGCCAACGCACCATGGGATTCGCCAAAGTTATGGTCAAGATCATAAGCCTTCTGAAAACTATCTTTGGCTTTTTCAATATCGTTTTCAATCAGGTGCGCCCAACCTTTGGCATGCCAGGTGCCTATATGATCCGGCATTGCAACCACTGCTTTTTCAAATGTATCTAATGCGTCTTGTAACCGGTGCTTTAACAGAAACGCCTGGGCTTGAAGTGAAAGTGCTCTACCGATATTGGGCTTAACGGAGAGTAAACTATCTAAAGCAGCTAAACTCTCATCGACCTTCAGTTGGGATAAGTAGACTGAGGCCAGGACAATAAGTGACTCTGTCTGCAGAGCATCTGCCGATAACGCTAAATTGGCCTGCTCAAGGGCCTGCTCCAATTGTCCCTGCTCAAGCAAAACCAAGCTCATTAATCCGAGAGCCTCTGTGTTTTCCTTGTCCAATAACAACACGCGGCTTAACACTTCCAGAGCTGAAGGATAGTCAGCCTGGAACAGATAGATACGGCCTTTCAGTAAATTCAATGGAACACTAGAGTCAGAAAATTGGGGCTTATCGTCTATGGATTGCTGGGCATTCTGATAATCGCCTTGAACAAAATAGGCATAACTCAGGTTGTAAACCAGCCATTCCGGAGCAGACTCACTTTGGAAGGCAGGCATTAGCCATTGTATACATTCATCGAAATGGCCCGTTGCCAAAGCCGAGGTTGAAGCCAGATACAACTGGCGTTCATCTGGCTCTCGATTCAGATCAACTAATCGCTGCGATAGATCCCAACAGACAGAAAGTTGACCACACTGCAAAGCTTCTTCAACAGTGTCGAGAAGTAATCGAACATTCGTGGGATCGTGGTGTAGATAGGATAAAAACTGGTCTAGCTTTTTACTAGGTCCCTGACCGAGTGCTTGCATTTCCTTGCCCTTTAACGTGAAGAAGCATCACTAATACGGTCGTAAAATTATCACTTACATTTTTTAACAGCAAGAAACAAAATCTCACCAAAAGATTAAATTTTGTTAATAATAGATATTTCATTCATCAAGAAAACCATTACCTTTTGTTTTTGTTGACATTATTCCCAGCACCTTCACTCAATTGATTTGCATCAAAAAGTTAAACAAATTGGAATTCTTGTGGAAAGCGTCTCTTTTTATTACGAGTTTCGTTTTATTAGCAAAATGTTAGATCAGTGTGAATAGCTCTAAATACTATGAAACAAACAACTTCGAAACGATCAACATTGTACTAAACAATCTCGTAGAATCTCGGAATACCTGCTGTGATCAATAAAGGGCAAATGACATGGCAGAAAAGTTCGCCTTATTTCTACACGTTGTTGTAACCATCATTAAATTACTAAAACCGGGAGGGACAAATTCAATTATTGCAGAGTCGATAATCCTCAAACATCAGCTAATCGTAATCAATCGGGGCCGAAAGCGCGCGCCTAAACTTACGACTTTTGATCGCTCAATTTTTGGAATTCTTGCTTTTCTAATTAAAAAATCCAGGCTGGCAAAAGTCTCAATCGTCGTTAGGCCAGCTACAATCCTGAAATTTCATAAGCATCTGGTAAACAAAAAGTACCAGAAGTTATTTTCTAGCACCATGACAAAAGCACCTGGACGTAAAGCTCCAAAGCCGTCAATCATTGAACTAGTCATTGAAATGAAGAAGCGGAATCCAGATTTTGGTTATGGACGAATTTCCATGCAAATTTACGTAGCATACGGCATAGAAATCAGCCGATATTCCGTAGGAAGAATTCTTAGTAAGGTGGGAATACACTCTCATCCAAGTAGGCAGGGTCCGTCCTGGTTAACCTTTCTAAGTCAATCAAAAGATAGCCTTTGGTCGCTCGACCTCTTTCGTTGTGAATCAGCAACCTTAAAATCACACTGGGTAATGGTCGTGCTGGACGTGTTTACCCGCCGTATCGTAGGCTTTTCAGTACATTCAGGCAACTGTAACCCTGCTGCTAACTGTCGTATGTTTAATCAGATCGTTAAGAATAAATCCACACCTCAGTATCTTAGTACCGACAATGATCCTAATTTTCAGCCTCATCGCTGGAGAGCAAATTTACGAATACTCGACATTGAAGAAATCAAGTCTACTCCTGGAGAACCAACTTCCCATCCCTTTATAGAACGAGTTATTGGAACATGTCGACGAGAGTTTTTAGACAAGCAGTTATTCTGGAATGCGAGAGACTTGCAGAAAAAACTGAATCAATTTCAAGACTACTACAACTCCAGAAGATCTCATTCCTCAATTGACAGGCTTACTCCCGCTGAAAAAGCTAAAGACATTACGAAAATTAAGCCCGGCACTGAGGATGCCAGCAAGTCACGCTGGCAATCCTATTGCAATGGGTTATATCATCTGCCAGAAGCGGCTTGACTAGCAATTCGCACAGGACAGGTAAAATTGGCTGTCAGCGCTTTCCAGCTAAAGGGTGTGTCGTACAACGCGCGGCTGACCGCATAATTTCCTGCCACTTGCACGGCGGATTTCACGGCAATGCCGCCGTATTTCCCTACATCGGCGGCAACCCCGGCCCATTCGGCAAAATAACCCACCGCAGACGTCGCCGCCCCCTGAAGTCCGGCCTTACCTACGGCGTTCCAATCAAAACCATCCTGAAGATCTAAAGCATTGGCGGTAAACTGGCCAGCCGCATTGCCTGCTGCTCCGCCTACTGCTCCGCCGACAATGGCACCCCATATTTTACTACCGGTATATGCACCGGCTTCAGCTCCGGCGTAGTAAGCCACAACGATTGTCACCACCACAGCAACAACCGTGACGACAAACTGTGCACAACCATTACCACCGGCTTTCGGTATCGGCTGCGCTTCCTGCGGTCCGATGATCTCACTCGGGTCGTAGGGTTTAAACGTGTCTGCGTTGTTGTGAACGTTGCTGTTGACGGTCGGGATCGTCAGGATTTGCCCTTCGATCAAGGGGGCATCGGGGTCTAAGCCATTGGCATCCGCCAGTAGATACCAAAGCGTCCCATCTCCCCAGATCTTACGCGCAATATGCTGGAGATTTTGGGCTCCTTCCTGCAGCGTGTCGTCCTCTTGGACGGTATACATCCCAGGCGCATCCTGTTGCATTCGGCTGGCAGGGGTATAGTTGTTGTCGAAGTTCGCGTCGTTAATGCCGCCGGTGGAGCCCAAGGCGACACCGTTGATGTAGTAGTAGTCCTGCATACGCGTTTCTTCGCGGCGGTATAAGACCTGACCTTCGCGGTTTTCTACCATATAACGGTCACTGTTGAATTTACCTTCTTTCGATCCTCTTACGTAAAATAACTCCCCTTGCTTGTCGTAACGATTTGTCAGGGTGGACCTCCGGTAATGGTCGTCTCGATTGGTGATCAATACATCTGTGGAGAGTTTGTACGCGTCGAATCCAAGATAGCTTCGACTATTCGTCTCGCTAAAATCCTCGGTGATGGTTTCCGTGTATCTGTCAGGGTCTTCCAGGCGATAGCCAATGACCTTGTAATGGGTGAGATTACCGGCGTTGTCATAAGCCTGAACATAGTCTCCGGCATCGTTGTAATAACCATAGAGCACTTCGCTTCTGATGTAATTTATAACTAGCACCTAAAGGTTCGATAACAGCTATCCATGAACCAATCGAATTGGCAGCATCAAACTCTCCAGTTTCCCCTGTCTTCCAGCCAGACGGGCAATACTCATTAATCTCTCTAACTAAGCTGTCCAAAAAAAACCATTCTTCCTCACTGCTTTTCTCTGCCAACTCCCTGACATAAACAATGATTTGTATTGGCGCAATCTTATTGCCCAAACTTTTGGCCAACTGCTCGTAGGTACTTCCTTCATTACCTTTTAGAAAGTCAACGATGGAACCAAAGCCTTTTGAGTTAATTGCTGCCTCCAGCCTCTGACTAAAGCCCTCTTCCCAATATTGATTGCTCATATTCACGCTACTCATGGTAATTTTTAAATGGCCCTTCTATACGATATCTCTTCATCTGCTGCTGACCAATTTTCAATATCTCATTAACGGTTAGCTGTCGACTAAGTAAGGTCTCAGTTTCCACTAGCCGGGTCATATCACCCAAAGAGCCATGACTAAAAGTCGCACAGGGCAGCTTTTTACAGCAGCTACGTTGTCCATGAATTGTTTGATTTGTATTTCGCACAGGACAGCAGATGTGACGCACTTTTTCAAAGCACAATGTCTTGGACACTTGTGTTTTTAATTGCCTCATTTACCAGAGCACGCCCACTGAAGTGTCCCGGATTTGTCGGAGGGTCTATTTCTTGAGAGGATAGACCTTATGAAAAAAGGAAATCGATATTCACCCGAGTTCAGAGAAAGAGCTGTT
>JANQMN010000145.1 GCA_028280065.1 Hahella sp.
GAATCAATGTTGACGTATGTAAGGCTTTTCAGGAAAAAAGTCTCCGGCTGGCCTTTGGCTATGCTCCGGAAACAAGCCAGGACCTGCTTGAGTGGCTAAAGGAAAGGACGGTGATTCCCGGTAAGGAATGGAATGAGTTGTGTCGGAACATTTCCCGGCAAACCGGTTCTCTCGCTGAAGTTTTAGCTGGGCTGCAAACCCGGGCGGTGAAGTTATTAGTAACGGAGACCCCTGATTCCCGCAGGGAACTAATCGTCGCCATAGAGAATCTGCCCGATCTGATGCTTGCGAAGCAGCTTTCTGCATCTGAATTTGAACTCCTCCCGATACTCTCCGGGTTTGAAGGTGCACCGAATCTCCCTTCTGAGGCTGTTAATCTGCCGGAAGATATTGAGCAAAGTCTGCCGGGATTACAGTCCCAGAAGTTTAATTCGGCAGAGTCAGATGCTGCACTAGAAACGTTATTAAGCAATTTTCTGCAGTTCTATGGTCCACTGAAAGCTGATGAACTGGTGCAAATGCTGGCTCTGAATAGCAATCGGTTATTACAAACATTGGAAGATTTAGTCAGTGACAGAACCCTGATCAAAGGCCCTTTGTTGGAAGGGGTTGATGACTTCTTTTATTGCGACCGGCAAAATTTTGAACGCCTGTTATTTTTGCAACGAAGGGCGGATGCTCCTGTTATAGAACCCATTCCGCTGAAGGACTTGCCGGTCTTTTTGCATGCCTGGCAGCAAACCTTTACTTCAGAGGAGCCGGAAGACCGGCTATTGGATGTTATCCATCGATTACAGGGGCTACCGCTTGACGTTGCAATGTGGGAGAACGAGATCTTTCCCGCCCGTATTAATGGCTACCAACCCTGGCACCTGGATCAGCTTTTTCAACAGACCGACATACTCTGGCTTGGTATGGGAAGCAGGAAAGTTGCTTTTTGCTTTGATTCGGATCTGGATCTTCTCGAAACAGCAGGAGCCTCTGAAGAAACCTCGGCGGACCTGATGTCGTTATTTGCCGATCCACAGGGGCGATATGATTTTAACTATTTTGTCGACACAGCCCAATGGCCAGCCGCACGGGTCGCCAATACACTTTGGCAGCAAGCCTGGTTGGGCAAGATCAGTAACGATAGCTTCAGTGCGTTGCGCAAAGCACAGGCGAATAAATTCGAGTTTTCGGAACCGGAAACTAATTTAGCGCAGCCCGGACGTCCACGGGGGCGTCGCCACGGTGGGAACCGTTTATCTTTTTCTCAGTGGAAACAGCATTCCACCAGTCCCGGTAACTGGTATCTGGTGCCTGAACAGGAAGTCGAAGAAGATTCTCTGGAAACGTTGGAGCGGACAAAGGACCGGGTGCGCATGCTGCTGGACCGCTACGGCATTTTGTTTCGGGAGATTTTGCTTAAGGAACCTGAGGAATTTCGCTGGGGACGGCTGCTAAAGGCCCTGCGTCTGATGGAACTGTCCAGGGAATTAGTTTCCGGACAATTTTTTCAGGGTATTCCAGGTCCGCAGTTTATTTCTCATAAAGGCTTAAGAGCATTGCAACAGCCACCGAAAGATCATTGGTTCTGGCTGAATGCCTGTGACCCCTTGTCTCTTTGTGGAGTCCCTCTGGCCGGTTTGAAAGGATCGCTTCCGGCCAGGCGTGATTCTATTCATATGGTTTACCGGGGAGCTGAATTAGTTCTGGTCAGTCAGCGCAAGGGCCGTGATTTGCAGTTTAATATATCGGCACAGGATCCGGAGATTCAGAAATCGCTAATGGTATTCAAACATCTGTTGTTCCGAGCCTGTAATCCACTCAAGCAGATTGTGCTGGAAACAATCAATGAAGTTCCTGCCGCTCAAAGTGAGTATTTAGATGCTCTGCGCACAGGTTTTGACCTTTATCAGGATCATCGGCAGGTGATTCTTCAGGGGCGTCGTTGAAAGAACTGGTTGCGAAGTAAAAAGATCGCGGACGTCAGCATCAATGCACCTGGTGGCACGGCATTAAACATTACGCCGTGATTTCCAAATCTAATGTAGCGTTACCTCGATTCAAAACGGTGTTGCCCCTGGCAATGACCTTTTGGATGGATAGCGGATTGCCATCCAATCGATTGAGTACCAATAAGTCCGCATCAAACTGAGGTGCCACTTTGCCTTTCCGATGACCAAGCCCGACGGCTTGGGCCGGATTCTCGCTAACCAGTTGCCAGGCCTTCGGAAGTGATAAGAGTTGCATTTTCTCCAGCATGAAGGGGGCATTAAACAGACTGGGATAATAGTAGTCGCTGCACAACGCGTCGATTTGCCGGTTCTCCACCGCTTCCTTTACGCACAGTCCTCCGATATGCGAACCGCCGCGCACCAGATTGGGAGCGCCCATGAGAACCGAGATACCTGCATCTCTGAGTTCCTTGGCCAGTGGCAGTGTCATGGGAAATTCAGCCACGGCTACCCCCCGGTCAATGGATTTCTTTACTGCCGCTTGATCCGCGTCGTCGTGGCTGGCTAACGGGATCTCGCAGGCATTAGCGGTCACACTGAGTTCTTCGACCTGTATTGCGCCTTGCTCCCGGTGATGTTGGAGAGACGCAATAATCTCCCGGCTTTCTTCCAGGGTCATTTTCAAGCGCCGGGTCAGACCGGCGGTATAGCGTTCAATGGTTCGTTCGTCGTCAGGGAAGGGGAGGTGATTATTGAGTGACAGCAGGTCGATTTGTCTTTCCTTGATCCATTTCATCAGTTCGTTGTGACCCCAGGTATTGACCTCTTCATGGCGGATATGCAGGTAACTGTCGCACCGCAGGGTCGGGCGCATCGCCTGAATTGTCTGCACAATTGATCTGGCTGTGTCTCTGGACCGTGGGCCGGGCTCAAAGCCGTCGGTAATGCTGTAAAAGAAGCTGGTGATTCCGGCGCCGACCAAAGCGTGATCGTTGGCGGCGAAGGCCAGGTCCAAAGGAAATTCCGTACCTGCCCTGGGGGTGATGTGGCGTTCAAATGCATCGCCGTGAATGTCCACGATACCCGGCAGGACGTAGCAAGCTGCAGACTCGTTCCCTGGCAGTTCTGCAACGGCTGTTGCATCGATCCGGGTGACCTTTCCGCGTTCATAAGTAAGGGTGCCAAAATGCCAGCCCTCTTCGATCAGAATAAAAGCCTCGGTGAGTTTTCCGCTTGCATTATTCAAATGGTTCCGGTCGGTAGTGCTGCTAGACATTAGTTTTCCTTAAATTAAGAAGGGTGGATCGGGTTTTCCCGCTGAGTTGTTCAACGGCCAGTACCAAAATAAAAATCATCAGGATAATGGTGGCGGCCTGATCATAACGAAACATTTCCATGGAGACGGCGAGTTCCGCGCCAATGCCACCGGCGCCCACCAAGCCCAGCACGACTGAGGATCGAACGGATTTCTCCAGGGCGAATAAACTGGAAGCGGTCATACCCGGCAAAGCACTGGGGAGTATTGCCACGGCAATTCGATCCGTGGCGCGGACGCCAATCGCGGTGAGTGCGTCGTTCGGACCGGCATCGACTTCTTCAATGGTTTCGGCAAAGAACCGGCCGCAAAAGCCAATGGTGTCGATCAATAACGCCAGCGTACCGGCAAAGGGACCTAAACCGACAGAAGCGACAAAGAATAATGCCCAGGCCAAATCGGGTACCGTGCGGAAAAAACTGATCAGACCTCGGGCCAGGTGCCGGACGAAAGCTGAGGGTGTTGTGTTCTGTGCGGCTAGTAATGCTAACGGCAGGCTAAGTATCACGCCAAACACGGTGCCAACCAGCGCCATCTGAAAAGTCACCAGGATTGCGTCCAGCATTGGGAAAAACCGGTCGGTTGCAGGCGGAATCATCTCACCAACAATGATTCCCATGTTGGGAATGCCTTCCCAAAGTTCCGTAAAGGAGAAGCCTGCTCTAATTAACGACCACACAAAAAAACACAGCGTGCACAGAAACACTCCGCTGGAAATAATCCCCGGCAGGCGTAATCTTTGCGGTGAGTTTGAATAGCTATGAAGCGGCATAAAGGGGTGTTTCGGAGAAAAAGGATTTAAGCTCCCTCAAATCGACAGACTTTGCCGGCCTGTTCAATTGCAACGAGCGGTTTTTCAACCCAATGATGTGGTCGCCATATTCTTTGGCGTGTTCCATGTGGTGGGACACGAACATCAGGGTAATGCCGGATTCCTGTGTGAGTCTGTGCAATAACGTCATGATTTCTGAAGCCGCTCTAGGATCGAGACTGGCGGTAGGTTCGTCTGCCAGCAGAATCTTTGGCTCTTGCATCAATGCTCGGGCAATGGCCACGCGTTGCGATTGTCCACCGGAGAGTTGGCTGCAGGGCCGGATGGCCAAGTCACTCAAGCCGACCTGAGACAGGTAATGCATTGCCCGCTGCCGAAGTTCTAAGGGGGCCAATGCCTGAAACCAATAACGCGGACCGGTACCTCTTGCCAGTGCGCCGTGCAGCACATTGGTCAGGGCCGACAGTTCGGGAATCAACTGGTGTTTCTGGAAGACAAAACCAATCTGGTTACGTAATCGGCGTAGTTTGGCACGCGATAAACCGGATATCTGCTTATCGTGAATCCATACCTTGCCGCCGTCCGGTTCAATCAGTCGTACGCAACATTTCAGTAGCGTGCTCTTGCCCGCACCATTGGGTCCGATAATCGCCAGGGATGCTCCGCACGGAATGCTGAACGTGATACCTTCGAAGATAGCAGAACCTGCTGGGCTAAACTGCTTGCGGAGGTCCTGCACCCGTACGGCTTTGGGTGCGTTTAGAGCAGCTACCGGGCGGTCACCCGGCAGCTTGTCTGGTGAATACACGACTAATCGCCGATGAAATCGGAATATTCCGGATAGCCGGCCGTACTGTACATGGCTCGGACATAGTTATAGTCGTCATCCTTTACCCGGGTGAGAAACTGCATGCCGTCATACTTCTTGTTATCTTCCCCGGTTAAGATGGCTGAAATCAGTTCGCCGGAGTTTTCTAAAAAGGTCTTTCGAACCTTTTCGACAATACCGGCGTCTACATGGGCGCCCGCCATGAGAATATCATTGGGCAAATCCGGACCTCGGGCGATAACGCGGAAGGCGCCTGGAGGTAGACCTCCCCGGTCAAGTTCAAGCTGGCGATAACTCAGAAAGTTCAGGTGATTCATTCCTACCGCCGCGACATCACCTTTCTTCAGTGCTTCCCAGGCGACGTTCATTTTGGTATGAATCGGTGTTATGTCCTTTAGCGGATCGATGCCGTAGTCTTTAAGGGCTTGCATGGGGCCCAAGTGCTTGGAAGTTGAGCCGACGCTGCCGAAGGCTACTTTATTGCCTTTGAGATCCTTAATCGACTGAATGCCGCTATCGGCCAGAGTGATCACCACGGCAAAGTAGTCCGGGCGCGAGAAGCCTACCACAACCTTGGAATCTGCTCGCTTGTTCATCACCACATATTCGGCTGGGCCGGTGAGCACGAAGTCCACCTTCTTAAATCTGAGCGCCTCAACGGCAGCCGTACGGTTCGTGACAGGAAGAAACTCAACGTCGTAACCGGTTTTTTTTGAGAGCACATCGACGAACTGTCCGAACTCGCGTTGAAGTTCCTCCATACCCACTAAATCTGTCACGGCCATTTTGATGGTTTGCGCCATCGCGACTGTGCAGGTAAGCAACAGGAGGCAAAAGGAAATGAGCTGTTTTATCTTTAGCATGGGATTTTCCGTAGTTGTTCAGAGGTCTATACATTGTTAAACAATTCCTGTTAAAGGTTGTTGACGATAAAATGACCGAATGATTAAACGGAAATGACAGTCCGGTTACCAGTCTGAGAATCCCAAAGAACTTAAAGGCAGCAGTTGGGTTGGGCCAATTACTTCATCGCAGGCTATGGATAGCCTGCGCAATTGGGCGCCCGTCATTGCGCCCGGGAGGGTAATTGCCTATCTGCGGAATCGACATTCGTTCACATCACTCAGCGATCCTGTTAAGGATAAAGATCCTGTGGTGATTGAGAAAAAAGCGGACGCGCCAGCGCCATCCGCTAACGGTGCAGTAGGATTAGGCGGCGATATAATCAATCATCAAGCCGCCGGTATATACGGTGCCGCCATTTCCGGGCAGTTCGCCTACCAGGTGAAAATGGCCCCGCTGATCAGGCTGGCTGATGTAGACGCGTAAACGACAGTTCTCAATGCCGATCAAGTTGTCCGGTAACTCCATGTTTAACTCAGAGGGCTCAACGTCCAAAAAGATCTCTTTCTGGTCATTCTGTAGCAGAATTTCCTCGGCTTCTTCCATTCGGCGGTGATGGTCGTCACTGATCTGAAAACGAATATGTTCTATGCGCACCGCTTTAGCGTTCCCGGATGGTTTGTGGAAGCATTCCAGAGTTAACGGATGCATGAGATTCTCCTCGGATTGGTGTTATACGGAGAAGGATACGCATCCTAATCGACGGATGGATCTAAAGATGAACAAAAGTTAACCAATCCAATCGAAAACTACGGCTTGTAAAGCGAGAATATTAGTTTATCATACGATTAAATTAATCATCTGATAAATTTAATTGATGGGTTCGGACATGAGCAAACGCGGAAGGCCCGAAGATCCGGTGCTTCAAGAGGAGCGCAAATCGGCGCTTTTAGATGCCGCCTTTGAACTCCTCCAGCAAAAAGGCTATCGCAGTATTACCATCCGCGAGATCGCCGATAAGGCCGAGATGAAGTCGGCAATGATCAGCTATTACTTTGGCGGCAAAGAAGGGCTGTTCCTCGGAATACTGGAGCGATTTGCCCAATTGGAAGTAGGACGGTTCAAAACCCTGCGGAATGATCCGGAACCCTTGCGTGGCTTTATAAGAACGGCCATTTCCAACTTTTCGCGCAATCCTGCCATTACCCGTTTACTGGTGGATGAAGTCATGAGCAGCGATAGCCACCTGCGTGATCGATTCATCGAGTTAATGCCCAAACAGATCGCTACCCTGCTTCCGGTGTTAGTGAAAATAGAGCAGGCAAAGGGGCGAATCCGTCAGGATGCCGATCCCAAATGGTTGGCGTTTTCCCTGGTGACTATGGTCATCTCGCCATTTATCGGCGCGGTAGTAAGAGACCAGGCCTGGAATATCAGTCACGATGAAGTCAGTAGTGATGTTTGGGCCGAACATATCTACCGTTTATTTATGGAAGGAGCAGGGCAATGAAGGTTGTATGGTTACAACGTAAGTACTGGCTTTTGGCAGTTGTGCTGATTGGCGTGCTAATCGCTGTTTTAATGAATAAATCGAGCCCTCCGGTTTTACATAAATCCGACGTTCAACAAGGAATTCCTGCAGCCTATATTGAATTGTCGAAGCAAAAAGTCCGGCCGGTCATCGTCGGTTATGGCGAGGTTGAACCGGACACCCTTCTGCAAACTCGGGCCGAAGTGTCGGGAAAAATCACTTTTTTACATGAAAATCTTGAGCTTGGCGCGGTATTGGAAGAGGGTGTACTAGTATTGCGAATTGACGATCGAGATTATCAATTGGCCCTAAATCGCGCCCAGGCATCATTGGTGCAAAGTCAGGCCAACTTAAAGCAGCAGCAGTTGAATCTTGCGAATGCCCAACGGGACCTGGCCTTGGCGCAAGACAAACTGGCCCTTGCTGAAGAAGAGCTTGCCCGTCTGGAACGGCTTTTCAAGAAAGGCTCCGTATCCCAAAGCCAGCGCGATGGACAGAAATCCGCGGTTATCCAACTGCGCCAGGAGGTTCAAAGCCTGTCGAGCAACCTGGAAACCCTGCCGCAACAGATTGCCGTGCAAAAAGCCCAGATAGACATTGCCGATGCGGAAGTGGCCACTCAGCAGCGCAACTTGGAACGCACTGAAATAAGACTGCCTTTTACCGCCCGCGTCTCCCAGGTCAACGTTGAACAAAGCGAGTTTGTCAGCGCCGGCACCACCTTGTTTAGCGCCCAATCGCTCGACCGCGTGCGGATCAATGCCCAGTTTCCGTTAAGTCAGTTTCGGGTGTTGGCCAAAGGGTTTCAACCTTTCCCCGAACAATATCCGACCCAAGGGCTGGATGCGCGGCTTCAAAATTACGTGAAGCAGTTGGATCTCGGCGCTACCGTGCGGTTGATCGAAGACTTCGAGGTGGAATGGCAAGGGAAGGTTGAGCAAATTACAGGAACTCTGGACCCGGCATCGCGCACCTTGGGTGTCAGCGTTGTCGTCGAGCAGCCTTTCAGACGCCTGCAGCCCGGCGTAAGACCGCCGTTAATCCAGGGAATGTATACCCAAGTGGAACTCATGGGTTCGCCCCAGGATTATTTTGTTATTCCCCGCGCGGCGATCCATCAAAAAGAGCTGTATCTGGTTGACGCGGAATCCCGCTTGGAACGGCGAAAAATCAAAGGGATTGAGTTGGATGAAATGCTGCTCGTGGAGCCGGGCGAAGGTCTTGAGGATGGCGCTCGCCTGGTCACAACCGACCTGTTTCCCGCGATTCCGCAAATGTTGTTGCAACCGATTCTAGACCAGGCTGCCGCGGCCAATCTGCAGCTATGGTTGGAGGCGCACTAAGATGATTCGTCACTTTGCGGCCCACCCGACCGCCGCCAACCTGCTGATGGGGCTGTTTATCCTGGCCGGACTTTTGGCTCTTCCGGAAATCAAACGGGAGACCTTCCCGGACATCGACCGCTTTGAAGTCCAGATCAATGTAGCTTATCCCGGTGCGACTTCAGCCGATGTGGAGCTGGGAATCTGCCTGCCGCTGGAAGACGCCCTGGACGGCATCAGTTTTATCGAGGAGAAGCGCTGCGAGGCACGATCGAATACCGGTGTCATGACGGTAAAGATGTTGGAAGAAGGGGATTTTCGCACCTTCCTGGACGACATCAAGACGGCGGTGGACGGGATCTCCAACTTTCCGGAAAGCAGCGAGCAGCCCACGGTTATTGAAACCGGCCGTACCCAGGAAGTCGTTACGCTCGCCGTCACTGCCGATATTCCCCGGACAGAGCTGAAGTTGCTGGCCGAGCAGTTGAAAAGCGAGATTTTACAAACCACGCCCATCCCATTGGTGGAAATCCAAGGTTTTGCGGATCGCGAATTTCAAATTCAGGTTTCCCAACAAAACCTACGGCAATATGGGCTAAGTCTGCAGGATATTGCCAATTTGGTCGGCAGCCAAAATGTCGATTTACCGGCCGGGGATGTCACTACCCATCACCGGGATTACCAGATTCGGTTCAGTGATGAAAAGCGGACAGTGGATGAACTGGCAGAGTTGATTGTTATCCAGGGCCAGCAAAAGACCGAAATTCGCTTAGGAGACATTGCCAAGATTAACAGCGGCTTTTCCTCCGACGAAAACAATGTCACCTTCAACGGGAAACCTGCAGCCATGCTGGTAGTTAAAAAGAACACCATGGACGACAGCCTGCAAATTCTCGAACAGGTTGAGGCCTTTATTGCGGAACAACAGCAAAAACTACCGCCGGAAGTTTCGATGGAATTAACCAAAGATATGACCAGCATTATCCAGGACCGCATAGATATGTTGTCCACCAACGCCTGGCAGGGTCTGGCTTTGGTGTTTCTGGTGATGTGGCTGTTTTTTGGCACGCGCTATGCCTTTTGGGTGGTCATGGGACTGCCGGTGGCCTTTCTGGCTGGCGCATTTGTGCTCGGTAATATCGGCGTCACCATCAACATGCTATCGATGGTAGCGCTGCTGTTGGCCCTGGGTATTCTGATGGATGATGCCATCGTCATCAGTGAAAGCATAGGCACCCAAATTCGCCACGGTAAATCGCCGCTGGAAGCTGCTGTGGAAGGCACAAAGCGTGTGGCCAGAGGGGTTTTCTCCTCGTTCTTGACCACTATTTGCATTTTTACCGGATTGCTGATGTTACAGGGAGATATCGGGCAGGTGCTGGTCGTGGTGCCGATTGTGTTGCTCACCGTTATCAGTGTATCGTTGTTAGAGGCGTTTTTCATTCTCCCCAGCCACTTGAATCACTCGTTGGCGCATGCCAAAAATAAGCCGCCTAATGCTTTCCGAGAGCGATTTGATGCCTGGTTCGAGCGGCAAAGAGTGCGGGTCGACGGCTGGGTTGCCGGGTTGATTCGTTACCGCTATGCCTTCATAGGCGGAGTGCTGGCACTGCTGATTGTGTCGATTAGTATGGTGTCCGCCGGATTTATTCGCTTTTCGCCGTTTCCCGCGCTAGAAGGCGATATCTTGCAGGCGCGGGTTCTTATGCCAACGGGGACTTCACTAGCAAAAACAGAGGAGGTTGTGGAGCAGCTAGTCGCCGATCTCGAAGAGGTTGCCGCCCCCTTGGCGGAGCGCCAGGGAATGCCGGTATTGAATTCGATCTCGGTAAATTTCGGACAAAATGCCGATGCCTTCGAGTCCGGTGCGCACTTGGCAACTATCGGCGTTGATTTGTTGAGTGCTGAGGTACGAAATTTTCGTATCACCGAGCTGCAATCGAAATGGCTTGAGAAGGCTGAGCAAATTGTCGGTCCCTGGAGTATCGCGATCAAGGAGCCGACACTGGGGCCTGCGGGTAGAGCTATAGAAATTCGCTTACGCGGCGAGGATTTGAATCGACTGAGTAAAGCTTCTTTCGAATTGCAGACCAAGCTTAACGGCTATGCGGGAGTAAGTAACCTGCTTGACGATTTGCGGCCTGGAAAGCCTGAATTTACCCTGCACCTTAAAGAAGGAGCCGTCAGCCTGGGAATGAATGCGCAGACTATTGCCAGTCAACTGCGGGCGGCCTTTCAGGGTTTTACTGTCGTAGAGACAACCATAGGGCAAGAAACCTACGATATTGCGGTCAGTTTGGACGATGCCTCCAAAGACAGCTTGGGTGATTTTGATGAGTTCCCCATCGTACATCCCGCCACAGGCGCGGTGATCCCGCTTTCGCAGGTTGCCGAAGTGGATACAACCCGGAGCTTCTCCCGAATTCACCGGATCGATAATTTGCGGACGGTCACGCTCATTGGTGATATTGATAGCGAAGTCAGCAATACGGCAGCCGTCCTGCAAGACTTGCAGACGACTTATATACCCGCGTTTAAGCAGCGTTATCCTGATATTCAAGTCAATTTTAAGGGGGAAGTGGCAGAGGGAGGAGAAACTCAAGGATCGATGGTCACAGCCTTTGTCCTGGGCTTGGCCGGTATTTTTGTCTTGCTGAGTTATCAATTCAAGTCCTATGCCGAACCCCTTATTGTCATGGTGAATATTCCCCTTGCCTTAATCGGTGTGGTCTGGGGGCATTGGCTGATGGGGCTGGATATAACGCTACCCTCGTTGCTTGGCTTTGTCTCGCTGGCGGGAATAGTGGTCAACGATTCCATTCTCCTGGTGGAGTTCGTGAAGCGCCGGGTTGCAGAAGGCTTGTCCGTACACGATGCAGCTGCGAAAGCCAGCCATGACAGGTTTCGGGCGGTTTTGCTGACCTCGCTGACGACTATTGCCGGGATGTCGCCGCTGTTATTGGAAACCAGCCTGCAGGCACAGATTTTAATACCGCTGGCAACCAGCATTGTGTTTGGCATCGCCAGTTCCACGCTCCTGGTATTATTTGTCATTCCATGTTTTTACAGCATTTTGGAAGACTTTGGTTTAGCTCGAGCGGAGGCATCGCTTGCTTCCTAAAAATGCTTTCGAGCTACAAAGGCAAGCGCTGCTTCGAAGTTTTCCAAGCTTCGCAAGCGGTCTGCCGCTTCGACTGCCCTATTGAATAGCGGGCCTTCCCCGGCATGGGCAATCATTAGATTTTCGGCCAACCGAAAATCTTCGATAGTGCATCCATCTTCATCGACCGGTGAATCCGGATTTATCCGTTCTTTGTGGGTGTGCGGATCGTTGCTATAGAGATAAACGGGTTTGCCCAGCGCTTTGCAGAAGCCGACTTCAAAAGCCGTACCGGGATCCATGCCGGATCCGCGGAATGGTGTGATATTCGCGATCATTAAATCCGCCTTCCGCAGCATTGCGATATTGCCCAGATAAATAGCCGTGGAAGGGTTGTCGCTGCCATCGAGTTCGTTATCCAGCGGATAAAGTCCTTCAAAGCCATACCGGTCGCAAAGTAAGCGCTTCTGTCTGCCGATAGAGATGGCCTCCGGATAAAAGACATCCGGGCCTGCCAGATAAATTCTAGGGATCAACATTCTCATTCATCCGGTTATTTTTTCAGTGCAATCCGGTAATAAACCTGGCGATTGCATTTTTTTCAAATCGGCGTGGAACTATAACCTAGCGGCTTAGTCATAACTATTGCTTGTAACGAACGTTGGCCGCAAGCGTCGCTGGCGTTTAGGGCTATACTTAGGTGACCCGGTAGGGTGAATAAGAATAGGCGAGCACCAAAATTCTGCGGATCGCTTTGACCATTATAATAGCGACACACCATTGAGGAGAAACACATGAAACATAACCTAGCTGTGACTGCTGCGCTTGCTGCTGCTTTGTCTGTCGGCGTTGTCGGCCCTGCCTTTGCCGGCGGTAAAGAAAAGTGTTACGGCATCGCCAAGGCAGGCCAAAACGACTGCGCCAACCTGGCCGGTACACATTCTTGCGCGGGTCAGTCAACCGTTGACAACGATCCCGGCGAATGGAAGCTGGTTGATGCAGGCACCTGTAAAGACCTTGGTGGACTTACCAAGGAAGAAGCCGTAAAAGCGTATAAAGGCTAAGCCTACCGAGGGGTATTGCACAAGGACCTAAGAATGGGCGATAAAGGAATTCAGATCGGCATCGGACTTCGCCACAGTCACTATGCTGATATTCTCAATACCCCGGCCAACTTGGACTTCGTCGAAGTCCACGCGGAAAATTTCTTTATGCAGGGCGGTGCGGCGATCGCCTTGTTGGAACAGGTGAAAGAACGTTTTCCGGTCAGCATACATAGTACTTCTGGTGGTCTCGGTTCGGCTGCCGGGATACCCGATGAATATCTTCAGCGCCTTGCTCATCTCGTAGCGGGGGTAAATCCCATACTGGTTTCCGATCATGCATGTTTTGCCTGGGGCAAAGTGCAAGGAATGCGGGTCCACGGAGGCGACTTGCTGCCTATCCCTTTTAATCAGGAATCGCTGGATGTCATGTGCCGCAATGTGAATCTGGTGCAGGAGAAGTTAGGTAGGAAACTGCTGGTGGAAAACCTGTCGGCCTACTTCGATCCGGAAGGTTCCACCATGGCCGAAACCGAGTATTTGTTGTCCCTGACCAAAACGACCGGTTGCCAGCTATTGTTGGATTTGAACAATCTGGCTGTGAATGCCAGGAACCAGAAAGTTCGCGACCCCTTAAAGTTTATCCGTGACTATGTGGATCGATTGGACGCCAGTATTATCGGTGAAATCCATTTAGCAGGTTGTACCCCGGTCCCGGAACAGCAAATCATGGTCGATGATCACAGCCGGCCGGTGGCGGAAACGGTATGGCAAGCGTATGCCTATGCGATTGAGCGTTTCGGCCCCGTTCCCACATTGATCGAATGGGACACGGATCTGCCCGAGTTTGATGTTTTACTAGGTGAGGCGGAAAAGGCGAGAAAAGTTGCCGAGGCGAGTTTGGCGGCATGACAAGTACCGAATCGCTGGCGGCGTCCCAAGACGGCTTGCTGAAGACAATCCTTACCTCGGCGAAGCCCCTGAGCGATCCTGCATTGGAAGTCTACCGGCGCAATATTGAAGCAAATGCCGTAAGAGCCTTACAGATCAGCTTTCCAACCCTTGAGCAACTTGTTGGTAAAAGGCAGTTCGCCTCGTTTGCTTCGGCGTATCTGCATAGCCGTTTGCCGGATTCGGGGGACTGGGGACAGTGGGGCGAACATTTTCCAGCCTTTGTCGCCGGACAGAAGCAACTGACTGCCTACCCCTATCTTGCAGATTGCGGGAAATTGGATTGGCTGCGACATCTTTGCGAACGGGCACGGGATCAGGAAACGGATATCGAAAGTCTGACGCTGCTTTCTGAAGTTGATCCCTATGCATTGAAATTGGAACTAAAAAGCTGTGTGGCTTGTTTGTCCTCGGACTTCCCTGTGTTAGACATTTTTCTGGCGCATCAGGAATCTCAAGAAACGGCAGAAAAGCACCGGCATGCCGCTAAAGAGAAACTTGCCGAGAGGCAAGGGCAGGCTCTTCTCGTCTATCGCCCGCAATGGCGCAGTCAACTCAGGTCGTTGACTGTTGCGGAGAGAACCTGGTTGCAGGAACTGATGAGTGGCACTTCCGTCGGAGGTGCGCTGGATCAGGTCGCCGACCTCGAATTTGATTTTTCTACCTGGCTCCCTCAGGCGATGCAAGAGGGATTGCTATATAAATTTACTCGACTAGACACCCCTTAGGAGCGGGACGCATATGAATATGGTTATTTCTGGTTTCAATGCCGTTAACGGGCTTGCCGCGAAATTGTTGGATCTTTTACAACCCCTGGCATTATTAGGCGCCAGAGCCTATGTCGCGTGGGTATTTTTCAAAGCGGGACTTAGCAAGGTAAGGGATTGGGAAAGCACCCTGTTTCTATTCGAGTACGAGTATCAAGTGCCTTTTATTTCCCACGAACTGGCGGCGTATCTCGGCACGGCCGGGGAGATTGTATTACCGGTTTTTGTGGTTCTCGGCCTGCTTGGGCGGTTGTCGGCAATCGGACTGTCCGTGGTCAATATTGTCGCTGTGATAAGTCTCAGTGATATTCCTGCCGCAGCCTTGCTGACCCATATCGTGTGGGGATGTCTGTTAGCCGCCGTGGTGCTTTTTGGCGCAGGCAAGCTGTCACTGGACTATCTTTTCGCTAGAAACTCTGCCCATCCTGACAAGTATTGAACGAATGATTTAAAGCTACTCTGATTGCGTGACGATATGGCAAACTGCACTATCCTTACAGTTTTACAAATTGAAGTTTATTGACCGCTTAGGGCTTGGGCTGGCTACTCATTGAGGCATATTATGACATTCGTGAACGATCTCAGAATCAGTTTGAGGCTGGGCATTGCCTTTAGCATCATTCTGTTGCTGTTGGTGACAATTTCTTTGATTGCCTTTTCCGGGATGAGCAAGTTGTCCGTCGGGGCCAAACAGTTTGCAAGGGAAGACGTGCAGGAAGTGGTACTTGCCAGTCAAATCAAAATTGAAGCTCAGGCCGCAGCGCTTCGGTTGCTGCAAATCCTGCCCAATAAAGATCGCGATTCACGCATTAAGCTTTATAGCCTCATGGACCAGCATAATCGGCGGGTAGATCAGTTGCTTGGCGAGTTGGAGGAACAATCGAACGAACCTCTGGTAGAAGAGGTAGTGGCAAGCCGAACCAAATATAAGACTGCATTTTTAGAAACGGTGGACTTTGTAGAGGTCGATCCGGAAACCGCCATTCAGCAATTCAATTCGGATACCGCTCCTGCTTTAGAGGCATTGCTGACCAATATCGCGAGTTTGTTAAAAGCAAAACAGGCGGAAATGCTTACTGAGCAACAACAGTTGGAACAAGACAGCGACCAAGCCCTTTCCATTGTTACTGTGTTGTCCGTGATTGCGGTATTGTTGGGAGGAATCCTGGCATTGCTGACTTCACGGAGTATTTCCCTGCCATTACGCGAAACGGTAGAGGTGGCAAAGCAGATATCCAATGGCGATCTTACTTATCGGACGGAGCAAATCAGTAAAGATGAAGTCGGCGATCTGATGGTGGCCTTTAACAGTATAAACCAGGGGCTGGGGGAGCTGGTTTCATCTATCAGCCGCTCAGCTGAAACCGTCAGCAATACCGCTGATTCAATGGAGGAACCTGTCGCCAAGGTGGATCAGGCGTCCAATCAGCAGGATTTGTCTGTCGCCGATATCGATTCGGCTATCCAGGGTTTTACCCAGAACAGCGCCCAGGCCGCGACCACGGCACAGGAAGCAAAGGTTCAAGCCGAGGCGGCAAGGGATCTGGCGCAGGAAGGTAAAGCCTTGATTGGCAAAGCCTCCAAGGAATTTCAAATGATTGCCAGTACGATAAACAGGTCTGCCGATGCGGTGGAAGCTTTGCGGGAAAGGGCTGTGTCCGTCCGGGAAATGATCAGCACTATCGGATCGATTGCTGAGCAAACCAATCTACTTGCATTGAACGCTGCTATCGAAGCCGCCCGAGCCGGCGAAAGCGGCCGCGGTTTCAGCGTGGTCGCGGACGAAGTGCGAAACCTGGCAAATCGAACGACCCAGGCCACGGAAGAAATAAACCAAGTGATCGATGCCATTGATCGCGAAACCGGTAATGCTGCCCAGCAAATTACCGATGGCCGGCAGCAGATGGAAGCAGGTGTCGAACTTATCGAAAACATGGTGCAGCCGCTAACCGATCTGAGTACCGGTTCGGATGCTTCTTTGCTGCAGTTAGAGGCACTGGAATCCGCGGTGACCAACCAAGCCGAAGAGAGCCGCCAAATCTGTGAAAACATTTCCTCTATCGGTCAACTATCGAAGGAGAACAAAAGCGCTGCAGAAGCCGTGGCCACGCTGACAAGGGAGCTTAAAACAGTATCCCAGGATCTCATTGGCAAGGTTAGGCAGTTTTCCATTTGACAGAAGTCTGAAATAAGTGGGTTCCGGATTTCGGCAGTTGTTCTAGCCGTAAAAGGAACGCCTCGCCTGAACTCAAACTCGTATCTGGCTTACAAGGCTTTATAGAACGAGGAATCTTAGTCCCGGAGTTTCCTCAATCTATCATTCAGCGCAGCAGTAACTGCCAAACCTATTTGTTTTGCCCGGTCAACTAAAAATTGCTCCGGAGTCTCAAGCTCGAACTTAGGTTCGGTGATGAATACTTCCCGATTATCCGCCTACCGCATCCATAGGCATGCAATGGAGACTATTCCGTCCATTGTTTGTTAACCCGTTAACACAAAGTATATAAAAAGTTACAAAGCGTAAGGTTTCTGCTGAGCAATAACGCCTCCTTAAGTAATCAACAGTTAACGACTTAACTCTTTTAACCGATTATCTAAAGGTATCAGCTCACATGAAAACCTTCATTACCAGACTTACGCAAATAGGGTTCGCTCTGCTTCTCTGTAACTCAGCCGTCGCCGCTATTATTGAAATAGATGCAATAAACCGGGGTGCTTATAACGCCGATGGTGTAACCGTGACAGGCGGATCGGGATCAGCAACCGGTAACTACGCTACCTCTGATTCCTACAAATCATTCTTTTCCGAGGCCGGTTTCAGAAGCTTTTTCAACTTCGATTTGAGTGATCTCTCCGGCATGGTCGTAACCTCAGTTACTTTTTATATAGACAACGGAATCACGGCAAAAATTGAAGACGGCTACAACTTTAACCTGGTGGATTACAGCGGAGATATCGATCCGCTGGTAAAAAACTCAGGCGGTTCGGCAGCCTACGAGGACTTGGGAACAGGCGCCATATTCGCCAGTGAAAGCGATGTCCTCCAAGACTTTTTCACACTGGAGTTCAATGACACAGGCCTAGAAGCGATTAATGCCAGCATTGGCGGTGAATTTGCGTTCGGAGGCCAGTACGACTCAGACGTAAAAAACTCCGCCATCTTTGGTGCGACAAATGGAGGTAGTTATGTGACCAAACTGATTATTGAGTACGCCGAGGTGCCGGAACCGAGTGGCATTGCCCTGTTATCGCTTGCCTTTACGGGATTGGTTCTACGGCGTAAGAGGGTTAAAGTCTAAGAGGCAAAATTCATAACGCTCTGCTTTCAGTGGCCCTTAAATTTTTGACGAGTCAATGGGGTCGGTCACGAGATACATTGACTTGTACCACAACTATGCTTGTTGTGGTTCAAACCGGGAACGCAGATTGCCTGTTAAACCGGATTTTCGTTGTACCTGGCGTGAAATCGCCCATTGCAGTAATGACAAATCGGATATCACCACGCAGTGGTGCCTGGCCCGGGTTAATCCGGTATAGATCAACTCTCTGGTCAGAATGGGTGAGTCACGATGTGGCATTAGAATGAGTACCTGATTGAATTCTGATCCCTGGCTTTTGTGAATCGTCATGGCGTACACCGTTTCGTGCTCCGGCAAACGGGCCGGCGATACACGTCTCAGGTCTCCCTTGGCATCCACGAAAAACGCTTTCAGGCGATTATTGTCCTCTTTGTCCGCCAGGATCAGGCCGATGTCGCCATTGAACAACTGCAGCTGGTAATTGTTGCGGGTGATCATGATGGGGCGACCCGGGTAAAACGTCGATTCGGTGGAAATGTGACCGTGGCGAGTCAGCACTGACTCGATGAAGCGGTTGATTTTGAGGGTACCCAGCGGCGTCTCCCGCATTGCACATAGAACCCTTTGTTGATTAAACCGTCGAAGCGCTTCCTGTGGGTCTTGTGTTGTCCTGTAATCGCTATAGTGGTTCAGCACCCATTGGCTCAGATAGTCGCTGGTATCGGTACTCCACGACAAATCCGGAAAGTTGCCCTTCTGCAGTAGTGCTATGGCTTCTTTTGCCTGTCCATGATTGATGTGTTGCGCCAGTAAACCAATGCCGCTGTGCTCGTCAAACCGATAACTTTTTTGCAAAAAACAGAGATTATCCTGTAGCGGTATTTGCCTTGCCGTGCTCTGGGGCGGAGCGAAACGGGGCATGACCTGCCTGAAAAGTTGTACGATCTCCCCGCTGTAGGCCGCTGTCCCGAAACTGCAGATGTCCGCCAGTACGCTGCCCGCTTCCACGGAGGCCAGCTGGTCTTTGTCGCCCAAGAGAATCAAACGGCATTGGGTAGGTAACGCGCACACCAGATGTCGCAGCAGCGCCAGGTCTACCATTGACGCTTCATCGACGATAAGTACATCCAGATGCAATCGATTTTCCGCATGGTAGTAGTAGCTGGCCCGATCCCGATTATAGCCCAGCAGCCGGTGCAGGGTGTGCGACTTTTCGGGAATCATGGCGCGAACAGCCTCTGTTTCGATCACCGAGAGTTTGGCGGCTTTGATCGATTCCGACAGACGCGCGGCCGCTTTGCCGGTAGGGGCAGCCAGGCCGATTCGCAGCTCGCTGCCCGCGAGGGCCTGGTGTTGCTCTACCAGAATTGCGAGAATTTTGGTTACGGTGGTGGTTTTCCCGGTTCCGGGCCCGCCGGAAATCACGCACAGGTGATTGGCAACAGCCAGCACACAAGCGATCTGTTGCCAGTCGGTGGCATCGTGCTGCGCCGTACCGGACGGATTAAAGTAGCGTTGTAAAGCCGCCGTCAATGCCGGGTAATCTACCCGCTTCTTCAAGTCAATCGGCCGCATTTGTCGCAGCAGATAATCACAGAGCTCCTTTTCGTAGAGCCAAAGCTTGTGCAAATAGAGTTTAACGTCTTTGCCATCCGGCACCAGAATCAGTGGCTGCAAGTCACCTGGGCTGCCCACCACGCCGCTCTTTTTCAGCCGGTCAACCCACTGTACCAGCGGAGGGGCACGGAGAGTCTCGTCAGCCTGGAGGTCTTTCTCGCCTTCAAACAGCAATTGGGAGGCATAGTGTTCCAGTGAAATGCACACATCCCCTGACGCACTTTGCCTGCTTGCCAGGCATCCTGCCATCAACAATGGTCCTGAGGGAGCGGAGGCGAGGCGCTGCAAAAGTTCCGCAAAGTAAAAATCAATAAAGTGAATCACACCTTGTTGAGCGAGATTCTTCAGAGCGTCAAGGGTGTTATTGGTTGCCATTGAACAGCTCATCCAGTTCGGTTATCAGTGCCGACGAGGGTCGGTCGGTAAAAATACCCGTTTTCGGGTTCTGGGTGGGCCTTATGCCTCTCAGAAACAAATAGCAAACGCCACCAAAGTGGCGCTCATAACGGTAGGCAGGCAGTCGCTGCTTCAGGTACCGGTGTAGGGCCAGGCTATAAATGAGATATTGCAGATCATAACGATGGTGATCGATGGCCTCCTGAAGCGCTGCGGTATCGTAGTCTTCCAGGCTGTCCCCGAGGTGATTGGACTTGTAGTCCGCTACATAAAATCTGCCTTCGTAACTGAAAATCAAATCGATAAAGCCCTTCATCATGCCCTTGGCCAGTTCAAAATCCAAAGCGGCGCGGCTGCTGTGGCTTGGTTCGCTTGCTTGGCTTGGCTGGTTTGGATGAGTTGAATGGCTTGGATAGTAGCGTTCGATGAGCCGATTCAGCACCGCAGCCCGCAATGGAGAGACCGGAAAGTGAAACTCCATTTCCACCAGTCGTTGGCGGTTGGAAATGTGCTTCAACCGAAGATCAGAACCTGCTTGCAGGGGCGCAGAGAGGACCTGCGCCACCATGTCGCTGATGACCGGCAGCCACTCAGGCTCAAAGCCATAACGATGCAACTGCTCAACAATCACCCTGTCGATGGCCTGTTGACTGGGCTCGGTAAAATCAATCGATTCAAAAACCGAGTGCATAAAGGTACCCGCTCTGGCTCCCTTGGGAAATTCCATAATGGAATGGAATGCAGGAGTGCTGTTTTGTGCCTCTGGTTGCTGTAGGGCATCGTGATCTGGCAATTCATGCCACTGGGAACCGCTACTGGTGACCAGGGCAGAGAAACTCGCCAGTCGCCAGCTGCGGTCAATGGTGCGTTGCAGCTTGCGGTAGTTGGCAGGCGAAGTACCCGGTGCGGAATGTATCTTCCATTGAGACAGTGACCCTGTGGTGGAGCCACTTTCGTGGATCACTTCGTAGTCGAACAGGTTGCCTTGACCGGCTAGATCGGACAGATGGTTTTGCAACTCTCGATCCGTCATTGCGCCCATGATCGGGGGAACCCGCTGTTGAACAAATCGCCCCGTCGGCTGGTAAAGCAGATAGGCCAGCGCGGAAAATTGGGCGCCATCCACTTGTCCCCATGCCAGATAACAGCGATATTTTGCACGGGTAATGGCGACATAGAGCAGGCGCAGGTCTTCGGCTAATCGTTCCTGTTCCGCAACATGATAATTGCGCTTTTTATTGTTTGGCCGCAAATCCACACAGGGAACACCGCGATGAAACAGCAAGGGTTTGTTGCTATCTGTCTTTCTACAATTCCAGACAAACGGAGCAAATACGATGTCGTACTGGAGCCCCTTACTTTTATGGATAGTGACGATTTTGACCAGTGCCTCGTCACTCTCCAGCCGCAGTTGTTGTTCCTCATCGGCATCGAGAAAATACTGGCGCTCGTAAAACCACTGGATCAGGCCATGCAATCCTACCAGCGTGCTGCTGGCCTTTTGAAGGGTTTCGGCGAGATGCAACAGGTTGGTGATTTTACGTTCTCCGGACGGTGACGCCAGTAGCCGCTGACTGATGTGCTGTTCGTGCAGCAGTCGAAGAAACATCGCCATGAAGCTTTTCTTCAACCACAATTCGCGATACCCGTCGAAAGTCTGAAGCCACTGATCGAAGTACTGGTTGTCTTTGGACAGGCTGTCTAATTGCTCGGCGGTAAGTCCCATTATTTCTGTTGCCAGCCCGGCTTTCATCAGGCGTTCGTCACCGGGTGTGGCAATGGCCCGCAGGAGAAATAGAAGGTCTTTGGCTTCGCGGGTTTCGTAAACACTGTTGCGGCTGTAAAACACGCTGCTGATTCCGGCATCTCTGAGTGCTTGCTGAATCTTCTCGGCCTGGAAGCGGCTTTGCACCAATATCGCAATATGGTGAGGCCGGACCGGTTGCTTGCCGATGGCGGCAGACTGATTCAGCAAACCCAGTATTTTTTCTGCCGTCCAGCGAGAAACCAAGTGTTCCGCATCGCGTTTTTTTATCAGTTCGCGCTTTTTGCTGTGACCGGATTGAGCGAACGGGTCTTCCACTGTTTTTGTCAGGGTGTTGTTGTCTGTTCTGGAAATAAAACCTACCTGCACAGGCGGAACCACTGCTCCCTCCTGCATGAACTGTTCGTCATCACGGACGCCTGAAGACTGCACGGCGAAATACGGAATCTGCGCAAACACGAAGGGATCAGCCGCTTCACCAAACAGCCGGTTCACTGCGGCCACCATGGCTGAAGTAGAACGCCAGTTGGTGCCCAGCGTATAGATCTGGTCTGGATCAACATCCTGCTTGGCTTGAATGTAAGTAAAGACGTCTGCGCCGCGAAAACCGTAGATCGACTGCTTGGGATCGCCGATCATCACCAGACAGCCAGCCGCGCTTTTTGGGTAAACGGCATTGAAAACCGCGTACTGGGTGGGGTCCGTATCTTGAAACTCGTCAATCATCGCCACCGGGAACTGGCTGCGGATTTTTTTTGCCAGTTTGCTGTTCGGATCATTGCGCAATGCTTCATTCAGCATGAGCAACAAATCGTCGAAGCCAATGAGGGATTGCTGCCGTTTCTTGTTTTTTACCGCCTGCCTGCAATAGCTCAGCGCCTCTCTGATAATCAGATCCGGAATGGCTTTGACGAAATGTTCCAGCCTGCTGCATTGTTCGAAAAAAGGATGCTCGGGGCCGCTGCTGCCTTTTACATTCTCCTTGATGACCCGAGAGGTAAAACGTTCGAAGTTTTCCGGTAACGAGGTAAGTGTTTTAGCTGACAAGAACCGCTCCAGTAGCCGCAGCAAACCATGTAATTTGTCCTTTCGGTACAAGTTTCGCTTAAGCCCCGGATGCTGCAAGAGCAGGTCCTTGATCTTCTCCTGTTGCTGTTGCCAAAGGGTTTGCAATCCGGAAAATGCCTGGTTGGCTTGGTCCAGGGCCAGATGCAGGGTCAGCAACTGGTCGCTGTTGCCTTGTCGTAGCGTTGGTAGAAACCTGAGTTGCGGTTTGTTGAAATACGGATGGATCTCTTTGCGCAGCGTTTCAGGATTATGCCAGCGTTCCGTGACCAGGGAGACCAGATACGGCTGGGCCGGATAAAACTGGCTGCGCCAATAGTCTTGCACCGCTTCTTCCAAAAGCTCGCTTTCTTCCTGTAACAGCGTCTGTTTGAACAGAGCGCCGCTTTCGAAGGCGTGTTCCTGGAGCATCCGCTGACAAAAACCGTGGATGGTAAAAATGCTCATTTCATCCAGGCAGCTCTGCGCCGCTTCCAGATGTGCAATGGTTTTTTTCTGGTCCTGACATTCCTTAAGCATTTTTGCCAGCAACACATCTTCCGATTTGCCCAATACAAATGCGTGCCGGGCTTCAATGAGTTTTGCGCGAATGCGGCCGCGCAACTCCTCGGTGGCGGCCTGAGTGAAGGTGACGACAAGAATTTGCCTGACGGTAAGCTGTCGTTCGATCAGCATGCGCAGGTACAGGTTGGCGATGGTAAAGGTTTTACCGGTACCAGCGCTGGCTTCGATCAGGCTGCGGCCCGCGAGGGGGAAATTCAGTATGTCCAGTATCTGCAAGGCTCGGTTCCTAAGTCTTGATCATGTGACGCAACAGGGGGGCATAGACATCGACTGCCAGATTTTTAAACTCTTGATCAAACAACGAGTCGGTCTCTTGATAGAGTCGCTGACTATAGTCTGAGCGATCCTCACCCGGCACAAAATTGTTTCCCAACCATACTTTTTCTGCCAGCCCCAGGCTTCCTTGATCAGAGACTCCCCGCTGCTGAGATTGTGCAAATGCAAAAGATGTCCGGGGAAAAAAGGGGAGCGGTCGAGAAAGGCCCTGCCAGTAAATGTCGAGCAGATTGCGTAAATGATCAAGAGCGTCTGCGGTTTCCCCTAATCTCACTTCGCCATCATTGGCAATGTGCAGGCTGGTGCGAGGGTAGGGTTTCTTAGTATTTATGGAGCTGCCGGAATGGTCCTGCTCTCGGCAATTAAGCAATAAATGGCAAATCCAAAGTCGGAGTTGGTCATTGGCACTGAGCTTATGGAAGTGAAATCGCAGTAAGTGTTCTGGAGTAATGTTGTCCAACCAGCCGCTCAGTCGGAAATCTCCCAGGCGCAGGTTGACTTCCAAAGGTTCTAGAGTTTCGTTCAAGTGTCCCTGTAGATTGTCGACAAAGGCGCTCATGCGGGTTCTGAGTTGTTGGTAGTAGAGTTGTCCGAACTGGTGGTAAGGCAGTCTGCCGGTGGCCTGCAAGACCCGGTAGTAATCATCCAGATTTTCTCCCTGCAGGGCTTTTTTCAGCAACTCTTGATTCAACTGGTAGGTTTCCAGGCGGTCCAGGGAAAATGGCTCATTTGCCAGCAAAGGCTGTTCGTCATGATCTAGCCAGATATTGAGCCGATGATTAAAGAAGTAACGCACCGGATGGTTAAAAAATCGCAGTAACTGGTCGAGTTCGATGTCCTTGAAGGTGGTATCGGGAGCGACCAGGGCATTATCGATAAACACAGGGGGAGGCAGTGTTTTGCCAAAACGAGCCTGGCACCACTCACGGGAGTAGCTGAATAGTGGCTCGTCAAGAAAGTACTGGTCGCTGAACGGCTGCAGGCGATGCTCGGTCAGTATCGCCAGCGGTGCTTCGTTATCTGCACAATAGCCCTGATCAATATAGTCAGCCAGCTCGGTGACCAGCCCGGAAGGCAGCATGCGACTGTTGTCCAGAATACTTCGGCCCACATAGCTGATGTAGAGACAGTTGCGGGCAGAGAGTATGGCCTCAAGAAACAGGTAGCGGTCATCATCACGGCGCGATCGATCACCCTTGCTGGGTTTATTGGCCATTAAATCAAATCCCAGCGGGCGCTGGATTCGTGGGAATACGGCATCATTCATGCCGAGCATGCAGATGACCTTGAAGGGAATACTGCGCATGGGCACCATGGCGCAGAATGTGACCTGACCGGTAAGAAACTGACTGCCGCGGTCGACGGCGGTCAATTGGGTGGTGAGGTATTCCTTGATGACGCTGATCGACACTGGCCTGTCCAGCGAAGACAGTTCAGCGTGTTCCAGCATGCTCTGCAGTTCTTCCCGAATGGACTGCATTGGAAAGTAATATTCGTCTTCGGCAAAAAATGTCTCAATCAGGTCGGTGATAATAGTGTGCCACTGTACGATGCTTTGTGGTTGAGACAGTTTGGAGCGAAAACCGGCGAGTCGATCGATAAAGTAGTTGAGCTGGCCGATAGTTTCCGGAATGTTGGTGTTGACCGGCAGTAAATCATGAGACAGTTGCTCCGCCACCACCGCATGACCCAACAGCATGCGGTCCATGCCGAAGGCCCAGGTATTCTGTTGGGTTTCCGGTAATCCCAGGTCTGCTTTGCTGGCAGCATCCTCAGCCCAGCACACCCCGGCATTCTGGGCCCAGAGTTTGAGGCCTTCCAGGCTATCCCGGTCAATGTCGAATTTGTCGAGGACGTGGGGGAAATCCAACAGTTCAAAAATTTCATCAATGGCAAAGCGGCTATACACCAAGTCCAGAAAACGGAGCAAATGATTGGTCACCGGATGTTCCTGCTGAAATGCCCTATCCGCAATGGACCAGGGTAAAAAGCGATCCTCAGCCACAGAGTCGAAAACGGCTTCGATAAAAGGGGCGTAGTCATCAATGGCCGGCGCCATCACGATGATGTCTGAAGGCTGTAACGAGGCATCGTTCTGAAACAGTGCCAACAACTGATCATGGAGAACTTCAATTTCACGTAGATGGCTGTGGCAGCTGTGTACCTGCACCGAATTATCCTCAGCAGCGACCGGTTGCTTGGGGTTATCCAGGCCCATGTCCAATTGTGTCAGTCTGTTGTCTTCCCGTTCAATTTCGTGCACCTGATCGCTGCGATCAATCAGGTACAAAATGTCACTTTGAATCCGGCTGAGCAGGCTCTTGGCATCCGGTTCGACAAACAGTTCTTCGTCCTCACAAGGGTAGTGGTGCAGCAACTCCAGAAAATCCCGTCCCAACTTCCCCATGGATGCCAGCAGGCCGTTACCCTCGGTATAGAGCGCCAATGATGTATGACTGTATTTTTTGCGTAGCGTGCGAATTCTGGCGATGTCTTTGCGTGTCAGAATATCGCCCCAGTAGTGCAGGCAGGGATTCAGGATATAGAAGTGCACGTCAATCACCTCTGCGAGTCTCGCCAGCACTTCCAAGTGCGCCGGCGGCAGAGCCGGAATGCCAAACACCATCAGTCGCGTGGGTAGGGCGTTTCGGTCAAGTGTTCCTGCCTTGCACTTTGCAATAAACTGTTCCATCAGGGTGGCCCGATGCGGCTCCTGGCAGGATTCGCTCAGAGCCCGCCACAGCTGCGCCTGCCAATGTTGGTCTTTGCCCGCTTGCCAATCGAGTATCCATTGCGGCCGGTACACCATGTATTGGTCAAACAGGTCGGCAATCTGCACCGCCAACTGATAGCACTTGATATCATCATCTTCGGCAAGATAGTGTTGCAATGGCGCGAAGGCTCTGCGTTGCAACAAATCTGGCAGCACCTGCATGATTTTCCAGGGCATGACCTCTTTATGGTAAATGGATTGCTGGGGGACCTCAGGCAAATGGTGGGAGAATAACTCCCAGATAAACGAACCCGGAAAAGGGAAACACATATTAGCGGCGATATTATGCCGGTCCGCCAGCGCCATGGATAACCATCTCGCCATACCCCGACTTTGCACCAGTATTGTCTCGGCTTGAAAAACATCAGTAATCGGGTCGTGAACGACGACCGATGCCAAGTGTTCAAAGAGTGCCTCCAGGCGATTGCTGTGATAAATCGTCAACAAGGCGTATTCCCCGAATGATTCAGAAGACAGGATGTGAGAGCGGGGGCCATTGAAATATATTTTTTCGGATGCTGACTAAAATGAATGCTTGAGGATAAACCGAGATGCGGCAATGTCTGCCTGTGCTTTGGTCCATGTCTACGCTAAGATGTTACGCTGATCGGAAACGACATTCCAGCCTCATTCTAACATCCGAATCTATGAGGGAAACAGTGAGGGACTTATGGCAAGAACGCTTAAATTTGAATTTAACAACGACAGCGTCGAGGTCGGACTTGAAAAGGTGGAACGAAAAAAGATCTATGGATGGGTGGATAAAAAAGCCTACACGCGAGAAGGGCAAGAATGCCAATTAGGGTCAATTTCTTCTGATGGCGCCCATATATTTGGCAAAGAATCGTTTGAACAGGGCTATGTGGACCAAAACGGAGAGTGGCTGGAAAAAAGCAACCTGGTGGCGCTAAATAACGATCAGGAAATCATTGAAAAAATCCCTTCCTCCTTCAAAGCGTCCATCAAACTCGACAACACCATGTCAGTGGACGACTACCTTTTGTACATGAGTAAAAGTGTTTATCAATTGGAGGCAAATCCTGCATTGTTGGAGCGGGTGAAAAGCGCCAGTCCGGAACTTTTCTACTTTGACTACTGTTACATTGACAGTTACAGCGCTGATGTGGCCTTTTTGCTGACCAATGAAGATTCCCTGTTTATGGTGGTTGGTGAGCCTACCAATTTCGATTTTATCGGCCTGAGCGAAATCGAATCCTTTATTCTGCTTGAAGACGATGAGGAAGAGGAAGGCGACGACGAGATGGATTTCGGAATGCTCTAATTTTTTATATACAACGGGAAAGGATTGAATATGAAAGTCATTAATATTTCAGATAGCCGCCGGCGCAATTCCCGGGTGGGTCTGGAATCACGGAAAGTTTCTCGAAAATACTATTATGCGGATAACAACAAGCAGCCTGTGCAAACCATTCGCGTGGTCAAGGGCTCATTGGATACGGACTTTTCAGAACTGACCAAAGAACTCTCACCTGAAGAGCTGTCCCAAAAACTGATCGACTCAGACCCGGAAATCGATTTCGAACTTTTTGGCAAGACCGTCGATCGCACCTCCCGAGTCTACCTCACTGTAGACAATGAGCCCGCTCATACGGTCTTGTTGAAAGAATTGGTTTACAGGAAAGATGGCGAGCTGAAAGAAACTCGCGAATTGCAGGTGCAGGAAAGCAATATCAACGGCGAAGTGCCTTTGCAGTGGTCGGGCAAGTATCATCCTAAAGAAAAGTATTTTAATAAATTTGCGTTCATTCACTGTTATCAAGTCTCCCATGTGGATGGACTGACCTATGACTTTCTGTTCAATATGGCCAAAGAGCTGGAAGAACAGCGTGCGTTTTTGTTTCTGGCTACCGGCCCCAAACTGAACCAGCCACTGGTCATGACCCGCAACGGCACCCCTTACCGCGCCTTTCTGGAAGGACGCACCAAGAATGACACCTACATGCTGTTGTTACACCTGACCAACCTGGAACTGAAACCCGTCAACGAGCAGGAGTAAGGAATGAGCCTGATTGACCGCAACCGAATGCAAACCCTGGGCAATGGTGTTGCCATCGGTGAAAACGCAGTGAGCGACAACTGGTTGCTGGGCGTGGCCCGGGACTTCAAGAAAAAGATTGCCTCACGCTATAAGCTGTATAAGGAAAAAGATATCGGCTATCTGCCGGAAGATAACCTGTTGACCTCCCTCAAGCTGGACGGTCAGCTGCACTTTTTATACAAAGATGAAAACGAGTGCTTTCTGTTCAACCCCAAGGGGCGAGTGATTACCGGCCTGCCTCTGTTTGATCACATTCGGCTGCGAGGCGGTGAACAGGTGCTGTTGGCAGGCGAACTATACCAGCAAGTGGAAAGCGAGCGCTCGCGTGTCTATCAGGTGGCTTCGGCCATAGGTAAAGATGGCGGTGACAAGGTCAATACGCTGGCCTTTGGCGCGTTTAATCTGTTGCAGATTGATCATGAGAACTGGGCCGGTTCGTTCGAAGAAACCTACAACAAGCTTTGCACCATGCTACCGGCGTCCGGATTGTTTCACGTCGTTGAGCAGTATGCTAAATCCCAGCAGGAAGTCCGCGATTATTATACCGAGATGGTTCGCAACCAGGGCCATGAGGGGTTGGTCTGTTTTTCAGACAGCAATCACCTTGTCTACAAGATCAAGCCTCATCACAACCTTGATGTCGCCATTGTCGGCTTCACGGAACGGGCCGATGAACCGGAAATCGTGCGCTCTCTCCTGACCGCGCTGGTGAGGAAAGACGGCAGCCTGCAATTAGTGACCCGAGTGGGTGGCGGTCTCAATGACGATCAGCGAAAAGACCTGTTTCACATGCTCAAACCCATGGAAGTGGAGTCGACCTACAAGGAAACCGACGGTAACCACACGCTGTTCACCATGGTCAAACCCGAACTGGTGGCGGAGATCAAATTTCATGATCTGATTACGGATGACTCTCGCGGTATGCCGCAAATGAAAGCCGTGCTGACCTACGATGATGAAACCGGTTACCAGCACCAACTGCCTGAGCCTTTCCTGGTATTAATCTCACCCACTTTCTTGCGCCTGCGCGAAGACAAACAGGTCAATGAAGTGGACCTGCGACTGACCCAACTGCAGGATTTTGTGGATTTGGATAACCTGGAAGCCAGCGCACGTAAGATTAACTACGAAGGCAGTGCAATTCTGCAGCGGGAGGTCTATACGAAAACGCTGAAAGGCAATACGAATGTGCGCAAGCTAATCGCCTGGAAAACCAACAAGGAAGAGGTGGACCCTTTGTATCCCCCTTATGTTTTCTGTTATGTGGATTATAGTCCCAGCCGCAAAGGGCCGTTAAAGCGCGTGGTGCGCACAGCTAAGAGCGAGGACCGCGTGAGAGAAATACTCTCGGAGTTCAGGGACAAAGAGATCAAAAAAGGGTGGGCAAAGCAGAGTTAGTGCCTCAACACCCGTGGTCCGGTTCAACCTGCTGAGGGCAAGAAAGATCGCCGTGAATGTAATGTGACAAACATAAATGTTGTTGACGATGGATCTACTCAGATTTGGAGGGGCTTTTTGTCCGCTATCTATAGTATTCGGTAAATCTGGAGGGCGGTAGTAGTGTCCGATGTTGCGAAAGCCAAGAATCTCACTCCCAGGTATTTCTCAACATATGATCCAGCGCAGCAATAATCGCCAGGCCTATTTTCCCTGCCTAGCATGTTCAATTATAGAAACTGTTCTCGGGTCTCAACTCTGCAATGGGTCAATCGCAAATTCAGCTGGATAAAAAAGAATACGTATTTAGTCTTTGGAAAGACGGGAATGGATATCAGTGATATACGGATATTTTTTCTCAAATTACCGTTAGACGGCAATTTGTAGAAACCCAATACCTCGACCATACTTGTCCACAATTTAATCAATTAGGGCAGACAAATGACACGCTTACTTGCCGCTCTGTTAGTCATAGTTTTGAGCATCCCAACCACTGCCTATGGACTTGACGGGCTAACGACTGAACAGGAAATTCAGCAACTATATATTGCTTACTTGGGAAGACCGGCGGATACGGCAGGTATGCAATACTGGGCGGGTGAAGTCGATGCGAACCTGATTACCCTGGATCAGATTCGCGTCAATATCGTCAATGAACAACCTGAATATCTGGAAAACTATGGGCAGTTGTCGAATAGTGAACTCGCTGCCCGTGTCTATCAAAATTTGTTCAACAGAGATCCCGACGAGGCTGGATTGGCCTATTGGATAAATCAACTTGAAACCGGCGCAGTACCTCAGGATTCCTTAATCATTGCCTATGTGAACGGAGCCGCTGAACCTGACCAGCAAGTTCTCAGGAACAAGCTGTTTGTAGCGGAGTGTTTCACCTCCGGTGAAGGTGGTTACTCCGAACAAGTGGTTCAGGAATTGTTAACGCAGGTTACGTCAGATCCGCTGTTAGAAAGCTGTCCTGCTACCTCTTCGACCACGGCTTCCTTATCCGGGTCGGTAAGCTTCGCCGCTAACACGCAATTTGATTCGGATACTAATGATCCTTTGACCTCATTCACTGATAACTCAACCATTGCCAATGCTCAGGCCATTGATAATCTCGTCACTATTCAAGGCTTTGCCACCGCTATTACAACGCTAAATGCCAATGATCGCTTCGCACAGTCTGTTGATCCGGATGACTATTTTAGAGTCGAGTTACAGCAAGGCCAGCTGATACAAATGCAGGTCGTCGACTATGATCAGTTTCAGGTGAGTGGTGCCTATGAAGGTGACCTAGATCTCTACTTGTATGATAGTCAGGGAGGGCTTGTTGCCAGCTCTTCTTCTTCCAGCGAGTTCGAACAGCTTCAAGTCCCTGCCACGGGTCAGTATTACATTAATGTGAATGCTTACAGCGGTGCATCAAAGTACGTTTTGCGGCTGCTAGCGAGCACTCAGTCTCAGAGCTTTGCCAATAGTAGAATGGATGATTTTGTGCCAAATCAGGCCATCGTAAAGCTGTCTCCAACGACCTTGCCTTTGGCCATCGCCTCAGCGAATTCGACAGTAGAGTTTATGCACACCGATACTGGCAGAGCCACTCTGGCCAGTTTTCGGGATACGATGCAGCTATATGCTGCATCAATGTCACTGTCGCCTGCCGAACAAGAACTCGCTGTGTTGAATCCAGCCAGCTACGAGAAAGTTCAAACGTTACGTAAAATCAAAGCACTGAGTCTTACCCCAGGTGTGGAGTATGCAGAACCTAACTACATTAGAAAGACATTTGCGATCCCGAATGACGAGTTTTACTACCTGCAATGGCATTATCCGGCGATGAATCTACCTCAAGCCTGGGATATCACCACGGGCTCTTCCAATGTTATCGTTGCTGTGATTGATACCGGTGTAGTGCTGGATCACCCAGATTTTGCCGGTCAGTTAGTACAGGGATATGACTTCATATCCCATGCTGATATTTCTAATGATGGTGGAGGCATCGACAATAACCCCGATGATCCGGGCGACGGAACCAGTGTGGGTAGTAGTTCATGGCATGGAACCCATGTGGCAGGCACTGTTGCTGCAGCATCGAATAACGGATATGGAGTGGCTGGTGTCGCCTGGGGTGCCAAGGTTATGCCAATCCGGGTGCTTGGTGTAGGTGGCGGAACCACCTATGACATTATGCAGGGTGTGCGCTATGCCGCCGGATTGAGCAATGATAGTGGCACGGTCCCGAGCCAGCGTGCCGATATACTTAACCTGAGTCTGGGTGGTTTTGAATCATCAACTGCAGAAGTGGAGTTGTTTCAAGAAGTGTACAATGCCGGGGTTATTACTATTGCTGCTGCAGGTAACGAAAACACTTCCCAATTATCCTATCCAGCCTCCTATGATGGCGTAGTCTCTGTCAGTGCCCTGGATTTTCAGGGGAATCGCGCACCATACTCCAACTTTGGAACCACCGTTGATATCGCAGCTCCAGGAGGAGATACCGACGTTGATCTAAATGGTGATGGCAACTCAGATGGTATCATCAGTACGTTTAGCGACGACTCCAGTGGCGAACGCAAGCCTATATTCAAAGGTATCGATGGAACCTCAATGGCGGCGCCTCACGTAGCGGGGCTGGCCGCCTTGATGAAATCGGTTTATCCCGCCCTTGATGCAGCCTCCTTTGACAGTCTTCTACAAAACGGATCATTAACTAACGACACAGGTACTCCGGGTCGCGATGATATCTATGGCTATGGCACTGCAGATGCTTTAAAGGCTGTACAGGCAGCCCAGTCATTAGCTGCTGGCAGTGAGACACCGGAGTTGCCTGCTTCGATTGTTGCTTCTCCAAGCGCTATTTCTTTGGGTACCTCTTCCTCAACAACACTGACCCTGAGCAATCAAGGTGCTGGGCAGCCCACGGTTTCCAGTATCAACAGCAATGCCAGTTGGCTTACCGCAACGGCACAAACAGTGGATAGTGCTGGCCTGGGAAGTTACTTGCTGACAATAGACCGGTCCGCACTAAATAACGGATTCTATCTGGCTGAATTAGTGTTTAACTTTAATGGTGCGTCCAGCATCACAGTGCGGGTTTCCATGACAGTTGGCCAGTTAAGTACTAGCGGTAGTCTAGCGGAACTGTACTTCCTGCTCTATGACCCTACCACTGATGGAGTCATTCAGCAGGTGCAAGGTACGTCAGATGGAAATGGCAACATCTCTTATGCTTTCAGCAGCGTTCCCAATGGTAATTATATTCTGTACGCCGGAACAGATATTGATAATGACAGTTATATTTGTGATGCCGGTGAGGGATGTGGTGTTTATCCTAATTTGGGAGATTTTGTGTCTCTTGAAATTAATGGTGTGGATCTAAGCGGAATAGATTTTGTTGCCGATATCGTTGCCGGGTTCAATTCTATTAGCCCAAATACTGTCGGAAACACAGATGATAAGCGCACCGGGATTCAACGACTAACAATTACCAAGCAACTCGGGAAGTAATCACAAAATCAGCGGAAATTGTAGAAAGTTTCCAAGATTTACAGGGGGGCTAAAATTTAGGCCCTCCTTGGTTTGGTTTCCAACAATCACTAGTTAGTGCCCATCCAGAAACTCTTAACCCGTTGAGAAATATAATTTAATCTTTTACAGCCATTAAAAAACCCTCTTGAATTTGATAGATTTTAATCGCCAAACAAAAAACTTCAGATCACAAGAGGGCTTCCGCATGCGAGAAACTCGCGTTGCTCAGGGCTGTATATTCGAAAGTTATTCGGAACACGAGTTTGGCCAGCGGCTCAGGCGCCTTTCTGATGCACTTGATCACTATCCTGACTTACTGGATATCTAGTAGTGAGGGTCAGAGTATATCTTGGTACAGCTGCCATTGTTGATAACAGTCAACAGGCAAGTCTTAAAATTCAACTGAAGTGAGCAAACCGCCTAAAAGCCCAAAAATATGGTATATACTCTGCGACTAATTAAACATTGATATCCGCGTTTACGGCAACAACAAGGGCTTCTCCTTGAAAAACCAAAACTTACAAATCCAACTTAACCTTTCAGAAAAGCTGAAGATTCTCTGGCCTTATATAACCGAGAATTTTCTAGCCCAGTTAAAAAGCATCTGGTTTATCGTAGTATATCTGGCTGCTTTTCAAGTATTGGTTCTGGGTCTGCCCATTGTCTACACGGCGATGATTTCCATCGGCATCTTTATCGTGATCGTCGGTTTAATGTTTTTTATGGAAGGCCTGCGGCTCGGGTTAATGCCACTGGGTGAAACCATTGGAGCGATTTTACCGCGCAACACGCCATTGTGGGGTGTTTTGTTGTTTGCGTTTATTCTCGGGATTGGCGCTACCTTTGCCGAGCCAGCTATTGCTGTGCTGCGTACCGCTGGCGCTGGTGTTCGCGCCGATCAGGCTCCGCTGCTTTTCAGCCTGTTGAACGACTTTACCGGTGAGTTGGTTACCGTGGTTGGTATAGGTGTGGGCTTAGCCGTGTTATTGGGCGTGCTGCGTTTTTACCGTAATTGGTCGCTCAAGCTGCTTATTCTTCCTATTGTCACCCTATTGCTTGTGCTTTCCCTGATTGCAAATTCCAACCCGGAACTGAAGGCGATCTTAGGGCTGGCCTGGGACTGCGGCGCTGTTACCACCGGCCCGGTGACAGTACCCCTGGTATTGGCGCTGGGGATTGGTGTGTGCCGTATTCTTGGCGACGGTGATACCAGTAACGCCGGATTCGGAATTGTTACGTTAGCCTCCCTGTTTCCCATTTTGGCAGTGTTGCTGTTGGGTTTTTACCACTATCTCAATGACAACTACGTAGGCTCCGAAAACTATCGCGGTGACTTTGTCATTGAAGCTCAAGAGCAAACTCAAGCCGATAAAGAGCCAACCTTGCTGATGGATGAAGATAGGTACTTTACTGAGCAGGAGTTTCGAGACTATTTAAACTCAGGCGACTTAGACACCAGATTCGAGGTTGAGTACCGTGGTGGTGACAAGCAGTTGGTGAATGGGGAAATTGTGGTATCCGATGTGCAAGTCGTACTGAAAAAAAGCCCCTCTCCAATTCCAGCCCTGGCTAGCGACGATATATGGAACCCAGAAGTAAATATCGGTAAAGACGTGCAAGCATCGCTGATTGCATCAATACGGGCCATTGTACCCCTTTCACTGTTTTTGCTCGCCAGCCTTTGGTTAATTTTGTACTTAAACCGGGAAAAACTGAAAATCGCCCAGGAGATTACCATTGGTATAGCTTTCGCCGTGGTAGGCATGACGTTGTTTATGTTGGGCTTGAGCCTGGGCCTTACGCCACTGGGTTCTCAGTTGGGCGGCAATATTCCAACAGCCTTCGCCAGCTTAACGCCCTGGGGCACGGAGCATGGGGGGGTTGTCGCGGCTCAGTTTACCTCGGAAACCACAGGGAAAATCGTGGCCATAATTTTTGGTTTTTTTCTCGGTTATGGTGCAACCTTGGCGGAACCTGCACTTAATGCCCTCGGTAACACAGTGGAAAAAGTGACAGTAGGAGCATTCAGAAAGAGCCTGTTAATGCACTCGGTTGCTTTTGGAGTAGGCCTGGGTATCGCTGCCGGTGTAACCAAAATTGCCTTTAACTTGCCTCTGGTTAACTTGTTAATTCCACCCTATGCTTTGCTGCTATTTCTTACTTGGAAGTCTTCCGAAGAGTTCGTAAATTTCGGTTGGGATTCTGCGGGAGTAACAACCGGCCCTATTACTGTGCCTTTAGTTCTGGCCATGGGACTTGGGGTGGGTGCTGCTGTGCCCGGTGTTTCTGACGGTTTCGGCATTTTAGCGCTGGCCTCTGTTGGCCCGATTATTACAGTACTGAGTGTTGGGCTCATTGTTGCGCGCGTCAAAAGGGAACAGTAATGCAAACATTTATTGAAAAGAGCGGTTTTTCAGTAGTGAGTTTAATTATTCCTCAAGCTCGGTTGAATAATTGCCTTTCGCAAATGCTCACTCTATGGCCGTACCAAGCAATCCAGTTTGACTGTCGCGGCACCATGATTAGAGAGCATTGGTTTCAGGCCTTTCTACCTATCATGAACCCGGAGTGTGAGTTTTTACAGTTCTTAGTCAGCGACAATGATCTGGACGAATTTGTTCAATTTTGTATTCAGGTGAACGATTTGCATTTGCCGGGTGCCGGGGCCGTTTTTACTGCCAGGTGTCAGCATTATTCCAGCAATTCGACGACCGAGTTTGAAAAGCAGCAAAGCTGGACCCGAAGCCCTGATCTACAGCCGTCTTCGCCGGTTCGTTTAAAGAAGAATCTATATGGAATTTTTGCGTTGATCCAATCTGGGCGCACCGATAATGCGATAAAAGCAGCCATGCAGGCAGGCTCGCATGGCCCCATTGTTTACTTTGTTGAAGGTCGCGGTACCAGGGATAGGGTCGGCTGGTTGAAAATCACCAAAAAACCATACGAGGAAGTCGTGATGGTATTGGTGGAGGATATCGACCGTGCACGGGTTAAGGAAGCTCTGGTTTCTGCCGGTCGCGTAAACACACTCGGTGGCGGTATCGTCTTTGAAATTCCCATGGAAAAAGGCTTGGTGAATTTACCCACCTCCATCAGAAATAAGAGCCGTTTGGCATCTAACGAGCAGATTACTGCAGCCGTTGATCAACTAATGGGCAACACCGACTGGCGCGACAACCGTTCACTCGAATCACTATTGTATAAAAGCCAAGGTAGTCCCGAGCGTGAGGAACTTAAGAGGAGTTCGATATTGTGTGCATTGATCCCGCGAAAACATGCTAACGAATTTCTCGATCATATATTGAGTATTGGTATCCCAGGGGCCAACGTTATTTATACTAAGTTGTTCGCTGGTGACGACAACCAAAACAAACGCCACCGCAGCATTCATCATGAATTAGTTCAGATACGCATGGTGTTTCCTGCAGAGAAGTGCGCAGGTTATTGCTCAAAACTACAACAATTTGCCGGTGATCGTGACTACAAGAATGCCACTTTTTTTGAGCTGGAAGTACGTGGTGTTGTTCGCTACCAGTTAAAACCCAAGGATAATGCACAAGACATTGTCTTTAGCGGCATATCAACTGAAGCAGGTGACAGATTGGATTAGCAGATTGAGAAATCTATCATTTAAGTAATTGACACTTCCACACTTTTTAATAAGCTATCCCCTCCCATTTTTCATGTAATAGATCATGCAATACACAAAGTTACAGCAAAGTTTTATTCGAATTCGTTCTAATAAAGCCTTTGAGCTGTTTGTCATTAGCGTCATTATTTTTTCCGCTCTTCTAGTCGGCGCTAAAACCTATCCAATGTCAGATACCCTTAGTCGGGTCACGCTCTTTCTCGATTGGTTTATTAGCGCATTTTTTCTGATTGAGATTACGATTCGATTTTTGGCAGAAGAGAGAAAGAGTCGATTTTTCCACAACTTTTGGAATCTGTTCGATACCACAATTGTTGCAATAAGTTTGATACCGATCGAAAACTCAGACATGGCTCTAATTGCAAGGTTGGTAAGAGTATTTCGTGTACTGAGAATGGTTTCCTTTATACCCGAGCTTCGTATCTTGCTCGTGTCGCTGTTGAAAGCCTTGCCACAGCTAGGCTACGTGATGTTGCTTATGTTCATTATTTTTTATATCTATGCCGCCGTGGGTAGCACCCTTTTTGAAGATATCAACCCAACGCTATGGGGTGACATAAGTATTTCTTTGCTCACCCTTTTTAGGGTGATGACTTTCGAAGACTGGACAGATGTGATGTACGAAACAATGGAAGTGTACAGTCTAAGCTGGATATATTATTTGACCTTTATTTTCTTTACGGCCTTTGCTTTCTTAAACATGGTAATCGGCATCGTTGTCAACGTAATGGAAGAAGAGCATACAAAAGCAAGGCAGCAAGAGAGGATAGACAACAACGAACCAACCATCGCTGATTTGAACAACAAGTTGGTTCAGATGCAGGCTTCGTTAGATAATCTAGTTCGGTCGCAATCTGATAAGTCAAAAAACCAATAAAGATTGGCATCTCATTAAATCCATGCAGCAGGTCTGATGCTGTGAAAGCTACGTCCTAAGCCTGCCATATAGGC
>JANQMN010000061.1 GCA_028280065.1 Hahella sp.
GGACACGGGAACCGCCGCCCTGAATTATCTTAAAGACAACGGCATGCTGGTGACCGTGCCCACCATCTCGGCCGAAACGATAATTCGTACTGCCAAGCAGCAACACAAAAACGCCAAGGGATTCACCGTTCACCCGGAAAGCAATCAGTTGCAAATGCTGTTGCAGAAAGTGGAAGACAAGGTCCTGAAGGTTATGGTTTCCGCCATCTATCCCCTGGAAGCGGCGACCGAAGCCCATCGGCAAATCGAAGCGGGACATACCCAAGGCAAAATTCTGCTAGCGATGAAAGACAGGTAATTAATCGCCCGCCAGCTCTGTCATATCCCTGTAACATTGTGGCAGTCATACTTTGACTTCATTTTATCGAATTGGAGATGATTTATGGCGGCTAAAGCGGATCGCGACGTTGAAAAGGAGTATTCCACTTCTCAAACGGTGGCTAAACTTCGGCGGCTGGCGGACTGCCTGGAATCCGGCAAACCTTTCGAAATCATGATCGACGGCGAGCGCATCTATGTTCCTGTCCGTGCCCGTTTCAATATCGAACATGAACGGGGAGACGGTGAAGAGGAGATCGAGTTTCAGTTCGTTTGGGATATTGAAGAGCAAAGGTAAATCCCAGACTCTGTAAACATTAGGAATACTGCCTTAAAATGCTTCGCGCCTGATGTAAATAACCACTGCCGAATAAGTTCAAGTGATTAATGATATGGTACAGGTTGTACAAGACAAATCGCTCTTGCCAGCCCGTTTCCATAGGCCATGCCTCGTTATAAGCAGCGTAAAATCTGTCCGGAAAACCACCAAATAGTTTGGTCATTGCCAAATCGGCCTCACGCCAGCCAAAATAAAGAGCCGGATCAATTAATACCGGTTCGCCAATCGAATTCGTATGGGCATTTCCCGACCATAGATCGCCATGGATGAGGGATGCCGGCTGCTTGGGAACGATGTCGGGAAGCCTTCGGCAGAGCGATTCTAAAGCCGCGTGGTCGGCGCTACTGAAAAAACCGTTCTGTTCCGCCAGTTGGCCCTGCATTAACAGGCGTTTTTCAGCATAAAAGCGATAGCCGTCCGTCAGCCGTTCATTGGGTTGCAGTGTGGTACCGCAATAGGTACCAAAATCCAAACCGAAGCTGGGGCTGGTGGACTGATGCATGGCCGCCAATCCCGCACCGAACTTCTCCCAATAGTCGGATTGCTTGGGGCCGGGTATTACCACTTCCATCAACAGAAAGTCCGCATCCCAATAAAACGGCTGAGGTGCGTGAAGGCTGTCCGATTCACGAATGAGCAGCAAGGACTGGGCTTCACTGGCAAACATATCGGCATGCGCCCGGCTATTTTGCTTCAGAAAAAACTGCTCGTCCTTATCGGTGCTGATGATCATGGCGTTATTGATACAACCGCCGCCGGTACTCCGGCCACCTACCAGATTTCCCCGGCCTTCGAGCCGAAGACGCTTGCTGACCGCCGCACCGATGGAAGTAGCCACCCGACTTACCGTCCGGTAGGTGAGATGGCTGCCGACACAAGCTTGGGAAGTTTCATAGTCGCGGGTTCAAGGCGCAATCCGTCGACCATTTGCTGCATCAACGCCTGCACCATCCACGCCTCTTGCCATATCTGCCGGGATCGAATAGCCGAATCGTCTGATAGAGCGCTTTGTTGGAGTTCAGGCCGGTAAAGTTGATAGGCCAGTTGTAGCACTGGAAGCTTCCTTGGCCAGGTAGGTACGCTCAACCGGCCGCTCTCCCGTAATCTCTGAACCATTCGGTGAGGGATCAATTTCATCCAGCGCGACAACAGCCCCGGAATATTGAGGCTGTTACCCCACTTTTCCGATCCGCTATGCACCATCACTAGGATAGGCAACCCGGCTCGGACCGCGAGTTCAACAAACCGGGAGCTGATAAACGGTTGAATATCCCGGCCGTTGCCGAAATTGCAGTTTTCGCCCTCCGGCATAATGAAGCAATCATTGATTTTTTTCCCTTTCAGACAATGTAGGGCATCTTGAAACTCCACCGGCGCCCTGGCCTGGGTCACATACCGCGCCAATGATCGGGAAACCGGCAGCCGATAGAATCCGCGCCAGGTAATCCCATAGGGAACCCGATGACTTCCTCCGTGCACGCCATAGAGTGTGGCTGCAGAGAGAATTCCAGCCAACGCCCCAAGCGCTGGCCCATGATTCATCACCACGATGAGTTGCGGATACCTGGCAAGTATCTCTTTCAGACCAGGCTCTTCTTCGGTTAGTTGTAATTCCTCGAAAAAATAGCTGCGCAGCGTTTCGGCAACCCGCGCATAGGAACCTATTGTTCTCACTGCCCCCTCACCCGTGCATATTTATGGAATTGTTCGGAGATGCTTCAGTGGGCAGGCAAAATATCAAGGCTTTTGCTGCATTTTAAGCCTGCAATGTAACTGTAACTCCCCTCTCCAAGCTTAGGAGAATGGAGAGCCTCTGTCATGTGCAAAAAAGCAAAGAATGTGTTTCTCAATTGATAACACTTCCCATTGCTTATAACCAATCCGTCATATTTCGAATATTTCTTAATCAAAAATATCGTTCTATACTCGAACCAAGTCTTTCAAAACACGGATACCACCGACCTAACGAAAGACTTATGGCATTTCCAAAGAAATGCCGCAAAACAAAAATAATGCGCGTTTCCTCTAAATGAACGCGAGGTTATCACCTTTCACAGGAAAGGATGGGACCCAAGGCCACAAGCCAAACGAGCCCATTCCTAGATGTGAGTTAGAGAGGATTGCAGATATGTTTGACCTGCTCGAACGAAACCGGGTCGAGGAGTTGCACATGCGTTGTGACGCAGCAACCGGACTCCGGGCCATCATTGCGATACACAATACCCGTTTTGGACCTGCCTTAGGAGGCTGCCGCTTTCAGCACTACCCTTCCACTGAAGCTGCATGTCAGGATGCAGTTCGCCTGGCGAAAGGGATGAGCTATAAAGCCGTGCTTGCCGGTGTGGAACAGGGCGGAGGAAAATCCGTCATCATTAAACCCCCCGGCGAAATTGATCGGGAATCGTCATTTCGGGAATCGCTATTCCGAACATTCGGCCGCTTTGTCGACTCACTTGGCGGTCGCTATATCACCGCGATTGACGCAGGCACCAGTGCCGTCGAAATGGATTTTATCCACGCCGAAACCACCCATGTCACCAGCACCAGCGAAGAAGACAATCCGTCGGTTTATACCGCCAAGGGTGTATTCGAAGGTATTCGCGCCGCTGTAAAACACAAGCTAAACACACCCTCTTTACAGGGTATCACCGTTGCCGTACAAGGCATTGGCAATGTCGGTTATATTCTTTGCCAATCCTTACATAAGGCCGGCGCCAAGCTTGTCGTCTCGGACATTGATCCGGCGAAGCTGGATCGCGCCAAACAAGAATTCGGTGCGACGGTCGTCGATCCTGACGCCATTTACGCCCGCCCCTGCGAAGTTTTCGCTCCATGCGGGCTTCGC
>JANQMN010000106.1 GCA_028280065.1 Hahella sp.
TACACAATATATGTCTCGTGTACCCTATGAACGGTGTTTGAGATTATATAACGTCAAGCGTAACCTGCCGCGTACTGGCTAGCAGGGAGCGCAGCGACCGCTAGCCAGTACGCGGTCAGGTTGACGCAATTGTTGGATGTGGGCTCATTGCATAAGCCACTCAACGCTGTTTGCACTGAGACCGCTTGAATTTACCTCAGTTCTTTGCCAGTTAAGAAACGAATAGCTCTTGCGGATTAACCAATCAGACTCGCCGGGTTGACAGTAATCTATAATTCGCATCGGCCTCTTGGCGACGCCGTTCAGTTCAAGTTCCGGCTCAACCTCAGTATAATTACGCATCAGGTGGTAGAGTGCCTGCCTCGCGTATTCGTCGTAGTTTGGCAACGAGTATCCTATTACACCAAGCCCGAGGTTCAGCGCACCGCCTTTTTGCAATCCGCGCCAAAGGCCCTTTAGCGGGTTTGCGTACAGTATTTTCGAGATTGATGGCGATAAGATTAGCGGTGAACAGTGCCAGAACTGGGCACGTAGTACCTGGGATAGATCGTTAACCCTGTATATATGGCTGAGCGGATCATGTTCATCGCAAGGCCCTTCAACAAGTCGGGTATGCGCAATTTCCGAACCCTCTCGGAATACGGGGTGGTGAGATTCCCATGGGTGTTCATGCTGATTTGCAAGTTCTCTTTCCTTGAAATACGGTCGCTTGTCGAACCAATCAATCGAGCCATGTAGCTTGCTTATTACTATTTCGCCTTCTTCTGCGTCCGTATCAACAAGGGACGCCATTGTCCCTACTTCCGCTAGACGGTTCGGAAATAGCCTGTATCGCCTGCCTAAGGCATCCAGTGTATCCTCAACTAAGGTGTCGTAATTAAATGTCAAAATAGCATCTGACGGGGACAGTTTTTCGCAGAAGTTAATGCATTCGGTAGTCGGTTGTTCTGGGGTGCGTGAATATATGACTTCCATTATTCCGTTTCGAATCATCAGCTGTGATTCATTTCCCTCTGAACTCCAGGTATCGCTACCTCGTAAACCCAAGTAGTGTTCCAGGTCGAGGTAGGACATGAATCTCTCATAGTCGACGGGGTGCTTGGCTGATATGCCATCGCATCTCTTCCTGTATTGGAGATACCAACTTAAGTCATTCTCAAGCTTGTTATCTGCTCCGTATCTCGATCGGACCTGCTCCCGAACCAGCTGGAAAAGATCATCCCCGAGCGGCAAACCGGCATGGACGGAAAATCCTGCACCAAGAACCAGGATCCGGTATCTATCTGTTTCGCTCATTCTTCATCCAACGTTCAGCTTAGCCCGACCAAAAAGCGCGCCGGTAAGGGCTTGAAGTATAGCTCGAAGCTAGGCGCGCGGTTTTTGGGTCGTGCTGAAGCCCTCGTTGGCAATGTGCCGAAGTTGCGGGCGCCGCCGTGGCTGCCAATGTGCCACCGCGGCTCTTGCCGACGACTGGAGGCTTGCCGGCTGGCTCGGGCGGTAGCAAATCCGCCATTGCCTCGAGCCGATGAAAGAACCACCGCGATTGGCAATTGCGGAT
>JANQMN010000025.1 GCA_028280065.1 Hahella sp.
TATCACGGACCCGAACACCGGAAGCTGAACGGAACCCAGTAAGTAATGCGAAGCATCGTAACGATAAGTCTGATTGTCTAGCCTGGCTTCTTTAACTCCCTGGGCAACCACACATATTGAGGGTTCATAAAGCACTAACTCAGGCACGGTTGGTGCGGATGCGCGCAAAATAGTCACCCGTGGCGTCGGAGTTTGAAACACGCCATCGTCATTTGCAAAATCAAGTAGCAAATCCACTAAATCGCTTATCGAGCGCATCTGTATAGGCTTCAACTCAGTATTGTCGACATCAGGATGGTATCCAGGAATGTAGAATCGTACAAGAATTAAAGAAAACACCCATACCGCATAGGCGAGCCTCTCTGACAGTATGACAACAGTCCTGCTGAATCAGCGGGTTTATTCTTTACTCAAATAGTGGGGTTGGTTTGATGAAAAAGACTTGGTTGGTTACTGGTTCGTCTCGCGGTATCGGGCTTGAAATAGTGAAAGCGGCACTGGCAGAAGGGGATAATGTCGTCGCGACCGCACGCAATGTTACAACGCTTCGTGAACATTTGTGTGCAGATGCTCAAGAAGTTGAGTACATTGAGTTAGACGTACAAGACAGCACGGCCGCGAAAACAGCCGTTGCTAGGTCTATTGACCGTTTTGGCAGCATTGACGTGCTTGTGAACAATGCTGGTTTCGGTCAATTAGGCCCTTTTGAAACCGTTGATTCCGCTGCCATTGAGCAGCAGTTTGCGACCAACGTTTTTGGTCTGATGCACGTGACCCGCGCTGTGTTGCCGGAGATGCGTAGGCAACGGCGTGGTCATATATTCAATATCTCCTCGATTGGCGGCGCTATCGGGTTTGATGGCGCATCTATCTATTGTTCAACCAAATTTGCTGTTGAAGGTTTTTCAGAAAGCTTATCGTTGGAAGTGAAGCGTTTTGGTATCGATGTCACCATCGTAGAACCTGGATTTTTCCGCACTGATTTTCTGGATGCTTCTTCTGTGCACTATGGTCAGGTTGATATTCAGGATTATGTGGCAGCTGCCCGTGATCAAAAGTCACAATACGATAGTTACAGCCACCTACAACCTGGAAACCCCAAAAAGCTCGCGCATCTTATTATTGAAACCGCGAGTAGCCCACGAAGACCGGCCCGACTGATCGCCGGTTCTGATGCCCTTTCCCTGTCGCGTGATGCTCTGAATAACCGAATTGCAGAATTAGAGGAATGGGCTAGCACTTCAGTATCAACGGATTATCAGGAGGTATAAAGAGGATAAAGACGATGCCCAAAAGCAGAATCAGCATCTATTATTTGGCGAAATCTGGATAAATTTGCCAAAATTGGCCTGTTTTATTTGTTTTATATGCAATATAAAGGTTTAATTTGGTGGATTTTTCCAAAAATAAGGAGATGTCGCTATGTTGATCGAGTTTAGCGTAGCCAATTTTAGATCTGTTCGCGAACGGCAAACCATTAGCTTGGCCAAGTCCAAACTGAAAGAGCTGGACAGTCTGGCAGAGAATTGTTTTTCGAGCAGTATCCTAGCTGATCTGGATCTGTTGCGAAGCTGCGCAATCTATGGTCCTAACGCAGCAGGAAAAAGCAATCTTCTGGTAGCTTTACGAGAAATGAGGCAGATTGTCGTTGCATCTGCTGATGAAATGCAGAGGGGAGATGAGCTACCCGTGGTCCCTTTTCTTCTGGATTCCGCCTTCCGTGATGCTCCGTCGGAGTTTGAAGTGGTCTTTATTAATCGGGGTGTTCGTTATCAGTACGGTTTTACTGCAACAGGAAAAAGAATTGAAGAAGAGTGGTTGATTGCTTTTCCAAAAGGTCGTGCACAGCATTGGTATGCCCGCCAATGGGACTCATCAAAAAGGACGTATTTGTGGCAAATGGGTAAAAGTCTACAAGGGAAGAAACAGCTTTGGATGACATCGACCCGCTCTAACGCTTTATTTTTATCCACTGCCGTGCAACTTAACAGTGAACAGTTACAACCCGTGTTTGACTGGTTTGACGACACTTTGCATATGACAAGTGTTTCCGCTTGGGGGCCGGGTTTTACCGCGTCGCTCTGTGACAATATCGAGTCGAAGGCCAGAGTGATGGACTTATTAAAAGCGGCAGATATTGATATTGATGATGTCATCATTGAAAAGAAGATCTTTGATAGCAGGGATCTGCCTGAAGGTGTAATGACAGAGGAGGTTCGCTCTGTGATTGTTAGAAATCTACAAGGGAAAGAAATCGTAGCTGATGTGAATCTGGTGCACAAAGATAATGGAGGGGAGCCAGTGGCTTTCGGATTGGAAGAGGAGTCCGATGGCACTCGTAAGCTGTTTTCCTTTGCGGGTCCCTGGCTTGATACGCTGACAAATGGTTACGTGCTTTTTGTTGATGAGTTGCATGATAATTTGCATCCAAAATTAGTGCGATTCCTAGTACAGTTGTTTCATAGTGATGAGACCAACCCGCATAACGCACAACTTGTATTTACAACCCACGAGACTTCAATTTTGAGAAGCGACGTGTTTCGTCGCGATCAAATCTGGTTTTGTGAAAAAGACAATACGAAAGCAACGCAACTTTATCCCTTGACAGATTTTAGTCCTAGGAATAGGGAAAACTTGGAAATGGCTTATCTGGCTGGGAGATTTGGCGCATTACCATATACGCGTGAACTAAAAAGAGCATAGGAAGGTAATGGGTTCAGACGACCTTTTTCGCAAACGCAAAGCTAGGCAGGCAAAGGATTTAAAGCGTAGTCAGGAGAAACGAGCTCCCTATGACAAAGTACTAATAGTCTGTGAAGGAGAAAAGACTGAACCAATTTATTTTAGGGAACTTCGTGACTTTTACCGGCTCAATACTGCCAATATTGAAGTCAGTGGTGATTGTGGATCGGCCCCAGTCAGCGTTGTTAATAAGGCGAAAGAACTTTACCGTAAGGAGCAACGAAACATTTCATTTGATCGTGTCTATTGCGTTTTTGACAAGGACACCCACGATAGTTATGAAGAGGCGTTGTTAGCCATAAAAACAGCCAAACCTGTACGGACTTTCTTTGCAGTTAACTCTGTACCCTGCTTTGAGTTCTGGTTACTTTTACATTTTGTTTATACCACGCAACCTTTTTATGGCACTGTTGGCGCGAAAAGCGCTGCTGATCAGGTCCAGGATGAATTGAAAAAATACATCATAAACTATGCAAAGGGAGATCATGAAATCTTTGAAAAGTTGGTAAATCAACTTCCGCAGGCTATTCAATATTCAAAGAAAGTTCTTCAGGTCGCTAAAGAAAGTAGAACTGATAACCCAAGTACTTTGATCCATGAGCTGGTGGAATATCTGCAGAGCCTTGCCTAAAGTCAAACGGTAAGGAACAGGCTCTGGTGTGAGGCTTTGCATTCTTCACATGGCGGACTCAGATTCATACGCACCCCAATTGGTCTAATCGAAACGATAAAAAAATCCCTTCGTCACCATTCAGACCTGTCCGCACTTCAGCTTTATTCACCACCTGTCGGTGCATTTTTCCTCATGGTGCGTGACTCGCCTCTCCACTTGGAATCTATCAACCATTGCTTGAAGGTCATTAAGGTTGGGTGGATAGATTTAAGCAGATCGTAGTCACGCTCTGCATAAAAACCCTCTCGATACATCAACATATTGTTTAACGGATCATGAGCACTGGGTAATCCACTGGAAAGAAACTCATTTTCTGACATCGGCCTATATTCGGCAGGAATCCCCGTTATTTCTTCAAAGGTGCTGACAATTTGCGTCATCGTCAACTCTTCAGAGGCGACGCGCAGAGTTTTACCTCCCCAGGTTTTTCTATCTTCAATAACGATGCGTGTGAAGGCACCCAAATCGTCCAATGCAATCATTTGCCACCGGCCATTACCGCTAATCGGCCCTTTGAAAATTTTACCTTGACGACCATCTGACAGTGTCCCATCGATAGGAGCGAAAAAATCGTAAAAGTTTTCAATATATGGACACATCACCAGCACAGTCGCATGGTTGCAATACCAACCATCTTTTACTTGAGACATAAATTCGTCTGATCGTTGGGCATCTATTTCAGCTTCTACGATTGCTTTGCCATCGTAATGTGGCACTGGCAGTGCTCCACCAGAAAGTCGCGCGACTGGATCAAGTGATGAATAAATGAAATGTTCAACACCGGCCTCTTTAGCGGCTTTCAATGCTGCCAAGCCCTGTCTGCGTTCGCCCGCGACTGAACCTGTGGAGAAGAATGCAGTGTTGCAAAAAACAACATCCATATTGCGCATCGCGTTCTTTAAGCTAACAGGGTCATCCAAGTCCCCAGTGACCAGAATGACACGGTCGGTGTCGAGTGCCTTTAAGGCCACAGCGGCAGCGCTTTTAACATCTCTCGTGAAGGCGTAAATCTGCGAGTCTGACTGGTTGCTGTTTAGCAGACTATGTATCACCGCAGATCCCATGGCACCAGTCGAACCGATTACAAGAATATTTTTCATACGGGTTTCCTCTCTAGATTTAAATAGCAGCAATGATTCAGTTAAAAAGAGCACGATGGCATCTCTAACCGTCATGAGCAGATATAAATCTAAGGGGAATTGATAAACGCTAGAATAGCGAGGTTGTGCAATCTTAAATTGCACAAAATGCAACGTGATCAGATTTATTGGGAATCGCAGTTAAATAACAACCTGCTTGATATTTTTCATCAGCAAGTCAATAAAGACACGGATTTTAGCGGGGATTAAGTCTGTTGATGGCGCTATAAACAGGGCGTTGAGGGGGTATGAGGGTTTTTGCCAGTCTTCAAGTACTTCAACTAAGTCATGATTGTTGCCTTCTTTGTGGAGAAACCACTTTGGCGCATAGTGTAACCCGCCACCTTTTTTGACGACATTCATGATGGCGCCGACGTTGTTTGCTGAAAATTGGCTGTTCATATGCACTTTTTCCACTCTTTCACCTTGCCTTAACGTGATGAAGTTGGGTTTGTGCAACCAGTTATACAGCACAAAGTCATGCGCCTTGAGGTCTTCCGGTGTTTGGGGTACGCCTTTCTTTTCGAGGTAACTTTTCGCGCCAACAATGGAAACGCCCATATTACCCAAGTGCCTTGCCCGCAAGGCCGAATCAGTCAATTGCCCAATCCGCAACGCGACATCAATACCTTCTTCCACGAGGTTAACCATTTGGTCATTCAACAGCAGCTCCACGTTCAAACCAGGGTAGCTTTGTTGTAAATCATGTAACCAAGGCGCAATGTAAAGTGCGCCAAAATCCACCGGGCAGCTCACTCTGAGAAGCCCTGAGGGCGTATTGGTACTGTCCGATATTTCGCGCTCCAAGGTGTCTATTTGCCCCAAAAGCAAGCGCAGCCGTTCATAATAGGCTCTACCTGCATCAGTCGGGAATGAGTGCACTTTGGAGCGTTCAATCAGTTTGACTTTGAGGCGTTTCTCCAGAGCGCTCAGCCTGCGGCTGATCGTAGAAGGCTCGGCCATATATTCGATGGCAACCTGTCGTAAACTGCCCACCTCAACAATGCGTAGAAACAGCTTCATGTCTTCGAGGTTAGACTTCATTCGCTTCACCCTGTTGCGTTTTCTGCAAGTATAGATTGAAAACGATGGCTATTCATAAGGTTCGTGCCATTTCCTAAAGTGACCCTGCAACGTTAATTCAATCAGTTTAGGAGATGCAAAATGTCAACTCACAACGTTCTGGTACTGGGCGCAACCGGTAAAGTCGGTAGCGAAGTAATTCACCAGTTAGGCGGGAAGGAAAACGTCGATGTCTTTGCAGGCATTCGCACTATGTCGAAAGCCAGCGAGCTTGAAAGTCTGGGCGTTACGCCTGTTCATCTAGACCTGGATGATACCTCGACGGTATCGGGTGCGGTAAAAAACATGGATAGTGTATTGCTACTGTCGGGTTATACCGTCGATATGATGAAGCAGTCTAAGCGCGTTATTGATGGAGCGAAGCAAGCCGGAGTAAAACGCATTGTTCATATCGGCGCATCGGGCAACGAAACCGCTGATGTGGCTCACTGGGGCTGGCACAGAATGATAGAAGCGTACATTGAACAACAGGGTTTCGATTTCACCCACCTTCAACCGGAAGCCTTTATGCAGAACATTACCGCCTTTGGATGGCTGAACGCCGATGGTTTGGTTAACTTACTTAAAGATGCTGTGTGGAGTTGGGTGGATGCAAAAGACGTAGGCGCACTGGCCGCCGCTGCATTGGCGAGCCCTGAGGGCTTTCGGAATCAAACTTGGCGGCTGGGATATGACAAAGGCAGTATTCAGGATGTGGCAAATCTTTTGAACAAGGAGCTTGGTTCAAATCTGACGACGCAACCACTCGATCCCAATGACTTTTATGCAGGAGCAGTATCTGCTGGAGCGGATGCAGCCTATATGGCATGCATCAGAGATCAGTTTTTGCTAAACGGTGAAGGAAAAATCCCCAATATTGATGCGACCTTCGACAAAGAGGCGTTTAAACGTGCAACAGGACGTTACCCTTCGACTTGGGTTGATTTTATTCGAAGGGAAAAAGCTTATCTTCAAATGGTGGTTTCACAATAATAATAGAAAAGGGACAGAGCCGAACGGTACTTATTTAAAGCTAAGTATCTGACAAAAATAAAAAGGCCAGGCACTCGGTAGAATATGTGTCACCAGACATAACAACTACCAAAAGAGCCTGACCTTTATGATTCCTACCATACTTTTAATGCTCCTGGAATGGTTCGTGCGTATACTGAAATGAAATCCTCTGGAAGATGTAACGGTATTTTAAGATATACGCCTTCACGGTATTTGGCTTGCAACCGTTGGGAGGAGAAAATCGCAGATGGGATCAATGAAACACATATGCTTAACATACGTGCCCGTTATGATTTGGTAAGCGCCGGTACCGGAGAGGCCTTTGGCAAAACTGTAGTAATTGAGGTCCCAACTCACTTTAGGTTTGACGGAACTGAGCGATTGGGTTCGGCAATTGGTCAAGGGGCGGCAGCATTGGCAACTCAAACCTAGGGGTCAAATCTATTGATAAAGTATTTGTGGCTATAGTGTACTTCTATTGCATTGTCATATTATGTCTATATCAATAGACTTGACCCCTCTTTCCCGCAGCGTTTAGTGGTATACCGAAAACGCCTTGGCCGGCGGGGAGTTGGTTGAAGTATTACCGGAATGGCAGGCCAGCTTAACGGAAAAAGAGGAATCGATGGTTTATTTGTTATGGAAGGCAAGCGCATCCAAACGGCCAGCTGTTCGGGTTCTAATCGACTTTCTGTCAGATAGGCTGGCAAAGGATGAATAGAGCTCTCTGTTTATTCGTTCATCATTTCATCGGTCGGCTATTCAAAGACTCGAACGGCGGAATTTACATAAATCTCTGACTATTAAGAGAAATAAATTATGCAATTCAATCTCTTAATGATCGCAGGTGTCTTTAGCTTTATTGCTTCTGCGCTACATATCGGCATTGTGATAGGCGGGCCGGAATGGTATCGCTTTTTCGGGGCGGGAGAGCGTATGGCGCAGATGGCCGAAAAAAGTGCCTGGCAGCCAGCGCTCATAACAATCAGTATCGCCATTGTTCTTGCTTTATGGGGTGCATATGCCTGGTCGGGAAGTGGCATATTACCCAAGTTACCTTTTCTGAAGTTTGGACTCGTTGTCATCACTGGTATTTATTTAACACGTGGCATTGTCGGCATAGTCGCGCCTTTCGTAACAGATCATCCTCAAATTACACAAAACAGCCAAAGCTTTTGGATATGGAGTTCTCTGATCTGTTTGGGGTTTGGCTTGGTACATTTGCTGGGAATATATGATCGCTGGCAACAGTTATAAGTAATCGACGATTTAATTCTCTTTGGGAATAGTAAATGCGCTGCTTTAGGTGAAATGCTGACGCTTCCAAAGCATTTTTCGGATAAAGGGCCAGCGTGCTATCACCAGCGCCGTGAAAATTAAACCGCAACCAGCCCCCTGCAAGGCTGTCATGCGTTCACCGAACCAAATAGCGGCAGCAACAGAGGTGAGCACAGGCTCGATAATTAGAATGACTGCCGTATGACTGGCAGGAGCGAGGCTTTGGGCATAGATTTGCAGAAAGAAACGCATGCTGGTAGCAATTAGGGTACTGGTCAGGAGCCATGCCCAGATGCTGGTTTCCACCTGTTGCGGCCAGGTTTCGAGTACTAGTGACAAAAGTAGGGTCACTACACCTACGGAGAGGAGTTGAATCGCCGTCAGAGTTATCGCCGACATGCGTTGTACTACCTGGCTGGTATAGGTAAACAGTAGGGCAAAAAAGAGCGCCGCGATGACAAAGAAAAGTTGACCGCCCTCCCAGTGCAGGTCCCCCTTCAACGCCAATAAGGCTAGCCCTGTGAATGCCACAGGGAGGGCCAACCAGTTACTTAGACTTGATTGCTCACCATAAAGTATACGGGATATCATGGGCACCAAAACCACAGCGAGGCTGGTGAGGAAGGCTCCAACACCCAAGTGTTCGGAATACTTGAGGCCGAGTATCCAAAGGCTGATGGCGCAAGAAAAAAGCAGTCCTGACAGCAACGCAGATCGAGCATGAGAGGCCGTCAAAGAACTAAAACGGGTGCGACCGGAAAGCACTAAAACGACACCCGCAGCAAAGAATCGCATCCCGATAAATAACAATGGCGGTAGCCCGACCAATGCTTCCTTGGAAAATATCCAACCAAACGCCGCCAACAGGGCGACAAAAACTAAAATGACATCCGCCTTCAGGAAAGGGTTAACAGGCACCATGACCTCTCATCGCAAATTTGGAGGGCGGAAGACTCAAAATTTGGAACCCTCATTTAGCTAGCAGTTGAAACCATCCCGGGCGTCAGCTGAAAATGCCGTTTAAACTCCCTGTTAAATTGTGACGGGCTGGTATAGCCCACCAGGCGGGCTGCATCGGCTGCCCTTTTACCTTCCAGCATGATCAAATCCTTGGCTTTGGCTAATCTCACTTTTTTTAGATATTGCAGCGGAGATTCCAGCGTGACCTGCCGAAACGCCCGATGAAAAGAGGAAACACTCATATTGACATCCTCCGCTAGGCTATCGACCGTGAGCGGTGCAGCGTAGTCTTGATGCACTCTTGTTAGCGCTCGGGCAATACGCGCATAGTGCCCGTCATGCTGGGCCAACCCGAATAGGGTATGGCCTTGAGGGCCGGTCAGAATTCGATAGATGATCTCAGTGACTATCGATTTCCCCAGAATGGCGGTGTCTCTGTCGTTGTGCAGCGTTTGCAGCAGGCGTGCACAAGCATTTTCCAGTTCCGCATCCAGTTTAGCGGATTTTAGGCCGCATTCCGGCGCACAGCGATCACCTGGTGGCGCGTAGCCGGTTTGGTGGAGTTGATTGACGAGTTTATGCAGCAACTGTGTTTCGACATCAATTGCCAGGCCCAGGATAGGTTGGCCATCTTCCGAATAGGCTTCGCACTCAAGCGGAAGCGGCACCCCTAATACCAGATAATCTCCAGCACCATAGCGAACTTGTTGGTCACCCAAGTGGATAATCTTATAACCCTGGCCTACGATGATAATCCCCGATTGATAGAGCAACGGTTGGCGTGCGTTGCCCTTTTCCGATCGGAAGAAGTGCACACCCGTCAGACCTGTTGCCGTAGAACCGTTCAATTGATATAGGGCTTTCTTCTGTTCATAAGATCGCATTAGTTCGGCAATACTGCTCACTTCTTGTCATGCCTCATGTAGAAAATTTTCTGTGATTATCCTGAAGCTCGGTGGTTGAGGATATAGAAAATGTTGAGTTTGATAGAAATAGGCAATAAATAGGTGCTAATTAGTCTATATGTATCTATATTATGAAACTAATATGCTATCCAATCTCGGGGCGGCAAAGAATTGAGATATCAACAATGGGAAGTGTCCTTAAATATCTTAAGCAAGTAGGCCGTTTCAGGATGAAGACAAAGAATTCGAGATAAAGCAGGTATCGATAATGAAATTCTCCTACGTAAATCCTACACAAATTCAATTCGGGCAAGGACAGATCGCGTCCATCGCAAAACTGATCCCCACAGATCAGAAAGTGCTGGTTATCTATGGTGGCGGTTCTATAAAAAGCAACGGTGTTTATGATCAGGTCAAAGAGGCGTTGAGTGGTCATCAATGGACTGAATTTTCCGGCGTGGAACCCAATCCAACCGTCGAGACTCTGGACAAAGCGGTCGCCTTGGTTAAAGAGCAGGGCGTGGACTTTATTTTGGCCGTCGGCGGTGGCTCGGTAATCGACGGTTCCAAATACGTTGCCGCTGCAGCCCGGTACGACGGTGACGGTTGGGACATTTTGGAAGGCAAACATCAGGTAACCGAGGCTGTGCCTCTGGCTGCTGTATTGACGCTGCCTGCAACGGGTTCCGAATCCAATGGCGGATCAGTCATCACCAAGGCAGCCACCAAAGCGAAACTGGCTTTCGTCACTCCCATCGTGCAACCCCGTTTCGCGGTGATGGACCCGGATGTAATGAAGTCATTACCGGAGCGACAGCTTGCTAACGGCATTGTCGACGCCTGGGTGCATATTTGTGAGCAATACCTGACCTTTCCGGCTAAGGCCATGGTCCAGGATGCTTATGCGGAAGCGTTGTTGAAAAATCTGCGCCAGCTTGCTACCGCCTTTGAGGACCGCAACGACAGTTGGCGGGCGAATTTAATGTGGACAGCCAATCAGGCCCTGAATGGTTTGATCGGCGCTGGCGTTGCGCAGGATTGGGCGACCCATATGATCGGCCACGAGTTAACCGCCCTTTACGGCGTGGATCATGCGCGATCCCTGGCTATTATTCAGCCGTCCCTGCTACGCAATCAACTGCCCGGCAAAAAGGCCAAGCTGGAGCAGATGGGGCGTAATGTCTTCGCTCTGGAAGCGGGCGAGGATCTGGCGGAAAGAACCATTCAGGCCATCGAACAGTTTTATTACAGCCTGGACGTCGCCACGCAGTTAACCGAACACGGCGATGATAAAGCGGCGGCTGTTGACGCCATTCTTACGCAACTCAAGGGACATGGCATGACGGCGTTGGGTGAAAACCAGTCGATTAGTCTAGAACGGAGTAAGGAAATATTGGAACTGGCGGTGGCCTAAGCCAAATGAAGCCGGAATAGAATGACTTGCCAATTCTATTCCGGCACTAATCATTCAAGGCACTAGCATCCAATCGATCAGCCAATAGCCGGTATCAGTGGATTTTTCCAGGCAAACAACACCTGAATTCTGAAATTTTACTACGGGCCGGTTGGCATCACCGGTAACGAGATAAGCGGTCAAATTCGCCAAGAAGGGCAAGTGTCCCACATACATTGCCTGACTGTCCGAATCAAGCTTCGCCGCAAACTTGACCACATCGTTCTTAGGCTGAAGATCATCGACCTTTTGTACCTTGTCTTCACATTGCAATTCCTCGGCAATAATGGTCGCTGTCTGTTGTGCACGGTTTTTACCGCTATGACAAATCAGAGCTACCGGGATAGCACGTTTTCTTAGCGTCGCCGCCACCGAATTGGTTTCAGTGATACCATCCGGATTGAGATTTCGATCCGCATCCAACTCTTTCGAATGCGCCTTACCATGTTGAATGAGATAAATTGGCATCGCCTTACCCAGCTTTCTGTTTGCTTGTATGGGATTTGCCCGGTTAATTATTGAACAGGATTCAATATCCCGCCAATTGATTCCATCGTGATCTTCTGTGAAAGCAAAATTTGGGTCAGATTCGATTGATCTACTGTTATAGGTTCTTAACTGTACTTATGAAAATGCGGGTTCGTTAAAAGCTTTTCTAGCCTCCTTAGCAACATGGCTTATTCCGAAAAATACAGGCAACAAGCAAAAAACTGCCAATAGTACTAGCGGAATCACATCCTCCGTAGAAGAGGTTTCGTTTAAGCTGGATGGATCCAGCCATACGACAATAAACAAAACTAGAATTACTAGAGCGTTATTGACCATATGTGCCAATATTGGGAGCCACAGTGAAGCAAACCGTAAACGCAGATAACCCAACAAGAACCCCGCTAAAAAGGGACCGGTAACCATTACACCATGGGATGGAAAATGGACTAATGCAAAGGCAAGTGATGTTAATAGCAGACCGCGTCTGACACCCCATTTAAATGACCAGCGTTCTAACAATAATCCTCGAAATATAAACTCTTCAAGAATAGGCGCTAAAACAACGGCAGTTAGAAAATACCAGGACAGCTCGTTAAAGTTTGTCGGATTATGTGTTGCATTAAAAAGTGTTTCCAGGCCCGTAGGCCACAGCAGCAATGTTAGACCTGTAATGCTCGCGATAGCGAATATGGCAATTAGAAACCCTAAAGCTCCTGTAAACAGAGCGTGACGCAACGCACCTGATGGCAGAGAAAAGCTAAATACGCTTTTGAGATCCACATTTTTGCAAAGTATTTTTAACAGAAGAACTAGGATAAGAAATCCCGTCAGTAAATTAACAGCCATTGAATCAACAGCACTCAGTTCCTTGCTATTTCGAAAGGCGGCAAAGATGATATGAATAACAAGACCGCCCACGAAAGAGCCTAGTAACACGATGCCAAATACATGGCGAGTCTTTACCTGAGCGAAGGGAAAATTTAATGGATCGGGTGGGGACATGCGGAAAACCTCCATGTATTTACTCTCCAGAATTAGAATTCTATCAAACTACTTTAAGCTGAATCTGCAGTCCTTCTCTCAAAAGTGTGTAAGATATGTCGCACAAAAATTAGTCTAGATTGGGCTTTTTTAGAAAAACCGTACCTAAGTGGTCACCCACTACAGCTTTCTTTTCGGAGAAGGGGTTTGATTAAACAATGTCGACCAACTTCTTACGACAAAGTTAAGAGTAGTTGGCATTATAATGACGAGCACGTCTTATAGGAGCGGAACGCACAATACGTCTTCATACGTTTTCTTCTAATCACCCTCAACCTGCTGGCGACGAAAAAATCTTTGCTTGTGAAAAAACAGTAACCCTACCACCAGTCCCCAAAACGCGCTTCCGACACCTAATGCTGAAATTCCCGACACTGTGACCAACAAGGTGATCAGGGCAGCTTCTCGTTCCTCTTCTTCGGCCATTGCACCTGCCAAACTATTGCCTATCGTACCGAGCAGGGCTAATCCGGCAATGACCATCACGAACTCCACCGGTAAGGCGATAAACAGTCCCACGACACTTGCACCCATCAACCCCATCAGCAAATAGAAGATCCCTGCCCAAACCGCGGCCAGATAACGTTTGGCAGGGTCCGCATCAGCTTCAGGCGTCATGCAAATTGCTGCAGTGATGGCAGCCAGGTTAAATGCATACCCGCCGAAAGGGGCGAGTAACACACCTGTAAAACCGGTCCAACCAATCAATGGGGATGCGGGTGCGTTGTAGCCATTGGCCCTTAGCACGGCTAAGCCAGGGATGTTTTGCGAGGCCATGGTGACGACGAAAAGCGGTATGCCCACACCAATAAGGCTGGCCAATGAAAAACTGGGGGATATCCATACGGGTAGGGAGAGATCGGCCACTAAACTGTCAGTTTTAATCAGGTCCATCATGTAAGACGCCACCAATCCAACGACCAACGCCAGGGGAATAACGTAGCGAGCCAGGTGATGTTTAACGATGATATAGATCCCGAGCATCAAACCGGCCAACAGCGCCTGCGACTCAAAGGCGGTAAATAATTGCAAGCCAAACTGGAACAGCACGCCGGCCAACATGGCGGAGGCAATGGATTTCGGTACCTGCGCCATGATCCTTTCAAACCAGCCGCTAAAGCCACAGATCATGATCAATACGGAACTGAACAAAAAAGCTCCAACCGCTTGAGATATGGAAACACCGGCAAGGCTGGTTACCAGTACAGCGGCTCCGGGGGTCGACCAGGCGGTAAGTATGGGCTGACGAAAACGCAGGGACAGGCCGATAGTGGATAAGCCCATCCCGATACCCAGAGCCCACATCCAGGAACCGATCTCCGCTTCATTGGCGCCGACTGATTTCGCGGCCTGAAACACAATGGCGGCAGCACTACTGTAGCCGACCAATACGACGAGAAATCCAGCCGTAATACGGGGTACTCCGAAAAAGGTGCGCATTTATTTCTCCCTTTCCCTATTAGGGGGCCGATTGATTTTGTGCGTTATAGCGTACAGTGTGGACATGCTAGCACTTGTGCGCTATAACGCACAACAAAAGAATCAGGTCAGAATTGATATGCAAGCACTTAACGCCTATCTATCCCAAGCCGTGCGACGACTTCGTCAGGAAAGAGGTTGGAGTCTTGATGTCGCCAGTCAACATACCGGAGTCAGCAAAGCCATGCTGGGCCAGATTGAACGCGGCGAATCGAGCCCCACCCTGGCAACGCTATGGAAAATTGCCAGTGGCTTTAACACTTCCATGTCCACCTTTATCGAACCTGACTTGTCCTGCTCCGAAGAGACCTTGCACCGATCTGCCGACAAGCTCAGACATCAACCTGCCACTGACCAGATGTTGGTTGCTCCCTTGTTTCCATTTGAGATCGATTTCGGCTTTGAGGTGTTTGAACTGACTTTACTTCCGGGTTACCAACGCTATTCCGAACCCCATGCCCCGGGCGTGGTGGAACATGTTATCGTCATCAAGGGTCAAATGGAGTTGTTGGCAGATGGCAAGTGGCAAGCGCTTAGGTGTGGGGAAGCCATGAGATTTGCCGCTGACAAACCCCATGGATACCGCAACTTAACCGATAATCCTGCGGTATTTCACAATATTATTCATTATCCCAGGACATGATGGAACTCGGCGGTTTCTTGTTTTGGGGTCAGGCGTTGCATTTGACATTTTCTTTTGTCATTACATTTGAATCATCTGGGCCAGTTCACAGAATTCTTAGCTAGCCTTCTCTGCCACCATGTATCCGCGAGTCGTTAGATGACACTTAGATCTTTAAGCAGAGAACGCTAAAATGATTAGCCAGAAAGTTTCTCTTTTAAAAAGTCGATAAAAACGCGAATTTTTTTCATAGGTCTACGATTTTCCGGGTAGAACAAATAAATGGCGGATTGCATACCGTGGGGGTTCACTACATAGTCATCCAAAACAGATACGATTGAACCATTATTAAGATCGTTATTTACCAACCAATCGGGAAGCAATGCGAGCCCTAGATTTTTTTTCACCGCAGATAAGAGTGCTTCAGAATTATTGACTCGAAGCCTTCCTTCTAAAGCAACCTCAATTACCTCCTCCAAATTATTAGGTTTGGCAAACCGCCATATATCCTGTCCTGCGTTATAGTCATAAATAAGCGTCGAATGTGCATAAAGCGCGTTGGGAGATTGAGGGATACCATATTGATCGAGATACGCCGGTGTCGCGACGACATGACGCCGTTGTGGGAAAAGTTTTGTTGCGATTAAATTTCCGGCTTTGGGTAGCTGGCCAATTCGAATGGAAATATCCAGGTCATGTTCCATCATATCCATAGGCTGATCGGTAAGGTTAACGTCGAGTTGAACTGCAGGATAAGCCGCCATGAAAGCATCTAGCACGGGCATGATGTGTAGCCTGCCCAATGCTACCGGAATGGATATTCTGATACGACCCCGGACCTCGGAATCCAGATCGCGAACGACACTTTCCGCATGCCCTAAGTCACGCAAAATAACCTTTGCCTGCCTGTAAAATACTTCTCCTGCGGCTGTGAGATTAACCCGCCGGGTAGATCGGTTAATCAGCGTTGTTCCAAGGTGATGCTCTAAGTTGTCGACCAGGCGGGTAACACTGGAAGTCGCTACCCCCAATTTTCGTGCAGCCGCCGAAAAGCCGTTCTCTTCGATTGTCGTGATAAAGGCCTCAAGGCCTGAAAATTTATCCATCGCCAGATTTCAAACTATGTTGCATAGAGCGCAAAAGTGATTAGCTTTTTAGATCGATTATCATTTTAGGTCGAACGATATAAAGTATTCAACAATGAAAACGAACAGGAGATCAATCATGACCAGTAAGGCAATTAGCATTTCCATGACCTCTGACTTTATCTGTCCATGGTGTTTTGTAGCCGAGCGCCGTCTGAAGCAAGTGGCGGAGGATGAGGGTTTTGCAATTGACATTCATTTCAAACCCTTCGAGCTAAACCCCGAGATGCCGAAAGAAGGGTTGAACCGCAAAACCTACCGTAGTGCGAAGTTCGGCAGTTGGGAGCGCTCTATGCAGCTTGATCAGGGGACTATTGAGGCATCAAAAGACGATCCTCTGGTGTTTGACTACGCTGCGATGGAACTGACGCCCAACACTCGCGCTGCCCATCGGTTGGTCTGGTATGTTCAGCAAAATGCACCAGACAAAGAGGCAGCCATAGTTGACGCCGTTTTGGCGGGTTATTTTAGCCGGGGTATGAATATCGGAGATATTGATGCATTGGCGGATATCGCGAACGAGATTGGCTTAAGCCGTAAAAACATACTTGCCTTTCTTGCAACTGACGACGGCGCGTACGAAGTGGCTGCGCTAGAGCAGGAAGCCATAAGTAGCGGGGTTAGGGGAGTACCACATATTCAGATTGGTGATACCCATCTTTATGGCGCAGAAAGTGCCGGCAATATGCGCAAGGCCCTGCGTGAAGCAGTCACGGTGCAATCAGACATCAAGCCCTGATTGAATACGAGTGCCCCGCAAAGGAAGCGATTGACGAATTGATTGAGAACGGTTTACCGGCGTTTGCAAACGACACCAGGGTGTCCGCTCGCACAATGCAATCTTTTAAACCTGATGGAGGCTAGGATGTCCACCATATCGCTTAATAAAACTAAACGAGCCATTATTATCGGCGGCTCTCTCGGTGGTCTGTTCGCAGGGAATATGTTGCGCACAGTCGGCTGGGATGTCGATATCTATGAGCGTTCCCAACATGATCTGGATGCACGCGGTGGCGGCATTGTCCTGCAACCGGATGTGGTGGAGGTCATGCGTCGAAGTGGCGTGGCCGTGCAACACATGGATCTGGGCGTACCTTCCAGATTACGAACCAGATGGCGCAAGGATGGGTCCGTGGTACACCAAGGCCCGGCGCCCCAAACCCAAACGTCATGGTCATTGATTTATAGCACCATGAGGGGGGCGTTCGGGCGGGAGCACTATCATCAGGGCAAGACACTGGTAGAAATAAAAGACAACGCTGAAATTGAGCAAGTGACAGCCATATTCGAAGACGGCACTAGTGCCACGGGTGATCTGCTTATCGGTGCTGACGGCAACGGTTCGACAGTGCGTCAGTTGCTTTGGCCTGAAGCCGAGCCCACATATGCCGGTTATCTTGCCTGGCGTGGTCTTGTTCCCGAAAAGGAAGTGCCAGAAGCGGCTAAGGGGCTGGTCGGAAATTTCGATTTTGCCAACAGTCATACTGAAGATGGTGGATCGCATATACTGGGATATCTTGTTCCTGGTGAAGGCAATGATACAAGACCAGGCCATCGTTTTTACAACTGGGTATGGTATCGCACGGCGGATGACGGCACATTGGCTGACATAATGACCGATAAAGACGGTCGCGCACGTGGATTTTCAATTCCCGAAGGTAAACTGCGTAATACGTGGATCGCAAGGTTGTTGCAAGATGCTGATGAGTTCCTGCCACCGAATTTCCACGCCATGGTTAAGGCGACAGAGCGTCCGTTCGGGCAAGCTATCCGAGATTTAACAGTGGATACGATGGTGAAAGGTCGGGTTATCCTGTTGGGCGATGCTGCGTTTGTTCCGCGTCCGCATACTGCTGCCGGTACTGCGAAAGCGGCTTTTAACGCACTTGTGCTGGCTGAAGCCTTGCAGGAGTTTCCCGACGATCTGAGTGCTGCGCTGCAAGCCTGGGAACCCCGGCAACTTATGCTTGGACAACAGCTTTATCATCAAGGTACAAGAGCTGGTAATCACCTGCTATTTCGTCGCTAAACAATAGGTTAACGAGATCATGGAATCTTCGAGGGAAAGGAGGCCTGCTTTTTAATCTTAGGCGAACAATGTACGTTCATCAGTTGCCTATATGAGCCCGTCAACCATTCTCATTGTCGACTAAAGTGAGCTGGGAACTACAGGTTTTGTCACTATAAGTTCCGGCTCGATGCAGGCAGCTAAGACTACTTTCACTTATATGAGCTTTCCAGTTCTACTCCGATGCCAATAGGTCATTTAGAATAAATAAAATTACTCCGACCCTAATTAAAATTTAAAAGGTTGTGGTTAATTAAACTATACTTGTGAGCGTATTACTCAGGGGCACATACTCCGTTGTCGTATAGCAGTTTTGGGAAACCGCTTAATGAAACTAAAAGGTAGTATCACGGCTGTTCTTTCCTTTTTTGCCGGTCAGTCTCTGGCTGATCCGGAATTTACAGAATTACTCAAGATGGATCTGGGGGAAATTTTGCAAGTCAAAGTGGCGACCGGAACTGCCAAACAGCTCTCGGAAGCGCCGGCGATTGTCTCCGTAATCACCGCAGACGACATACGAAAAATGGGAATCAGAACGCTGGCAGAGGCCGTTGAACAGGTTCCCGGATTGCATGTCTCGGCGTCAACAAATAGGTTAACCAGTTTATTTGTTGTGAGGGGTATCCGTAACGATAGTACCCCCAACGTTCTTGTCATGATTGACGGCGTGGATCTGTCTGAACTTACCGCATATCCAATCCCATATTCATTTAGATATCCGGTGAATTTTATTGAGCGTATAGAAATCATTCGCGGGCCTGGCTCTGCGGTGCATGGGGCTGATGCCTTCAGCGGTGTGATAAATATCATCACAAAATCACCGGGCAAAGAGAACGATGCCCAAGTGGGAATGAATGTCGGTTCCTTTGATTATTTTGAAACTTGGATAAATGCCAACCTTGTAGTTAACGATCTTAAGGTTGCTTTTTCCTTTACCAGGGAAGAAAAAGGCAACGATAGCGACAGAACCACGCCTTACGGCGAGATACAACGGGATGGAGAGATGGACAACCTACACCTGAATGCAGAATATGGTAACTTCGCCTGGAAAAACTGGTATTGGCGTTCCAGGCAGGAAATGGGAATAGGCGCAGGAATTTTTGGCAACGATATCGACTTAGACATCACTGAGGTGTGGAGAACTCAGTTAAGCTGGGAAGATTCTATTACAGATAGTCTGGACTCCACATTTGATCTGTCCTATAACCGAAGCCGCTTTGACGCACTTTTCCAGCTTTTTCCTCCAGGAGGTTGGCCGGTGGGTGCAGACGGCAACCTGTTGTTTCCTCCTTTTACTCTTGTCAGTTTTCCCGATGGCGTTATTGGGCAACCACAAGCCGCAACTAACAAAGTCAGATTGAATGGCTCTTTTATCTATTCCGGAAATAAACATCGGGTAAGGATCGGTTTTGGTGCTGAAAGAGCGGAGCTAACAGATGTAGAGGAGGTTAAGAATTTTGGTCCCGGTGTGCTTGATGAGGAGCACATTCCCGCCGATTTGATTGCCGATTCACTGGTTGATGTGAGTGGCACGTCCTTCGTTTATACCCCTAACTATGAAAGAGATCTTTGGTATTTATCCGTGCAGGACGAATGGCGCTTTGCCAAGGACTGGGAGCTCACAGCGGGCATACGTTACGACAGATATTCGGATTTTGGTTCAACCGTTAATCCCAGACTTGCCCTGGTCTGGAATACTACCGACCAAGTCACCAGCAAGCTATTGTATGGTAGCGCCTTCAGAGCACCCAGGGTGGCGGAGCTGGCATTTATCAATAACCCCACGGTACTGGGTAATCCAGACCTTGATCCGGAGGAAATCCAAACGCTGGAGTTGGCGTTCGAGTATCGCCCCGACCTGCGGTTTAGCAGTACCTTAAACCTGTTTGCCTATCGTGCTGAGCAGCTTATTGAACTTGACCAAATGTTTACTTATCAAAATAGTGGAGAACAGGATGGAAAGGGTATTGAAATAGAAGCCTACTGGCGCGCTACTGAAAAACTGCAAATAAAGGGCAGTCTATCCTGGCTCGATGCTGAGCTCCCGGAAGCAAAAGCAGATAAAGATCAAGTGCCGGAACTAATGGGCTTTGTGGATTTGCGATATCAGTTGACCGCTGCATGGTTAATCACGGCACAAAGTTATTGGGTAAGTGGTCGCAAACGTCAGCAGGGAGATCAACGAACTGAGATAGACGATTACCTGAAAACCGACATTACACTACTCTGGCAACCCAATGATTCCTGGGCCGCGCGAATGGGGGCACGCAACGTCTTTGACGAAGATATTCGCGAACCTTCTCCTAACTCACCGCTATTTGCATTGGATCTGGGATTCCCCAACGATTTTCCGATGGAAGGCAGGAGTATTTTTAGCTCAGTCAGTTATCAGTTTTGATGGTGAGAATTACCAGGAGGACATGGCATATGCCATGCATTTTTACCAGAAGTTGTTATGGCTTTAAAAAGGGTTATATTGAGATAAAAGAATAGAAATTGGATAAGGGAGAAGGGTGTGGCAGGTGATTCGAGTTACGTTGGCAAGTTAAAGGCATTGGGCGGGCTGATTACCGCTCTTGCAGCATTGGCATCTATCATTTCTATCGCGTATCAATTGCAGGACTTAAATCGAAGAGAACTAAATCATGAAATGAGGGAATGGCAAAAGATCGAGATCTTTTCCATTCTCACTCCACAAGGGCAAGCAGTGTCGATGACGATGGACGAAATTTATACGCAATATACGGCTGCTATTCAAAACGGGCTCGGCCAAGACCGCATAATTACCGACAAAGGCCTAACTAAAGACGAGGTCCAACTGGTACTGTTAGGGATGATTAGGGATCGTCTTGTCGCTTATCACGGTGGCCGATTTAGGGTCTATGAACAGGATCTCGAAGCTATGATGCTGAGAGATCATTTCGAGAATTAGAGATGAAGGATTTCGGCCCCATCTCGTGCGATAAGCAACAGCAATTTCATCTCCTGGGGTAGAGCAAAGCTCAACCGAATTTCCCAGTTGTCCGGTATGCGTATGTCAACTTACCCGAGTAACTTTAATCAATAATTTGCCGCTATTATTGCCGTAATAGGTACTGAGATCGTTGGCAAACGGGCAAAACTCCCCGGAGTTGTTTACCTTGTAACCGGTTCGTTTTTTGCCGATACGGAATGCCGAATCATCGTCTGTACCAATGCAGCCGCACAGTTCAAACCATTTTGCATCGGGTAAACGACGGAACGGTTCTGCGATTCCGATTGGCAGTTCTTTTAAGCCCAACTCCACGGAACCCCGGTCCCAGCCTTCAGGACCGCACACAACACCACCATCTTTCCAGGTCTGGTTGCCGGATACTTCAAAATCATAGTGACCACCCTTCTCAAGCATTAACCCGGTATGGTTGTACTTTTCGCTGGCAAACACCGTGACTTCACAGCTGTCTAAAGAGCCCTCCACGGGCTTGCGGAGTGCTTTCAGGTTACGTTGTGCAAACTCGATATGACCGATTAAACCTTCACATTCTATGAGTTTGCCGTCTGCATATAGCACCCGGTGTTTTTTCCGGTATAGACTCTTCGGCCGATAATCACCGTCTCCATTGATCCGCACCGGAACGGAGTGAAAGATAATAGGGCGTTTTTCCGGACTAATTCTATTATTTTCGATAACACAGCACTCCCGGTCGGTCAAAGTAAGCCAGTCGATCACCGGCCATCGATCCTGCTGGTGGTTTTTGCCGAAGGGGTTTGGATTGATGGAGACATCGTCCTTGGAGATTTCATATTTGACACCCTGAGGCAACACTTGGGCCAGTTGTTCCTGACTGGGAATTCCCGTGACGACATCAATGTCCTGATCTTCCAACCAGTTGCGGAAGAAACTGAGTGAAATATCACTCAGACCATCCCGGTAATAGCCGCCACCGACATCGCTGTGGGCACCGGCAAACCAGACTTCTGTTACCCGGTCTTCATGGTTCATCAACGTCGGCTGAAAGGCTTTACGCTTATCGTCCAGACTGACCATATGAAGCGCTTTGATGATGATGGAAGAAACCGTGCAGCCATGTTCAAAAACAACGTCATATTTTGGGCGTTCCGACTTACTCAGGTTAGGCAAGCCGATACTGGCAACTGTGTCCCAGACGGCTAGGTAAACAAAGGGTTTGTGCGCCATACCCGTGTTTTGCAAATGGCGACTGATAAGAGTGGCAAACCGCCTTGCCAGCGCGGCACCGCGGGAAAACCCGGTTACAAGAAGTTTATCTCCGGACTCGTAATTATTCTTAAAGGCCTCCATGGCATAGTAAAGGATGGTTGCGACATCTCTTCTCTCAGGAGCTAATGCTTTGTTGATCAAGCGTCGTAGACGCGATCCATAGGTGCCGACGCCGGTGAAATAAAAGGTCTGTTGCGAAACGCCAGGCCAGCTCGCTGCAGCGTCAGGCGTGAGGAGAGTGCCTTTAAGGTTGCCGCCGCATAACAGGTGGAATTTCAGCACGTTGGTAATGTTGTCATCTTCCTTAGCGCCTTTATAGTCCACATCCTGGTCAGAGTCTTTGGGTTCGTTGTCCGTACCGTCAAAACTGAATATTATTGTCTTCATTTTGGTTCCCTCGATGGGTTCGGTTTCTTGTTAGGAATGGTCTATCGTTGGATTTGTTCTCTCGAAAATATAGGTAAGATGAAAGGCTGCGAGTAGGTAGGCTATTTACGTTGCTCTAGATGAGACATGAGACGTTTAATAGATAATTTGCCCTTTATGAATCATGAATCTTTACTGAAATATCCTACAAACTTGTAAGACATCTCCTACATACAGCAGTTCCAATAATGTAGAGAATACGCATCTAGATTAAGGAAGGTCTATTCAAATGGATTTGTTCTCTCACCTGAAAACCTATTCTACTACCTTCTTTTTATTTTTGAATCCTAGCAAAATAGGAAGTCTAATGGATTTGCAAAAATTACTATCCCGCGCTTCGTTAAGCCATAATGTATTTCAAGAAAAAGTTATAGCTCGGCGCATTAACTACCAGATTATCCAGGGGCAAATATCACCAATCAATAATGCTGTATATAGTCCCAATAGTTTTATTAACGTAACCATTAAACGCGAAGCACTGGAGTTGTATAATCGCATGCTAGCCACTCGCTTTAGATGTGATATGCAAATAACCGTTTACAATCCTTTAACACCTGCACAAATTGATGCAATAAATGCAAATCATGCAAAACTTGCACGTACAGCCGGAAATACTGCAGGCGCAGTGGCAGGTTTGGTTATCCCTGGAAAGGTTGTAACCAAAGCCGCCTTTAGTAAAGTTGCTAGTGGCGTCGGTGTGGGTTCGTATGTTCACGGTAAAACTTTAGAAAATTTAAGAAAATACTATGTGGGCGATGTGTACGTTCATTTCGATGCAAAGGTAAGTGGGGGAATTGGTCCACAACACTCCACTACCTCAGTTTTGGTCCGCCGAGAAGCTTATAACCCAACTAAAACGAAAATTTAGAATGAGTATCTTCGACTGGTTAACCTCCCCGGACCTTTGGATTGCCTTAGGTATTGCAACAGCATTTTGGGTGTTGCTTAAAAAGGCTCGAAGTAAGTATTATTGGATGATATCTCTGATATTTTGGATATTGGGAGTCACTCTTACCTTTGCTCTGCCACCCAGCCCGTTTGAAAATGTTTCTTTGGCTTTCATTTCTCTCGGTGTGGGTTTTGGTTCCCTTGCATGGAAAAGAAAGGAGAGTAATGAGTCTGCGGATTAATGATTAATGCCTTTAAAATGGTCTGAAAGTGTCGGAAGAAATCAGCCCTAGCAATTAATATGAGGGGGTGGTCGGCAATTTTCCAACGTTTCTTATCGCGTTTGTAGTTTGTATAACCAAGAAGAACATGTGACACATGAAGTGGATTAACCGCAGTGTATAAAAATTGTCCCTCCTGCGCCATTTAAATCACTCGTACGAGCGTTAGTTTGCTGAATCGTCTAAATGGCCGGCTCCATAGATTGCGAGAGCCAGCATGCTTTCTACTTCTCTTTGATTGTTTCGAAAGTTGCTTTCTGCAGCGAAGCTGATGCTAGCTGCCTCTTATACGGCAGTAGCGGCAATAGTCCGTCTTATCTGAAAAACCGTATTGAATAGCTGAGTAAATAGACGGTCCCTTATCAGGGAAAGTTATCGACTATAGTTAGAGTACCTACTGACATTTGAAGAGCATACGATGAGGTGTCGCCATGAACAAACAGACCATACGAGTTATTAAAGACGGGCCTATCAAAGCGAGCGGATTCAGCGCGATTCACTACGGCGGGCAAAAGTTGAGTGTTGAAGGCGATGCTTTTCTATGCCGATGTGGACAGAGTTCCAATGCCCCTTTTTGTGACGGTACCCATAGTCGCATAAATTTTTCTGGGAAAAATGAGGTGGCGGAGCCCCAGGAAATCCGGGTTTGGGAAGGGCAGAGCCTGAAGACTTACTTCAATCCCAATATCTGTATGCATGCCGGTGCTTGCGCTCCGCTAAACGAATTAAGAAAGCGAGAGCTGGCAGGAGATGCCGATGCGGCTGAACAGATTGAGAAGACCGTTCTGGCCTGTCCTTCCGGAGCACTCACATACGAAAGGATTGATGATACTGCAAGATCGAAAGTCGAATCGGACGAGATTTATATTACCGAAGGCGGCGAGATACGGGTCAGCTGTGATGTAGCCACCGAGGGTTTCGATTTACAGGATCGACAACCTTCGAATCGCTTTACTTTGTGCCGCTGTGGATTATCCAAGAACAAACCATTCTGCGATGCGAGTCATAGCGAGAGAACTGACTTTAAGTAAGTAGTTCCCTCGAGCTAAGCAATTTCTATGTGTTCGGGGGGGGGTATAAAGTTTGATTTGGATGTTTCTCAGTACATGATCAAGCCATTCAATACCCGAAACTGACCGTCTTAGCTTAAAAAACAAATCAGGCGCATGCTCTTACTTGGTATGTGCCTGACATTATCGTTACTACTTCCTTATCCCTTCTATGCTTAAGTAGATCTCAACACGTTCAGAAGCGGGTCCGAGGTTGTAGGGAATGCCGAAATCCTTAAGGGCGAAGCTGGTTGTACCCTCGAATCCTTGGCGATAGCCACCCCAAGGGTCCTTGCCACCCCCTATGTGACTGGCCTCGATAGTGATTTCTTTGGTGACGCCACGCAATGTAAAGTCTCCTATGATCTGCGCGGACCCATCTGGTTTGGCTGCCACTTTTTTACTGACGAAGGTTGCTTTCGGATATTTATCGACGGCAAGAAAGTCATCATTTCGTAAGTGTTTATCTCGCTCGGCATGATTCGAATCAACACTAGCCGTTTCGATTGTTACACTGACGGTTGACTTTTCAGGATTATTTTCATCAAAACTGAAATTGCCCTCAAATGTGTTGAATCGTCCGAGCAACCAGCTAAAGCCGAGATGGGAAATCTTGAATTGAATAAAGGCATGCGCCCCCTTGTGATCAATAACATAGTTTGCGGCAACTGCCTGACTGCATGCAACAGAAAGCAGGATAGTAATTAATAGGCCTCGCATTGTTCTCCTCCGGATTGATTTTGTCGGTTAGTGAGCTAGAAGTTAGGATTACCTATGATGCTGGGTCGCATTAGCGTTGTGGTTTCAGCATCCTTTTCAGGGTGTTATCTTTGTCTACAAAATGGTGTTTTAACGCAGCGATTGCATGGATGGAACCTAGAACCACTAGCGACCATGCCAAGTATTCATGAACCTCGCCTGCAATATCTTCCATACCTTTTACGGACGGAAAAAGTGCTGGGATTTCAAACAGGTTAAAAACCTGAATCCCTCTACCGTCTGCAGTTGAGATTAAGTATCCGGCAAAGGAAGTCCCGAATAGCAAAAGATAGAGTAGCCAGTGCGTCCATTTACTGGCGATGGCTTCCAATTTCGACCAGTTTCTTAGATTGATAGGATGCGGATTGGTAAAACGCCAGATCAATCTAAGGCAAAGAAAACCAAAAAAGCACAGGCCTATACTCCGGTGAATATCGGGCAGCGTTCGATACCAGGGGTCATAATAGGTTAACTCCACCATATACAGACCCAGAGCAAATAAAACAATAAAGGTTATAAGGGACACCCAATGCATGAAAATGGCGATCCAGCCATAGGATTTTTTGGAGTTTCTTAACATTTTGAAGCACTATTAACAGAAATATAGGTGTAACAATAAGTCCGTTCGGAAATTTCGTCGACATTAAATCAGAGAGAAGCTGAAAAATTAATTGAAAAGATTTCGTTATTTCTTTCGACTAGACAGAAAGGATGAAGTCAATTGAACCTGCCAAAAGCTTGTCCATTCCAAAATGAAAAATGGGTGACCCTATTAAATGTAGAAGATAAGTTAAAGCTCTTGTTTAGGGTTGCCGCCAGCATGACTTTACTTATAGAAGTTTGTTAACACCAAGGGACTTTGTCGTACCTTAATTACCAAGCGATTTTGTCGTAATCGCTAATTACCAAGGGAATTTGACGGTTATATTCAATCGTGTTTCTTGTTACTCTTTTTTGGGTGAACGTATCGCCTTGCAAATTAAACGTTTAAATTAAGATACAAGAACAGGTTGTGGATTCGTGGCCTCAACCTCAACCCAAAACCTTACATCCGATTTGTAGACCCAAAGACACCTACCGAACTTAGTCTGTAGTAGCGTACTAAGCGGTAACCTGGAAAAAACTCTTCAACCTCTAATAAAGCAAGTTGCCAGGTCTTGTCTCGACTTTTATCTGTGTAGAAGTGTATCGTGATATTTAACGTTTATTCCTTTGTTTAACTTCCGATAGCTTGAGAACCAAACTCAACTCATACAACTTTGCCGCAACAGGGCTGGTTATGATTATGTAGTCGAAGCAGAGTAATTAGCATCCTTTGTGTCATCCGGGTTTGGATCGTTCTAGAGAGTACCCAACCTAAGCGCGTGGCTATTCAAGCGAATCAGAGATAAATTCCGGAATGGGCACTATTAGACATCCCCAAACCTTTCTGTTGTTGCTACATTTGGCAAGTTTTCAAAAAATGCTTTCTTTCAAACTGATCTTTTCCTTAATCGACAGATTGAAAGAAAATCTTAAACTCGATTTTTTGAACGGAATGTAAACTATGCCATCCAGTTATCCACCTTGGTCTATCGACAAACTGCATACTCATTTGAAAGCTATGATCGATTTGGAGTTTTGGACGATTCCGTACTATTTTACGGCCATGTACTCCATAGAAGATCAGCATCACCCTGCTTTTAAAACCATTATGAACGTGGTTAATGAAGAGATGTTGCACGTTGAGCTTGCCTGTAACATCGCTAACGCCTTTGGCGTCGATTTGAAGAATCATTTCACTGCTCCTTTATATGGAAAAGGTATTCCGCATTTGAGTTTTGCCTTGGACACGCCCAGTCCTATCGGAACTTTTAAGCCGTATTCATCCGAACTTGGCCCGTTGGATGAAAAGAGAATCAATACAATGTGTTTGATTGAGTATCCTCAGTGGCGCACAGGTGAAGGTGTGAATTTAAGAGATAGTATTACCAAATACGGTTCCATTGCTGCCTTCTATGAAGCCACGCGGTACGGAGCCAGTTTGCACGCGGATAAAATTCGAGGAAACAGAAACCAGGTCGATATATTTGCCAATTTTTTTGGGAATTTTAAGCAGCAAACTATTTCGGAAAATACTACAAAAGGAATGAAACAGATCTATCACCTTATGGAGGCTATAGTCTATCAGGGGGAAGGAAAAACGGAGGGGCAGGCCAACATTCCACCTGTCTTTCAAAATACCATTGATGATCCTGAACCCGAAATTGATCATTACCGAAAATTCTTATCAATTCGCGACTTACCCAAGCTACCGGAAATCTACCATGGAGTTACCCATCCCTCCCACAGT
>JANQMN010000032.1 GCA_028280065.1 Hahella sp.
GTTCATCGACCAGTTGTCCGACTTCAGTTTGCTTAGTGACAGCTCCATGTTCCGCCACAAAGTCGGCGAGACCGTGGCATCAAGCCTGCTCAACATTTCCAACCATCCCGCCGGTTCCGGCAATTCGCCCTTTACCGACGATGGCTTCATCATCGAAAAATTCGATCTTCTGAGAGAAGGAAAACTCAACTATCTGCTACCAACCCTCTATGCCAGCCGCAAACTAAAGGTCGACCATACGCCCTGCACAAGCGGTGCCTGGCAAATACTTCCGGGAAACAGTTCCCGCCAATCGATGTTATCGAGTATTGAGAAAGGCGCGTTGGTCGGTAGACTCTCCATGGGAGAACCAGCGCCCAACGGCGACTTTTCCGGCGTTATCAAGAACAGCTTCTTAATTGAAAACGGGGAAAAAAAAGGGGCGTTGGCTGAAGTAATGATTACCGGGAATGTTGCCCGCATGCTCCAGGAGGTCTCCGCCGTCAGTTGCGAAGTGATCGACAGCGGCGACTCCATATTGCCCTGGCTGCAGATCCCGAACCTGCACTTCTCTTAACGCACTTCAGTGTCTGCGGGTGGTTGCGGTTAAACGCAACCGCCCTTTCCGGCGCTGCCGCCAATCGCCCTACCAGCTGCCGTTAGAAGCAACCGCCAAATACAAACAGCGCCAAGTTTATCAACAGTCAATTTCAGTTGTCGGTACCGTTGTTTCCGTTGCGGCAACTTGCCCACAAGTATCGACATACGCATCAAAAATCGCATACTTCTCTAATATGCGGTTTACAATGCCCTGACTAACGAGAAGGTGCAGGGCAGCATTAAACCTATCCCGCTGTTCTTGAGTAGTTGCATTTTTTACCAACCCGATATAATACTCAACAGGCCGGTCCGGCAACGTATATTGAACATGGTCCAGCCCCAGATTCTGAATTAAACTCATACCGACGTGTCGATTGGAATAAGCCGCCGCCAGGCGCCGATACTCCAGCATCTTGAATATCTCATCGTCGTCGGGAAATAGTTCAACTCGAGGATTGACAATCGCGCTGAGGGATTGCTGCAATGCCCAGGAGGTATTGGACGGCCCGTAAACGCCAACGCTTTTATTGACCAGGTCGTTAATCGTTTCAATGCCGGTCGCTCGATGGGTGAAGAAGCCATATTCTGAACGTAAAATTGGCACGGAAAAGTCCAACCAGACTTCCCGCTGAGGATTACGCCCAATGGCAAATAAGCCATGAATCCGTCCCGTTTCAGCGAAGAGTATCGCCCGCCTCCAAGGAAATGCTTTAATTTCACAGTCGATATTAATCAGCATGCAGGTTTGCTGAACAATATCCACCAAAGGCCCGCCAATTTCATCTCCAACCGTTTGAAAAGGCGGAAAGTCCTGCGTTGCAAAGGTAAGTTTTTCCGCAAAGGAAAAGCAAGGAATTACGGACAGGAAAAGCCCAAACCAAACTGCGCCAATTGATTTAAACGGTATCCACACTATCGTATATCCTAAACTAGCAAGAACCAACCTCCATCATTGTTCGGCTCGTATGCTACCTTACTTGATTGAGCATTAATTCTCTCTGCCCTGTCTGATTATAGCTTCTTCAATCGAGACGCCAATGTTCGACCCGGCGGAAACCGGGCTATCAATCGCCCCTAGTTTCAATCGGACCAGCCTTCAGCCAGGAATGACAGGCATCCCGTCACCTCCTTTGCCGTAAAACAGAATTGTCCGAAGAATACGGTTACCGGCACGGGTTGGATTGGATTTGTCCAAGTTGGGAAACCGGCGTAGGCCCTTTCCTACTTGACTGGTTTCAATGCTCAACCGCAACCTGGTTAGACTTTTTGGATGACGGAGGTCTCTCTTGGTTAAGATTAATAAAGCCTGCAAACAGGTACTGAATTGATTTAGAAGCGAAACCTCTACGTGCTGAATAAAAAACAAACGCCCCTCAACCAAATTGTTACCTATACTTACCCAAGGATTTCCATCAATACAAGAATAAAAAGGCATCAGACGATTAGAGGTAGGCCCAGTGTCATTAGTTAAAGAATCTTCCGGATTAAAAGCAAACAGAGAATCGTCAGTATCAATGTTTTCAAGTGTCCGTACCAGGCTACTACTTGCCTTTGCCATTGTCGCCTTGCTGGCTCTCGGCATCGGCGCTATCGCCGTGTTTTCTCAGGACCAAATTTTAGAGAAGCAGAATCAGATAAAGGATGAAGTCTTACCTGCCATGAAATCGGCAAGAGAGGTTCAGGAAATCTCGCTCTCCATCGTGGCGATAGGCCCGCAGATTATTGCCGCGAAAAACCAAGAAGAACGGGAAGCCGCCATTGCGCCGTTGCAAACTTTGGAAGAGGAAGCCTTGAAAGTGGCAGCTTTGCTCGATGCCGCGAAGCCTGAAGCAAGCTCCGGTCCGGAATCAAATAAGCCCGACAGTGGAGAGCAGCCGGAGGATACGGAGGCAACGCTTGCGGAAATGATCAGCCTCACAGCTAAAACGTTACACGAAATGGAAAGCGTGGCGGAGCAATTGGAGCAGGTGCGAAAAGACTATGAAAAGCATGTCAACGATGCCCACGGCGCCATCTTTTTCGTGGAATCCCGTTCCAATTTTCTCTTCGACGGTACCCAGCGCGATGCTAAAAATGCTGTTGACCGTACCAGCCGGTTCATCAATAAACTGGATCCGGAAGCGCCCACGTCCGACCAAGCGGGTAATGTGAAACGCGGTGGCATTCAACTGGAAAAAACCTCTAAGGAAGGAATGGATATAATCCGCTGGTGCTACGACGTCGCCACTTTAGCCAGCGGAATGCGTTCGAATATTGATGCCCTTGCCCTAGTGAAAACGCCGGAAGATGCCCTTAAGGCAGGAGTGGGTTTAATGGAGCAACTGGCGATGCTGCAACTGTTCCAAAGCACGGCGGTGCTAGCGGAACACGGCAAACTAATTGAATCCGAATACGTCAAACTGGAAGATAAACTCAATCTGGGCACCCCAACCAGCCTTGCGGAAATCCGCGCCGAGATCCTGCGCCAGGAAGACAAACTGCGGCAGTTGCAGGTTGCCAATGAAACCACCAGCTCTCAACTCAACAATGCCGTCAAAACAGCGTTGTTAAAAGAAACCGATGCCATAGAAAATGAAATTGTCAGTGTCGGCAAGGTGATCGGTCAGTCCGGTCAAATCGTCAAGGTTGCCTCGGCCGCAGCGCTGGTCATTTCGCTACTGATCGGACTGCTCTACGTTCATCTGGGCTTACTGCGCCGCTTGGTCACGCTGAACACCACGATGGCCAGGCTTGCCGAAGGCGATACCAATGTTACAGTATCCTTGAAGAAAAAGGACGAAATTACCCGCATGGCCCGCGCCGTCCAGGTATTCAAGGATAATATGATTCAGTCGCGCAACATGCGCATGGAACTTGCCAAGGATTTCGACGAGAAAATAAACGGCTTGCTGGCAAATTCCAGCATGATGGTGGAAAAAATGCAGGATGCCGCCGGCAGCATGCATCAGAGTGCGTCGGACGCCACTGAGCAATCAAAATCGGCGCAGGATGCCGTGCTTTCCGCCACGGACAGCGTGAACCTGGTGTCCGAAGCGACCCGGCAAATGGTCGAGTCGATTCAGGAAATTGAAGCGAAAATGGTCGAGAGTGAGCGCGAAGTTTCATCCATGGTCGATCAGGCGAACAAGAGTCAGGAAATTCTGAAGAACCTTTCAACCGCTGCCTCCCGTATCGAAGAAGTTGTTAAAGTCATTACCGATATCGCGGAAAAAACCAACCTGTTGTCATTGAACGCTTCTATTGAGGCAGCCAGGGCTGGTGACAGCGGCCGGGGCTTCGCCGTGGTGGCGAACGAAGTGAAGGATCTGGCATCCAACACAGCCAAATTCACCGAAGAAATCCGTGGAACCGTTAGCGAAATGCAGTCCACCAGCAGTACGGCGGCAGAGGAAATTGCCCGGATAATTCAACGGGTCAGCATCATCGAGACAGGAATTTCCACGGTAGCATCGGCCGTGGTCCAACAAGCGGCGGTGACCCAGGAGATTGGCAACAACACCCAGGAAGTCGTCAGTGCGATGCAGATCATGGATAATTCGATGAGCACCCTTTCCCAAGCGGTGGGATCTTCCGAGGAACGGTCTGCCGAGGTTGACGACTTTAGCCAGCAATTGGCAGTGCAAACGGAACAGATTCGGACAGAGGCAACAGAGTTTGTCAGGTCCATGACCAGCTCGAGTCGCGGAGCTAAATCCCGGCAGGCGAGTTGACGAAACCAACAGGGTTGCGGCGCTGATACTGCCGCAACCTATTGTCAAGTCTTAGACCTTCCAGAAAACGAAGATTCCCCAGCCTATTTGAATCGCCAGGCAACCCCATAGCGGCAATCCATAGAAACCCAACCAGGCAAGAAAAATAAACGCAGATCCCAGCAGCCAGATAAACAACCGGTCTCCTCGGGTGGTGTCGATACCTAAAATACCGTGCCGGGGATGGCCTCCAGGGTAGATCACTTCCAGAATCGCCATAATCCCGATACAACCGAAAACGAAGATAAAGAAAAATGCCGTCGGCCAAGTCCAGGCCATCCAATCGAACATTACACTCTCCCCAGGGCAAAGCCTTTCGCAATATGGTTTCGGACGAAGTAGATTACGATCGCGCCCGGAATAATGGTCAGGCATCCTGCAGCCGCCAGCAAGCCAAGTTCATAACCGGCGCTGGAGGCGGTCTTCGTCATGGTGGCCACAATCGGTTTGGCATCGACAGCTGTCAAGGTTTTGGATAACAGCATTTCCACCCAGGAGAACATGAAGCAGAAGAATGCCGTGACGCCGATACCCGCCTTGATATTCGGCATAAAGATAGTGAAGAAAAACCGGGGGAAAGAATAACCGTCGACATAAGCTGTTTCATCCAGCTCCTTTGGGACACCGGACATGAATCCTTCAAGAATCCATACAGCCAGCGGGATATTGAACAAACAGTGCGCCAGTGCCACGGCGATATGCGTATCGAATAATCCGACGGCTGAATAGAGTTGAAAGAAGGGCAGGGCAAATACCGCCGGAGGTGCCATGCGATTGGTCAGCAGCCAGAAAAACAGGTGCTTGTCCCCCATAAACTGAAAGCGGGAAAAGGCATAGGCCGCCGGCAGTGCCACGGAGACTGAAAGCAAGGTATTGATTGTTACGTAAATCGTCGAGTTAATGTAACCCCAATACCAAGTCGGATCGGTAAAGATGGC
>JANQMN010000134.1 GCA_028280065.1 Hahella sp.
GAGCAGGAACTCCAACATGCCGCTGACATTCGGGTGCCTTCGCGTATCGTGCATTTGCCCCTGAGCTGGAACGATCCGGCCTGCCAGCAAGCCGTGGAGAAGTATATGCAATCCGTGCGGCGGGATGCGCCCTGGTGCCCGGATAACATCGAGTTTATTCGCCGGATCAACGGACTCGATTCCGTTGAGGAGGTGAAACGAATTCTGTTTTCCGCCAAATATGTGGTGATGGGGTTGGGCGATGTTTATTTGGGCGCTCCCGTGGCGACGCCTCTGGATCCGAGAAACCGCCTGGTGACGACCAAATATAACCCGGCCCGCACCTGGACAGCGGAGAATAGTGTCGGCATCGGTGGCGCCTACCTTTGCGTGTACGGCATGGAAGGGCCGGGTGGCTACCAGTTTGTCGGCCGAACGGTGCAGATGTGGAACCGCTACCATAAAACAGCTGATTTCGAACAGCCCTGGTTGTTGCGCTTCTTCGATCAGATTCAGTTTTACGAGGTGTCTGAAACCGAACTTCAACAGTTCAGAACGGATTTTCCCAAGGGGAAATTTCGTCTCCGGATCGAGCAAACGGAATTCAGTTTGGCCGAGTATGAGCAGTTTCTCGATGCAAACAAAGCCAGTATCGATGCCTTCACTGACAGACGCAGCCTGGCTTTTCGGGAAGAACTGGCGCGTTGGAAAGCCACTGGCCAATTCCACTATCAATCCGACCAAGTTACCGAAGATGCCACTACGGATACTCTGGCGGACAATGAATTTGCCATCGAATCGCCTGCCGCCGGAAGTATTTGGAAACTGGCGGTGGCAGAGGGTGATCAGGTTGCCAGCGGCCAAGTGGTCGCCGTTCTAGAATCGATGAAAATGGAAATTGAGGTGACCGCCGGCAGCTCCGGTGTCGTTGCCCGTATTTTGCGACGTCAGGGGCAGCAGATTCAGGCCGGGCAATCCATGTTGGTCATGGCCCGGCCGTCATAGTCATAGGGGAAATTGTCGATGAAATTAGCGGAACTGGACATCACCATACCTGGCTTGCAGGCACATTACCGAAGTGGCGGGCTGACCCCGAGAAAACTTGTGGGACTGATAGCGGAAGCCTGCGATGCAGCGCCGGGTAATCCGGTATGGATTCGTAGGTTAAACGAAAAAGAGTTGGAGCCTTATCTGCAGACGCTGGAGAAAGCCGATCCTGAGCAACTACCGCTCTACGGGATTCCATTTGCCATAAAAGACAATATTGATTTAGCGAATATTCCTACCACTGCCGCCTGTCCTGGGTTTTGCTATACCCCGCAAAAAAGCGCCAGGGTGGTTGAATTGCTGATTGAAGCCGGGGCTATCCCAATCGGTAAAACCAATCTCGATCAGTTTGCCACCGGTCTAAACGGTACCCGGTCACCGGAGCCCTGGGGTCCCTGTAAAAATGCCTTGAACCCTGACTATATATCCGGCGGTTCCAGTTCCGGTTCGGCCGTTGCCGTAGCTAAGGGCTGGGTAAGCTTTTCACTGGGCACCGATACCGCAGGTTCCGGCAGAGTACCCGCTGCCTTTAACAACATTGTGGGATTGAAACCCAGTCGGGGCCTGTTAAGCAATCAGGGTGTGGTTCCCGCCTGCCGGAGTCTGGATTGCGTCAGTATTTTCACGTTGACGGCTGACGATGCGAATCTGGTGTTCGACTGCACCGCGCAATACGATCCCGAGGATGCTTATTCGATCTCAAATTCTTACCGAAACGGACGGCGTTACTTTAAATCTGCAAAGCAAAACAGCAGGTTTCATTTTGCCGTGCCGCTCCCCGCGCAACTGGAGTTCTTCGGGGATAAAACCAGCCAGGCGGCTTTCGCCGAATCCATCGCCTTATTGCGGGAGGCCGGTGGGGTGATTCATGAAATGGATTTTTCCTGCTTTTTTTCAGCTGCCAAGCTGCTATATGAAGGTCCTTGGGTGGCGGAGCGTTTTGTTGCCATGGAGTCGTTGGCGGAGGCAAAACCCGATTCTCTATTGCCGGTAATACGCGATATCGTGCTACCGAGCAAGTCTGCCACGGCAACGGATGCCTTTAAGGTCTTCTATCAGCTGCAATCGCATATTCAGGCCAGTCGGACATTGATGGCCAAGGTGGATTGGCTGGTCACGCCGACTGCGCCGACTGTGTATACCGTCGATGCCCTGTTGAAAGACCCCATAAAGTTAAACACAAATCTAGGTTATTACACTAACTTTATGAATCTTATGGATCTATCCGCCGTCTCCGTGCCTGCGACTAAGCTGCCTTCCGGCGTTGGTTTCGGAATTACCCTATTCGCCAAAGCTCAACAGGACAAAGCGTTGTTAGCAGCATCGGCAATTTTACAGAGATCCAATAACTTGCCGCTTGGCGCACTCAAGCTTGGCTATCGGGCTGATTTTCATAGCCATGCGCAGGTTCCTTCCCGTGCGCCTTATGCGACTGTCGAAGTCTTGGTGTGTGGCGCTCATCTCGAAGGCCTTCCGCTGAACTGGCAGTTACAGGAGCGTAGCGGCAGTTTGGTGCGAAAAACCAAAACTGCGGACTGCTACAAAATGTATGCCCTACCGGGAGGTCCGCCGTTTCGACCCGGATTAAAGCGCGACCCTGAAGGCGCGGCGATCGAAGTGGAAATTTGGCGTCTGCCAGTTGAAAATTTCGGGTCCTTCGTCGCCGAGATACCCGCGCCGCTGGGAATCGGGCAGGTAGAGCTGGCAGACGGCAGTTGGGTGTCCGGATTTATCTGCGAGTCTTATGGTTTGGACAACGCAGAGGATATCACCGCATTTGGCGGCTGGCGCGCCTTTATGCGGCAGAAGAATCAATGACAGGGAATAAATCCGGCTCGCGTTGAAGCGAGGATCAACTACAATATTCTTCACTAAGCAGTTGATTTATAGTCTAAGCAATCAGGTGAGGAGATCCGCCAATGGCAGCCGTATGGAAAAAGGTAGTTGTTAAATTTGCTTTGGCCAATGTGCTGCTGGCGTTAAGCGCTCCGGTGTTTGCCTGGGGGTATTTTTCCCATCAGGTGATTTGCGATATCGCCTGGCGCAACCTCGAGTCGCGGGCCAAAAGCGAAGTGCGCAAACTGCTGAAAGAAACCGACTTCAAAACCTTTGCCAAGGCGTGTACATGGCCGGACGCGATCCGGACCATGCGGCGTTACGCCGATACCAAACCCCACCATTACATTAATGTGCCTCGTTCCGCAACAAGCATTGATGTTAACCGGGACTGTACCGAACAAGGCTGTGTCATCGAGGCAATTCGCGCCTATCGCGATATTTTGCAAGGTAAGGCCGTGGATGGGTATAGCAACAACCGGCCCAAGGCATTGATGTTTCTGGGCCATTATATCGGGGATCTGCACCAGCCGTTGCACGTCGCTTATGAAGACGATCGTGGTGGCACAGGGCTTATGTTGCGTTACGGCTCCAAGGAAAAATCTCTCCATCAGTTTTGGGATGTCACTATCCCGGAGTTCGGATTGCCGAACCGGTGGCGCACTGCCGGCGAGCGCTTAAACAAGAGAATTCGAAAGGCGGACATACAAAAGTGGCAGCAAGGCAGCGTGTTGGCCTGGGGCAATGAATCATTGCAACTGACGCGGCGAATTTACGCCGAAATACCCTCAAACTATGTTATGCAGTCCTTTATCCTGAAAGATTACTATCCAGTCGCGGAACTGAAAATCCAGCAGGCGGGGATTCGCCTGGCGCACACCCTCAATGATATCTTTAAACGGTGAAGCTGCGGGCTATGGGCGTTGTCATTCAATTTAAAAAAGCCGAGATATCCGCGGAGGATGTGCTGCGCTATTTTTTTCAGGAAATCAATCAGGCGCATAATCTCAACTTGAGTCTGCAAGATCCCCATATCAAACCCCATCTCACCGCGTTAAAAAGTCTTGCGGATGTCTATATCCATACGGCGACTAAAGAAATAGAAGGCGTCCCAGAAGCCGTCGTTGATTCTCTCTGCCAACAGTTGGATCATCTACGGGCCCGGTTTCTGGCCGAGACCGTCCTGGGTATCCTGGTTGAGGAAGGAGTGGTTCGGCGCAAGTAGCTTGCCAATCGGCCAAACTCCTTCTTTAATTGGTAATTGAGTCACTAGAATCTACAGACCTATTACATGTCAAACAAAGACCTACTCACTGCCGGGAGCGATCCGTTCGGATTAAATAAAAAACCCAAGGCAGAATCGAAGCCTCTGTTGCATAACAAAAAGGCGATGGTGGTCGATGATATGGGCGCTGCAGTGGTTATAGCCCGCAATATGCTGATATCCCTGGGAGCCAAGCAGGTCGATACCGGACATGACTATCAATCCGCTTTTCCGCAAATTGCCCGCAAACACTACGACCTTATTCTCTGTGACTTTAACCTGGGTTCCGGATTGAATGGCCAGCAATTGTTGCGCGATCTCCGGCATGTCGGGCGTATCAGTTATAACACTTTGTTTGTTGTGGTATCCGCCGAGCGTACCAAAGACATTGTATTGGGCACCATCGAATGTGAGCCGGACGGCTATATCACCAAACCCTTTACTCAGGCCGATGTCAAACTCAGGCTCGCGAAACTTGTGGAGCAGCAGAAAACCTTCAAGGGCTTCAATACCGCGCTGGACGAAAAGGATTACCGCAAGGCGCTGTTGCTGGTGGATAAGATCAGGATTGATTATCCCCGCTACGGCAATCTCGCGCTGAAGAAAAAAGCGGCGGCTCTATACGAAATGAAGGCCTACGAAGAAGCCAAGATGTGTTATGACGAGGCGCTTCGAAACCATAGCGGCCAGAGCTGGGCGAAAATTGGCCGGGCTCAATGTATTGCCGAAATGGGCGATCTGAGCAAGGCGATTCGCGAATTCGAGGAAATCATCCAGGAACACAAGCTGGCGGTGCCTGCCATCGACAATCTTGCCGCTTGCCTGTTAAGGCAAGGCGACAAGCGGGAAGCGCAAATGACGGTGGCGAAATCCCTGGAGCTGTCGCCGATGAGCATTGAGCGGCAACGCTGGCAGGGTGAGTTGAGTCTGGAAGTGGGCGAACTGGACGAGTCGCTAAAAGCTTACGGCTCGGTACTCAAACTGGCCAATGGCACGCTGAAGGAAAATCCCAAACAATACGAAAGCTATGTCAAAGTGGTCCGTAAGGCCGTGGAATCCAGCATTGACCCTAAACGTTCGAAGGAACTTATTGCCGACGGTAAGAAAGTTTTGAAAGATGCGTTTAAGAAGTATGAAGACGCTGAATCCCTGCGGCTCAACCAAACGCTCTTACGCGCGATAGAAAAGCATACAATGGGGGATTCGGAAGAGTGCATTGCCATTGTCGATGCCGCCATCGAGCGGCATAAAGAGTTGTTAGGCGGAGATCCGGAAGCCGTAATCGATATTGCCGAAACCAAGTTTTATGCGGGAGATCAACCCGGCGCCGAAATCCTCCTCAAGGATTTGATCGAAAAATACCCGGAAAACAAAAAGCTCAAGGATCGTATCCAGGCGATTTTGGATACTCCGCTTCCATATCATAAGCGTGTGCTGATTACCGAACTGAACCGGCGAGGCAAACAGTTCTATGAGGAAGGAGTGTACGATGACGCATTGAAGCACTTCGATCATGCGTTGAAAGAGTATCCCTTGCACCCGGCGATCAATCTGAATGCCATTCAAACCCTGTTGAAAATGATCGAATCCGAAGAGCTAAGCAAAGAAGGCTATCTCACGGCAAAAAACTACCTGGATTCCTGTGTTTCCCTGGAGCCTGAACACCCGGAATTCAGCCGCAAGGAAGCCTTCACAAAATTCCTCACCAAGAAGCTGGCCAAGTTGTAATCAAGTTGTATAGACCTTTTAAAGTCAATGACTTAGCTTGTATAGACTAGTGCTTTTTCAACGCCATATTTAAAGCACGAATTACACCAAATATTTAGTTTGCGTTGCCTACTCAGCCAGAGTTTTAAGCATGTATTTTATATTCGTATTACTTGATCGATTAGGATAAGGAAAACTGATTTACTCCATAACCGTTCAAGGTGTATTCTCCAGCAAAAAATATTTTGCAGTTTTGTCATCTGTAACCTAAAGAGGTGAGTCATGAAATCTGAGACGACGTTGTTAGTCGAAGAAATTTTTCAACATTCAAATAGGCTGTCGGTGTTGATGGAAACGTCAAACAGCGAGGATGAAGCTGTTTCAAGGTTGAAGGAAAAAATGGACTCACTTTGGAAGGAACTGGATTCAATCGTACGGCATCCATCCTACCTGAAAAATTAATTGCGGAATTAATCGGATTGAATGCGAAGGTAGGATTTGCCGGCGACAACCGATAGCGATTGCTGCAAATTGATAAGTTATAAACGAAATAGAAAGGGCGCTCGTGAAAGCGCCCTTTTTGATTTAAACCACCATTTTACTGATCAGATTTTCACAGGTGTTTTGATCCATATATTTGGGTACGGCATAGGTAAAATGGGCTTCCTTGAGGGCGTTTCGGGTAATGGCCGGGATGTCTTCCGGTTTCAGCGCCTCAAGCACCGGGGGAATATCGAACTCCTTGCAGAGCTGGCGCACGTGGTCGATAAATTTCTGCGCCAGTTTCGCATTGCCTTCTCTTCCGGTCCTTAGGCCGCTTGCTTCCGCCAGTTTTGCCAGGCGGTCGGTGGCGGCTTCTTTCGAATACTCCAAAACATGCGGCAACACGATGGAATTCGCCAAACCATGGGGGGTATGGTAAAAGGCGCCGAAATTGTGGGCAATGGCATGGACATAACCCACGCCGGCCTTGGTAAAGGCCAGTCCGGCATAATAGGATGCCAGCGCCATATTCTGTCTGGCTTCCAGGTTTCCACCGTCTTTCACCGCAGTTGGCAGGTACTGCATGATGAGTTTGGTGGCCGCGAGTGCATAGGCGTCGGTTTCAGGAATCGCATTGGCGGAAATATAGGCTTCCACGGCGTGAGTAAGTGCATCCATACCCGTTGCCGCCGTGATATGCGCAGGTAATCCCGTCATCAGGGTGCCGTCCAGGGCGGCCATCAGGGGCACAATCTTGGGATCCATCACCGGTGTTTTCTCGTGGGTGACCGGGTCCGATACGACTGCGGCAACCGTGACTTCAGAGCCGGTTCCGGCGGTGGTCGGAATCACATACAGCGGTGTGATCGCCTTAAACACTTTAAACATGCCCGCCAGTTTTCGAATAGGCTTATTGTTGGTGGCCCGGGCGCAAATCACCTTGGCTGCGTCCATGGAAGATCCGCCACCCACTGCCAATACGGCATCGCAATTGTGTTTCTTCAGAACGGCCAGGCCTTCTTCTACCTGATCGTAGGTCGGATCCGGCTGTACGCCATCATAGATAATGTATTTGATGCCCAAGTCGTCCAGTTTTTTGGTGATTTTATCGAGCAAGCCGATCTTGACCAGCATGGCATCGGTAACGATAAGCAAGTTCTTATTGTCCATCTGCGCGACGGCTTCACACAGCTCAAGGGACGAGTCCGTCCCGGAAAATAAGGTTGGTTTTGGAAAGGGTAAGGTTTTAACAACGACTTTTAGGGCTTTTTGAAGGTTTTTATAACCCGTGACTTGAAAAGAAAATGGAATCATTTTTGTCTGCCTGATTTTTGTGATGATTTAACGGGACTAATGGGCTGTTTGTCCCAGGTGTTCATATTTTTTTAACAATGATAAACCATGGAAGGATAACTAGGCTATGCTTGTTTGGGAGTCATGTGATTTAGTCTGTATATTCTATTTTTGATTTCTACACTACCGGCATTTTGGAACAATAAAAACATCGCGACAGCATAATCGGACAGAGAAATTCGAAGGGCCATCATGAAAAAAATTATCAGTGTTAGTTTGGGGCGTTCAGAGCACGATTACACCTTTAAAACCAAATTTCTAGACCAAGAATTCGAAATTCAGCGAGTCGGCGCTGACCTGAATGAGACCAAGGCTTGGGAGTTGTTGCAGCGGCTTCAGGCCCAGTGTGATGCGATCGGTATCGGAATGGTGGGTGATCATTGTTGGGTTGGTGATTATGTTTTTGAAAACCCTGAAACCCAACGGCTTATGAACGTGGTTACCAGGGTTCCGGTGACTACCGGTGCCAATCTGCGGCGGATCATGCAAACCGCTGCCGCCCGCTATGTGCAGAAGGAACTGGTAAATTATTTCAATAACAATAAGGTGTTGTTTCTCTCGGGCATGGATAACTATGACCTTGCCACGGTGATGGCGGAGTACACGCCGAATATCAAGTTTGCCGATCCGGTATTGCAGGCCGGCGTACCCAAACTTCTAAATTCGGTTTCGGCACTTGAACTTTGGGCGCGGGGTAAACACAACTTCAATAAATTTTCCCTGGAAGTGGTGCGTTCCAACTTACCGAAAATCGATCAGATTCAGCGCACGACGATTCGCAAAGCGATGGACGATGCCCACGTTATCGTCGGCCGGTTGTCGGATATCCTTAAGTTTGGCGATGCGAAGTGCCTTGAGAAGAAAACCCTGATCACTTCCAAAGTGGATGAGGACGACATGGAAGTGTTGAAAGAATACAAGGTGAATCTGGCCATTGATGTCACACCGCATATTTTCGATCATGTGGTCGGTATCAATGTTCTTGAAGCCATGATTTTGGCCGCCGCCTCCGTCCCCGCCGACGAGCTTTCCAACGAAGACCTGCGGGATATTGTTAAGGAAATCGGCTACAAACCGCGATTGCTGCATCCGACCGGCGATTTCAAAATCATCCGCCGGTTTGCCTTCGTCGTGCATCCGCTGTCGGCGGAATACATCAGGAACGTCACGCCGCTACCCAAGAAATATGCCTACAAGCCCATCATGGATGCCATTGAAAAGTCTTTTGCCTATTCGCCGCCGTTGGTTTACTCCGAAGTGAAGGGGATCGATTCTCCTGCGGGCGTGGAGTGCGAAGGTTGGCTGATAACCGTCGGCGGTACGCCAAAGGAAATGTTGGCCCATAGCCCGGAGTTCACCTATAAACGCCTGTTGGGCGCGGCGAAAATGGCGGAAAAACTCGGCGCACAAATCATGGGATTGGGCGCGTTCACCAAGGTCGTGGGGGACGCCGGTGTTACCGTTGCCCGCCGCTCCAGCATACCGATCACGACCGGCAACAGTTACAGTGCGTCCGGCGCGCTTTGGGCCGCCCACGACGCCATGCGCCGGATGGGATTGGTGAAACGGCCGCCGAAAGGTAAGAAAGTCGGTGCAAAAGCCATGGTCGTCGGTGCCACGGGTTCGATTGGTTCCGTCTCGGCCCGGTTGATTGCCATGGCCTTTGAAGAAGTCTATCTGTCGGGCAGAAACGAAATTAAACTGAACGCCCTGAAGAAATCCATTTTGGAAGACACCCCGGATGCCAAGGTTGTCGTGACGACGGATTCCGATGCCTTTTTGGACGAAATGGATATGATCGTCACCTCAACCTCGGGCGCCGGCAAGAAGATCCTCGACATAACCAAAGTGAAGCCGGGCTGCGTCATTACCGACGTGGCGCGCCCACTGGATTTACCGCCCAGTGAAGTCGCGAAACGCCCGGACGTCCTGGTCATCGAATCCGGTGAAATCGAACTGCCCGGCGAGTTGCAGATGCGCTCCATTAAGCTGCCGAAAAATGTCGTGTTCGCCTGCATGGCGGAAACCATTGCCTTGGCATTGGAAGGCCGCTTTGAGGTGTTCACCATCGGCCGCAATACCGAATGGCAGAAAGTGAAGGAAATTTATCGGCTCGGACTGAAACACGGTATGAAGCTGGCTGCCATATCCGGGGTCAACGGCGTTTATTCGGATGAAGATATCCAGCAAGTCGCGGCGCTGGCCAAGGAAAAACGCAAAACCTGGAAACCGGAAAGCGCGAAGAAACCCGCATCCCGGGCCAAGGCTGCCAAATAGCCTCTCGATCCAACCCACAACACCCGCCGAAGCGTTCAATCTCTTCGGCGGGTCGTGCAATATCACTTCCCGGTTGCAATGTCCGACAAAATTAGTAAAGATTTCCGCCCGGTATAATTCTAATAAGGGCATTGCAAATCTTTATGGCCGATGTTTTTCAGTCACTGTTAACATTTTGGATTCCATGGGAGTTTTCCTTCTTCACAGTGGTTTTCTATTCGTTAGCGGCCGGCTTGTATTGGCGGGGCATTAGGCACAGCCGGGAATCGGGCAGGCAGATTAGCCTATGGCGTCAGTTCGGATTTTACACAGGCATTTTGCTTTGTTATTTCGTGATGCATACGGAGTATGACTACTATGCGCAGTACATGTTCTTCATGCACCGTATCCAGCATTTGGTACTGCACCATTTAGGGCCTTTTTTAATCGCTCTGTCTCTGCCTTTTGGCGTTCTATGGTCGGGTATTCCCGGCCGCATCCGCCAGTTCCTTGTACCTTACGGCAATGCCAGCTTCATTCGGGGCAGCTATCGGGTCCTCCAGTATCCGCCCGTGGCGATTGTGCTGTTTGTCGGATTGATATTCTTTTGGCTGACCCCGGAAATTCACTTCGTGGCCATGCTCAATCAAAACCTCTATCAACTGATGAACTGGAGCATGCTGCTGGACGGCCTGTTGTTTTGGTGGTTGATTTTCAGCCCTTATCATCCTGGCGGGGTAGGTCACATTCATTATGGATGGCGGATTCTGGTTTTGGTGCTCATAATGATTCCCCAGAATTTGCTGGGCGCTTATATCACCTTTAGCGAATCGATGCTGTTCGACGTTTATGACGTATGCGGCAGGGCCTGGCCTCTGGCGCCCATGACGGATCAAATCGTCGGCGGGATCATGACATGGATCCCACCCGCCATGATGAGCGTCGTCGGGATATTAATCCTGCTCGGTAGAATCCGAAGCCAGGCGGTTGAGAGAAACGATCCGCCTGGTGTCGACGGACAGCTTGTCGCACCGGGCCGGGCTTAGTCCGGGAACCTTAGTCATTAAGTAGTTTTCATAGCTGTTAAGCGGAGGAATAATCGTGTCATTGGGTAGTTTGCGAATAGTTTTGGGCTTGCTGATTGGTATATTTATTACTGCCTGTGACCAGGAAATCGACTGGAACAGTACGGATATCAGCGGAATCATGCCCGACCTGAGTTTAGCGCTGGTGAATACCGAAGGCGCGCAGGTGACCGAAAAGGATTTTACCGGCAAAATGAATGTGGTGTTCTTTGGCTACACCTTCTGTCCGGATATTTGCCCGGCTACCCTTGCCAAGTTGCGTATGGCCAAGCGCCAGTTGTCTCCCGAGCAGCAAGCCGAGATTAACGTCCTGTTTGTCAGTGTCGATCCGGACCGCGATACGCCGGAGCACCTGAAACGCTATATCGGTTCTTTCGGACCGGGCTTTGTTGGCTTGACCGGGACCCAGGAACAACTGCAATCCATGGTAAGACGCTACCGCGTCACTTATGGCTATGGCAAACCCGACGAATATGGCAGTTACGAGGTTTCTCATAGCTCGGCAATTTTCGTGTTCGACCCGACCGGCAATGCGCGGCTTCTGGCGAAGGACACCATGCCGACAGAGGCGCTGGCCGACGACCTGCGCCGGGTATTGGAAACTTCCTAGGCACTGTTGAAACTTGGAGCTAAGGTGAATTCTGGGCTTCGAGAATTAGCGAATCCGCGTCCTGGTCCAAGGAAAAGCGGAAGTGTCTGAGGAAGTTCATCCCCAGGAGACCATCGGCTTCCAGGCCATCCAAGTCCAGCAGGGCAACGTTGAGCGGGGAGACCTTGCCTTCCCCCAACTGCAGGCTGCCCAACTCGGTAACGGCGGCAAAGGTAATACCGCCGGCGGTGTTTACCTGGACATTCTGTTCGGAAAAATTGTTATCGAGTCCGTACAGGTTCGCAAAACTCGTTTTCAAGACGGTGAGAGACGCGCCGGTGTCGAGCATTAGCCTGGCGGGAATCGTGTCGTTCAGCATCACCTTGACGATGTACTGATCCCGATTGCGTACAAGTGGGATGGCATTGGCCTGGTCTGCCTGACCGTTTTTTGCGGATTCGATAAGACCGCGTAACCGGTTGGCCTCATCGACGCTGGCAATATCGTTATTGGTCGCGATAAGCGTCGTGTTGGCTTCGTCAAACTTGCCACTTTTAATTTGCCAATAAGACAGGCGCAGATAATGCCGCATGACATCGGGCTGCTGGACGGCGAGATATTGGTACAGTTCAATCAGCAGTTCGTGTTTCAGCGCTTTGGCCAGTTCGGTTTCGATCAGCACCGTTTGCGCTTTCACCAGTTCGGTTAAGGCTTGCTGTCTTTCGAATGGTAATTGATCTATTGCATCGAAGATGATTTCCAGGCTCTTGCGGTATTCGCCAACGCGAACATAATCCGCGGACAATAGGGCGGCCGCCTCGGCGTAATTATCGGTTTCGAGAAGGCGGTTCAACAGCACATCCGACGCCAGATCCAGTCGGCCCTCTATGACATAACGGTTGAACGCGGCTGTGGCCTGTTCCGAATCGGAATCCAATCCGGAATCTCCGGAATCGTTATCTGCCGTTGTTTGGGCGACGTTCGCGGTCGCCTGATATTCAGCAATCAATTCCTTTGCGGAGGCAATCACTTCTTGTTCCGGTTCCGGCTGGACTGGACGGTTCAAGATGAACAGTAAATAGCCAACCAAACAACCGCCCAGGGCTGCGAAGAGAATCCCGGTTTTTGACATGATGATAAGTAGTTAAAAGCTGTCGAATAGCCTCCCATCATAGTGTATGTTACGCCTTGATTCGACCACAGCGTAAAAATGACGGCGGCGTCGCGGCTGTCCAAAGTCAACGGCCTAGGAGAGATAGATTGAAATCAGTGGTAATTGTCGGTGCGAACTTTGCCGGTTTGAGCGCTGCCAGTCAGCTGGCCTCCACAATTGACGTGAAAGTTATCGATAGTCAGGCGAACTTCGAATGGACGCCCAACATACATGAAATCCTCTCCGGGGTGAAACAGGAAACGAGTGTGTTTCTTGAGCGCCCAAAGATTGTCGCCCGGCTTGGACATCAATTTATCCAAAAACCTGTTCTGCAGATCGATCCGGAAGAACAACGGATAACCCTGGCGGATAACAGCCGGCTGGCTTTTGATGCCTGTTTACTGGCGCCGGGTTTGAGTCGCAACAACCATGGGGTTAGCGGCGCTGAAGAGTACGCTGAAAACTTTCGCACCGCCCAGGACGTGACACGGATTCGGTCCAAAGTCGAGGCGCTGTGCCGCAGTGGCAAGGCGTTTTCCGTGACAGTCGTCGGTGGCGGTTTCACCGGAATTGAAGCCCTGGGCGAGCTACTGCGGCGTTACCGGAAAAATTCCAGGATGTCGATACGGGTCATCGAAAGAGACAGCCGGTTGTTAGCCGGTCAGCCGGCGGTCATTGCCGAGGATATCACGCGGCTTTGCCAGCCGTTCAATGTCGATATTCGGTGTGGAGTCGGACTTAAACAGGTGACCCGATCCAGCATTGTGCTGGACACCGGCGAAAAACTGGAATCGGATCTGACCATATGGACTGCCGGAACAAAAATCCCGGAATTTGTCCGCAACTCCGGCCTGCAATTGGATGCCGGTGAGATGGTGGAGGTGCAGGAAAACTTGCAAACCCGTGCCTTTTCGAATGTTTTTGCCGCCGGAGATGTGGCGGGATTCAGTCCCGCTCTCAGTAAACAAGCCTATCACGCGTTGGATATGGGAAGCATCGCGGGAAGGAACATTAATAGGTACTTAAAGAACCAACCCATGCGATCCTTTGTGCCGGCGGACAAACCTATCGCGTTGGCATTTGGTGATTTGAATACCTATTTGATTCAGCAGCAAACCGTTTTCGCCAGCCCGCTGTTGGCAACAGCCAAAGAAGCCGTTTATCAGCTGTACATGACCCAGCTTTCCAGATCATTGCCTTTACAGGATATCGGCGGCGGATTGCTCAACCGGGCGTTTGGTTCGATGAGAAACCTGCTGATACCCGAAGTCTCACGGCTGAAAATATTGGATGTGCTGCGCCGGAGCAAGGTATTGCAGTGGGGCGGACTGGATGATATCGAAGCCTTCAGCCGGGCGATGTTAATTACGGCAACGCGCTGATGAGTATGGCTGATTTGCTTTTCTACGGGTCGGTGAGACCTTCGTTACCGAAGTGGCGCTGCCGGGTCTTCTCGATAAAACCGCTGTCACTGACGCGTTGGTAAGCGCGCTTGAGCTTTACATAAACTTCGTTGGAACTGGGTTTGCTAAGCGCCAGGTAAAGTTTCAAACCTTTATCCAATAGACTGAACACTGGTTGTATTTCGGAAGCCTGCATGCCGTGCTTTTGTAACTGTGCGTAGATGGCCATATCCACCCCGGCCATTAAATCAATGCGATTGTTGAGCAACAAAGGAAAAAGTTGATCTGTATAACGATAATGAATCCGCTTTACTTTGCTTAGAATGGGGTGGGAGCGAATGTAGATTTCTCCCGCACCCTCCGATAACACGCCTAACCTATACTGTGGAACTTGTTCGATGGAATTCACCTGGATGTCGGATCGATCGGTCAGTTTCCATAACCTGACTTTGGTAGGCGCCAGTTCGCCGATCCAGTAGAAAAGATCTTCGCGTTCTTTGGTGCGGGCCATCGAGTATATCAATACATTTTTTTCCAGAAGCGCCTTCTGATAAGCGCCCTCCCAAACCGCTACATGAATCGCTCCCCGCATATTGGCTTGTTTCAATACTTCTTTGACGATTTCGGTGGAGAAACCAGCGGGCTGGCCATTATCCAGAAAACTGTATGGAGCCAGGCTTTCGGTAAGGACCGTAAGTTCGTCCTGCGTTTCAGCCGGGATTGAAAAACTAAAGCAGAGAGCGAGTAGTGCGAGCAGCCGTTTACACATAACATTTGCCAAAGGGAGTATGGCTTCTGTTAAGAATAGCACTTGTAGCGACCTGGCAGTTGGACACACATTGGCAAGTTAACCGCCGGCGTTGTCTGCCGCAAACTTTGGAATAGCCGGTAACGAGGCAGCAAATCCCTATGCTGCGCTTTGGGTGTTGGATAACGGTTTCAGAAGTGGTTAATCGATAATAGCGCCAAGGTTGATGAGCTGTGTTTCGCCGCTATTGTCGTCAACACCGTCGTTGTCATTGATAATCAGGACATCGCCGTTCGCCAATACCGCTGAACCTTCGATTTTCTCCGGCGTGAGACCACCGGCGGCCGCCAAATCGCTCATCAGGTCGCGCACCGGGGTTTTGCTAACTACAGCGTTTTCAGCCAGACCGGTCACGTCTATAGTGTAGAGGCGCTTGATGGCTGCATCCGGCCCGCCCTGATTGTCTCGTTCCAGAACCAGGAACTTGCCGTCGCCCAGGGAGGTTAAATCCGATAGGCCGACCCAACCGCCATTTTGCGACTCTGCCGCATCCAGCGGGTAAAAGAGGAAACTCCAGGTTTCAGAGGCAACGTCATAGATACCGATGCGGACATTGTCGTCTCCCGCCCAAACCCGCTGAAATGCAACATAGGCCTTGCCGTCATATTCGGCGATGCCTTCGAATCCGAAACGCAGTTGGTTGGCGTTAACCTCATCCGGCAAAGTGATGACGTCTTCAATGACGCCGTCGGCATCGGTCTTGAAAATAAAGTTCAGGCTATTCACCGGGCGGTCTGCATCGCCGACGGTGCCCGAACCTTCCGAGGCAACCCAGAAACCGCCGTCGCTGGCTTTGGCGACGCCTTCCGGATCAATGTTTACTGACTTGTCGGCATTGATCATGGCAGCCAAATCCGCTTCGTCGAAGACATCGATGCGACTGGCATCGTCGTCATCGACGGAGCTGTCCGCCAAAGCCACCGTCGTCACATTGGCAAAAATGTCATTGCTGTCCATGATGCGTATCTCGGACACCAGGGTTGCCGGTTCTGTGCTGACATCAATACCGAAGATACGGTTTTGCTGATAGAAGCTGTCTTCAACCGCGTAAACCATATTGGGATCAGTCGGATCGGCGGATAATCCGGACATGGCGCTCCAAGGGATCGGCGTGCCGTCTGTACGGTCAGCGGACGCGATAGTCGGATAAGTCGCCGGACCGTAACCGTAGCTGTAGATGTTGACGGCGGAGCGCAGTTTGTCGTCGCGGTTATCCTCTTCGCTGGCAACCACCAGGAGGTTGCGGGAAGGAATTGCCAGAGCGCCCTCCGGTCCTGCGGCGGCAGGCAGAACCTGCTTAAACATCGGGCGGGTCGGATCGGCAACATCATAAACAAAAACCAGGCTCGACCGCTCAGAATTTACGAACAGGTATCTTTCGTTGCCGAATATGCCCACTTCGGCATTTTCCGGCTCGTTACCTTTGTTGCCCGAACGTCCGTCCGGATACTGGCCGAAACGCACGGCATAGTGATCCAGACTGGCGCCTGAGTTCCAAACAACGTCTCCGCTGGTATTGAAAATGGTGAAGCCGCGGCTACCTCCATCCAAATCACCCTCGTCCGCTGTGGCGAAGTATTCGGTATTGATCCATGCTACGCCGTCCGGTTCGCGCAATACGGCCGCTTCCGATTCAGTTTGGGAAATGAGGGCGGGATCTTCCTCTGTGGTATCAATCTGGTTGAGATCAACGGCGCCGGCAGAAAAATCGTCGGTTACCGTTGCCGTGTGCAAGTCCACCAAAACGATGTGGTTGTTTTCCTGCAGTGTCACCACGGCAACGTTATCGGCATTGATGTCCACATATTCGGGCTCAGGGTCTTCGGCATAAAGATCGGCGGTACCGGTCAGGGAAACCGTGGTCGTGGTCCAGGCCGCCGGTTCGCCGCTCAGATTCACGACTACCAGCGCGCCTGCCGGTGCCTGTGGCGGTGCGCCATCGCCCAGATCTTCGTCTCTTTCGTTTTCGATAACCACGGCAGCATAAGCGCCATCCGGGCTAACGGCGACGGAATCGGGCTGGCCGCCCAGGTCGATGGTCGCCATGCTGGTTTGGGTGGCGATATCGATAACATTCAAATGTCCCGACACATTGATAAAATCTTCGGAAGTATTGACCCCAACCAAGACATAGCCATCTTTGACGGCAACGGAAGTCGGCTCTCCCGCTAGCGCCAGAGTTCCGATTCCGGCCGGATTAGATGGGTCGGTAATGTCGACGAAGCCGACTGCTTCCAATGGGCTGTCACTGTATATCAGCGTCATGCCGTCCGTGCTTGCCGCCACAATTTCGGAGGCGGTTTCCGTGTCATCGTTACAGGTGGCATCGATTTGCGAACAAACCGGGAAAGAAGCGATTCGGTTGAAGTTCTTGGCGTCATTCAGTTGTGTCGCGTTACAAATATAGGAAGTATCCGTGACTTCATTACTATCTAGCATGCCATCGGCATCGGTATCCGGACCGGAGTCCACTTGAATTCCCCCGGCAAAACAGGTGTCGTGACCAGCCATGACAAAGCTTTGGGAAATTAACGCATTCAGACCGTCAGTGCCATCTTGTCCGGCGGAGCCGGGAGCACCGTCCTGACCATCAGCGCCCGGAGCACCGTCCTGACCATCGGCACCGGGAGCACCATCCTGGCCATCCGCGCCGGGAGCTCCGTTATCGCCATCATCGCCGCTACAACCGATCATCATGGCGGATAAGGCGGTACAAAGGGCCATAACCATCGCTTTTTTCTTTAATGTCATAAATTGCTCCTTGTTGCTTTTTTATTGGTCAGGCGGGACGCCTGATTCCGTGGATTTGTCGGAAAGGACTATAAGGATGCGCCAGCATGCAGACTGCATGTAACGGCAAACAGGCCGATTTTGTGGGCTAAGTATTACGGTGATGTTTCAGTTGTATGACAGTGCCGGGAGAAGTCGGCGAATAGGGTAGAAGGGAAACTATGGTGGAACGCAGCTACTGCATTTTCTTTGGCTGCTACCGCATTTCCTTTTGAAAGTAGGACATGAATTCGACGGGTAAGTCCTGGTGAGTACTGAGTCTGAAGCCCGAACGTTCCACAAGCTCCGGGGAAATCTGCCGAAACACCAGCAGTAGTTGGTAATCCAACAGTTTAAGTTCCAACGAATCGCACACGGCATCGTAACGAATTTCCCAAATGCCCCTTAAGCGCAATCCGACCAGGACGGCGAAAAGAATGACTCCGGCCGGAATCGCGGAAAGCCAAGGGTTTTTGAACTCAAGCAGAATAAACAATACGAATATGCTCGCCATGATGGCGCATCCCAGGGTTACCCCCAAGGTTACCCAACTGATATTTCGGCGTAGCGTTGCCAGCTCCAGCAGTTGCTGCTGTAGCACAAAGCGTATTTCTCCTTGTTGTTGCTGTCGGTTCATATATCCTGTTCGCGTTGTTAAACACAAGGGTAACTGTTGATAACAGGGTTGGGTTTCAAAGCGGTTAAGCTTTACATAACTGCTGTAAATTAAAACAAAAATTGACCGAAAAGGAGTTGCGCCAGTCATCATTTTTTCTGGAATTTGATCATGTTTCTGAACATTTTCAATTCCGATCGAAGGTTATCCGGTAAAACTGATAACCGACGGAGTAAAACACAAGCCTAACCGTGATTTATCCTGAATTTGTTGTAGTCTTAATAGGTTAGTCAAAATAAACCCAAATTTTTCCCGTCCCGAATTGAGAAATCCATGGTTTTAGAAAACCAAGAAAGTTACGTCCGTTTCCGTAAGCTTTGGGTGGCATTCGGTCTCGCATTAATGTTTTTCGGATTCTTTCAAGCCATGAAGCATACGCTCAGTGACGACGACTATGCCGTGCTCTCCCTGGGACTGTTTGTCTCCAATGACAGCCGATTGCCGGATGAGCTGGATTTAACAAAACTTCAACGTGCGTTGTGGATCAAGCAGGAAAACAGCAGTACCAGTATCGGCTACCACCGCGAAGGCCTCTGGTTCAAGATGCAGGTGCCGGAGATTCCTGGTAAGGACCACCTTTTAGTCATTAAAGCGCCTTTTTTAAACTATTTGGATTTATATGTCTGGGAAGACGAGATCTTTAAGAAAAAGGAGTTTGGCGATCTGCGACGCTGGGACGGGCGGGATGTTATGCATCCGGATGTCATCGTTCCTTTAAACCCGAGTCATTCCGGTGCCACCTTTTATGCCTATGTGCGTAATAATGGTCCGATATATTTCCCCGCGCAGATTTGGCAAAGCACGCGTTTCATCGAAGCCGAACGGATCGATAATATTTGGCGAGGCTTCATCATCGGATGGCTCGCCTATACCATGTTACTTAACCTGCTGCTGTTTCGTTCCTTTAAACAGTATCGCTACCTATGGTATTTGGCGGGGTTGTTTTGCGGCACCTTAACCTTCCTAATCCTGCAGGGTGGCAGCACACAGTTTTTATGGCCCTATTTTCCCCATGCCAATGCGTTGTTCAGCGTGTTTTCCACCCTGGCAGTGGCTTGCTATGCGCGGTTTACTGAAGAATTTCTTACCATTCACGGGTTTCACCGGCTGTTAACCAGGCTTCTGTTTTATGTCTGCATAGCGGCGTCTTTTGTCATTCTATTTGATCCGTTTCTTGCCAGAATGGCCAGCGTTCTGAACCTCATACTCGGAGTGACCTTGCTTCTTTATGTTTCGTCGGCGGAATTTATTGCGCGTAAACCCTACGCGGGTTATTACTTTTTGAGTATCGCTCCACCGGCCATTGGCGGATTGATCATCGCCTTCAGGGGATTCGGCATAATTCCGGGAAATGTGGTTCCCGTGAGCGGTTTGTTTTGGGGATTGGCCATCAACTCGCTGGTGCTGACCTTCGCCGTCAGCCGGAGACTGGCGGACGAAACCGAATATCGCCTTGAAACCCAAAGTGAGTTGCTTGAAAAAAGCGCCAGGCTTTTGGAAACCGAAACCAATCTTGCCAACGTTTCCCGCTACCATCCCGTCAGTCATCTTCCCAATCGCAATATGCTGGCGCTGAGAATGCAGGAGCTTTCGACCCTGGAGGATGATCCGAACGCTATCATGGAGGATCACATCCAGCTCTGGTGCCTTGAAATTGGCCGGTTCCGGTTTATCGAATGCACCCTCGGCGGCAGCCGTAAGGAACAGTTTATGGCAGCGGTTTCGGAATCGTTGGAGGACAAGTTGAAAGCCCATTTGGGAGATGATCTGCTCGCCATAGAATTGCAGGATCAGCCCGTTACCAACCCGCCTGTGCTGGCCTCTCTGGATACTCCCAACTTCGCGTTCCTGGTAAAAGGCGGCAGAGATATTAACCATTCGCTGGTTACCTGGTTGATTGACCGGCTCAGTCAGCCATTTTTCTTCCAGCAGAATTTTTGGGATCTGGACCCCAAATTAGGTACTGCCTCGTTTACTAAAAAGGCCATCGCAGAATTGGACGATTGTGAGTCCATTATTGCCTATGTCACCTTAGCGGTGGCGCAAACCAACACTTATCATCGCTGGGAACACTTCGATATCCATAACGACTGCAATGCCTTCGCCGGACCCGAAGTGGCCTGGGACGTTCAGAAAGCCATCGCCAATCGGGAAATACAACCTTACTTTCAACCGAAAAGAGACTTGCAAACAGGCAAGGTCGTCGGATTTGAAGCGCTTTTAAGGCGATACACCGAGAAACAGGGGTTTATTTCACCTGTTGCCCTAATTCGCTATGCGGAGAAAACAGGCACGATCAACCAATTGACACTGGCCATTTGCGAACAGGCGATCGGCTTCCTCAAACAGCTTCACGATTTTGGCCACTATGACCTGCAAATTTCCATTAATGTCTCGGTATTCGACCTGACTTCCCCGCGTTTTGCGGATGACCTGTTCAATGTGTTTCTACAACACAAGGTGGCGGCTTCCAGCTTTATTCTTGAGCTGACGGAAGCCAGCGCGTTTGAAGGTTTGGAGACGGTATTGAAAAATCTGCAGGCCCTAAAGAAGGGTGGGGTGTATCTGGCTTTGGATGACTTCGGCACCGGTTATGCCTCGGTATCTCTTCTGAACGATTTACCGATTGACGAAGTGAAAATCGATAAAAGTTTGCTCTTCGGTTTGTTGGAATCGGAGAAACGCCAGAACACCCTGAAAGCCCTGGTTGATATGAGCAGGAAACTGGGACTCCAGCCCGTGATTGAGGGTGTTGAAAATGAAGAACTACTCAGTTGGCTTAGAAAACTACCGCCGGTAATCGTGCAGGGCTACGGCATCGCGAAGCCGATGGCGCAAGCCGACGCAATAGAATGGCTCAAGCATCTTCACTGATTTAAAAAGGCTAGGCTGAATTGACTTTCATTACCTGTGAGGTAATTGCTTCGCCTAACTGCTAACGACATCATGCTTCCTTAGGTTTCAGTTTATCAATCAACGGTCTTACAGGAAGCAATCATGATATCAAGACGCACCGCCGCCTGGCTTATCCTTCTGCCGTTTACGGCGTTGACTCTAATGGCGCTCTGGCAATGGGGAGTGATCGGCATTTTTACCCATCAGTTCCAAAACAGCGCCGGAATACAGGTTTTTGTCGACCTGGTGATCGCGCTGTTGCTGGTCTTTGTCTGGCTGGTTCCCGACGCAAAAGCGGCAGGGAGGAATCCTCTGCCATGGTTATTCGTCACCTTGGCGACCGGTTCCTTTGGGCCCTTGCTGTATCTGGCTACCGAGAAGAAGTCTAAGCCCCTTTTTTCATAGCCTGGGTTATTGGTTTTGCTCGTTAGAGACGCCTTTTAACAGGAGCCTCTTGGTGTAAACGAGGGCGTCATCCGTTGTCCGATTGGAGGTTTGGTCGAAGAGAGCAAGTGTAGTGGCAAACCCCGGCATTTTAAATTAGCAGCGGCGAAATATTTTCGTCATTTGTCTGCAATATTATTGCCTTAAGAACCCTGAGAATTTGCTTTTCGGAATGTTGTCAGCCTAAAAAGGATTCCATAATGATCTGGTATTTACCGATTGCCTTTGTTGTGCTCTACCTGCTGCGCAGAGTGCAGATCCGCCTCCGTTTATCCAAAGCCAAGCATCCGTCGCTCCGCGGGCATGCCAAGATGTCGAGAAGAGCGGCAAAGATGTTGCCTTTCTATGCGTATCCGGAAGACGAAATATTCAGCACCGACGATGCCCCGGAGGCAATCGCGCAAACCCGCAAATCGGCATTTTTTCGCTTGAAGAATCATTTCCAATCGACTTGCGGCAAGACGATTGAAGCGGCGACTGAGTTGGAGAATTCGATATCGGACGTGCTCTTTACCAACTCTTACCGGGTCCCTTTTCAGTACCGAAATTTTGTGAAAAAGCATCTGAAATCCGGGCAACTGGTACAAGCCTCGTCTGGTACGAAAATCCAGGATTTAGACGGTAATTGGTATCACGACCTGACCGGCGCATATGGGGTTAATCTGCACGGTTATGACTTCTATAAAGAATGCATCCGGGAAGCATCGGAAAAAGTAAAGCATCTGGGGCCGGTGTTGGGCCCATACCACCCGGTAATCCTGGATAACGTGCGTCGCTTGAAACAGATCTCCGGACTGGATGAAGTGTCCTTCCATATGTCCGGTACCGAAGCGGTCATGCAGGCAGTACGGCTGGCCCGGTATCACACCCAGCGCAGCCGCGCAGTGGTTTTTTGCGGCGCTTATCACGGCTGGTGGGACGGGGTGCAACCAGGTGTCGGCAACCAACGGAAAAATAACGACACCTATATGCTCAAGGAAATGTCCGAAGACACCTTGAAAGTGCTGCGCACCCGAAAGGATATCGCCTGTGTATTGGTGAATCCCCTGCAGGCGTTAAATCCGAATGGTTCCGCCACCAGCGATGGGATGCTGGTGGCAAGCGACCGAACCGCCCGGTTTGACCGCAATGCCTACACGAATTGGTTGCGCAGTCTTCGCCAGGTTTGTGATGAAAGGAATATCGTGTTGATTTTTGACGAGGTATTTCTCGGCTTTCGGCTGGCGAAAGGCGGCGCGCAGGAATACTTTGGCGTCAACGCCGATATAGTGACCTATGGCAAGACCTTGGGTGGAGGTTATCCCGTCGGCGTGGTCTGCGGCAAACACGACCTGATGAAACGGTTTCGGGAAGATAAGCCTGCCGACGTTTGCTTCGCGCGCGGTACCTTTAACTCCCATCCGTATGTCATGGCTGCCATGAACGAGTTCCTGGTACGGATCGACGCGCCGAACTGCCTCTGGGATAAAGAACAGGTAGACGATCTATGGAATCAGCGGGCGAAACTGATGAACGACCGTTTCCGCAACGAAGAGCTGCCGTTTGAAGTGGCGAACATGTCGTCGATTTGGGTGTTGCTGTACCGCCAGCCAGGCCGCTACAACTGGATGTTTCAATACTACCTGAAAGCCGAAGGGCTCTACTTGGCCTGGATTGGTACCGGCCGATTTATCTTTAGTCATAACTACTCCGACGACGATTTTAAAGCCGTGGTCGAAAAAATTATCGCCGCTGGCAAAGCCATGAAGGCCGATGGTTGGCTATGGCACAACCCGGTGCTTACCAATAAAGCTATAAAGCGGCGTGTGGCTAAAGAACTACTGCATATGGCTTTTCCCTGGCTGCCTGGAAAGAAACAGAAAGGGCAGCCTGATCGCAATCCTGCCGCTGAACCGCAGATGTAAGCGCGGTTTAGAAATCCTGAAACGGCCGTGTCGCAACGCTATGCCGTTTCAGGACGGAAGCTTAGTTCGCCGTAAAGTTCTTCCAATCGTGAGACTGCAGCCTGTCCATGGCTTCTTCCATAAGTTTGTTCCAGGAATTCCGAAGATCCCGCATGTAGGAATTGTCTTCCTCAAAACATAGATACCTGCCTGGCTGGAGTTGGGATAAATGCCGGTTATTGAATCGGCATTATTGGACATAACCCTTAACGCTTGGGCTTAGTATACTTATGGCCAAGACTTAGTTTGACGTTTAGTGCTGTCTTCTACAAATTTGCTGATAGGTTTTTTGCCTAAAGTAGTTGTTCATTAATCGAACAGGGTTGGAAGGAGTAGGTACAGGAATATCGTCCACCTTTTAGAAGTCCCTTTATTTTTTCTGTTGATTTATCAGCACAGTAAGGCATAGCGAGTTATCAAGCGAAATAACCGTCGTAGCGACGGTTATTTCAGAAGGGATGCTAAATTTATAATAACATCAGTATGTTAGGGTTTGTTTGATTGGGGTTGATATCCGTCTTCACGACGCACTTTCCCCAGTTGCAAGATCGGGAAAAGCCCTGATAAAGCTTGACTGGATAAGGGGTTCGGCGAAATTTTTAGTTCAGTTTTTTAGAGAATATACCCGTCTCCGATATAACCGTCGTGGCGACGGATATACAAATGTTATATTTATAAATTAGCCCATAGGTAATCCAATGAAATCAAAAGATATTCAAGAAGTTTTAAATGATTCTTCGAAACTTAAAGAATTTGCTGGACTGAATAATCTGGGTACTTTGGCAGCTAAAGAGATACTGAAAAGGTTGCTTGAAAAGCCAGAAGTCTCCGATGAAGCTAATAAGTATATTTGGTCAAATGAGAGCAGCACCGACTTAAAAGGCTATGCTGCAGGTGAAGAAAAGGGATACAAAAGAGGTCATGAATCAGGTTTTGTTAAAGGGGCTTTTATTGGCGTACTAGCTGCTAGTTCTGCATTTGCTGCGTATGTCTTTGGCAAGAAGTAAATATAACAAGGCCAAGCAAGACGGATAGCCTCCACTCCGCGCCTTTTTGTGTTTCGCTGGCGCTCAAATTAACACAAAAAAGGGCGCTCCATTACGGCTGCCCCTGTTGGCGGCGTTATGGGTAGAAAGAAAGAGGAAACAAAATGCCGCGCTATTGGGTAATGGCCCCTATCGAATCGAAGCCAGCAGACACATTTGAGAAAGTTTGGCAA
>JANQMN010000112.1 GCA_028280065.1 Hahella sp.
GAGGAATTTGGTTTTAAAATCATAATCCAGGCTGTCAGGGCCAAGGCTTATGCTTACCACTGTTTTCATTGAGAGACCTTTTGTATTTGAGGGTTAAAAATGAACAGAACGCCTTTTTATCAGGACATCGCCGCTAACACTTTCATACATGTCAAATTTCAGCAATTTTTTGTTTTTTATTTTTGTTTTGTTAACCAGTGCCCGCCTATACATGCATTTCTGAAAAGTCAGATGGAAATGCCGGATACTGATCTACAGATCTTAGTTTAGCGCTTAATACAAAACCCGACAGCAAAGAATAAATCCTGTCGGGCTGATTGAGAGAAGGTTATTTGGCAGGCTGCGGTTGCAACTTCGGCGAACCGCCAAGTCCGGCAGCGTTTGCAAGCAGTTTAAATAGCGGTGCGCTGCCGATGCGGTCGGTGGCAATCGCTGTCATCAGGCCGGATATCATTGCCCCGACTACGCCACAACTCAGTACATCCTGGCCTGTGAGATAGAATCCTTTGAGCGGCGTAACCGGCCGCAACGCATCTTGCTTGAAGCGCTCCGGCGAATGGTCCAAACCATAGATTTCTCCCTGCTGGTAGCGGCAGAAAAAATCCGTGGACAGTGGGGTAGAGGTTTCGTAATAGTCTATTTTTCCTCTCAACTGTGGAAGCTTTTCATACAGATGCTCCAGCATCCTTTCAGTTAAGGCTTCTTTCAACTCTTCATATTCCTGGCCGCGTTTCCCCCAAATGGTATCTTTCCAGGGAGCGAACTGCTCCCAGGTCGTGGGCGCAACAATCTCGATCGTCGAAGTCCCGGGATAGCGTTTTGCATAGCTGGGATCTTTACTCGACGGGAACGAAATATAGACCACCGGAAAAGTGCTGTCTGTATCCTGCAGGAATTTATTGACGTTGCCGTCGTGGTCTGCGGACGGATAAATCCAGAAATTGGTCTTTGGCAATCCCAGTTCTTCGCTGGAGCCTTTCAGGCCGATGTACATCCCCAGATGCGACATGGAAGGTTTGACTTTGCCGCGCAGTTTTTTGTAACCGGCAAACTTGGCAAGTTTTTCCGGCACCAGTTTTTCATAAGTGTTAAGCAATCCGGCATTGCTTATCACCAGCGGTGCATCAATACGATTGCCATCGGCCATCTGTACGCCGACGGCATGCTTTCCTTGAAACAATACTTGCTCGACATCCGCATAGGTAAATACTTCTCCGCCTGACTGCTGGATGACTGGAATAATGGTTTCGGCAATGCGGGAAGCGCCACCGACCGGATAGTACCCACCATAGATGTAATGCTTGGCAATCAGGGCATGAATCAGAAAACTGGATTTTTTTGGCGTAAGCCCGCAATCACCCCATTGGCCGGTTAAAACACCGATAAGTTCTTCATTTTCAGTCAGGGAGGAAAGTACTTCATAGGTGGTTTTATTGAAATAAGAGGGTAACAACAACTTCGACGCTTGTTTCAGAGCAATATTTGCCGGCCAGGGAAGTATTTTGTTGATTGTGTAGAGCTGCATTCCGTTCGCGACTTTATCGAGCATTTCCATATATTTTTTTAGTGCTGCCCGCTCTTCAGGAAAATATTGGGTCATCTTTTCGAGAAAAGCATCCTTGCCCGCGAACAAATCAAACTCTCGGTCGCCGATATAGAACCGGTCATAATTGTCATCCATCGCAGCCCATTCAAGTTGACCATCGGTGATATAGTCAAACAACCGGCGTCCGAGAGTTTTCGTTGAGCCCATATCCCCTATGTAATGCACGCCTACATCCCACTCGTAACCATTTCGGGCATAGCTGTGGGTAAAGCCGCCTGCGGTATAGTGCTGCTCCAACACCAGAACTTTCTTACCCAACTTGGATAAGCACGCCGCTGTAGTGAGCCCGCCGATACCGGAACCTATAACGACGGCATCGTACGGACCTTGAAGACGATTGAACCGATACCTTTTCCCAATTCGCAACGTGCTAGGGGGCAGTTTTTTTTGATCCTTGGTGCTGGCCATGTTTTACCTACTGAGCTAAATGATGGGGCTTGGTTGAATATCGAGCGACGCCGAATCATACTATATGCAAATATTTGCATAATCAATAGATGCATTTTATCTTTTAGAATGGTCAACCTATCAGTAGCAAACTCACTTTATTCTAATCCAAAGGAATCCGATGTCACTTAAGCATGCCATTCTCGCCATTCTTGAATTGGAGGAAGGCTCCGGTTACGACATTGCCAAACGCTTCAACAGCAGTATCGGCCATTTCTGGTCATCTTCTCACCAACAAGTGTATAAAGAGCTACATAATTTACATAGCGATGGATTACTACATTGCGAGGTTGTAAAACAGGAAGGCAAGCCGGACAAAAAAGTCTATTCGCTTACCGAATTGGGAACGCTTGAGCTGGCCGACTGGTCCAAGCAGCCGGTCAAACAATATAAATTCAAAGATCCGCTGCTGGTCAAACTCTATGCCGGCAAGCACGCTCCGGAGAGCAACCTTTTGGCGGAACTGCAACACCATAAGGAACTGCATCAGGAAACGTTAAACGAGTATTCCCGGCTAAACCGAAAACTCGAGGAAATGGATGCGCCCAGTAGATCGAAATACCGGTTTTCAGCCATGACATTGCGCCTGGGAATGAAATTGGAAGAAGCCTGGTTGGAATGGGCGGATGAAATCAAGTCGGAGCTGCAGCGGGACTAACCCCGGGTGCTTCTTCCGGCAACTGCTTGGGAACCTTGATAATGAAATGCACCCCTGCTTCGCAAGACTCCAACTGAATTCTTCCTTTCAGCACCTGAGTCACCAAATTGTAGATAATATGAGTACCTAAACCACTGCCGCCGCTGTTCCGGTTCGAAGTGACAAAGGGTTCAAAAATTTTCCGTTCAATTTCGGGTTCAATGCCAACACCGTTGTCCCGGTAATGCAATGTCAGTTGGTCGCTTGCGACGTCCACAGCGATGCATATTTCCCCTTCGTCGGTATGGATAAAGCCATGAATCGTCGAATTAAGTATGAAATTAGTAACAATCTGAGAATAGGCGCCTGGATAGCTATAGAGTTCCAACTGTTCGGGAATGTTCAGAATGATTTTATGTCGCGTGCGTTTCAACTTCGGACGCAAGGAAATAATGGTGCTTTCGATATATTCTTTTAGATTGAATAGTCGCGCTTCCTCGCTGGATTGGTCAACAGCCACCATCTTAAAACTCTTCACCAGTTCAGCTGCACGTTGAAGATTCTTACCTATGATGCGATTGCATTCCAACAGGTTTTCTATGGCATCGGTGAATTCGCTCTTGGTAAGGCTGCCTGACAAAAAGCTGTTATTGAGCAGCTTCACTGTCTCATCCAAGTGCGATGAGGCTGTGTAGGATACGCCTACCGGCGTATTGATTTCATGGGCAATGCCCGCGACCAAACTCCCGAGAGAAGCAAGCTTTTCATGTTCCACAAGTTGGGTTTGCGTGGTGCGCAGATCATTAAGCGTTTTATTCAGCTGCTCCATGCTATGCTGCAACTCCTTGGTTCTATCCTTCACCTTCTGTTCCAATTCAAGATTGAGTTGCAAAACCTCTTTTTCCGCCTGCTCTCGTAGCTGGATGTCCTGCAGCATTTTTTCCCGCATGGTGTTTATCGACGACACCAGAAGATCAAGCTCGTCCCCGCTTCTGGATTCCCGCTGAATTTCCAGCGTGCGGGAGAGATCCTGCAAGGAAAGTTTTTGAGTAAAATCGGATATCCGAATCACATGCCTGGTCAAGGTACGATTAACCAGCCAAACGATCAGTACCGACAACAGGACTAACGAAAGGGCTTGATAAACCACGGTAAACTGGGCGTCGGTCCGCAATAACTGATAGGCCCGCTGGTAATCTATGGTAATGCGCAGCACCCCCAGATCCGTTTTTTGTCCTCGCTGGTCTTCATAACGGATCGGATGCTCCACGACTGCATAAGAGTCTCCGGTCTCCTTCGGCTTTGTGCCTTTTTGCAATACCGTGCCATCCCCCAAGTCGAGTTCGACGTAGGTAATATCCATGCTGGACACCAATCCTTCCAGGATGCCGTCCATTTGCGCAAAGTTAAAAGCCCAAACACTTTGCACCAGTGCGGGAGTAGAGGCAATCCGCATGGTTTCCACCCGCTCCCTGGCGCCATCGATTGCCGTTTGAAAGTTACGTAACAGAAGAATACTCAAAGCCAACGATGTCACAACAGCCGTGAATAGCACGACGACTAGCAAGACGCGTTTGGCAATCGAAGATCCGCGTTTTATCACGAATCGCAAACCCCTTTATTTGGATAGGATAATGGCTAAGTATAGGCGATCCTGTCATTCTTCCATTTAACCGCCTTTCGAATCGTCGAATAAATTACGTAACTAATACCCTCTGAGAATTGCATTCTTCAGCCAAGAACCGATAATGCGCGCTCCCACTTTATCGACAATGAAACAAAATCTCCGTTACGCCATGATTGCCAGATTTTCTTACTTACTCGCTCCGCTGTTAATGCTATTAACCCCGACTGCCAACGCGGCCTCTCCCGGCCTTGACCTCACCGGCCATTGGGTAGGATTTACGGCAATCGCCGTGTTCTCTATTGCCTATATCATTGTCATCCTGGAAGAACATCTGCACCTGCGGAAATCAAAACCCGTCCTTATCGCTGCCGGGATCATCTGGATTCTGATTGCCGGGGTGTACAGCGGCACCGAGTCTTCAGCGGCAGTCGAACAGGCGATTCGCCACAACTTTCTGGAGTATGCCGAACTATTCTTTTTTCTGCTGGTTGCCATGACCTACATAAATGCCATGCTGGAGCGTGGCGTCTTTGAGGAATTGAGGCATTGGCTGATCGCCAAGGGTTTCAGCTACCGCAAATTATTTTGGATGACAGGCATCCTGGCATTCTTTATTTCCCCGATCGCCGACAACCTGACCACGGCGCTCATCATGTGCGCTGTCATCCTGACAGTTGGCAAAGACCACCCAAAATTTGTTGGACTGGGTTGCATCAATATCGTGGTGGGGGCAAATGCCGGTGGCGCATTCAGCCCATTTGGCGACATCACTACCTTGATGGTTTGGCAAAAGGGCGTTATTGATTTTATCGAGTTCTTCAGCCTGTTCGGCCCTTCGGTGGTCAATTTCGTCATCCCGGCATTTATCATGCAATTCGCCGTACCTAACGGAACCCCTGTCGTCGAAGAAAAAACTGGATCGGCCCTGAAATATGGCGGGGTGACCATCGTCGGTCTCTTTCTACTGACGATTGTCACCGCAGTATGCTTCCACAACTTTCTGCATCTGCCGCCGGTATACGGCATGATGATGGGATTGGGCTATCTCAAATTCTATGGCTACTATCTCCGCCGCAAAGCCAAAGCCGCCGCCAACAGTGTCGAAATTCCACCGGGCGCTCGGAAAGATATCAGCTTCGACGTTTTCGAGAAAATAGCCCAGGCGGAGTGGGACACCCTATTCTTTTTCTACGGCGTAATTCTCGCTGTCGGTGGTCTCGGTTTTATGGGTTATCTGAGCATGGCGTCCGGCTTCTTTTATGGGGAACTGGGACCGACCACGGCGAACGTGTTGGTGGGAATTCTTTCGGCGATCGTCGACAACATACCCGTAATGTTCGCAGTTCTGACCATGCATCCGGAAATGTCCCATTCCCAATGGCTATTGGTGACGCTCACTGCCGGGGTAGGAGGAAGCCTGTTGTCCATCGGATCGGCTGCCGGCGTTGCCCTGATGGGACAAGCCCGCGGCTATTACACCTTTTTCGGCCACTTAAAATGGACGCCTGTAATCGCCCTGGGATACTTTGCCAGCATCGCCGTACATCTGGTGATCAATGGGTAGTAACCAAAGGTACTACGCCCCCTTTCTAAGACCATGGTCGTAGCAAGTTCCCCTAATAATGAGCGATCATTTTTTATGCAATACTTGCGACCCTATTTTCTACTTTAACTCCGGGGTGAGTGTTATGTCAGAGTCTGTGATCGGTGTACAGATGGGTAGCGAACTAAAATCCTTGGCGGAAAAACTCGCCAAACAGGAACGTCAAAGCCTATCCGAATTTATTCAAGCTATTCTCATTGAAAAAGTCGAACAAGCCTACCCGGAAGCATACAACAAACTGGCCAACAAAGAGACCCAGCCGGTCCCAGCCTGTTATGGCGAATCCATCAAAGACAAAATGATCTATTCCGAAATTTTGGTTAATCAGGCAAGCGCCCTGAATGCCGACTGGTAGCCTTCGCACTAGCTAATTTTCAGTTTCTCGCAGTATCAAATGAAGGTTCTCATGCCAATCATCAAAGACTATATGAGAACCTGGTTCCTTCTTGATATCCCGCCGACCTACTTACCGAACCAACCTGTCAATTAGTTTTTAGGCCGGCCTGCAAATACAACGACGACCTTGTCATCCTCGGTAATCCGACTGAAAGCATAAGGCGCATCGCTCAGTTTGGTGTGCTTGCCTGCACCAACGGCTACATGATTCTTCCGGAAGTTACCGATTTTCTGCCAGTGCGCCAGAACCTCTTTCTTTTCGTCTTTGATTTCCAGCCAGGGCATTCTCGAACGGGTACCCTGATGGGGATCATCAGCATAGGGTCCGACCGCGCGGCCTATCTCATCGCCGTAATAAATTTGGACACCGCCGGGCAACAACAGAAATGGCGCGGCGATACTCTTTTGCAAACCGTTATCTTCGAAATCGCCATAAAACAGCTTGGTATCATGGGAGGATATATAGGTAAGCGCGTTGAACTCAGGATCGCTGTTGATGCTTCCGGCGTACTCCTCAAAGACTTCCTCCGCTTGTGCCAGGCAGGATGCCGTGCGCAAGGCATCCTGTTTTTGGAACTCGAAGTTCACCAAAGAATCAAATCCATGTTTATAATAATCATCCTTGAATACCGGATGATCCCAAACCTCGCCCACCATCCAAAACGGCTGGTTATCAAGAGCCTTTTCGGGATTATTGGCGCGCCAATCATCCAGCGCTTTTTGTGCTTCGGACTTCAACTTGCTCCAAACTTCATATTCAACATGTTTGGCAGTGTCGCTGCGAAAACCATCGACGCCGAACTTTCTTACCCAGTCCGTTTGCCATTTCACCAAGTAATCCACAACGGTGGCGTTTTCCAACGGGACCGCATTGGTATCTTTTTTGTTTTTCAATATCGGCGGCAGGTCAACATACTTCTTGGACTCGGTGATGAAATCAGGCAATCCGGCGAGCGCCAACGTCAAGTCATCGCCGCCTGGCTCCATGTAGCCCGGTAAGCCGACCCGCACCCAATCCGGCCCCCACCAGCGGGCCCAGGCATCCTTATCGAGATAGTCGATATGTTGATGATAGGAATGCCAGTTCAACCCACTTTTCGGTACCCAATCCGTCCACTGATCGGGCATATGGGTGGTGTAGACTTTTCCATAGTCGAAGGTTTGCATATCGGCCAGGTTGTTATAGCCGACATGATTGACCACCACATCGAATATCACTCGGATACCACGCTTGTGGGCTTCGTCAATAAGCGTTTGCAGCTCTTCTTCTGTTCCCCAGTTCGCGTCTATGGTCGTAAAATCCAGCGTCCAGTATCCGTGGTAGCCGTAAAACGGGAACTTACCGGTTGGGCTGCCGCCGACAAATCCATGAATCTGTTCGACGATCGGTGTCATCCAAAGCACGTTGACACCGAGGTCCGCTATGTAGTCGAGCCGTTGGGTGATGCCGGCAAAGTCGCCGCCATTGAATGTCCCGATGTTTTCCTTGCCATCTTTTTTCCGGCCATAGCTATGATCATTATTGGGATTGCCGTTATTGAACCGGTCAATCATGACAAAATAAACCGTCGGATTGTCCCAGGAAAATGCGCTGGGTTGATGATCCGCCTTTTCCAGCAACAACAAACCATTACTTTCTTTCGCCGGCAGCATGGTTATATTGCCGTCCTGGACTTGCGCCAGCTGTCCGGAATAAAAATCCCGGACCTGTGAACCTTCTTCAAAAACGCTACTGACATCCACGGTGACGGGTTGTCCATCCCAGTCGATACAGGAAACCGGTGGCGGCGTGCGCTTACGTTTGGTGACCTTGGGCTGAATGACGACGCTTACCGTTGGATTCTCGGCATCGCTATTGTCGAACGTAAAAATGTATTCACCCGCTTTAAAGATACGTACATTGATCGGCCCATCCTGGCACACATTCAAGCCCAGAGGGTCTTTGAATTTAAGCTTGTCGGCTTCTCGCAGAGGGTATTGGCAGCTTTTATCCTTAGTGGCGATAACGATTTCCTGCGCGCCTTTCTCCAGCGGCACGACCACTTGATATTGCCCTTTCCCCTTATATTTGAATTGATAGGTACTTTCGCCAAATCCGGACTTAGCGTGGACAAAGACGGGAGGTTTGAGAAAGGCGGCTTGCGTGGAAACCGCTGTAGCGAGGGCCAAACTAAATAACAACTGCTTTTTCATTCTTCATTTTTCCATTATGTCGAGATAGGCATCGAATGGGGGTAAGTTTAGATTGATTTGGGGTAGCTTGCAGGGGCATTTCAGGGGCGAATTCACTTTCTGAAAGTGATTTCAGCAACCAAGGGCAGATGGTCGGAACCCAAAGCCGGTCCCAATTCCAGATTTCTTACATAAAGTTCCGGGCTAAGCAAAACATGATCGATAGGAATGCGAACCAAGGGCAGGAAACTGGGCCAGCTAGCCAATACGCCAAATCCCTGACGGGCATTTACCAGTCGGGTCCTGGCCATAAATTGCCGATAGTGGAATCCCCACATGGAAGTGTTCAAATCGCCTAACAGCAGGGTGGGATTATCCGCCGTACGCCGGATGTAGTCCGCCAGTTTGGCCAGTTGCATGTTACGCTGGTGAATCAACGGGGTACTTACCGGAGGCGGAGGATGTGTGGCAAAAATATTCAGTTGCTTCCCTCCGAAGTTCTGGACCAGATGCAAACTGGGCAGTTGTGCCGGCCCGAAAGCCATGACAGAATTGGCGGTAAAAGGCTGACGGCTATAAATCGCTATCCCGAAATTATCTTCTCGGGGAATGACAAGCTGGTACGGGTACTGGTTTTCTAATCCGGAGAGCGCTTGCGACCAGTCGTCGTTCACTTCCTGTAAACTAATCAGATCGGCCTCTATTGCCAGCAGCCAATCAAGAACTTCCCCAAATTGCGAATTATCAGTGCTTACATTGAATTGAACGACCCGCATTGCGAGTGCGTCCGGGTGGCCTGTTTTGTCCGTCACGAAATACCAGGGAGCAACAAACCAGGCATTAAGCATTGTCACCGATACCATGACGATGGCAGGCCATTTTTGCCGATAGTACAAAAAAACACCTGAACAGAGGATACCGGAAGCCAGGTATTGCAATTTGAAATGGCTAAATAGCTCGCAAACCCAATGCCAAGCCGCGAACAGCGTTACTATGCTAAGCAAGACTGTAAACAAGGCGACAACCTGACATAAACCGAGAATCGACAGGCGGTTTTTGTTGGCTTTCGCAGGCTGTGATTTATCTGAGGCGGAATCTGCCAAACGCTTATTCATTATCGGTTAGTTTTATACAGGTCCTCTAGCAGCCGAGCACTGGATGACAATCAACGGCCTCTCCCAGCCAGACAGCGCACACTTTTTTTTGCAGCTAAAATCGATTTTTTACCTTACCCTCGACTAATGTTGTACGTTTTTAGAGCGGTAAGACCTGGCGGCTGCACCCACTATGACAGATAATTTTGCAAAACCATTCGATACCGAGGTATTTTCCATGTCCTTAGCAATGCAAGCTGAACCACCAAAAGCCAGGCCCTTGATCGCCTACTTAACCGGTGCGCTGGTCATGTTTGGCGGGGCGTTATGGGCATCCTTCCTGTCGAATAGCTATATTGCCGTGATTTTAGTCATGTCGGTACCCAGCCTATTTCTCGGATATTACTTTGCCTCTGTTTTTAACAAATACATCCTGGGTTTGCTGCTTGGCGTTTGCGGCTACATGATCCTGGAGTTCTTCATGTATGGGGAGATCGCACCGGGAAAACCTATCTATGAAATCACCGGTCCAATCTATGCTGCAGCCTATGTCTTTGCGGTCGCTTCAGTGCTATTGGCCCGGTTTATCTATACCCGAAGAGCGATTCGACGCTAATTCGAAAGCATCGAAACTCAACTGTCGCTCAAGCGCGTTTTGATAACCGAATAATCGCCTGATACCAGTAGACATCAGGATTCTGCAGAAAGTTATCCGCTTCCGCCAACAGGTAGGCATGGTATTGGATCATCTGGTAATTCAGTCCCGTGGTATCCCTTGGTGTCGAAGCAGCCGGTTTATGGGCTGCCGTTGAAATGGGAGGCACCGTTTTCTTCTTAACAGAAGCGGATTTTTTCCTAGCCGAGGTATTGCCAACCGCTTTCTTAGCAGTCGTTTTCTTTGCCATCGCTTTTTTCACATTGCCAGTTGAAGTTTTACCAGCCGTTTTACCGGAAGCGTTTTTTTCAGCCGACTTTTTAGCCGGCGACTCTTTTACGGATTTTTTCGCGGAAGTATTGGCAAAAGATGCTGATGCGGTTTTCTTATCGTCTTCCATTTTCCTACTCTTAATTTAGCGTGAAGGGTGGATGGTGATTCAAAAGGCTAGATAAGTTGCTTCAGGTATTGTAGTTCAAGCAAGGGGGTTTAACGAAATGAAGGACTGAAGGTCCAACATTTCCTTCAACTCGATAGATATTTCCTTACCAGTTCAGCCAGGTATAGGCTGGCGGTCAGTCCCGGCGATTCAATTCCCCACAAATTGATCCAACCTTCAATACCATGCTGTTCTTGAGTTTCTATAACAAAGTCTGCCACGGGCTTATCTTTCGCGACGAGCTTAGGACGAATACCGGCATAGGCGGGATGCAGGTTACGCTCTTTAACTCCCGGCCAGTAGCGCCGAATCGCATCGACAAACTTGTCCCGCTTGCTTGCATCAACGTCATAGCAGGGCTGCTCAACCCATTCCACGTCAGGTCCAAATCTGGCTTGTCCGGCAAGATCAAGCGTTAAATGAATACCCAATCCTCCTGGCTCGGGTAGCGGGTAGATAAGGTGCTTAAAAGGAGCATTGCCTGAGAGGGCAAAATAATCTCCTTTGGCAAAATATAGTCGGCGGATTTTTGCGCTGGGGTATCCCCTGATGCAAGCCAGCAACGAAGCAGTGTCAAGCCCGGTGCAATTGATGACATTCTGTGCACGAACTTCACATGGCTGTTCTCCGGAAATGTTTAACACATGCGCATTTTTCCTCAATTCGCCACTAGTAACTCTAGAATGTGTTGCAAACAATCCTCCCGCGGACTCTATATCGCCAAGCAGATTTAGCATCAGAGTATGAGAATCGACAATACCGGTAGACGGCGACCATAACGCGGCAATACCTCTTATTTCGGGCTCCGTCTGTTTCAATTGCCGGGCATCCAGCATTTGCAAATCATCTACTCCATTTGCTTCCGCCTGTTTCTGAATAACCTGCAACTTAGCAAGATGCTGCGGCTCCTGGGCGACAATTAACTTGCCGCAACGGCGATAGGGAACTGCCTTGGATTCGCAATAGCGGTAAAGCATTTGCTTGCCTACAACGCAGGCCCTGGCTTTTAGGGTTCCCGCCGGGTAATAAATACCGGCATGAACGACTTCGCTGTTTCGCGAAGAGGTCACGGTTCCAAAGTTTTCTTCCGCTTCCACCAGCAATAGTTCCCGCCCGGCTTGGGCCAGCTCCCGCGCGATAGCAAGCCCCACCACTCCGGCGCCGACTACAAGGGTATTTACCTGATAACTTTCCAACTTGCCAACTTGTCTCCCTGCAATACTGGTTGCTCGTGAAGGAAATCTGTACCCTACTGCACCTATCATCAGCTCCGGAAAATCACTGATCAAGGGAAATGTCAAAGGAATACACCTGTGCCCAAGACTAATGCAAGCGCTACTAAATTGAAAATGCTGTTGCCCTATCTCGGGTTAGCCTGCACGTCGCTATTTTGGGCAGGTAATGCATTAGTGGCAAGGGGATTCAATGATGCTATCCCGCCTTTGGCCTTAGCCTTTTACCGCTGGCTGGCGTGCGCCATTTTGATTTCTCCTTTTATTGCCCTGGCTCTTTGGCGTCACCGGGTTTACATTCGCCGGTATTTTAGCAAGTTGCTGGTCCTGGCCTTTTTAAGCATCACTTGTTATAACTCGCTACTTTACATTTCCGCGCAACATACAACTGCTCTCAACATTACCCTGGTGAACGCTCTCATGCCGGTTACCACTCTGGTCATGGCAATCCCGCTTTTTCACCAGCGTTTGTCTGTTAAAAATTTGCTCGGAACCGGCATTGCCTTCTTCGGCGCGGTCTATGTCATCCTCCAAGGAAGGCCAAGCCAGCTATTGGCGTTGCAGATCAATCAAGGCGACGCCGTGATGGCTCTGGCCATGTTCCTCTGGTCAGCCTATTCGGTGCTTCTTAGAAAGTGGTCAATCCCGATTCCAGGATTCGATTTATTCGCAATTCTGTTAGGGCTTGGTCTGTTGATATTGACTCCCTTCTACCATTGGAACTGGACTTATTCAGGGAGCGTGGTGTGGACAACCGACCTGTTTTTAGTGGTTGGTTATGTGGCGGTTTTTCCATCGCTGCTGGCCTATCTCTTTTGGAATTATGGGATAGCGGCCACGTCACCGAGTACCGCAGCCCTATTTGCCTACCTGACCCCGCTGCTGACCGGTCTGCTGGCGATTCCGCTATTGCAGGAAACTCCCCAGCCTTATCATGCGATAGGAGGATTGGCGATACTTCTGGGGCTCTATCTGTCTTACGACATTGGCCGGTCCGGTGCGGTAAGATAGACTTGCCGCGCCACAATTAACTGGCAAACGGATGACGCAACGTTATGGTTTCGTTCCGGTCAGGTCCGGTCGAAATTATATCCACCGGCGCTTCAATTTGCTGTTCCAGGAAATGGATATAATCCTTGGCAGCACCCGGTAATTCTTCCATGCGTTTCACGCCGAAGGTGCTTTCTGACCAGCCGGGTAATTCTTCATAAACCGGTTGCATGGCCTCAAAGTCTTCGCAGGCAATTGGCGGCCGCAGAATTTCCTCGCCACCTGCCGTTTTATAGCCTGTACAAACTTTTACCACCTCCAAACCGTCCAGGACATCCAGTTTGGTCAGACATATGCCGGATACGCTATTGATTTGAATCGCATGACGTAAGGCAACCGCATCAAACCAGCCACAGCGACGCGGCCTGCCCGTGGTGCTGCCGAACTCGTTTCCACGTTCCGCCAATCGTCGACCGGTGGCATCGAATAATTCCGTTGGAAAGGGTCCCGATCCCACGCGGGTTGCATAGGCTTTCGTAATACCCATCACATGATCCAGATAAAGCGGGCCAAAGCCACTGCCGGTTGCCGTGCCACCCGCCGTGGTATTGGATGAAGTAACGAAAGGATAGGTCCCTAAATCGATATCCAGTAACGAACCCTGTGCACCTTCAAAAAGAATGTTCTTACCGTCCTTTCGATACTGGTGCAGCAAGTCGGTGACATCCACCATCATGGGCAGCAGTTCTTCTGCCATTTTCAGTGTCGAGTCGAGAATTTCCCGATAATCCTGGGGCGCAGCTTTGTAATAGTGTTGGAGGGCGAAATTATGATAGTCCATAATTTCCGCCAGCTTTTCAGCGAAGTCTTCAGGTTTGCTCAAATCGCCTAGCCTGACGCCACGCCGGGCGACCTTGTCTTCGTAGGCAGGTCCGATTCCCCGGCCGGTTGTGCCTATTTTGGCATCGCCCCGACGCTGCTCCCGTGCAAGATCAAGCGCGACATGATAAGGCAATATCAATGGACACGCCGGGCTCAAATGCAACCGCTCACGCACTGGCACACCATTCTCTTCAAGCGCCCCGATCTCCTTAAGCAAGGCATCCGGCGCCAGCACCACACCGTTGCCGATCAGGCAAGTAACAGATTCCCGAAGAATGCCGGAGGGAATCAAGTGCAGAACCGTTTTCTTGCCGTCTATCACCAAGGTGTGACCGGCATTGTGTCCGCCCTGGAAGCGCACTACTGCAGCCACATCGTCCGTCAACAAGTCAACAATCTTACCTTTGCCCTCATCGCCCCATTGGGTGCCGAGAATCACTACATTTTTGCCCATATCAACCTAACCTTTAAGATTAAGAAACACTTTTAAACGCTGCTTTTTTAAACCCTACCAACCATGCCTGCCGAGCTTTAACGCCGGTAAGGCACAACTGTCCACTGCCCGGTGGCATCCTTGACAATTTCCCGGTCACATTGCTCTTGACGGTCCAATTGCTCTTCGCCCGGGAGACAAACTATAACCCTTTCCTTAAGGCGCAACTCCCTGATCATGCTCCATAATGCAGGCTCATCGGCATGTGGAGCCAAAATTGCCTTCATTTGCGAAGGTGGCGCAAATCCACCCAGATTGAGTAATGCTTTTAAGTCCGCGCTAAACCCGGTTGCGGGCCGCGACTTTCCAAACTTACTGCCGACGCCATCATAGCGCCCACCCTGGGCAACCGCTTGCCCCAAGCCTTCTGTGAAGGCGGCAAACACCAGGCCGGTGTGATAATTAAAGCCGCGCATTTCGCACAGATCGACATTGATTTCCACTTCCGGATAGCGTTGCGCGACCACTTCTGCCACCTGGCTTAGCTGCTCCAGGGAGGCCAAAATTCCCGGCTCAGCTGCAAACAGCTCCTGCGCTTGCTGCAACACTTCTATTTTTCCTGCCATTGCCGGTAGCGCCTTTAGATAATCTCTTGCCGTTGGATTACCGACAAGCTGCAACAATTGATCGAGTTCCGGTATAGATTTGCGCTGCAACGCGCCAAACAGCTGGGGAGCCTTATTGTCAGGAAAATCGGCGCGTTGCAAGATCATCTGGAATATGCCGACATGGGCAAGGTCGAGATGAACTTTTTCAATACGGGCCAGTGCCAAGGTTTCCAGCATCAGGGAAATAACTTCGATATCGGCCTGGCTATCGCTGACACCGAACAACTCGCAACCGGTCTGAATCGGCGTTCGAGAGGCAAACAGGTTATTGGTGCGGGTGCGCAACACGGTACCGATATAACTTAATCGGTGGGCGCCATCCGCATGGTTGCGGGTGTCGATACGGCTCACTTGGGGTGTGATATCCGCTCTCACGCCTAAGAGTTTTCCGGACATTTGATCGGTCAACTTAAAGGTCTGCAGATCCAGATCCTGGCCAGCGCCGGTAAGTAGAGATTCCAAATTCTCAATGAGTGGCGGAACCACCATTTGGTAGCCCCAACGGGCATAAGAGTCAAGCAGCACGCGGCGCAGCTGCTCGGCCCGATAGGCTTCGGGCGGCAACAATTCTTCAACGCCGTCCGGCAACAGCCATAGATCAGACGACAAGGCGTCGATAGCATCAAACATGAAACAAACAATCCAGGGTCATAGATTTTCTACTGGCGCACCAAAGTAAGCAATCCGGCGCCTACCAGCATGGATATCAGGCCAACCAAACGCATGGTTTTATCGTCGACCTCGGCTAGTCGCACGACCAACGAGCGCCACCGGGCCGGTGCAAGAAACGGCATCATGCCCTCTATCACCAGCATCAGACACAAAGCGGCGGCGAAATCCTGCCACATATTGGCGGCTCCAATTCATCAATTGTGCGGAAAACAGTCACAAAAAAACCGGGCAAGCCCGGTTAAAGAATTTTAACACCAATTATGGAACGGCCAAAAGGCTTTGTTTCCTCTAATTGGCTAATTTGATCGAATTGACTGGTTCATGTATTTGAAGAAGTCGCTATCCGGTTCCAGCACCAAAATATCGCCCTTGTTCGAAAAAGTTTCCTCATAGGCTTTAAGACTCCGGTAGAAGGAATAGAACTCCCGATCCTGGCTGTATGCTTCAGCATAGGTCTTTGCGGCAATAGCGTCTCCTTCACCTCGAATCTGTTCTGCTTCACGGAAGGCTTCCGCCTCTACTACGATCCGCTGTCGATCAGCGTCAGCGCGAATCCCTTCTGCCAATTCTTCACCTTTGGAACGATGTTCCTGCGCGATTTTAACCGCTCCGATTCCATCCTTTCGTATACCGAATCACTAACCTTTGTCGGCAAGTCGATGGCCCTGACACGGATATCGTTGATTTCAATACCGAATTCTTCTCTCGCTATGCGATCCAAGTTAGCGGTCAACTCTTCCATCAACTCTTCACGTTCGCCGGCCACCACTTCATGCATGGTGCGGCGACCAAATTGATCCCGCAAGCCGTTATCGATTCGGGATTCCAACAGTCCCCTGGCGCGAATCTCGTCACCGGAAGTGGAGCGGTAGTAATCACCCACGTTGACAATTCGCCAGGTGGCGTAGGAATCCACATCCAAAGGTTTCTGCTCAACTGTTAAATAGCTTTTAGTGGGGAAGTCCATTACCAAAACCCGCACGTCAAACAGCTTTACCTCATCAATGAACGGCAGTTTAAAGTGCAGACCGGCTTCGATGTCCGTCTTCACCATCTCCCCAAACCGCAGCAATACTGCCCGGTGGGTTTCCGGAACGATATAAAGGGTCTGCATTGCCAGTAGAATTACTGCCAAGATAGCCCCGATGGTTAAACCTAAACGCCCTCCCATAGTTACCTCCTATTCCTGGCAAATGCTTCATTACGGCTACGGAAATCATTATCGCGATTGAATGTGGAATCCGCCTGCGAGCCAATCACCGGAGGACTCGCCCCCTGCGACTCGGCTAGGTTTCGCCGGGTGATCTGATCCAACGGCAGATACATGATATTGGAACCGTTATCTTGATCCACCAGCAGCTTGGTAGAGTTGGACAGAACGCGCTGCATGGTATCCAGATACATCCTTTCGCGGGTAACTTCCGGTGCCAGTTGATAGACTGCCAATATGTCGTTAAAACGTTCGGTCTCACCTACTGCACGGCTAATGACCTCAGCTTTGTAGGCATTGGCTTCTTCGATAATCCGCTGAGCGCGACCGCGGGATTCCGGGACGACTTGGTTCCGATAGGCCTCGGCACGGTTGACCAATTTTTGCTCGTCTTCCTTCGCACGCTGGACTTCCTCAAATGCGGATTTTACCGCTTGCGGCGGTTGGGCGGCATTGATGTTGACCTTCTTAACATCGATACCCGAACCGTAGAAATCCATATACCGCTGCAGCCGTTCCTGCACGTTAATCGCCAGAATCGCCCGGCCTTCAGTCAGTACCTGATCCATGAGCGTACCGCCCACCTCATGCCGCAGCGCACTGTCAATGGCGTAGTCCATGGTGATAGTGGGATCCCGCATGTTGAGCAAGTAGTCTCTCAGATCCCCGATGACAAATTGCACGACCAGATCGACATCGACGATATTCTCGTCCTCAGTCAACATGTGGCCCTTTTTCTTCTGATTGCGAACCGAAGTGACTTCTTCGATGAACACCTGATCAATGAGCGGTATCTTGAACTGCAGACCCGGCCCCTTGGTATCCAAGTATTGGCCCAACCGCAGGACCACGGCACGTTCTTTTTCGTCGATTCGATACATGGAATCCCAAATGATGAACCCCACCAGAACAACCAGGATTATGGCGATGACACCGCCAGCCGATCCTCCGCTGGAACTACTCGAACTGCCTCCACCGGACGATTTCCCGCCAAAAAGGCGATTAATTTTTTCCATCCCCTTCCGAATCACTTCATCCAAGTCCGGAGGGCCATCGTTGTTGTTGCGACGACCGGACCCCCAGGGATCCTGATCTTTGTTTCCGCCTGGTTCATTCCAAGCCATGAGCTACCTCGTTCATTCAGGTTGGTTGGCCATGATTGTTTATAAATTCAATTGTGGCTAATACTAGGGATCTGCAAGGCTAACGACAAGATATATAAACGGCATGTAATAGATATTGGCATTAACCTTCGGAGAATCTTCCGCTAACGTATTCGCTTACATTGGTGCTAATAGCAAATCTTCAAGGGTTAACTGGTGTTTGGCTGCCAATTTCGCCCAATCGCTTTTCGGCATCCGCAAATGAATGCGAAAGCTACCGTCGTTAAGAACATTCTCGCTGACTACGGCTTCAGCCGCATACAATTGCGCCCGCACATTGGCCATGGCCGGTGACAACTTCAGCCTGGTATCGAGCACGTCGTCTGCCAGCAGTTCTTCAATTGCCTGATACAGGACTTCCGTTCCCTCTCCGGTAACCGCTGAAACCCATACTTTTTCGGGTTTGCCCTCGGCGTTTCGCTCCAGGCGGGCATGCGACCCTTCCAAACGATCAATTTTGTTAAATACGAAAAGTTGCGGGAGTTGGTCTGCTTTTATCTCCTGCAGTACCGATTCGACCTGTTCGATATTACCCCGCCGTTCGGGGTCGCTGGCGTCGACGACATGCAGCAGCAAGCTGGCATTTAAGGTTTCTTCCAGCGTCGCTCGAAACGCATCCACCAGTTTATGCGGCAGGTGCCGGATGAAACCGACGGTGTCCGCGAGCACGACCGGTCCCACACCGCTTACCTGGATACGCCGCAAGGTAGGATCCAATGTGGCAAACAGCTGATCTGCCGCATAGACATCGGCAATAGTGAGGTGATTGAACAGGGTCGATTTACCGGCATTGGTATAGCCCACCAGAGAGACGGTCGGTACAGAGGCTTTTTTCCTTGATCGGCGGCCCTGATCTCGCTGTTTTCGCACCCGTTCCAAACGTTTTAGGATGGACTTGATTCGCCCCCGCAGAAGTCTTCGGTCAGTTTCGAGCTGGGTTTCACCGGGACCTCTAAGACCGATACCGCCTTTCTGACGCTCCAGGTGGGTCCAGCCCCGGACCAATCTGGTCGAGAGATGCTCAAGTTGCGCCAGTTCCACCTGCAATTTCCCCTCGTGGGTCCGGGCACGCTGGGCGAATATGTCGAGTATCAGGCCGGTCCGGTCAAGAACGCGGACTTCCAGAGCTTTTTCGAGGTTTCGCTCCTGGCTGGGGCTCAACGCGTGGTTGAAAAGCACGACTTCCGCCTCATTCGCCAGGACTGCCTGGCGAACTTCATCCAATTTGCCCGATCCGATAAAATAACGGGGACTTGGCTGGTTACGCGAACCGGTAACCAGCGAAACGGGATTCGCGCCGGCCGATAACGCTAATTCGGTAAACTCGCGGGGATCTTCACGATCTTTTTCATCGAGCATATCAAGATGAACGAGTACAGCCCGTTCACCGGATTTGGGACGTTCGAACAATACAGACTCCGGAACAACAAGTACAACAATGGCGTGGCGCCATCAATGGTGAAAGGAGGCGTTGAAAGGAAAATTGCAGACGATTAAAAAGCCCGGCATCCAAACGGCTACCGGACCTTAGCACAACGAAAGATTCCTGATTTCTCAGGCGTTTCCTACTTCGCCTTCCCCTTCTCCGGGTGCGGCGATTCTGACATTACGTGCAGGCACAACCGTAGATATGGCGTGCTTGTAGACCATCTGACTGACGGTATTTTTCAGCAGGATAACGAACTGATCAAACGATTCGATCTGGCCCTGCAGTTTGATTCCGTTTACTAAAAAGATGGAAACAGGAATGCGCTCTTTCCTTAACGCGTTTAAATAAGGGTCTTGTAAAGATTGCCCTTTTGACATCGGTATTCTCCTGACAAATTTTAATTATTAATGCGCGTCTCAAATTTAAGACACAAATTGTATCCCGCTTACTGGTGCATCACTATACGAAAAAAGTATAGCCGAGTATCTGGCAGACGTGCACGGAAGTGCCGCAATCTTTACTCAGCACGAAATTTGAAATCACATTATGGATAGAGTTTGCGGAAGTTTACGACAGCGAAAGGACTACGGACAATAAATTTTTCGCCATGTGCGCACAAATACCTAGCCAAATTACGCATAAGACATTGATAAATCTAACCGAATTGGCTTTTTATCATTTCCATGGCCTGTTCCGGCGTTTTGGAATCTTCCGTGCTTAACCACTGCAGCGCCGGCCAAGACCGCAACCAAGTCATTTGGCGTTTCGCCAACTGGCGGGTAGCCGCCTGACCGCGTTCGCGCATTTCCTCATAGCTGAATCCACCTGCGAGATAGTGCCATACCTGGCGATAACCGACCGCTCTAATCGACGGCAAATCGATCCCCAGATCACCACGTTGGTATAATTCCTCCACTTCTGCCACGAAACCCTCCGAAAGCATAGTGTCAAAACGCTGATTTATGCGTCGATACAGGCTTTCTCTGGACGCCGGCGCAATAGCCAACGACAAAGCGTGATAAGGCAAGCGCTGACGGGACGCCCTATTCCAATCCGTTTGACCTTGCAACTCCTGCAGCCCCCAATAATCGGAAAAAGGCTTACCCGTTGCCATGCAGACTTCCAGAGCCCGCTGAATTCTTTGCCGGTTATTCGGATGAATTTTGCTGGCAGCCAAAGGATCAAGCTCAGCTAGTTTTGCATGCATGGCTGGCCAGCCCGACTCCTCGGCCTGGCTGACGATTTGCCTGCGCAACTCCGGATCGGCACTCGGCAGGTCGGCAATACCGAGCATTAACGCCCGGTAATACATCATGGTCCCCCCCACCAGCAGCGGTATCCGGTCGCGCTTGACTGCGGCATGCATCGCAGCCAGTGCATCGTCATGGAAGTCTGCGGCCGAATAGGGTTCTCCGGGATCATTAAGATCAATCAGTCGATGGGGATATTTCGCCAAAGTTTCCAGGTCCGGTTTGGCGGTTCCAATATCCATCCCCTTATAGACCATGACCGAATCGACACTGATGATATCGCAGGGCAATTGATCCGCGATTCGCATCGCCAGATCGGTTTTCCCTGACGCCGTAGGCCCCATTAGCAGTATGGCCGGAGGCAGGTTTGCCTGTTCTGACACTATCGTCCCCGCAAAAACAGCTTGTCCAAATCGGCCATGCCTAACTGGGTCCAGGTCGGCCGGCCGTGATTGCATTGGCCACTACGTTCAGTAACTTCCATTTCCCTGAGCAAGGCATTCATTTCCTGCAGGGATAGCTGCCGATTTGCCCGCACAGCGCCGTGACAGGCCATGGTACCCAGGAGACTGTTGATTTGTTCCTCGACCCGACGGGTATTACCATGGGCGATCAGGTCGGCAATAACGTCTCTGACCAAGCCTTCGATATTACTTTTCTTCAGCAATGCCGGCACCTGGCGGACGATCACAGATTCACTGCTGACCACAGCGCAGTCGATTCCCACCTTTGACAGGCTATCGGCATGTTGATCCACGGTTTGCGCTTCGCGGTGACTGACCGCCAAGCTGATAGGCACCAACAGTGGCTGTTGGGTGACCTTGCCGTCGGCCAGCGCAATTTTCATTTTTTCATAAACGATGCGTTCATGAGCTGCATGCATATCGACAATCACCAATCCCTGAACGTTTTGCGCCAAGACATAGATGCCATGTAACTGGGCTATGGCATAGCCCAGAGGGTGGTCTTCTTCAGACTGCGCAAAGCCTGGCACTGCCTCCGGGGCAGCAGACCAGTTTGATGGTACGGTACTTAGTGCGGCACGCGATAGTGGCGCAGTTATTTCTGGCGTGTTTTCAGCAGGTTCGGGCGCCGGATGCAAAGCCGCATAGCCCGCAAGCTGATCGCTAACTTGCTGGCCAAGGGGCAATCTATCCTGGGTTGCCCATAAAGGTCTCGCCGCTGAACCAGCGGCCTCCCGAACGGCAGATTCTGCCGTTTGCGGTTCCGGTTTCACCTCGGCCAGCGCCCGATGCAAACTTCGAAACAAGAAGTCATGCACCATGCGGCCTTCCCGAAATCTAACCTCATGTTTGGTCGGATGGACATTCACGTCTACAGTCGCCGGGTCCACTTCCAAATACAGGACAAAGGCCGGATGCCGACCATGGTAAAGCACATCCTGATAGGCCTGGCGGATGGCGTGGGCCACCAGCCTGTCCCGAATCACCCGGCCGTTGACGAAAAAATACTGCAAGTCCGCCTGACTTCGGGAAAATGTCGGCTTCGCCACCCAGCCATGCAAACATAGCCCCGAGCCTCCGGCATTTATCTCCACTAAACTTTCTAAAAAAGCTTTGCCGCATAGCTGGCCAATGCGCCGCTGGCGATCCGCTGGCTGTTCGGCCGCGATTAGCCGGTGCACGACTTTGCCATTATGGCTCAGATTGAAACTTACCGAGGGTCTGGCTAGGGCCTGGCGGGTAATAGTTTCCTCGATATGGCCAAACTCGGTTTTTTCCGTGCGTAAGAATTTACGTCTTGCCGGTGTGTTGTAGAACAAATCCCGTACTTCGACGGTAGTCCCGGCATTATGCGGAGCGGGCGCAAGCCCGGGCTGCATATCGCGGCCTTCCACCTCGACCTTCCAGCCTTGCTCCTGGTCCGCCGTTTTAGAGGTCAAACTGAGCCTTGACACGGAACTGACACTGGCCAAGGCTTCGCCCCGGAAACCCAGCGTCGCCACCGCTTCCAGGTCTTCCAGGTCGCTGATTTTACTCGTTGCGTGGCGGGCCAAAGCTAAAGCCAAATCTTGCTTGGCAATACCCTGACCGTTATCCCGCACCCTTATGCACTTAATGCCACCGCTTTCGATATCGACATCGATACGGCTAGCTCCGGCATCCAAGGCATTTTCAACCAGTTCCTTAACGACTGATGCGGGCCGCTCGACCACTTCTCCGGCAGCGATTTGGTTACTAAGGCGAGGGGGGAGTAACTGAATAGCGGGCATAATGCTCCAGGCCAAGTATGCTGATGACAAACCGAGCCCGCCATGTTACCAAAAATGCTTTCCGTGAAGATAGCCGGGAACGCTATGGGTAGATTCAGGAGGTCGGTATCTTGATGACCTGGCCGATTTTTACCACGTCGTTCTTAAGACCGTTGAAGCTCTTCAGCCGCCGGGTGGATATTTTATTTTCCTTGGCGATTTCACTTAGTGTATCGCCCCGCCGAATCACATGGGTCATGCCTTGTTCAGTGAGCTTTTGCTGTTTTTTCCAGGCCATCAGCGTACCGGGGGGCGGCTCCTCGGTAAAATACTTTTGCAGCCCCCGGTAAATAGAGCGCGCAATTTTCCGCTGATACTTTTTGGTATTCAGGCGATTCGCCTCCACCGGATTCGAGATAAATCCGGTCTCCACCAGAATAGAGGGAATATCGGGGGACTTCAGCACGACAAACCCTGCCTGTTCCACCCGTCGTTTGTGAAGCTTGGATACCCGCCCCATGGAGTTGAGCACCTGGGTGCCGACATTCAAGCTCGCTTTCATGCTTGCTGTCATGGACAAATCCAGGAGCACACCTGCCAACACATCATCTTTGTCGTCCAGGCTGACACTCCCGACACCACCGATCAGATCGGAAGAGTTTTCCTTCGCCGCTAGCCAGCGCGCCGTTTCACTGGTTGCCCCGCGCTTGGACAAGGCGAATACAGATACGCCGTTGGCGGCAGGACTCTTAAATGCATCGGCATGGATACTCACGAACAAATCGGCATTGTGGTCGCGGGCAATCTTGGTCCGCTGTCTTAAACGAACAAAATAGTCCCCGGTGCGGGTCAGCCGCGCACCAAACCCCTGTTCGTTTTTCAGCAAGTGCTGTAACTCCCGCGAAATTGCCAGCACCACATCCTTTTCTCGGACGCCTCTGGGACCTAATGCGCCCGGATCTTCGCCGCCATGCCCGGGGTCGACCATCACTAAAATATCCCGTTTCAAGGCCTGGGCGTCGGCCTTTTTGGTAGCTGCAGGCTTTTTGCCGGCCTTGTTGTAGAGATCCAATACCAGACGGTGGCCATATTTCTCATTAGGCTGCAAAACGAAGCTCTTAGGGTTCACTTTGCCGCTTAAATCCAGTACCACGCGCAAATCATCCTGGTTACGCCGGGCACTGCGTATCTTTTGAATAGGACTTCCGGCGAGTTTGATGTCACCCAGTTCGGTATTCAACGCGGTGTGCAACAGGTCGATTACGATTCGATCGGGCCCAGCCAGGGAAAATACCTTGTGCTCCACCGGTTCGGAGAGGTCAAAAACCAGGCGAGTATGATCGGGTGCAGGCCAAATCCGAACATTGCCGATAGATCCGGCAAAAGCTATCTGAGCAAAACAGCAGCTCAAAACTCCCAGCCATGACAGCCACATTCTCATCGTGCACAAACTCCTAATCCAGCGCCTGTTCTGCGGCCAGCGTTGACAGACGATTCATTAGCTCAACTTTGTCGGCCATTAGAATGGCCTTGCGGCCAGTACCAACGACTTGCAACCGCACAGTTAAGTCGGGCGAAGGCAGCAACTCAGCTCCCCGTTCAGGCCATTCGATCAAACATATCGCTCGTTCGTGAAAGTAATCTCGAATTCCCAGATATTCCAACTCTTCCGGGTCCGCCAACCGATACAGGTCAAAATGAAAAACACTAAAACTCCCCAGTGCATAGGGTTCCACCAAGGTATAAGTCGGACTCTTAACATTGCCTGAATGTCCTAGACCATGCAGAATGGCCCGGGTCAAGGTCGTCTTGCCCGCACCAAGCTGTCCGGTCAGGAACACGACACTCGGCAGGGGCAACAGAGTAGCCAGCGCTTTTCCCAAGCCCGCTGTCGCCGTTTCATCAGGCAATGCGATTTGGACATCCTCGGCGGCACTCATAATGCCGCGCCCAACAGTTCTCCAAGAATTTCGCTAACTTGTGATGCCGTGTAACTATACTCGCTGTGCCGGCGAGCCAACTGATCGGCAGCAGCGGCGTGCCAACAAACAGCTAATGCCGCGGCAAATTGTGGCGCTAGGCCCTGGCCAAGCAATCCTGCAATCATGCCGGTCAAAACGTCCCCCATGCCACCTTTGGCCATGCCGGGGTTTCCATGTTCCGCAACCACTTGAATGATCAGGTTATTACTGTCTTGTTCAGCACTGCTATCCTGCTTGCCGCCAAAGTTCCGATTGCCGGCAGCACCCGCGATTAAACTGCCGGCGCCTTTCAACACTACCGTACAGGAATATTTTTCGGCCAACGCGCCGATGCTGGCATAACGATCGGCATTTATCTCAGCGTTCGATATCCCCAGCAACCGCGCCGCTTCGCCGGGGTGGGGAGTAATCACAGAGCCCTTCGGCAGTGCTGTATCCAGCATTGTCAATAAATTCAACCCATCTGCATCTAGCACCAAGGGCTTGCCCGCAGCCACACTCGTTTGCAAACACATTTTTGCCCAAGGTTGGCGCCCTAATCCCGGCCCGATCGCCACCACATCGGCTCGCTCCAGCATTTCCAGTAGAATGGATCTTTGCGGTGCGGCCCGATACATAATCTCGGGCAGGCGGGCCAGACCCGGTTGAATATGGCTGGCATGGGTGGCGCAACTGACTAACCCGGCGCCGACATGGCAGGCCGCTTCGGCGGCCATTATTGCCGCACCGCCAAACCCCTCTTCTCCGCCGACCACCAGCACATGTCCATAGTTTCCCTTATGACTGGAACGCTCTCTAAGGGGTAAATCCACACGCAATGCGGAAAAATTTGCTCTGCGAACGCAGCTTGGTACCTGCCGATAAATTTCTTCAGGCACCGAAAGGTCATCGAACCACAACCGGCCAACATAGTCCGCGGCTTTTCCGGTCAGTAACCCTTGCTTCAGACCGATAAAACTTACCGTGCAGTCCGCTTTGACAACCGGACCTAAGGGCATGCCTGTATCGGCATGCAAACCGCTGGGAATATCAATCGCGAGAACCGGCACAGCGGCCTTATTAATAGCCGTGACGGCTAGCGCGTAACCTTCCCGAACCGGTCCGCTCAGCCCGGTGCCCAGCAGCGCATCGACAATTAGGTCACCTTCGATGTTGCAACCGGCATCCCATAACCGGCATTCAACTCCCGCCTGGATGGCGTTGTCAGCGGCCTGCCTGGCTTCGCCTCGTAATCGATCAGGCGCGATGAGATAAAACAGCGTTACGTCGAAACCGGCTGCCAGTGCAAGTTCTGCGACCACATAGCCGTCACCGCCATTATTACCGCCGCCACAAAAAATGGTAATTGCGCCTAAATCCTCGAATTGGGAGTTCAATACCCGAAACGCGGCTTTCCCTGCGCGCCGCATCAACCCGTAGCCCCCGCCCATTGTTTGCGCAATGGCTAGCGCGTCCAATTGTCTCACTTGCGCTGCGCTGTAGAGCGTATCAGGCAGGCTGTGTCGAAGAGATTGCAGGCGCATATAAAGAATTCACTTAAACTACTACGTCTATATCCATGTAAAGTTTAGCAAAATAATAGCAGAAGTATATTTTTTAACCCAGCGTTTTCGCTTACCATAGAAGGTTACCGATCAGGGAGCGATTTTATTCTCTGGATAGCGCCTATACTTGCTGTTGAAACACTAAACTCGCGCGACAAAAAATGCCTTCAAACGCGACGCCATCACTTTCACCTACTGCAATTGCGCAATTGAAAGATCAGGTTAAACAGTGGGCCAAAGAACTTGGCTTTCAGGACTGCGGTATCGCTTCAACGGATCTCGGGCAACATAAATCACATCTCGCTAACTGGCTGGACGCGGGCTATCACGGCGAGTTGGAATACATGAGCAGACATGGCACAAAGCGCAGCAATCCCGCCGAGCTGGTCCCCGGTACGGTTCGTGTAATCTCCCTGCGGATGGATTATTGGCCGGAGAGTGCCGCAGCAGCCGAGCAGATCTTGGGCGCAGATCAGAAAGCCTATGTCTCGCGCTACACCCTGGGCCGGGATTACCACAAACTGATTCGCAAACGCTTAGCAAAACTTGGACAGAAGTTGACGGAGGCAGTAGCAAACTCGAATTACCGGGTGTTTGTCGATAGCGCGCCGGTTCTGGAAAGAGGATTAGCGGAGCTGGCCGGTCTTGGTTGGATCGGTAAAAACACCATGCTGATCCATCCGCAGGCCGGTTCTTACTTTTTCTTGGCCGAGCTGTTTACCGATATACCTCTTCCTGTCGATCAGCCTTTTTCGTCGAAACATTGCGGCAGTTGTCGGCGCTGCCTCGATCTCTGCCCAACCCAGGCATTTGTCGGACCGCATTTGCTGGATGCGCGACGTTGCATTTCCTATCTCACTATCGAGTTGAAAGGTTCTATCCCGGAAGAACTGCGTCCATTGATCGGCAATCGGGTGTTCGGTTGTGACGATTGCCAGTTGGTTTGTCCTTGGAACAAATTTACCCGGCCCACGACAGAGCAGGATTTCTCACCCAGGCACCAGCTTGACCGGCAAGAGATGATCGCCCTGTTTGCCTGGACAGAGGAGGAGTTTCTTCAGCGTACCGAAGGTTCCGCCATTCGCCGCACCGGTTATGCAGGTTGGCTGCGCAACCTGGCAGTGGCATTGGGCAATGCCACCCCCAGCGAAGCGGTCATTCGCGCCTTGCAATCCCGCGCCGACCACCCTTCTGTGATCGTCAGGGAACACGTCACCTGGGCCTTGGTGCAGCTTAAAAGACATCCTCTATATCGGGACCGGATAGTCTAAGATTTTTGATTCCGACGGGCATAAAAGGCTTGATTGGCCACACGAAAGCCACCGTTTCAGGCAGAAGGCGTATACGTAACCAAGCGCAAGCAAACTGCGGCTTAATCTTCCATGCGTAAATTTATTCTTCCATGCGTAAAAAAGTAGCCCGATAATAACGCAGTTCGTCGATGGATTCCCGAATATCATCCAAGGCTTTATGGGTGTTCTTCTTGCTCAGTCCGCTGGCGATATCCGGCCGCCAGCGCCGGACCAGTTCCTTAATGGTACTGACATCCAGATTTCGATAATGAAAGAACGCTTCCAACTCTTTCATATAACGCGCCAAGAAACGGCGGTCCTGGCTTACCGTGTTACCGCACATCGGCGAGGCTTTGCGCTCGGCATGTTGGTGTAGAAATTCCAGAATGATCTGTTCGGCTTCGGTTTCCGATACGGTGCTCGACCTGACCCGCGCGACCAGACCGCTCTCACCATGGGTTTTCTGGTTCCAGTCATCCATCAGCGCCAGCACTTCTTCCGGTTGGTGGACAGCGATGACAGGACTTTCAGCCAAGATATTGAGGTCTTGATCCGTCACGATTACCGCCATTTCGAGAATCCTATCGGTGTCCGGTTTTAACCCGGTCATTTCCAGATCGATCCATACTAGGTTTTTTTGGAGCGACATATTCTCCTCATTTCGCTGGCTCACCCATTCTCAAACTTGGCACGGTAAATCCCTGTATTTTCTCCCTTTAGTTCCTTACAGTGTAGACTAAGTTGAGCTTGTACCGAAACTTAAGTTTCCCAGAAACTACCGGCTCGGCAAACCAAAATACCATTAAATCCTGTCGCGATAGGTATTGATTTTGTAAGGACGGAAACTTTTCCTGCACTTACCGAACCCGGCGAAACGTCAAAAAGGTGTTTCTAGACAACTGACGAAGGGCAATCTACAGTTCCGAAATGGCAAAGAGAAAGCTGTCGAAACAGCAGCAATGGCGGATCAAGAAGATCCAGGAGGAGCGAAGTAAACGCGCCGCCCGCCGCGAAGCGAAGGAACTGACAGCGCTGCAGCAAGGCGATTTGGGAGCGCTACAACATGGCCGGGTGATTGCCCACTATGGACAACAGTTGGATATTGAGCCGCTGCCGAGCAAGGAAAACCACACTCCGGGGCCACACAGCGAGCGTGATATTCACCGGTGCTATGCGCGCGCCAATATCGACTCGCTGGTCACCGGTGACCTGGTAACCTGGCGTCCGGGGGCGGACCAAAGCGGCGTCATCGAAGCTCGCGAAAGCCGGCGTAGCCTCCTGCAACGCCCGGACAAATTTGGTCAATTGAAGCCGGTGGCCGCCAATATCGACCAAATTCTCATTGTCATCTGCCCGGAACCAACGCCGTTTCCCAACCTGATCAACCGCTATCTGGTCGCTGCCGAGGCAGTGCAGATCACCCCTAAAATCATTCTCAACAAAAGTGATCTGCTCAATCCGGAAAATCGGGAGCAAATCGCGGAACTGAAGCACAGCTATAGTGGATTGGGTTACACCTGGCTTGAAGTGACATGCAAAACAACAGACGGATTAGCGCCACTGCTGGCGCTACTGCAACGCTGCACGAGTGTCTTCGTCGGACAATCCGGCGTTGGAAAGTCATCCATTATTAAAACCCTCTTGCCGGACCAGAACATCAAAGTGGGAGCGCTGTCAGAAGGGGAAAAGAAAGGGACCCACACGACTACAACAGCTAAACTGTTTCACATGCCTTGCGGCGGAGAATTGATCGATTCCCCTGGCATTCGGGAATTCGGCCTTTGGCACATGGACGAACAAACCTTAACGGAAGGCTTTATCGAATTCCGCCCATTTCTTGGCCATTGCCGGTTTCGTGACTGCAGGCATCGCCGGGAACCCGGTTGCGCGCTTTTTGCAGCCGTGGAAGCAGGTCGGATCAGCGAAGCCAGAATGGCCAGCTACCTGTCAATCCGTGACTCTTTATCCGAGCAGGAAATCTATAACCAGGAAACTGAGCGTTAACCTTTCGCCAGTCGAATGCGCACTCACCAATCGAGGCCGTTGCTGTCCTGCTCCTGGACATTCTCCGAAGGGGTTGGCCGGTCGAGATCAATCGCCGGATCAAAGGGCGTTTTGTTCAAACCGGTATCGATGATCTGGTTGAATTGCGAATCCAGTTCGTTTTCGCTGATCAAGCTTTCGGCTTTGTCTGCGTGTTCAATTTCCTCCTGGGTTTTCTTATTCAGGACGATAATTGAAATCCGCCGGTTAACGGGGTTCAACGGATTTTCCTCGTCATACAATACCGAAGAGGCGAGGCCCACCACCCGCGAAACCTGGTAATCCGGCAACCCGCCGCCGACCAATGCCCGTCTGGCGGCATTGGCGCGGTCAGCGGAAAGCTCCCAGTTACTGAAATCCTCCCGTCCTATAAACGGCGCACCATCGGTATGGCCGGATATGCTCACCTTATTTTCCACTGTCGCAATTGCCGTGGCCAATTCAAATAATATATCTTCAAAATAGGGCTTTAGTTCATCATCGCCGCTATCGAACATGGGGCGCCGACTCTTGTCGACGATTTGAATCCGCAGCCCTTCATCCGTTATATCGATGATCAATTGGTCTTTAAAGCCCTTGAGTTTCGGGCTGGAGTTGATTCGGTCAACGATTTCTTTCATCAGGGTGGCAAGCTTACGTTGTTCAATCTGGGCCGCGATATCTTGGACGGTTTCCTCTTCAAGGACGATTTCCGGCTGATTTTCCGGCGTTTTGCCGACATCGTCCACCACGGTCACTGTAACACTGCCGCCCAGATCGATTACGTTGGGGGTGCCGCCATCAACGAAGCCCACCGGATCGGTAAAATACCCTGCAATGGCAGCCTGCTGTTCCTTGCTCGTCGATTCACTAAGCCAGAGCACCAGAAAGAAAGCCATCATAGCCGTGGCAAAATCCGCAAATGCCACCTTCCATGCGCCTCCATGGCCTTTATGCACCTTGCGCACCCTTTTAACAATGATGGGAGGTTGGTCCTCAATCACCCTGAATCCTTGGCCCTACTCTAGCGGGACCGGACATAATCGTTGAGTTCCTGGAAAGTCGGCCGCACATCCGAGTTAAGCGCTTTGCGTCCGAACTCTATAGCGAGCTGCGGTGCGAGTCCGCCCATAGTCGCCAAGATACTGACCTTAATGCATTCGTAAGCCTTGATTTCAGCAGCGGCTATATGGTGAAGGGCATGGGCGGTGGGGCCGACAAAGCCATACGCCGCCAAAATCCCGAAAAACGTACCGACCAAGGCAGCGGCGACATGCACTCCCAGCTCCTCCGGCGGCCCGCCGAGAGATTTCATGGTAATGACAATCCCCAAAACCGCCGCGACAATCCCGAATCCCGGCAACGCATCGGCCACTTTATTGACCGCGTCTGCCGGTTTTTCCAACTCCGCCATACGGGTTTCGATCTCCATGTCCATCAGCCCCTCCAACTCGTGGGGAGCCATATTGCCGGCACTGACTATGCGCAAATAATCGGTAATGTAATCGCGAATATGCGGGAGACGCATAATGGCGGGATAACGGTTAAAAATTTCGCTGCCTTCCGGATCATCGACATCCGCTTCTATCGACATCACCCCCGATTTCCGGGCTTTGTCGAACAGATCGAACAGTAACGTCAGCAAGTCCATGAACAGTAGCCGGTTGAACTGGCTGCCGACAAACAAGGCCGGGAGCGCCTTGAAAACCTTCAACATTACCTTGGGAGGATTGGATATAATGAACGCGCCCAGAGCAGCGCCACCGATAATGATAATTTCAAACGGCTGCCAAAGCGCAGCAAGCTCCCCATGTGCCAGTACGTATCCGCCCAGCACACTCGCAGTAACAATGATACTTCCGAGAATCAAGAGCATTACTGTAATAATTCCTTAGCGTGACAAAAGCGCCTTCGTTAACTACTTTTAGTACTAACAGTAAAGATCAAAAAACACTATTTCACAACACCTTATGCCATCCACAACTCCCCTGACAGAAGAACTTGAGTGGGTTAATCAACTACTTGCCAAACCCTTGCCTTCTGTCACCGGGAGCAGTGCTATTTTACTCAGGTTGATGGGTCAAAAGACCCTTTCCTATCAGACCATGAGTAATGTTATTCAGAATGACCCGGTATTGGCGTTAAATCTTCTTAACAAGGCCAATTTCAGCATTCAGTCGGACGAGAGTCTGGTAAAGAACCTGAACCAGGCGATCAGTTTGCTGGGCTTGGACTTCCTGGAACAAGTGCTGAAAACCACCCCGCCGCCGGAACAGCCCAATATCCCGGGTGTCACCGCCTATTACCGAACGATGGCGACCAGCTTCTGTGCCGCCCATCTGGCCAGCGAAATTGTGGCAGTTAAACAGCCCGCCCGACAAGTTGAATACTATTGGGCGGCACTTTTCTATGGGTTGCCCATGTGGTACCTCTGGCGGTTTACACCGAAAAAGATGCAAGCCTGGACCGACCGGTTGAGTCAACCCATTTCCGAGCGCCTGGCGTCTGAGAAGAAGATATTCGGCGCGAGTTTCATTGAACTATGGAGCCTTATTCAGGAGGCGTTTTCGCTGCCGTCGCTGATCTCTGAAGGGCCGTTGCTTGGCGACCCGCAATACGCGCGAATGCTGGTGAGACTTGCCCGGCATTGCCCACCTGAAGGAAAGCCTTTACGGCCGGATAACCGCGACGAAAGGCTGTTTATGTCCAGCCCGGCCTTTTTGGTCGGACTGGCAAACCACCTCGGCCTGCAGGCAAATCGGTCCCTCTATTCCAGGCTAACCGGACGTTTGCTCAAAGTACTGGCGGTTTACCTGGAACAACCGCTGGCGGAAACTTACGCCTTGTTCCACCGCATCATCGTGCAATCCAGTCGCGAGCACCCGCTGGCGAGCGCCGGTTTTTTGGCCGAACAGTTAATCTGGGGCGGCAAGGTGGCACTATACACTTCTGTGCCCGCTGTTGTGCCCGCTGTCTCAGAACCTGAACCTGAACCTGAACCTGAACCTGAACCTGAACCTGAACCTGAACCTGAACCTGAACCTGAACCTGAACCTGAACCTGAACCTGAAC
>JANQMN010000138.1 GCA_028280065.1 Hahella sp.
CAACTCGGTTTCAATCACCACCAATGCCCTTGGACGAACCTGCTTCAGAAATCGTTTGATGCACCAGGGGTGGTCATAGGGTGCATAGAGATGTGCGACTCTTGCGCCAAACATGGCTCGCGCCTGCGCGGATCCAGTGGGGGTCATATTGGAGATGACCAGGGGAATATCCGGGTGATCGACAAGCAGTCTCTCTATCAGTGGGGCTGCAGCAATGGTTTCGCCCACCGAAACCGCATGAATCCAGATCGGTGAATCAGGGAGCGAAGCGGCGTCTACCAGCCCCAGTCTCTCACCCCATCGCTGCCGATACCCTTTTGTTTTTCGCCCCTTCCACCAAAGTCGGGCCAGCGCAAAGGGTAGTATTATTGTCCACAAAGAAGAGTAAATTAAGCGCGCCATATCACTTCATTCAAACCCTGCATAAAAGACCCAAAAGGTGCACATTTCCCATCAAAGCCAGAATTGAAAAGCCATTCGAGGACTTCGGGTTCGTGCTAGTGAATAAAAATCTTAGCAAACAGGTTGTGAACTAATTGTGAACTAATTGCTAGATGACCAGGGCTCGTATACCTTACTATCACTCAACGAGTGGAATATGAAAAAATACGGGAATAGCCATACGCTAGGCTCCTTCCGGAGTAGAAAGGCGCTTGTGCTCAGGCAGTGACGTCCTATTCAACAAATCGGATACATCCGCCGATATCCTCAGCAGCACAGGAATGAGTACTAAACTGATCAGGGTTGCGAAACTTATCCCATAGGCTAGTGATGTCGCTGCCGGGATTAAAAATTGCGCCTGCAAAGAGGTTTCTTGTAACAATGAAGCCAACCCTAAGCAGGTGGTGATCGACGTCAATAATATTGCCCGCATGCGTTGACTGCCCGCCTCAATCAGTGCCTCATTTAAAGAAATTCCTTGATTCCGAATCTCGTTGAAACGGTTGACGAGAAGGAGACTATCATTCACAACAACGCCACTCAAAGCCAGTATGCCGTTGATCGATAAAATGTTGATCGCTAAATCACCGTGCCAATGTCCCAATACCGCGCCAACAATGCCGAATGGAATGGCAGACATAATAACCAATGGCTGCCAGTAGGATTTGAGGGGAATTGCGACCAATATGTAGATCAATATGAGCGAGACACTAAAAATGAGTATCAAAGAAGCGGTACTCTCTTCCTCTTCAACGTCATCGCCATCGCTCACTATGCGGACATCCGGGTATAGGGATTTAATTGTTGGGTATAGCTCAAGCTCCATCGCGTCCATGACTTCATCTGCTTCAACAACAAATTCATTGATATCAGCGGTGATGGTTGTCGTGCGTTCTCCATCGATACGATTGATCGTCGTAATGACCTGTTCCTGCTCTATTGAAGCCACCGTTTCAAGTGCTACCACCTTGCCGTTAGGAAGCCGCACTCTGGCATCCTTTAAGCTGGTTAGGTCTTGGCGTTGATCAACAGGGTATCTGACCAAAACTTTTACTTCGTCTTTTCCACGCTGGATGCGCTGCACTTCTTCTCCGTAAAAGCTCTGTCTCACCTGAGTTGCCAAATCTTCTACGGTTAAACCCAGCACACGCCCCTCTTCCGTAAGCACTAACCGGTACTGGGGATAACCGGCAACAAGATTACTGCTAATGTTTTTTACCCCTTCAAACTGTTTTAGGTAATCCATAATGCGGTCAGCTGTATCGATAATCTGATGGTCCTCACCACCCGATAAGTTCAACGCAAAGTCGCCTTCATCTTCTTCTTCGACTAGCACCAAAAGTCTTGTTAAGCCCTCTAATCCTTTTAATGAGGCATTCAACTGATCGGCTATCGCCAAGGTATCAAGTTGCCGTTCATTGATAGGGCTAAGCTCTATGCTCACCTTGCCGCTAATGTCATTCTCAACCAACAGGTAGTGGCGCGCGAGGATTTTGCTCTCGCCTAAACGTTGGTCCTGCCACCCTTTATTAAGCGAATCAATGACCTGATCAATCTTGGCCGCTTGGTCATGAACCACTTGATAACCCATGCCTTGTTCAGCGGCGAAAGAGATGGTAATCGTCTCTTCAGGAATATCCGGAAAAAAAGTGAACGCAATTTTGCCACTCGGAATCATGCCCAATACCAGCACGAAGACAGATATAAATAGAAGAACAACGGCATAGCGAAGTTTTAAAGCCTGATCAAGCAGAGGTCGATAGATCTTGTGTTTCAGTCCATGAATCAAGGCGTCCCCAGTCGCTTGCAAAAGGGAAAATCCCCGGGCAAGAATGTTTCTCGAATTACTCCGTTGAGTGTCCGGATGAACCAAATGAGCCGGTAAGATGAGTTTTGATTCCACCAGGGAAAACAACAAACAGCCCGTGCAGACCAGAGCGAACTGGGCAAACATAGCCCCCAATTCGCCCTCGACAAAGGAGAGAGGATAGAAGGCAGCGACGGTGGTTAAAACGCCAAAGACGGTAGGAACGGCCACCCGTTTCAGTCCTTTAATGGTGGCTTCGCGGGTGAGGGTCGCATCCCTGGTATCACCCAACTCTTTTTTTGCGGTATGAATGCTTTCACCAACCACCACCGCATCATCCACTAAAATCCCTAAAACCAGCACGAAACCAAAAGTCGTCAGTTGGTTTAAGGTTAAATCCCAGAAATTCCCTCCCATCATCATTAGACCACCGGCAAAACATACGGGTAATCCCACACCAACCCAGAAAGCGACACGAAGATTGAGGAAAATCGACAGTACCATCATAACGAGGACAATCCCTATCAGTCCGTTTTCTACCATTAGACTGAGTCGCTCCAGCATATTAATGCTTTGGTCCCACCACAGATCTAACTCGAGGTTGGATGGTAACTGATCACCTGATCGCCAGTTTTGTACCAATTGATGCGCTTCATTAGCAATTTCAACGATGTCGCCATGGCGATCGACAATGACTTCGAAATTTATTGCTTGCTTGCCTAGATAACGCGAAAGCACTTTTGGAACTTCTTCATAGCCGTCTACAATGTTCGCCACATCGCCTAGCCGTAGCTCGCTGCCGTTAGGGCTTCGCTTCAGGATAATGGAGGAAAATTCAGAGGCATAATATCGTGGCCTATCCGACTTTAGATATATGTTGCCTCGGGCTGAACGCAGTTCAGCGTTCTGCATTGGGATAGACTCCGCCCCGACAAGACGAGCAACCTCCGATAAGGTCAGTTGATGGGCTTGCAGCATCTGCTCATCCAGCTCAATGGCGATTTCAGGGGCGCGCCATCCAGTTAGATTGACTCTTTGCACACTCGGCAAAGCGAGTAACTCTGTTTCGAAGCGTCTGGCAAACTGCTGCAAATCGGCCTGGGTAGTATCTCCATATGCAGTGATCCATAGCGCCTGTTTTTCTGCCGTGGATTGGGATATGACAGGCTGCTCGGCAGCGGCGGGAAGATTGGAAATCCCATCAATTTGATTCTTAATGTCAGCCGTCAGGCGATCAAGATCATATCCGCTTATACGATCTACCTGCACCGATACACTGTCTGCGGTGACTGTCGATTGCATGCGCTTAATACCCGCAACTCCTTGTAACGCTTCCTCGATCTTGATGGCAACGCCTTCTTCCACCTGATAAATATCGCCACTTTCGTAGGCGACTTCTATCGCAACGGAATTAGGCGGCATACTGGGAAACCCCTCGATACGCAAACCCATAGCTGTAACGATGCCTGCTAACAAAATTGCCAACATCAACAGATTTGCCGCGACAGGGTTATTGGCAAACCACGCAATAACTCCTGAATATTGCCTCTGAGTCGTCATCGGGCTGCCACCTCTCCGACATAAACCGGTTCAACGGTTTGCCCAGAAATAAAATTGGGGTTAGGTGAAATTAAAACCGCCAAAGGATTAGATTTTTGCTCAGATCCCCTTGGAAAAGGGGACCTGAGATATAAGGTATTGGAATCTTTAAACAGGATTTCCGCTGCGAATTTCTGCAACCGATTTACGTCGTTCAGGTGCCATATCTCTCCCCGACTTGACAGGCTGCTGGCAGGCACAGCCAATATCCCATCAAAAGACCGGGCAGGTAAAACAACCTCTAGAAACATGCCAGGCAACAGTTGCCTGGCATGTTCTTGGGGATTAATCAGGCTGACGATAAGGCTGCGCTGGCGGGTGTCGCGGTCGACATGTTGATCAACCTGCATAACTTGCCCTAACCATTTGTCCCCGTGACTATTACGCAGTTCAATATTTGAATTTCCGATGAGGTCCTTTGGCTCCGGCAACAAAGTCCATTGCGAAATAGGCAGACTAACCTGAACATCAATACGATTGAGACCGTACAACGACGCGATAGGATCTCCTACCTGTACATATTGTCCAGGTACCGCCCAGCGTTGGACGACAACCGCCTCAAAAGGCGCTTTAACTTTCGTGTTATCAAGCGCTTTTTCGGCCTGGGCTAACATTGCTTTCGCTTCGTCGACTTTTGCCTTGGCGATTTGTAATTGCGGCGATCTCAACAATAACTTCGTGGCTTCACCTTCAAGGCCTGAGCGCGCCCATTCGTTTGCAGCCCTTTCCGCCTCCTGTTTTTCTTTCTGGTATGCGTAGTTTGCCTCGGCTAAGGCCAAAACCGCGGTAGCATAAGCTTTTTGATAATTGATCGGGTCGAGGCTCGCAAGAACTTGACCTGGCGCTAATCGCTCACCACGTTGAAGTTCGGGTGCGAGTGAGGTAATGGTGCCTTCGACTTCCGCAGACAAGGTCAAAGCAAAATGCGGAACGGCTTCGCCGTGGCCAAGGATAGAGGCCTGGTGCGTCTGTGGCATCACTGCGATAACCGTCGCTTTAGGTAACAACTCTCCGTCATTTTTAATCTTAGGCGGCGGTTTGTTTTCAATGGCATAGGCGGTATAGACGACTGCACTTGGGACGGATAGCAGCGCTAGGAAAGTAAACAACACCTTAACAGAGAATAAATTTCTCACTGAGCGCCCCCTTGTGTATGCAGGGAAATGTTTCATAGTTATGCTCCTGACTTAATTGGCATCCCGAGTGCCAACCCTAGATTAATTCGATTCACCGCACGATTAAGTGCAACATCCAAAAGCTGAACCTCAACATCGAAAGTTGACTGTTGGGCTGACAATAGGTCTAACATCGAAACCAAGCCTTGCCGGTAACGATTTTCGTACTCTTTCTGGTTAGATTTGGCATAGTGCAGTGCGCTTTCCAACGATGCATATTGGATCGCATAACTATGTTCTTGACTGAGACTTCCTTCGACTTCAAGAATGGCTTTAACAAGAAGTTCACGGTAGCTCCAGTAGGCTTGATGAGCTCTTGACTCCGATGCCTCCAGCTCCGCCTTTAACCTGCCATGGTTAAAAATCGGCTGGATGATTTGACCCAGCAGTAACCAGCCGGGATCACGGGTTAGAAGTTCGTTCAGTTTGGGTTGAGACTGATTGATATTTAGGTTTAACGAAAAGCTTGGTAGAAGATTTTTGTAAGCCACTGAACTCAGTGCATCTGCGGCTTGAATACGCCTATAGGCCGCGCGTAAATCGGGTCTCTGCCCAATTACCTGGGCGGGTAGTATCAAACTGGGAAACGCAACTTGGGTCCATGAATCCGGCAGCCCTTCAAGCGGCTTAAATGATCCGGTCAGGCCTTGAATCAGCCTTAGTGCCGTTTGTACAGTCTCAAGTTGCCCGGCTACTCGTGCTTTAGCCTGCTCTGAATCCGACTTTGACGTCTCCAAATCGAGGATATCGCCAATCCCCAACACATATCGCTCTTGAACAAACTCGCTATTTTTTAATAGTGTTTGAAATCGGCGCTCTTCAACTTCCAACTTTTTAATGGCACTCAACCAGCTAAGCCAGGCTTTCAAGACATTGGCTGCCAGTGATCGTTTGGCGAATTCAAAATCAGCCTCTATCGCAGACGCATCCATTTCGCTCGCTAGCGTCTGGTCTCTGAGCCTTCCCCATATATCCACCTCCCAGGTTGTTGTAAGCGAAGCTGAAAAGTTATTGGTTGTGGATTGGCTAGCGGCATTTTTTTCACGCTGCGCGTCAATAGAGAGATCAATCGAGGGCAACTGATTGGCTTTAACTTGGTTTGTGAGAATACCCGCTTCGGCCACCTCTAACAGACTTCTTCTCAAGGCTGGGTTATCCCGTAAGGCCATGTCAATCCAGTGATCGATGTCCGGGGTGGGTACCAAACTCAATAAGTCGTGTTTCCCAGCGATCCCCGGAGCGACAAGAGTCCAATGAGCCGGTGCATCCATTGGCAGTTCTTCTGGCGTGTACTTCTGCGGTAGCCGGCTGCATCCCGCAAAACACAGGGTTAGGATGATTAACCAAAAGCGCATTCCGAATCCTCTTAGAGACCTATGGCTGGCGATAGATTTTTAATATCGGACGCAGAATAAAAGGCCGTTCGTGAACAGTTTGTGAACCCTTAGCTGAAGACGCAACGACCCTGCTTATCATCCAGCAATGTGTTCACATGCAGTTCACATCCAGATTAATAAGATCTTTAATCATCAGTCGTTCATGTTCTATTTTCTGTGGTTCATGATCTATCATCATTAAACTATATGAGGATTCGGAAGGAGATCAGAATTGCGATTGTTATTGGTGGAAGACAATCAATTTCTAGCCGGCAATATCTGTGACTACCTGACCCTAAAAGGTTTTACCACGGATTATGCAAGCAACGGCAAACAATGCGTTGCGCTGGTTCAAGAAAACAACTACGACGTCATTGTGCTAGACGTCATGATGCCAGGCCAGGATGGATTCGACGTCTGTAAAGTACTTAGAGGAAAACTTCAGAAACAAACGCCGATCATTTTTCTAACGGCCAAAGTCGAGTTAGTACACAAGGTTCAGGGTTTTGAATCAGGCGGAGACGACTACCTCACCAAGCCGTTTGAACTCGATGAACTGCTATGTCGCATCAAAGCACTTTCATCCAGGGGTCCAAGGTCAGATATTGGAAAACTATCTTGTGGTGATTTAACACTTGATACCAGTGAGCAAAAAGTACATCGCGATGGTAAAGAAGTCAAAGTCAATCAAGCACAATTTCAAATACTTAAAGTGCTGATCAGAAACGCCCCCGGCATTGTCTCCAGACAGGACCTGGAATATGAGTTGTGGGGTGACGAACTCCCGGATAGCGATGTATTGAGAACCCATATCTACCGTTTGCGAAATCTACTAGACAAACCATTCGACACGGCCTATTTGGAAACCGTCCATGGGAAAGGGTTTAAGCTCAATATTCCAAATACGGAAAACGTATGATTTCGCCCGTTTATTTCCGTCATAAAATCGCCATTACGCTAACACTATTCAGTACTTTTTTAAGTTTGCTCTTCTGCGTGTTAGTGCTGGTTGGTATTGAAAAGTCAGACGACAATGTTCGAGAAGTTCTGTTAGCAAGCCATGCTGAGGGCTTCACGCAATACTACGCTGAAACCAATAAACTTTGGGCGCGAAACCAGCTCAACGGCATCGAAGTGCTCATCGAAGGACGCGACTTGATCCCGGAAATGATTGCCCAATTACCCATGGGATATTTTGAGGATGGTGATATCAATCTATCCGTCTATACGATGAAGATGAAACTACCCGAATCTCAACAAGATAAGAGAATTTACCTGGTCCATTCCGGGCCAGGTAAAGACTGGATTGAGCAATACGAACCCATTATCTATTTTCTGCTCGGCATCGTGACTCTTTTAGTGATTGTTGTCGGCATCGTCCTCGGAATCATCTTGTCGAAAAAGTTATCTGAGCCTCTCCAACTGCTGACTCAACGTGTCAAATCAACCAATCCAAACGCTCCTGCCTTTTCAGCATTAAAGAGGGATGATGAGTTTGGTGAAATAAGTGAAGCGTTTGCCAATACGATTTCCAGAATCAATGAGGTGCTCGAACGTGAAAAGCAATTTTCTCGCTATGCCAGTCACGAGCTCAGAACCCCTGTCGCAATTATCAATTCGTCAATCAACTTGTGGGAAGCATGCGAAGAAGAATCTTCCAAGGAAAATGCAGAGAAAATTAAACAGCGGGCTATGGAGCGTATATCTGCTGCAACCAGACAGATGGAAGATGTTATACAAACCTTCTTAATCTTGGGAAAAGAAGGCATCGACTGGCCGGAAGGTAAACCCACCCAGTTGAGCACTTTGTTAGACTATCTAGTTGAAAAGTACCAATACCTGCAGGGACCACAGCAAATTCAAATCGAAAAAACCTATCTCGATACCAGCAGACAAGTCACCAATGACACAGCCGTTATGCTGGTGCTTTCAAATGTCCTGCGCAATTCATTCGAATATTGCGCGAGCCAAATACAAATCAAGCTGAACTCGACCAGTCTTTGCATCACAAATGATATCGATGCTTTACGCGTAGAAAACGCAGACCACTTTGGCTTTGGCATTAAAATTATCGAAGAGCTAAGCAAAATGTTGAACTGGAGTTTCCGTTATGAAAACTCAGGGACTGGCAAATTTACGATTTGGTTCGAATTTGCGGAGGATAGCGTGCGCCCTTACCTGGAAAAAATATTGGAATAAAAGGGAAAGCAACACACTCGCCGTTTCTTACTATTCGCCATAGGAGACCTAGCGTAATTAACGGTCAAACAGAGAATGTCCCGACCAAATCTTTAAGATTACTGGCCATACGGGCCAGGTCCTGACTGGCTATCGTGGTCTGCTCGGTGCTTGTGGAGGTTTCCATTGCCTTTTCTTTTATTTGCTCGATGTTCCTATTAAGTTCTTCGAGTACTTGGCTCTGCTCTTCTGCGGCACTGGCAATCTGAGTACTCATATCAGTAATCCGATTGACAGACTGTACGATGGTCTCCGAGAACTGATTGGATTCTTTCGCATAACCCACGGCAGTTCGGGCCTGCTCCCTGCTTTTCGTCATCACTGCCACGGCATGTCTGGAACTATCCTGCAGCTTTCCTATCATGTCGTTAATCTGCTTCGTGGAATCCTGAGTCCTTGCGGCCAAGGCTCTGACTTCGTCTGCAACAACAGCAAAGCCGCGCCCCTGTTCTCCTGCTCTGGCGGCTTCAATCGCGGCATTTAGCGCTAACAGGTTTGTCTGATCCGCAATACCTTTAATGACTTCCACGATGGTACTGATTTCTCCGCTTAAACTTTCCAATAACTGGATCGTACTGGAAGACTTCTCAATCTGTTCGGCCAGATCGCTGATCTGAGACACGGCTTTGTTCACCACCGCCTGGCCATTCTTGGAATGGTCATTTGCCTCACTTGCGGCTCCCGCGGTTTCGTGAATATTGCCCGCGACATCATGGACAGTAGCAGTCATTTCGTTCATTGCCGAGGCCACTTGCTCTGTTTCCTGCTGCTGCTGACTGATGACCCGATAGGTTTGATCTGTGATAACGGAAAGTTCTTCAGAAGATGCCGATAATTCGTCTGTTGTCGAACTGATAGATGAGATTATATTCAGCAGTTTGAGGCGCAGGCCATTTAATGCCGAAAGCAGCTCACCAATTTCATCCTGACTATCCACAGCCAGTTCACGCGTTAAATCTCCGGAAGCAACTTTTGTCGCCCTTTTCAAAGAGGAAACCACCAGATTGGTCATGCCCAGTCCCAAAGCCAATCCAATAATGACACTGGCAACAACAATGATCCCAAGCGTCCTGATAGCGCTGATCTCCCAATCACGAGCGTGCGTTGCACTTGCTAAGGTAAGATCGGAGATTTCCCGAAGCAAGTTTGTTAAAGATGCTTCCAGTTGGTTATGTTCCTCTTCAACCACACGAATCGTAGCAATCAACTTATCGTTTTCCGTATCGCCCGTTAGCAACTGAAAGGCTTGAAGCGCGTGATCACGATAACGTTGGTGTTTGTCTATCAACCGCTCCAAATTATCCTGAATGCGGAGGTATTGTTCTCTGGTTTCTCTATTGGCAAGCGCTAACTGCTCCTCAGCCAACTTTTGAGCTTGCACGAATTCAGCATCGATTTTTGCATCCAATAGATTAAAAGATGACTGGAGTTGCTGCCTGTCTGGCGTATGTACCGGATTAAGAATAGTCTCAAACAAAACGGCTTGTTCGAGTTGATGAATGGTGATGTCGGTAATTATCCTTGTTAGTGGGATGTCCACATCAACCACTTCTGTCAGCTCATTGCCAATTTTGGTCATGGACAAAATGGCATAACCTGCATTGACGATTAACAAGATAAGGAGAATCGCAACGATACCTAACAACTTAGCCCTGATCGTTAGATTCTTGATCCAATTCATAGTGAACACCTTATGCCACGAGGCATATTTTGCTTGTGGACCATTGCCGTCCCGGACACTTGGATCTGGCAATAGCTAAACGGTGAACAACAATTTAGAAGGAAATTGCGCACATAGTAACCCTGTAAAACTTGACAGGTAGTACTTGGGAAATCGACACGTTGGAACGTATCTACACTTAAGGAAGTGATATCGAGGGTAAGGCATTGGTATAGCGGCGACCATTGTATCCTGCGAGATGATTAGCCGCTAACGGCTTAACTTTATGGGCGCCGGAGGAAGGGGTTAATCTGTGCCGGAACCGCAACAGAGAAGAGTGCTTTCTCCGGCAGAACTATATTGTTTGCCTCTTCAGCAGAATCTGGGGGTCATTGCTAGTTAATTACTCGAAACTCACCCGACCCAAGCACTGAAAAGTTACGCCTTTCGGCATTCGCAAAGACCGCGTCTCCGGAACCCATGATCTTCCCGTTTGCCAGTTCAACCGATAGGTTCTCCCCCTCAAAGTCGCCCGAGCCCATGATACTGATGGATTGGCTCTGCACCTCACCCGCCACACCGATGGTACCGCTGCCCCTAATGGATGCCTTCGAGTCTATTGCGGTCATCTGCTCAATAATGAGATCACCGGAGCCCAGTACGGCCAAGCTCACTTTTTTAGCAACCAAATTCCCGATCGCCATATCTCCGGAACCTTGAACCGATGCTTTCAGTGTCGAAGTATGAATATCTTCTACGACTATGTCTCCTGACCCGCTAAGGCTAAGTCCTTCGATCAACGGCAAAGACACTTCGATGACTAGCTCGTCAACATCGTCTGCATAATAATCCAACCAGCTGTCGTCATAAGTAATGGACACACTGTTGCCGCTAACCTTGGATATAACCTGCGGTATGGCATCCTCCGGCCCGCTTACACGCAATTGAGATTGATCCGATTGCTTTACAACGACGGAGAGCGAGCCGGCGACTCTTACTTCCGTTACACCTTCCAAGTCACGAATTTCCTCTCGATTGGCAGCACCGACTATCCCAGTGAAAACTGTCAAAAACACAAAGACAAATAAGGTTAACAGGCTATTGGTTTTTTCGATCAACAAAGGTTTCATATACTCCTCTCAAAAAAATCTAAAGTCTCAAAACACTTCTGCAAGCTCGCTAAATAAGCCGTTCACGTGCGCTGTAATACACTGCCGCCATGCCAACAACTAATCCCACAAGCCCGATGGAATAAATCGATACCACATTTGCCTTGGCGAGCAGGTCAAAGACCATGCCTAAAACAGGTACATTCCAAGCCGCAATAAGGCAGGCAAAGAGAGTGGCAATCGCGACTATCAATCCTTGATAAGAATTCTGATGGGTGGCTTCTGGCAAGCGGGCCATCACCTGATCGGTAAATCCAGCGTCCTCAATATAAGTTTGCTGCGTCCGGTTACTTAGCCAGCGTTCAAATGCATCTTGTTCCGACATTCGATACCTCGCCTAAATCAATTTTCAATAAGCGGCGGGTGATTGGCTGATGCCGGTCCGCCAATTGTCGGCGCAGTAGCTTCTGCTTTCCGCCTATCCACTTTATAGAGCACGATGTATCCGATACCGATGAGAAGTGGAATTAGCCCTACTGTTGCAACATCGCTACCGGCCAATGCAGCCAGCCAAATAAACACCCCGATACCTACCGCTGTGAGTAACACACCTTTCTTCAGATACCCCACAGGATTCTTTGGTTTGTTTTGCATGGAGTCGAAGAGTTCAGGCGGTATATCCATTCCTTTATCAATCAGCTTGTCTATGCTGTTGTGCAAGAGTTTTCTTTTCCGATAGCTTTGAATAACAACAATTGCCACGATCAATAAGGGGCTGCCGAAGATAAGCAGAATCGCCAGCACAGGAATAATGATCGTTTCGTCAAAATCATCTTCAAAACCGGAACTATGGAAGTGCCCGCTATGATCAAATCCGTGGGTGTCCAAACTAATGTCGATGGAATCCTGCTCTACAAGCCCCTTATCGGAAAGTTTCTTTAACACTTTCAAGGCAATCTCACTACCTTGATACTGCTCATCGACCGACGGCGCTAAATCGCCTGATTCAGCAGCCGGTTCCGACTCATCGATAGCGAGTTGTTGAAGTCCAGCTGTATCACTATCCGCCAATGACGCAACCTGTGGATCGGAATCCACCGGAATTTCAGCCTGCAACTGTCCGGAAAGCAGCAAGATTGATAGCAATGCCGATAACAGAAGGCAGTTGTAGATTTTTGGTTTTTTAGCATGGGGGATTCGGTACATATCGGGTTCTCTATTTCTATACATCAAAGGCTAGTGATTTGGCTGCAGTTAACATTCTTCACTAGGCCCATATAACCTGATTCGGCATCCTAAAAAGCGGGCTCCATACCCAGATCCAGATTCAGTTCAATGGTCAGCTTCGGCATTTCAATGGAAACAGACGGCACATCCAACCTGGCTTTTTCCGGAATGAGGCGAATTGTTTCAGGTTCAACGATAAACGATTGTTCGGTGGTTACCGCCGCCAGCATATCTTCTGCTTGCAGTTGGTCGTCTTGCTTGTTGAACTCGTCGGCAATACAAGCACTCGATGCGAACAGCAAAGCGGCAATAAATAAGAGGCTTCCTTTCTTAAACAAGGGTGTGGATAACATTTTTGTGCCCTCCATTTCGTTAGCTTTCATAACTAGGACGCAATGAAATTCGAATTTAGATTCAGCAAAGCAAAATTTTTTTTAATTATTAGGAATCTAACTTCAACGAGAATCGATCAAATGATGGAAAAGATTTTAAAAACAGGGTGTTAAAGGATTTTAGGATTGACTAGGCAAGCGCTTTTAGAAGAGGAGCACCGTACTTTCAAGGGCATGCTTTCCAGAGCTTGCTTTCCAGTGCTTGGACAAGCTGTTGGTAGGACCGGTACTTTGGAAAGTTGTACCTTTACCTGGAGTTTGATGCAATAGAGTTCGTTTCAGCAATTATGTAGCGGCTACCCATCGCTTGGAGAATCTGCCGTTCAGTCAATTGCGCAAAACCTCTGCTGACTTCCTCATGCTTCAACGAAAGCAACTCAGATAAATCCTGAGTACCAACAGGAAACTCCAACGGCAAATCGTGCTTAATCCGGCAGCACTTTTCAATGGCATACCGCATATAGTGCTCAAAACGATCAAGCCCTTCCGTCAGTTTTAGATTGCGCCGCAAAATTTCTTCGCGTAACAAATCTCTGCTCAAACCGTCAAAGAAAAAGGACTTGATGATGTGGTTGTCTCGAATCATTGATAGAAAAAGCTGTACATTGATTTTCGTCACCAGGGCAGGTTTTATTGCTTGATAAGTTAGGCTTCCTTCTCCGCCGTCAACGAACCGTTGCTGCATGATATCGGAAGGATAGAGAATTTTGTTGACCCGGTCTGAACCCCTGCGTGGGATATGTTTGACGACTCCTGATTCCAAGTACCAAAACTTAGTCGCGCTATAATCCAGCGAGAAAGCCTCTCCGACCTCTACTCGCCGCTGACGCACGACTATTTTCGGCAGTAGATCCTTTCCGGCTTGCGACTCCTTAGGCAACAAGGTATTTGCCAAGTTAACAGCCTCAAATCGAAAAACTGATAGCATTTCTACTCCCGGGTAACTGTAGATGACCCAAAAGATACCGAGTTTAAAGAAAACTGTAAAATTTGTAGTGTTAAAACATTTTTACCATGGGTTTTAGACAACCTGTCAGCGCTTAATCAAACGCGCATTGCTTCACCTGGATGTGCACGGCGTAACTTGCCTGGTGTTGCACCAAAATACTGTTTGAAGGCTTTGCTGAAGGCAGCCTCCGACGAATAACCAGCGGATTCCGCGACATTGATCATCGCATCGTTTGTGGTTTCCAATTGAGACTTCGCTTTTTGCATACGCCAATCGGTTAAATAGGTTTTTGGCGGAATGCCGACCAGCTTGGAAAACTTTTCCGTGAAAGCGGTTCGCGACATGGCAATGCGATCGCCCAGTTTCTCTACGGTCCAGTTTTCGCCGCTGTCGTCATGGATCAGATTCAGCGCCTTGCCTATCTGCGGATCTGAAAGGGCGGCCAGGTAACTCATACTGGACGGTTTGCTTGCTACATAGGCTCGCATTAATTGAATGAACAACACTTCTGTCAGCCGATCAACCATGATGGTGGATCCTGGCGACGGCGTCTGGGCTTCCACGGAGAGTCTTTCTATTAACGACCGCAACCAGTTGAGTTCCGGCGTTTCTTTTGCCTTGATATGAATAAAGCAAGGCAGATCACGGAGAAATGGGTGCTTAACGGTATGGTCGTAGCCGAAAGCGCCGCACAACAGCCTGATGCGGGGTCTTTCGCTCATAGGGTCTGAGCCTTGCTGAAAAGGGTTATTACCGTCCTGGATTCGCTCCACGACTAACTTGCCCGCCATTTTGGGGCTGTCGGGATTATCGCTGATCCAATGAGACCCGCCGGTGGGAAACGCGACGATGTCCCCGGCCGAAAGATGCAGAAGCCCATCGGAATTAGCCGTTTTAAGCCAACATTCGCCACTGACCACGACATGGAACAGTCCATCGCTGCCTCCGTCGATCGACATTCCCCAGGGGGAGTGAAAGTCACTGCAAAAATAAGTGTTCGCGCGAAGCCTTATGGTTTTCAACACATCCGCCAGTGCATCCATTTCTTGCCTTCCTCTAAAAATACCTATCGATTGCCCGGTTAACCGCTGTCTCTTTCCAGGCGCTGGACAAAATGACAATTCTTGCGGCCATTACATCATATTTTGTTCGTTATGTATCTGGATAATAACCTTCATCGAATGAATTGAACCGGAGACTAGAAATGAACAATCCAGATACCATCCGCCATCTTGCCCTTTACCATTTTCAGGCCTGCCCATTTTGTGCAGTCACTCGGGGCGCGCTGAACTTTCTTGATATTGCCGTTGAACGACGGGACATCCTGAATGAACCCAAATATAGAGAAGAGCTGATTCAACAGGGGGGCAAATCTCAGGTTCCCTGTCTGCGAATTGAGAATCATGACGGCACCGTGGAATGGTTGTACGAGTCGCGGGATATCGTGCGCTTTGTCAGAGACTATGCCAGCGAAATCCAAGCTGCTGCCTAGAAGAACTTAGAAAAAAATTTTCGGAGAGTCGATTATGAAAACGAGAAAAGTAGATGTCGCCGTAATCGGTGCCGGTACGGCAGGCATGGGCGCTTACCGGGCGGCTAGAGAGCATACGGACAATCTGGTGTTGATTGAAGGCGGCCACTATGGAACCACCTGTGCGCGGGTCGGTTGCATGCCGAGTAAGCTACTGATTGCCGCAGCGGAAGCGGCACATCATGCCGCCCATACGCAGCAATTCGGAGTCAAGGTTAGTGGAATTGAAGTGGATGGCAAGGCAGTGATGGAGCGGGTAAGACGGGAACGGGATCGTTTCGTCGGATTTGTCCTGGAATCCGTGGAAGGTTTCGACGAAAACCACAAACTGATTGGCCATGCGTCCTTCGAAGACGATCATACCCTCCTGGTAAAGGACCCGAGCGGTAACCGGGAAACGGTCAAGGTCATTGCGGACCGGATCGTCATTGCAACCGGTTCCCGGCCGACTTATCCGGACATGTTTCTGGAAGCTGGTGACCGTTTGCTGATTAACGACGATCTGTTCGAACTGGAAACCCTGCCGGAATCGGTAGTCGTGTTCGGCCCCGGTGTCATCGGTCTGGAGCTGGGACAGGCGTTAAGCCGTCTGGGTGTAAAAGTGAAGGTATTCGGCCGTGGCGGAGCACTTGCCACCCTGAGAGACCCGGAAATCAGAGCCTATGCGGAAGCGGCCTTCAACGAAGAGTTTTATCTGGATGCGGATGCCAAGGTAAAGATCATTCGCAGGAAAGGCGAGGCGGTGGAAGTCGTATACGCCAACAAGTCAGGCGAAGAAATTACAGAATCATTTGACTACCTGCTGGCGGCCACCGGACGCCGCCCGAATGTCGACAAGTTAAACTTGAAAAACACCAGTTTACAGCTGGATGAGCGGGGTGTTCCCGTCTTTAACCATTACACCTTACAGGCAAACCCAGGCCATATTTTTGTCGCCGGGGACGCCAACAATGAACTGACCTTGCTGCATGAAGCGGCGGATGAAGGGCGTATTGCCGGGACGAACGCGGGTCATTATCCCGATGTGCGTAGCGGATTGCGCAGAACGCCTTTGGGGATCGTATTTACCGAACCCCAAATTGCCAATATCGGTTTGAGTCTGCAGGAAGTCGAAAATTGCGCCAAACACTGTTACGCCGTTGGCGAAGTCAGCTTTGAAGATCAAGGCCGCAGCCGCGTGATGGGTAAAAACAAAGGCCTATTGAAAGTCTATGGTGAACAGGGCACCGGACTGCTATTAGGCGCGGAAATGTTCGGCCCCGCCGCAGAGCATATCGGCCATTTGCTGTCCTGGGCGGTTCAACAACGCATGACTGTCGCGCAAATATTGGAAATGCCTTTCTATCATCCGGTAATCGAAGAAGGCGTGCGAACTGCCTTACGGGATTTGAACGCCAAGCTGCATATCGGACCGGAAATGGTCGAACGTTGCATGGATTGCGGGCCGGGTGCTTAGAAGTTGTCTGGTGCAATAATAGTTAGGCGGCCACAGTGGCCGCCTTTGTTTTGAACTTCTCTATTTGAAGCATTCGGGTTTAAAGGCTGCCCTTAGACCAAGACGCTATCCTTAAGCTGTAGAATCACAAGCAGTCCGTTTACTGATGCTTCGCCAACCAACCTTCCAACAAGGGCACCAGTTGCTCCACACCGCAAGCGTCTACCTCCTCAGCATCAAGCGGCGCGCCTGCCTCAAGCAGCAGGTTAGCGCATTGGGCATAATCGCGTTGTCCACGATGAGGACAGAATTCGGCGCCGTGTATCAAGGTTCCCATGGCATCGCCGCCATAGTGA
>JANQMN010000143.1 GCA_028280065.1 Hahella sp.
TTGTCACATGGGATAATGCCGACGATCATGTAAAAGCAGGTGGTTTTTCCTGCACCGTTTGGTCCTAGCAGGCCGACGATTTCACCGCTGTGAATTTCTACGCTGACGTCTTTGACCACGGGACGCTTCTTATACGCTTTTGCGAGGTTTTTGGCGAAAAGAGTTGGCATCGCTAATCGCCCTTGTTTGGCTGATAAATAATTTCAACTCTGCCTTCGCTCGGATTGGCACTGTCAGATTCTGCGGTGACAATGCGTTTCACGGTGTTGTAACGTATTTCTTCGCCTTGAAAGGAGCTGTTCTCCTGTACCAATTTTGCTTTCTTGCGCAGCACAATTTCGTTGTTATCACGATTGAAGGAGATGGTCACGGCGTAAGCATGGGTCTCCACATCCTTGTCCTTGTCGTATTGAACCAGATGCACTAGTTCTCCGGCGGCAATGAATCCGGTAATGCCGCTGTCGTCGGAATTGACGGTTACCGAGTCTGCCTCGAGCTTCGAACGGCCCTGAGTAATAATGACATTGCCGGTATAAACCGATTGCCCGGTCTTGTCGTTCAGTTCGGCCCGGTCTGCCGCTATCTTAATCGGCTCGTCACTGCCAGTGCTCAAGTCCAATGCCCACCCGGAAACAGCCGGAAGCAGGCCGATAATAAACAGCAGCGCGAATGCCGCTTTATTGCGCAGGTGCATAATGTCCCTTCACATTAGATTCTAAAATTACCGTTCTGTCTTCCACATTGGCAGTCATTCCCAGCGCCGATAGCTGACTTCCCGGAGAACTGATGACGACAGCATCGTCGGTACGAATGAAACTCGACTTATTGGCGTAGGTTAACGAGTTGGTTTGCATGGTCAGCGGTGTGCCGTTCCGTGTTTCGCCGATCACTTCCACGTCGCCCGATAAAACGAGAGTGTCGTTGGTCATGTCGAACTCCCCTTGCTGCGATTGCGCCACCCAGCGTAGTTCGCCATCTTGGTATAGCTCCAGACTCGGATTGGCAAGTAGTCCGGTATCGGTGCGCGGATAGTGTTTGGCTTGATTGGTTTTCAGGATACTTTCCAGCTTGCCTTCGTTGCCATAGGAGGTATATGTTGCATTGACAACAAACGCGTCCGGCTCATCGCTCAGCAGCAACTCTTCTTCAAAAAACGGCACCGGGGTTTCCGGGGACATCACACCATATAAAACAATCGCAAGGAACAGCAACACGGCGAGTATCCATTTGAGATTGTTTCTAAGCAAGTTCAACATCAGTTACTTGGTGGCCTTTGGTCAGCGTTACTTATCCCAACGCATGGGGAATGAGGGTATGGTAACGCATTACATTTAATGGTTCTCCGCTTGATGAAAAATACCGGGAGTTGTCGCTTAGGACATCATTGACATCCAAGGCGGGTAGTCGGATTTGAATCAAGCGTGCGACGCGATGCCTGGAGAGTTCCGCTACATCCGGTCTTTTCGGCATGCTTAGATAACTCCTGCCCGCAGGATATCCTGCATATTGAAGGCGCCGACTACCTGCAGGTTTTCGTCGACCACCGGCAAACCGCCGATAGCCTTACTTTGCATCAGGGAAAGCGCTTCCGCCGCCAGCATCTCGGCTTTTGCGGATTTGAACTTTGTTGTCATTACGTCGTCTATCGAACAGTTGTGCAGGTCAACAGGTTTGTCGAGCGTGCGGCGCAGGTCGCCATCCGTAAAGATTCCGCAGATCTTGTCCTGATCATCCAAAACAAAGGTCATCCCCAAACCTTTCCGTGTCATCTCCAAAAGCGACTCCTTCAAGGTGGCACCTGATTTTACCGTTGGAATTTGTTCGCCCGTGTGCATGATATCGCTCACTTTGAGGAGCAACCTTCTTCCTAGCGCACCGCCTGGGTGGGAAAAAGCAAAGTCTTCGGCAGAAAAACCACGCGCCTCCAAAAGCGCGATTGACAGCGCATCGCCCAGCACTAAAGCCGCCGTTGTCGATGATGTCGGAGCCAGGTTTAAAGGGCAGGCTTCGGTGGTGACACTGCTGTCCAGGTTGCAGTCTGCCAGTTCAGCCATAGTGGATTTGGGATTGCCTGTCATGCTGATCAGCTTTGCGCCCATCCGCTTAATAAGAGGCAAGATAGTCACCAGTTCGGAAGTGTTGCCGGAATTTGAAAGGGCCAGCACCACATCCGCGGAAGTGATCATTCCCAAATCACCATGACTCGCCTCGCCAGGGTGAACGAAGAATGCCGGTGTTCCGGTGGACGCCAGGGTGGCGGCAATTTTGTTGGCGATATGCCCGGATTTACCCATCCCGGTGACAATAACCCGGCCCTGGCAATTAAGAATCAGATCGCAGGCACGGCAGAAGTCCCCGTTAAGCCGCTCGCGTAAAGCGCGTATGGCCTCTACTTCCATATCGATAGTGCGCTGCGCCACGGCCAGGTAAGGATTGTCCGACTCGGTCATTAATTAGCAAGGCCTCATTTTAGCCAGTGAGTTACGATTGAAATTGACGCTATTATAGGCAGCAATGCTTTGGCTGCAACTTTAATAAAGGTTCACACGAACGACTGCACGAAAAGCCTATGGGGTTTACATTCGTTGTGCAAAGGATTGGAAAAACTGCCTTGTTAAGGTTAAGCAAGCATTAAGATTACCTGGATATTCTGGCTTCCATATAGACACGCGGATCCAATCGCAGCTAGGGGGGCTTGGGTTGAGTTAAGCAGGTTTTTCGCTTTCGGAGGTTTCTTTTCATCTGTTATAGTCGGTGCGCGCCAGTTGCCAAGAGATTTAGAGACCGGGAACGGGGTCCGGGCAAACGGCTGTGGTCGCTTCTATCGCCCACTGGTCGTTGGAAATTTTTTTTATTCAAGGGTGGAAAACAGGGATACATTCTATGCCGGATGCGATAGCCAAAATTGATCCAGGAAATTTTGTAGAAATACGAGGCCTGTCTTTCTCCCGTGGTGATCGGCTAATTTATGACAATATCGATATCGATATTCCCAAGGGTAAGATTACTGCCGTGATGGGGCCTAGCGGCACCGGTAAAACGACTTTGCTGCGTCTGATCGGCGGTCAGTTGAAACCCGATGCCGGCACGATCAATGTCAACGGCCAACTGGTCAACCGGTTGAAACGCAAAGAGCTTTACCTGTTACGCGAACGTCTGGGTATGCTGTTTCAGTCCGGTGCGCTCTTTTCTGACTTAACCGTCTATGAAAACGTTGCATTTCCATTGCGGGTTCATACCGACCTTCCCGAACCCATGATCCGGGATTTGGTTTTAATGAAGCTCCACGCTGTCGGGTTGCGCGGCGCAAGAGACCTGATGCCAAGTGAGCTGTCCGGAGGGATGGCGCGTCGCGCCGCGTTAGCCAGAGCGATTGCGCTGGACCCGGACATGGTGATGTACGACGAACCCTTTACCGGTCAGGACCCTATCGCCATGGCGGTGGTTGTGAAACTGATTCGTTCGCTGAACGAGGCGCTGGGATTAACCAGCATCGTGGTTTCCCACGATATCCAGGAATCGCTGAGTATTACCGATCACCTGATCATTGTTGCCGAAGGTAGGGTAATGGGACAGGGCGCGCCGGAAGAGCTGAGGGAAGTGGGTTCGGAGTTCGTTAAGCAGTTTCTGCTCGGCCTCCCTGACGGCCCGGTCGCCTTTCAGTATCCGGCAACGGATATTGCGCAAGACTTTCTTCAGGAATCGGGCGATCTTCAAGCCCAGGGTGATAGTAAGGAAAGCCCCCATGCTTGATTTTCTGCAGCGGCTGGGGCGCAATAATTTGGCCCGCTTAAGCGCTTTGGGCCGCGCCGGTATCTTCTTTTTTCAGGCCTTAATGCATGTGCCAAGCGTGCAATCGATCCCTCTATTCGTCAAACAGCTTTATGCCATTGGAGTGCTGTCACTGATTATCATTGTGGTTAGCGGTTTGTTTATCGGCATGGTTTTGGGGCTGCAGGGTTACTATATACTGGTCGCGTACGGCTCCGAACAGGCTGTTGGACAAATGATTGCCCTGACCCTGGTGCGGGAGCTGGGGCCGGTGGTTACGGCGCTGCTTTTTGCCGGCCGGGCGGGTTCTGCCCTGACTGCTGAAATCGGGCTGATGAAGGCCACCGAACAGCTTTCAAGTTTGGAAATGATGGGTGTCGATCCGTTAAAGCATGTGATTGCCCCGCGCTTGTTGGCCGGATTTGTGGCGATGCCGCTGTTGGCCTGTATTTTCAGCGCTGTCGGTGTGTGGGGCGGGATGATGGTCAGTGTCGACTGGCTCGGAGTCTACGATGGGTCGTTTTGGGGCAACATGCAGGCCGCTGTCGATTTTCGCCAGGATATTGTCAACGGCGTCATTAAAAGTCTGGTGTTCGGCGTCGTTTGTACATGGATCGCCGTATTTCAGGGGTATGACTTGGTGCCGACTTCCGAAGGAATCAGCAATGCCACCACTAAAACGGTCGTTTATTCATCGCTCTCGGTATTAGGGTTGGATTTTGTCTTGACTGCCGTCATGTTTGGAGATTTGTAATATGCGGATGCGCACTATCGAAATATCAGTAGGGCTGTTTATTGCCGCAGGCATTGGCGCGCTATTTTTGTTGGCTTTGGAAGTCAGCGGTTTGTCCTTGCGTCCACAAGAATCTACCTACAAGGTATATGCGGAGTTTACGGATATCGGTGGCCTGCGGGTTAGGGCTAAAGTATCCGTTGCGGGGGTGACGATTGGGCGGGTCAGCAAAATCGGCCTGGACAATCGGTCGGTGAAGGCGTTGGTCGAAATGCAAATTCGGTCTGATATTGATTTCATCACCCGCGATAGTATTGCACGAGTGACCACGGCCGGATTGTTGGGAGAAAAGTACGTGGACATATCGATTGGAGGGGATTTTGATGTCCTTGGCGAAGGCGATTATTTCGAATCGTCCCAGGGAGCCTTGAATCTTGAAAAACTAATAAGCGACTTTGCCACCAGTAATCTGTAATTTGAGGGCGGTCGAAAAGACAGTGAGCAAACTAAAATGCAACATAAGTTGAAAGCATCGATACACATCCTTCTCAGCCTGTTCTTGTTTGCCGTGGCTACCGCCAGCGCAGCGAACGAAAGCCAAGCGGTGCGGCAATCCGTTGAAGAAAATACCGCAAACCTGGTGGCGAAATTAAATCAGGAGCGCTCCACCTACTACGACGATCCCGAAAAATTTTTTGGATCGATGGAGGAAGCGCTTCAAGATGTTATTGATTTTCGGCGAATTGCCGCCCGGGTCATGGGGCGTTACCGCCGAGAGGCAAGCGCCACACAGAAAGACCAATTTGTCGAAACTTTCAAGAGAAGCCTGTTCAGCGCCTATGGGAAAACGCTCGTGGAGAGCGGTGAGTTCGAAATCGATGTCATGGGGGCCGATATCAATCCTCGCTACGATGACAGGGCCAGCGTTGATTTGGAAATCACCACCTCAAGCGGCAAGTATCCGGTGATCTACAACATGTATAAAAACAGCGAAAGTCAAAAATGGCTGCTGGAAAATGTCATCGTGAACGGTGTAAACATCGGGTTGGCATTTCGCGACCGGTTTGAACAACAGTATGAAACCCACAAGGGCGACTTGGACAAAGTAATTGACAGTTGGTCCAGTGAACTTGCCAGCGAGCAAGTTGCCGAAGAAGCGAACTGAAATGCCGGATTACCAACTCGCGTTTAACCTTCGGGAGCAAAACGCCGCCGTATTGAAATTGTCAGGCTGGGTGAACTTCAATAATGCGACGGCGATCTACCGGCAAGGGAATGAGCTAACAGACCAAACTGTATCCTCGGGTATAAAAATGCTTATTGTAGATGTTGCTGAAGTGAAAACCAGCCAAAGCGTATTGCTTTCCCTGCTCCTTCGGTGGCGGGTAAAGCTAAATAAGGCAAGTTGTTCCGTCAAGATCAATGGATTGTCCGAGCAGATGCGGCGGGTTTCGGAAGTGACCGGGATCGCACCCCTTTTGCCGGAATGATCGACGGCAATCGGCAATATAGGGCGTTGACTTGCGCACTACCCCTGTAGGGTCCTGTATTATAGCTACCTTATCTTTTGTGTCCTGCCCGTCCTGGACCAAGGAATTGGTTGGGTATCGACATAGGTTGGGTTAAAATGCCCGCCTTGTCATGGCGATTACCGGCGTCTACCCTATGGTTTGCCAGGTCAATGTCGCTGAGATACAGCATTTTTTCAAGCCAATAGTGGCGAAATAATATTCAGGACGTTTTAGGCTCATGTCACCCGAAGAATTGCAATCGGTTCTGCAAACAAAACTATCAGACTGCCAAGTGACGGTGACCGGCGATGGTTACCACTATAATGTCGTGGCAATTGGTGAACGCTTCGCCGGACTGACTCCAGTCAAAAAACAACAGGCGGTTTATGCCTGTATCAACGATCTTATCGCCGACGGCACCGTGCATGCGGTCTCCATCAAGACCTACACCCCCGACGAGTGGGCTGCGGCTCAGTAATCCGACACTGATCAGGAAATTCTATGGATAAACTCCTCATAAAAGGGGGCATGCCGCTCACCGGCGAAGTACGCATGTCCGGAGCAAAAAACTCCGCACTGCCTATTCTTGCCGCGACTTTGTTGGCCGATGCACCGGTGACGATAGGCAATCTGCCGCACCTGAACGATATCACTACCATGATTGAGTTACTGGGGCGGATGGGGGTGGAACTGCAGATCGAAGACGATATGCAAGTCACGGTTCAAGCCAATACGATCAAACAGCTTTCAGCGCCTTATGAACTGGTGAAGACCATGCGGGCTTCGATTCTGGTGTTGGGACCATTGCTGGCCCATTTTGGAAAAGCCGAGGTTTCGCTGCCGGGTGGCTGTGCCATCGGATCGCGTCCGGTGGACTTGCATATTCGCGGTTTGCAGGCAATGGGTGCTGAGATTACGGTTGAAGGCGGCTATATCGAAGCTCAGGTCAGCGGCCGGTTGAAAGGCGCGCATATTTATCTCGATACCGTGACGGTCACCGGGACTGAAAACCTGATCATGGCCGCCACCTTGGCGGAAGGCAAGACGGTTATCGAGAATGCTGCGCAAGAACCGGAGGTGGTCGATCTGGCCAAGTTCCTGCTTGCAATGGGTGCCGACATCAAGGGCCATGGGACCTCGACCATTGAAATCAATGGCGTGGAGAGGCTTACCAGTTGTCACTATAAAGTGATGCCGGACCGGGTTGAAACCGGTACGTATTTGGCGGCTGCAGCGGCAACGCGGGGTAAAATCGCGGTGCTTGACACGGACGCGCATTTGCTCGAAGCAGTGTTGTTGAAGTTGGAGGAGGCGGGAGCCTTTATCGATACCGGCACCGACTGGATCAGTCTCGATATGCGCGGCAACCGGCCAAAGGCTGTGAGTTTCCGGACCGCCCCTTACCCGGCATTTCCTACCGATATGCAGGCGCAATTTGTAGCTTTAAACAGCATCGCGGAAGGTACGGGGACAATCACCGAAACGATTTTTGAGAATCGATTTATGCACGTGCATGAGCTAAAACGGATGGGTGCGACTATTCGCCTGGAGGGCAATACGGCGATTGTTCAAGGCGTTGATCGATTAGAGGGCGCGCCGGTCATGGCAACGGACCTGCGTGCCTCCGCCAGCCTGGTGATCGCTGGATTGGTTGCGGCAGGGGAAACCCTGGTTGACCGGATATATCACGTTGATCGGGGCTATGAATGCATTGAAGAGAAAATGTGTCGCCTGGGTGGGCAAATTACCCGGATTTCCGGTTGAACCGCCGCCAAGCCTAGAGCTGAATTCTAAAAAGATGATTGTTAAATGAGTGCAAATATAACCATTGCCTTGTCTAAAGGGCGGATTCTGGATGACACCTTGCCACTGTTGGCCGCGGCAGAAATTGAACCGGAAGAAGATCTTAAGAAGAGCCGCAAATTGATTTTCGGCACCAATCGGCCCAATGTGAGCCTAGTCGTGCTGCGCGCCACCGATGTCCCTACTTATGTGCAGCATGGCGTAGCGGATTTGGGCATATCCGGCAAGGATGTATTGATGGAACATGGCGCAGACGGCCTCTACGAGCCACTGGATCTGCGAATTGCCAAATGCCGCTTGATGACCGCCGCCATCAAGGGGGCGCCGCGAAAAACCGGGAGAATCAAGGTTGCCACTAAGTTCGTTAATATCGCCAAGCGCTATTATGCCAGTAGAGGTATTCAGGCGGATATTATCAAGCTTTACGGCGGCATGGAGTTAGCGCCGCTTATGGGCCTGGCCGACGAGATAGTGGACATAGTGGATACCGGCAATACGTTGAAAGCCAATGGCTTGGAGGAACGCGAGCTTATTTGCCATATTAGTTCCCGGCTTATCGCCAATTGCGCATCCATGAAAGTGAAACACGCCGAATTGCAGCCAATCGTTAATAATTTAGCCGCTGCAGTCAATTCCAACCAATAGCAGAAAATGGCTTAAGAGAATGCGAGAACTGGATAGCCGTCAGGCAGATTTTGATCAGGCATTAACAGATTTGTTGCAGTTCCAGGAAGCTGCCAATAAAGCGGTACATCAGACCGTCGAAGAAATATTGGCGGATGTCAAAGATCGTGGTGATCAGGCAGTGCTGGACTATACCGCCAAGTTCGACCATCTCCATGCCGAAACCATCGATGCCCTGGAAATTTCTCCGCAGCGTCTTCAGGATGCCTTAAACGTGTTGCCGGAAGAGCAGCGCGAGGCACTGGTGAAGTCCGCCGAGCGCGTACGTCTGTATCATGAAAGGCAGTTGTTGTCCTCTTGGGAATATACCGAAGCCGACGGTACCCAGTTGGGCCAGCAAGTCACACCATTAGACCGTGTCGGGCTGTACGTACCGGGCGGCAAGGCAGCGTATCCTTCCTCCGTGTTGATGAATGCCATTCCCGCAAAAGTGGCGGGAGTCGAAGAAGTTATCATGGTGGTGCCAACGCCAAAGGGAGAAGTTAATCCCTTGGTATTCGCCGCCGCTGCCGCCTCCTGCGTGGACCGCGTGTTCACCATTGGCGGCGCGCAGGCGGTTGGCGCATTGGCCTATGGCACGCATGCAATTCCCCGGGTCGATAAGATCGTGGGTCCCGGCAACATTTACGTCGCTACGGCCAAGCGGGTGGTGTTTGGCGAAGTAGGCATAGATATGATTGCCGGGCCATCGGAAATCTGTGTGGTTTGCGATGGTAAAACTGATCCGGATTGGATCGCCATGGATTTGTTTTCCCAGGCAGAGCACGACGAAGATGCGCAATCCATTTTAATATCACCGGATGCGGAGTTTCTGGCCCGCGTGAAAGCTTCCATTGCCCGGCTATTGCCTGGGATGGAACGCAGAACCATTATCGAAGCCAGCCTTCAGCAGCGTGGCGGACTCATTAAGGTTGACAACCTGCAGGAAGCTGCCCGGGTGACCAACAAAATTGCTCCGGAGCATCTTGAGCTATCGGTGGAAAAACCACGGGAACTGCTGCCCATGATTCGCCACGCCGGCGCTATTTTCATGGGTCGCTATACGGCGGAGGCGCTAGGTGACTACTGTGCCGGACCGAACCATGTTTTGCCGACATCCGGTACCGCCAGGTTCTCCAGTCCATTGGGCACCTATGATTTTCAAAAGCGCTCGTCGATCATCGAAGTGTCTGCCAAAGGTGCTGCCGACATTGGACGCTATGCATCGATAATGGCGCGAGGCGAAGGGTTGACAGCCCATGCAAGGTCTGCCGAATACCGGCTGCAGGGAGATAGCGATGACTAACAACGCCGATATTACTAACCTGGTGGAGCAATGGGTCCGTCCGGAAATTCGCGGTTTGTCCGCCTACAAGGTTGCCGATGCCGCTGGCTTGCTTAAGCTCGATGCGATGGAGAATCCTTTTGGTCTGCCTGACAGCATCAAAACGGAATCCGGCGATTTATTACGTCAGGTGCCGGTAAACCGTTATCCTGATCCTCATGGTAAAGAGATCAAGCAGGCGTTGAGAACCCTGTATGGTTTGCCTACGCATATCGAGATGCTATTTGGCAACGGGTCCGATGAAATCATTCAGATTTTGGCAATGACTCTCGGCGGTTCAGGCCGCACAATTCTGGCTGTCGAACCCAGTTTTGTCATGTACAAGATGGTTGCCGGCTTTACCGGCTGTGACTACTCCGGTGTGCCGCTGACAGAAGACTTTCAGATTGATTTGGAGGCCACTCTAAAGGCAATTCAGGAAACCCGGCCGGCGATTGTTTTTGTCGCCCAACCAAACAATCCCACCGGCAATTTGTTTGATGAAGAAGCAATAAGGGAAATCATTCGCCGTGCGCCTGGCGTTGTCGTCGTTGATGAAGCCTATACCGCCTTTACCGATGCGGACTGCCTGCCCTGGTTGCAGGAGTTCGACAACCTGCTGGTCATGCGGACTTTCTCCAAGGTCGGTTTGGCGGGGCTCCGGTTTGGCATGCTATTTGGCCGTGCCGAATGGCTTCAGGAGTTGGACAAGGTTCGCCTTCCCTACAATATCAATAGTCTGACGCAGTCGGTAGTGGCAGCCAGTCTGGCGCAGTTTGATACGCTGCTACAGCAAACCGAGCTGCTTCGCAAGGAGCGTTCGTTCCTGATTCAAAATCTGCGGCGCTTGCAAACTCTGAAGGTTTATCCAAGCGAGGCTAATTTTGTACTAGTGAAATTGCCACATGGAGCCCGCAAGTTTTTTGAAAATCTGCGTGAGCGTGGTGTTCTTATCAAATTGCTGGATGGCGGGCATCCGCTCCTGGCGGAATGCATTCGCATTACCGTCAGCACCAGGGAAGAAAATCTGGCCTTGCTCGAAGCCTTTATGGCAGCCTGTACGGAGCTGGATATACATTAACTGTTAGGCTTCTTGCCGCTTACTCGCTTTTCAAGTCTGCTGTTGAGTTCAATGATTTGACCCTTCCTGAAGAGCGTCATGGTCAGCAGTTGCCCGGGTGTTTGGGATGCAACCAGCATTTGCGCTTGTTGTGCGGAGTTGGGTTTTTTGCCGTCGAGTCTGAGTAGTACGTCGCCGGGTTTTACCCCGGCCAACGCGGCCGGACTATCCGCCTGGACCCCGGTTACCAGCATGCCGGTCGTATTGGCGAGACCAAAAAATTCTGCCTCGTGAGCCGTCAGATCATGCATGGTAATGCCTAGATATGCGCGTTCGACCTGGCCGGTGTCGATGAGTTGCCGGGTGATTTCCAAAGCGCTTTCGGCAGGAATGGCGAAACTGATTCCCTGATAAGCGCCATCTGTCGAATAGACTGCGGTTACCAGTCCCACCAGTTGCCCCTGAGTGTTGACTAGCGCACCTCCTGAATTTCCCGGATTGATGGCGACATCGGTCTGAATATAGTTTTCGATATTGGCAAGGCCAATATTGCTTCTGCCCAGACCGCTCACGATACCCTGGGTGACCGATTGACCGACGCCAAAGGAATTGCCGATGGCCAGCACCAGATCTCCTATTTGTGCTGTTTTGTCGGCCACGGTGATAAAAGCCGAAGGTTTTACCGGAAGTTTTAGAACCGCCAAGTCCACTTCTGCATCGGCGCCAACGACAGACGCTTCATATTTTTCGCCATTGCTGAGAGTGACACTGATGGAGACCGTATTTTCTACCACATGGTAGTTAGTCAGGATGTGGCCGAGTTCATCGATGATAACTCCTGAACCAAGCCTGGGTTGTGCCGGTTGTTGATTTGGTTTGGTCAGCTTGTCTTGAAGGCCTTCGAAAACGGGATTGTCCCAAACAGCCTGATTTGTTGTATGTGCTTTTTCGTGGCTATAGATGCTGACCACCGCCGGTAACGTTAGGTTGACGACCTTGGCATAACTGGAAGTGGCCTGCGGCTTTTGTTGCACTATTTGGAACTGCATATAGAGGATGGCAATAGCCAAGCCCAGAAGTACGGGTAACAAGTAAGTTTGTAGTTTTTGCAGCATATTGGTATTTGCAGTTGAACTGAGTGGTCGAGCGTTGAGTAGAAAGTAAATGACAGACAATGTAAAGTCGAGCGCAGTTTATAGAGGTGGACCTGGTGATGGTTAAGCGTGAAGTGTTAATAAGTCAGTTGGATGCCTGGCTGCAGCCGAAGTTAATCAAAGACTATTGCCCAAACGGCTTGCAGGTGGAGGGGACCGGCGATGTCGGCAAAATCGTCTGTGGCGTCACGGCCTGTGAAGCGCTGTTGGATGCGGCGATAGGCCGGCAAGCCGATATGGTGCTGGTGCATCATGGCTATTTTTGGAAAGGCGAATCTGCCGTTATACAAGGCATGAAAAAGCGACGGCTGGGTAAACTCCTGCGGCACGACATTAGTCTGGTCGCCTATCACCTCCCTTTGGATATCCATGTGGAATACGGTAACAACGCGCAGTTGGCGAAAGTTCTGGGATTGTCGGTTGATGGCCAGGTGGCAGCGGGTGGAACTGATGGTCTGCTTTGGTACGGGCAATTGCCCAAACCTATGCAACAGGATGAATTGCGCCGGTATCTGTTTGACCGGCTGGCACGCGATCCATTGATAATCAACGGCTCCATGCCGGCGATGGAATCCAAACCCTGGCGGACCATTGCCTGGTGTACTGGCGGTGCTCAAGGTTTTATCGACGATGCTGCGGATCTGGGTGTTGATCTGTATTTGAGCGGCGAAGTCTCGGAACAGACCGTCCATAGTGCCAGAGAGTTAGGAATCAGTTATATCGCCGCAGGCCACCATGCAACTGAACGGTATGGTATTCAAGCGCTCGGTAATGCAGTAGCGGCGGAGTTTCCTCTCGATGTCAGCTTTGTCGATATCGATAACCCGGCCTAGGCTCCGTCAACTGCCTAAGATTTTTGCTGGGGCGCTTCGGTGCTGGCGGGGTGTTTCTTGCCGCCGAAGCCAAACTCTTCAGCAAGCATGCCTACATCCTGGGGGCCTGCCTTAGGTGCATAGTCTCTTGGCGGATCCATCAGAACACTGTCCGGTGATTGCGCCGCCCCGTCCTTTCTGCCATAACGGCGTTGTTCGACACTGGTAGTGGCCAAGGATCTGAAATCGTGTTCGCTGCCCAGTTGCTCCGCACCTTTGGCAAGATGATTAAATATGTCGCGATAATTGGCATTTAACCGGCCAAGCAGTTCCGCTGTATGAGAAAAATGCCGGCTGACCTCGGCTTGGTACCTTGTGTGTTGCGCCTGCATTTGATCAATCTGGCTTTCCAGGCGGCGGCTCTTAGCGCTTTCCGTCTGAAAGAACTTATGCAATAACGCGCCGATGATAATTCCTATCGCCAAAGCAATGCCGGCAACAACTACTGTATTTGGCTCCATAAATTTAACTCGTTACTTCACATCTGGCCTAATATCAATTGGTTCTGATCGGCAGTATAGCGGCAACGCTGAGGAATTATCTACGGTGGAGAGGTATCTTTTGGTCTGATCAAGGATTAGCCAATAATCCACGGAATAGAATTCTTGAGAAATCCCGACCTAAATTAGCGATCTCACGGAGAAATGTGCAAAATAGGCCATCCTTTCCAATTGATGAAAAAACCGTAAATTCCTGAAAATACACATGCCTGTGCATGGTTAAGGTGAGAACAAGGTGGCAACTCCTTACGAAAAGTATCAGCTCGATATTCAAAAAGAAGGCTTTAGTAAAGACTTCGCTCAACAAAACGCGGTTAAAAAGTTGCAGGACCTATACGAAAGGCTGTTGAGAGCGCAACAGCAGCGCGCCGAGGCCAGCCGCTTCAAACGTTTGGCCAGCCGCGTGACTTCCCGCAATAAGCCGCTAAAACCTGAAAAGGGTTTGTATTTCTGGGGGGGAGTGGGGCGAGGCAAGACCTATCTAATGGATACCTTTTATGAGTGTCTGCCGTTTGAACGGAAGATGCGGGTGCATTTCCACCGTTTCATGCAGTTAGTGCATCAGCAGCTAACGGAGTTAAAAGGCCAGAAGAATCCACTCGATCTGGTTGCTGACCGGCTCAAGGAAAAAACCCAAATTATCTGCTTCGACGAGTTCTTTGTGACGGATATCGGCGATGCCATGATTCTCGGGACACTGCTGGAAGCCTTGTTTCATAGGGGGGTCAGCCTGGTTTGCACGTCCAATATCGAACCCGATGGTTTGTACAAGGATGGTCTGCAGCGGCAGCGTTTTTTGCCGGCCATCGCACTGCTTAATGAACACACGGAAGTTGTGAATGTGGATGGCGGTGTCGATTATCGCTTACGCTCGCTCGAACAGGCCGAACTCTATCATTATCCCCTGGATCCGGAAGCGGAGCGGAGTCTGAAGAAAAGTTACCAGAGTTTGGCGTTGGAAGACGGCTGCCAGGGAACGTCCTTGCAGATTAACAGCCGATCCATCCAGGCCGTTAGGCGTTCCGAGGATGTTGCCTGGTTTGATTTCAGGGAATTGTGCGACAGTCCTCGCAGTCCGAGCGACTATATAGAACTGGCGCGAGAATTTCACGCGGTGGTGGTGAGCGATGTGCCCGTTTTGGTGGGCGACAAGGAGGATCAAGCCCGGAGATTCATTAATCTGGTCGATGAGTTTTATGATCGGCGGGTAAAAATGATAATTTCGGCTGCTGCGCCTATTTACGAGCTGTATCAGGGGGAACGGCTGAAGTTCGAGTTTGAAAGGACTGAGAGCCGCTTGTTGGAGATGCAGTCTCACGACTACCTGGCTGCCGAACATCGGGCATAGGACCGGGTAGGCAGCCGAAGTGCCTACCATCGGCAAGCACTTCGGATCGAACGAAAGGAATCAGAGCATTTCAATCGCCATGGCGGTGGCTTCGCCGCCGCCGATGCACAGGCCGGCCATGCCTCTCTTCAAGCCTTTGCGCTTCAACGCGTGCATCAATGTCACAATCAGCCGGGAACCGGTAGAACCGACCGGGTGGCCTTGGGCGCACGCGCCGCCGTAGATGTTCACTTTTTCCATGTCCAGACCCAGCTCTTGTACAGCAAGCATGGTAACCATGGCAAAGGCTTCGTTGATCTCGAACAGATCGATGTCGTTCTTATCCCAACCAATTTTGTCCAGCAGCTTCTGCATGGCGCCGATCGGAGCGATAGTGAACTCTTCGGGTACTTGGGAATGGGTCGCATGACCGACGATTTTAGCGATCGGCTTTATGCCGCGGCGTTCGGCTTCTGCCGCGCTCATCAGAATCAATGCGGAAGCGCCGTCCGAGATTGAGCTGGAGTTGGCGGCGGTGACGGTGCCGTCTTTCTTAAAGGCGGGACGCAGGCTCGGAATCTTTTCGATACTTGCCGTGAAGGGCTGCTCGTCGTGTTCAACCAGAGTTTCGCCTCGGCGGCTCTGAATAGTCACGGGAGTAATTTCTTCCGCTAAGGTGCCGTCTTCGATGGCTTGTTTGGCGCGGGTGAGCGAACGTATCGCAAATTCGTCCATGGCTTCCCGGCTTAAATCATAGCGGTCGGCTACTTCCTGGGCGAAAGATCCCATGAGGCGACCGGTTTCAAAATCTTCAAGGCCGTCGTAGAACATGTGATCCCGGACTTCGCCGTGGCCCATACGATAGCCGGCACGGGCTTTATCGAGAATGTAAGGGGCGTTTGACATGCTTTCCATGCCGCCGGAAAGCATGATGTCGTTGCTACCGGCAGCGATAATGTCGTGGGCCATCATGGTGGCTTTCATGCCTGAGCCACAGAGTTTGTTGATGGTGGTGGCGCCGGAGGAGGGCGGAATACCCGCGCCGAACATTGCCTGCCGCGCAGGACCCTGTTTCAGACCTGCCGGCAAGACACAGCCTAAAACGCCTTCCTGAATATCTTCCGGTTTCAGGCCGCTACGTTTGATGGCCTCTTTAATCGCGGTCGCGCCGAGTTC
>JANQMN010000051.1 GCA_028280065.1 Hahella sp.
AAAAGTCTGTTTAGCCTGTCCCCAACCTATTCCCGCTGGACGTAAGCTGGCCGGAGCCAGGCAACCCGCCTCAACGCTCGGGCGTTACAGGCAATGCAAATCCAAAGCCCCTCCGGTTGCGCACATGCGCAGTCTTCCCTGTTTTCATTGGGAGCATCCAAGGCTTCCCTGATCTCCTTAATCCTTTGATTGCGCCAGCGGTTGGACAGAAAACCACAGTGGCGAATTCGCATCAGGCCACTCGGTAAGACATGCTGAAAAAAACGGCGGAGAAACTCCTCGCCGGTTAATGCCATCGTCTTCTTGCGGTTATCCCGGTAATCCTACCAGCGGAAATGCACTTGTTTCTTTCCAACTTCTATAACACGGGATTCGCTGAGAGCCACCTTACAAGAAAGGGATCAAAAGAAAGGGGTCACCCCTTTTCGCCCCCTTTTGTTCTTTTTTGTTGGTTCATCACTAGATATGGAAAGCTCCAATATTTCGCTGGCTCACAGGTTTACCGCGCGCATGAATCGTTTAATGACCCAGTTCGGGGTATAGCAGATTAATTCGAAGAGATGATTTTTGGCGTCGCGTTATTCAACTGACACGCTGATGGAATCAAATTGGACAAGACCGCTTTGTTTACCGACATAGGCTTCAATGAAAGGTCCAGACAAATCTTCATAGTATATAAGCCAAGCATCTTCTTGCTCGACAACCTTTCGGAATGCGGATGGTACTATATCTGGGTGTTGATAGTACCCATTGTCCAATGGATTTTTAAGGTAGATAGTTGAAAACAGATTCTTGTATTGTGCCGAAAAAGCTTGAATTGCCATTTCCTTGTTCTCTATTGCGATTGTGCTTGTAGTTGCACACCCCAAGGACATAGCAAAAAAGCAATTCACCAAAACCAAACAGAGTAATTTGTATATATTTTGCATTAGAACGGCTTCAAGTAAGGACTTAAATGGATTGCGTTTTTTTGGTTTTGATCGAAGGAAGGAAAACTATTTGCCGGGATATTGTTGGTTCCTCCACCAAACATGATATTTCTCTTCGATTTCGTGTGCGAAGGCGCATATGCACCTAGCAGCACATGACCAATTTCGTGAGCAATAGTAAATATACTTGCAGTAGAGCTTACAATAACAGATGGGCTACCAGGTAAAAATCCAGCACAGCCATTTAATATGCCGCCATTAGGCTTTTGAATCCCTTTGACAATGAAAACGACGAGTCCATCCTTTTTTGTTAATCCCGCCAGCTTATATAGCAATGTATGCTCCGCATTGCTTTGATTGTATGTGCAAGCGCCATTAATAGTAGAGAGCTTTATCAGATCATTCTTCTTTAATGCCATACCCTGATTTGACTGTATATCAAAATGAACATCTATCGAAGCATATAACCCTTGGGTGTAGGCAAGGGACTTACGTAAATCAAAGGTAGGCTGGGCAATACTGCGTATATGTATTGGTATCCTTTTAGTGTATTTGGGGTTAACTTGACGGTTAAAGCTTGGACTGGTGCTCTCAGCGATATGAGCAGGTAGTTGACTAACAGAAGACATTTTTTCTTAGACTCCTTTCCAAGTGTCTTGGTGATCTTTGAACCGAGTGAATGAAGACAGGATTATGACAGGCTAAAATGGAGCTGTATGTAGGGCATTTTTCGTAGTGGCTTAAGCTATTTGGCCTATAGACCGCTAAGGGGTAGGCAGTTTAGATGTTTCTAAATTAAAAAGGAGTTAATTGGGGTCACCCATTGCTCCAAGTTGCAGCTCCGAGATTGCCCGGTTTATTGTCGATTTTCCGATTAAGAGCCAAATTGTGATCTCACATATCCGGCAGGCGAATGTCGGGGATATTTGCTTGGAAAATACCCATCCCTTTATCCGGGAATATGCCGGCCACTATTGGTGTTTTGCCCATAACGGGCAGCTCAAGGATTATCAACAACTTACAAGTGAACGTTTCAAACCGGTAGGCGCCACCGACAGCGAACATGTTTTTTGCTGGTTAATGGAGCAGATCTCCCAGCGTTGTGAAAATCCCCTGAATACCGATTGTGTCGGGAAATTGCTGCGCGACTGTCGTCAACAGCTTCACCGGCATGGCGTATTCAATATGTTGTTATCCAACTCAAAAATTTTCATTGCCTACTAAGGTACCAAGTTAAGCTGGATTACCCTGCAAGCGCCGTTCGACAAAGCGCAATTGAACACGGATTTGTATCGCGGGCCAGCCCAACACTTGTCGGTAGAAGAAAAGAATGCCCTGCAGATACAATCGGCAGCTGTTCGGTGAAAGCTGCCGGTCTTTGACCAGATAAATCAAGTAGTTTTGGATGTCTTCCTGGGTCAGTTCATCCGGGGGACGGCGAAAATACTTCACTAACGCGATCATGCTGA
>JANQMN010000077.1 GCA_028280065.1 Hahella sp.
ATTCACGGTTCTGGTCATCCCGCCAAATCAACCGCCGGAAATTGAAGAGATTCCTGATCAAGAGATCATCGGCCGCCTGTCATCCTCTCAGGATTCAGCCCTGTCCATTGATGTAACCGTATCGGATGATGGCAATGATACATTCCTGACGATGACGGCGACGTCAGATAATCAAACTTTGATTCCCGACGAGAATATTGAAGTCGGTGGCGGGGGCTCTTTGCGGACCTTGGATATTAAGCCTGCGACCAATCAATTTGGTGATGCAACGATAACGGTCACTGTAAGCGATGATGAGTTTGATGTAACCGCGGCGTTTTTGATCACGGTTATCGAGCCAAACCTTACGCCGGAGATTAGCTCGATAGAGGATTTAAGTTTCACGGAGAATCAGGAACGGCAAATTCAGTTTTCGATCAGTGACCGCGAAACGGCGGCGGATGATTTGATTCTTTCGGTGTCCAGCGACAACCCGGCATTATTGCCGGAAACGGGACTTCAAGTTACCAGATCCGGAGAAAACGTGGAACTTTCTCTGTTGCCGGTTACTGATGAGTTTGGCGACGCGCAAATTGAAGTTTCCGTCAGCGATGGGGTGAATACGGCAAGCACGACCTTCACTCTGATCATTACGCAGAGCATGGTAGTCAAAACCGATGAAGACTTCGGAATCCGCTCGTTGCGTACTCTGATGGAGCTCGTCCCTGTCGACGAGACAATCACCTTTGACAGTGAGGTGTTCCCGGTAGATGCGGATCCCTACAACAATGTGATTATCAATATCGATACTCCGCTTGAACCGACCTTCAATACCGTCAACATTGATGGGGATATCAATGACGACGGCATCCCGGACGTCACCCTGAGCAGTGTAGGAACAATCTTTTCCGTCCGGCAACAAGATCTTTCTCTGCATGGTCTGGTGTTTACCGGTACGGGAGAATCTGCGCTATTTATCGACGGAAACGTGGTTGTGGACGTGGCGAACAGCATCTTTCATTCGAATCGAGCGAATGTCGGGGCGGCGATTCTTAATGACTCAGGCACGATTTCCATAAGCGATTCCCGCTTCGAAAATAATCAGGCGAACACCGGCGGCGCAATTTACAACCGGAGTGAGATGCTGATGGACCGCAGTACTGTAGTAAATAACTCTCTTACCCGCACCACCGGTTCCGGGGGCGGTGTGTTTAATCGCGGCATACTCGCCGTATCCAATTCTACTATCTCCGGAAACAGCGCTGGATGTCACTCGATTAACGCAAACCAAACCTTTACCGGGGGAGGCATTCAGGCCAGTGGGGATAGTGAAACCCTGATCAACAATACGACGATTGCCGGCAATGACACCTCCTGTGGTCTGGGAAGCGGCATCGGCCAACTAACAGGCAGTTTGGTGATAACGAATAGTGTGATCGATGGGACGGGCAATGATATTTTCCTCTCCGGCGGCACACTTGATATCAGTTATAGTCTGACCGGCGATATCAACGGTAATTATTCGGATCGGGGCGGAAACATTCTTGTGGAATCCGCCGATCTTGAACCCTTAGCCTGGGTAGACGTTTTGCATTCGGTCCATAAGCTGACACCAGCCAGTATGGCGATTGACGCTGCCGATCCCGGTGTTCCCGGTGCCGGTGGTTCCTGTGAAGCCGTGCAATACGACGGAGCTGAGCGTCCAATAGACGGCGACCTGGACGGTTCTGCCGTTTGCGACATGGGAGCGGTAGAGTTCACCTCTGGCGGCGAAGTACCGGCATTGAGCATCGGCGAGGAGTTACAAAGACTCTATATCGCGTATCTGGGGAGAGCGGCAGATGCCGCCGGACTTGCCTATTGGACTGAACAAATTAGCCTCGGCAATATCACGCTGGATGAGATTCGCGTTAATTTGGTCAATGAGCAACCCGAATACCTGGAAAACTACGGCCAGCTTTCTAACGCTGAGTTGACCGAAACCGTGTATATCAATTTATTTAACCGGCAACCGGATCAAGCAGGGGTCGATTACTGGGTTGAACAGCTTGAGTTGGGTAATGTTCAGCCGGATCAATTGATTCTGGCATTTATCAATGGAGCGTTTCCCGATGATGACAAGCTATTGAGTTATAAACTGACGGCAGCCGAATGCTATACCTCTCACGGAGAAGTTTATGCCGGTGTCAGCATTCAGGAACTGCTAGGCAACGTTAGTCTTTCCTCCGCCTATGCACAATGTCCGCCGGTAGCAGATGCCGGTTCGGATCTCGAGATTTCGCAAGGCGCTACCGTGACGCTGGCCGGTGCCGGCTTGGATGTCGAAGGTGAGGTGACATACCTGTGGCTGCAAACTGCCGGTCCGACAGTCGCTTTGGACGATCCGACTCTGAATGCCCCGAGTTTTGCGACAGATCACCTGGAAATCGGCGATAGCATGATATTGCAGCTGCTGGTAACCGATTCAGCAGGTGCCGCAGATGCCGACAGCGTGACTATTTCCGTTGTTGAGTAATGACAGCAGTAACGAAAATCTGCCTAAAGACCGCTGGCTGGACGCACTATCTTTTCGAATTTTTCGATAATCCAGGGATCGTATTTGTTCACTTCCTCGAACATGACACTTATCGCTTCCGCATGGCTGCGGGCGAGATGGTAGGGGCGGGTCTCCATCATGGCGTCATAGCTGTCACAGACGGAAATGATGCGTGAGTAAATGGGAATGGACTCTCCTGCCAAAGCGTCGGGATAGCCGGTGCCATCGTAATTCTCGTGATGGTGGCGCACTGCTTTGGCAATGGTTGCAGAGTCGTCAATTACCAGATTGCGGACGATATCCTCGCCTTTTTCTGAATGGGTTTGCATGACTTCCCATTCTTCGGGTCTCAACCTGTCCGGTTTCAAGAGAATCTCATCGGGAATACCGATCTTTCCCACATCGTGAAAACATGCTGCAGCATGTAATCGACTAAGCTCCAGCATAGATAAACCGCAAGCCCTTCCCAAGGTTCCCGCCAGTTCAACGACACGCTCGGAATGAAGCTGGGTGTGGTTATCCCGGTGACGCAAGGCGCAAACCAGTGCTTTAGTGCTTGGTTCAAGAGAATAATCCGGTTCCTGATGAAACATGTTCACGTCGTCGGTTGACCTTATATGTATTGGCGGCTTGCGAAGCTGGACAAGTCTATTAAGTAAAACCTAAAACTTAGCCAGGCACAATCATTTAAGCGAGTGAAACGGACAGACTTGTAGCGTTATGTAACCAGGAGATTTTTTTAGTCACAATTCGCAACAAAGCGTTGCTCTGAAAGGTTTAAGAGAATGGGTCGGCTCTTTAGTTCAATCCCACCTTTCCTAATTGGAAAGGTGGGTTGGCTGCTTAGGGTTGTACCTAAGCTTGCGGTTCCTCGCCGCTGTCTGAGGAAGGCTCCGATACGTCGTCCGCTGCAGCCTCCACTGCGGCAGCCTCCACTGGGGGAGATTCCTTTGCAGCTTGTTCCTTATCCGCTGCCTCGGCAGCAGCGGCGCCGTCATTGAACGCATAATCAAATCCGCCATCTTCCGTGGCGAGGATGTGGATATGTTTAATCTCTTCACCGTTGGCCAGTCTACCGAGACATTCGGCTGAAAGATCCGGTAATACGGTACGGTTTAGAATGTGTTCAATGTTCCGTGCACCGGTATCCACTTCTTGCGAGCGGGCGACGATGCTGAGCAATACATCGGAGTCATAGCTGAACCGTGCGCCATAGTGATTCTGTACGCGTTTGTTGATGCGATTCATGTTGATCTTACAGATCTTCACTAAGTTCACATCATCCAGTGGATAGTAGGGAATGACATTGGTTCTGCCGAGGAAAGCCGGCTTGAAGAATTTCAACAGGGTAGGCCGGAAGGCATCCAGCATCTCGTCCGGATCTGGCTTGTGATCTGTCGAGGCCAGGTATTTTCTAAGCGCTTCTTCACCGGCATTCGAGGTCATGATAATGACGGTATTCTTAAAATCGATATCGCGTCCTTCTCCATCCTTGATCGTACCTTTGTCAAACAGGTTGTAGAACACGTCCTGAACACCCTGGTGGGCTTTTTCCATCTCGTCAAGGAGAATAACCGAGTAGGGCTTTCTGCGGGCGGCTTCGGTCAGTACGCCGCCTTCGCCATAACCGACATATCCAGGAGGTGAACCGAGCAGCATGGATACCTTATGCTCCTCTTTGAACTCCGACATATTGATTGTCGTCAGGTTCTGTTCGCCGCCGAACAGTACTTCGGCCAACGTCAGTGCGGTCTCGGTTTTACCTGTACCGGAGGAACCGACCATCATGAACACGCCGATAGGTTTGCGCGGATCTGTCAAACCGGCACGGGAGGTTCTGATGGCCTGGGCAATCGCCTCCAAGGCATGAGATTGGCCGATAACGCGTTTTTCCAGGGTTTCACGCAAATGCAGGATATTGTTGATTTCATCGCCCATCATCTTGCCGACAGGAATGCCGGTCCAGTTGGCGACAACATCCGCCACGGCGTTACCATCCACGTGAGGAAGCATCAAGGGCTCTTCACCCTGTACGGTGGATAGTTCTTCCGACAAGGACTTGTATTGTGCCTTGAGTTCGGTGACTTCAGCGTCTTCGAGTTGGCCCTCCGGTGGAGTAGCGCCTTCCTCAACAGACTGCGCTCGGGCGTTGTAGTCCTTCTCCAGTTTTTCCCTGACGTCGAGAATTTGCTCGATTAGAGACTTCTCTTTGCCCCACTGTTCTTCCTGCTTGGCTAGCGAAACGACCAGCTCTTCCTTTTCCGCTAACAATTCATCCAGCATTTCCTGGTGTTCGCCGGTAGACACGTTTTCCTGGGAAATCAGGTCGACGTTGGTATCAATCTGGGTGATGCGGCGGCGGGTATCTTCAATTTGCGCCGGGGTCGCACTCTGACTCAAGGATACCCTGGCACAGGCGGTATCCAGTAAGCTGACGCCTTTATCCGGTAACTGCCGGCCCGGAATATAACGGGCAGAGAGTTTTACGGCCTGAATGATGCCGTCGTCCGAAATTCGGACGTTGTGGTGCTTGGCAAGGGTTTTGGAAATTCCCCGCAGCATATCGATGGCTACCGCTTCCGACGGTTCTTCCACCTTGACCACTTGGAAACGCCGGGTGAGCGCAGGATCGCGTTCGAAATACTTCTTGTATTCCGCCCAGGTTGTGGCAGCAACCGTTCTCAGTTCGCCCCTGGCGAGTGCCGGTTTCAGCAGGTTCGCAGCGTCGCCCTGGCCCTCTTTGCCGCCTGCGCCGATCAACGTGTGAGCTTCGTCGATAAACATGATGATTGGGATGGGTGAGGCTTTCACCTCGTCGATCACCGACTTCAAGCGCTGTTCGAACTCGCCTTTCATGCTGGCGCCGGCTTGCAATAAACCGAGGTCCAACGTGTGAATGTGCACGCCTTTCAATGGGTCGGGTACATCGTCCATGGCGATACGCAAGGCCATGCCTTCTACGACGGCGGTCTTACCGACCCCGGCTTCACCGGTAAGAATAGGATTGTTCTGGCGGCGGCGGGTGAGGATATCGATACATTGGCGAATTTCGCCATCCCGGCCAAGAACCGGATCGATTTCATTGTTACGTGCCCGCTCGGTCAGATTAACCGTGTATTTGGCGAGTGCCGCACCGCCAGCCGCTGCAGGCGCGCCACCCTCGACCGGAGCTGCCGCACCACCGCCGGGCTTGAAGTATGCGCGGCTTTCCGAGGACTGCCCGGTAACGGTACTCACCGTAGATTGAACTTTTTCTAAAGGAACCTCTTGCAGGGTTTTAGAGGCGGACTGCAGTGCACTGCGCAAGGTGCTTTCAGCCATTGCGGCGGCAAACAGGTGGGCGGAACTGATAAAGTTGACGCCCATTTCAACCGAGGCCAACAACCAGGCAGCCTTCAATGCATCAACCAATTTGGGGTCGAAAGGCACCATTTCCCTTGGATTATCCCGGCGAAACTTGCCCACCGCTTGACCAAGCTCCCTAGCCACCTTGCCGATATCGATGCTGAGTTGTTCAAACGCCCGATCGAGGTCGCTGTCGCTTTCCTCCAACACCTTTAACAAGACATGTTCTATTTCCAGCGCACTGTGACGCTCCTGTTGCGCCAGGCGCAACCCTTCCTCCAAAGCCTTACGGACAACGGGTGTCGTCGGCTTGATCAGTTGTCGCAGATTGAGTTCTATCATATTGGGACCTTTTTGATTCTTGGTTGGTCATTCATGCAATGGTTGTGTCGGTAGTTAACCTCATTCGGGCAACCGGTTGTCTCCTAATGTTTCACCCTGCAGCCAAGTCCGCCAATGTTGAGCCGGACGACCGATTTTTTCTGTTTAATGTACGACGCATGGCATGCCTGGACACGGCTACGGTAATGTAGTGGTGAGGAGGATAGTCTCCATGCGCCTTGGTATTCCAGCCGAGCAGAGGCGGTGTATGCTTATTTGCCAGCCGGCTGGTAGGTAATTTCCGTTGTTGTACTTCCAAAGCCAAATCAAAGTCTAGTGCAACCCCGGACATTGTTCGAATCAGCGAGTACATGGAACTCAACATTTCCGTACCTGACACTAGTTTGATGAACTTATCATAGTCGATATCTTCAAACTGCACGGTAAAACGGTTTTGAATTGCCCAGGTTTTTTCGCCAATAATGGCTTGCTGGCCGAGTATGTGATTGTGGCCATCCAGGCTCCCCATCCGGGTGCGCACGTCCTCCGGCATCGTTTGCCATTGGCCCCGAAACGGAAGAATCTTAACCTGCAGACCGAATTGCTGCTTGATCGCTTGGGAAAGCGCGGCAGGCGAGCAGATGCGGCGGCCGATAAGACCGGCGCAGTTCAGTTCGGCCCCTTCGTGATCAAAAAAATTCGAGGATCTTTTTGACGCCAGGCCGAGCAGGCCTTTTAGCATTTCCTCGTGGCGGTCGCGATTGTATTTCGGATCCAGGCGCTGGTGCGCCTCAAACGCGATGCCTATCCGGTATTTTTTCCAAGCCCGGTAGAACAGCGAAAGACTGCGGTGATCGAGCAGATCATAGAAATGCTTCATCGAGCTATCTTTCAATCGCAGACGCTGCAAAATGAGTTCGCGGTAATGGAACGGCAATACTCCCCTGGAACCGATCATGCCCCAGAAGTTGACTTCCACGTCCCATTGGCGCTTATCGGCAAGGGAACTGCCTTGGCCTTTACCTACTTTTTCAATTGGCGCAGGCTCGAAGGACAAGCTGGGATTCATTGAGAACCGCATGGGTTCGTTGCGGGGTGGGTAAAAACTGCCGATAGGCGCTCGGTCAAACTCACCTTCTTCCCCGCTAAGCTCGTTGCCATAGTGTTCCAGCAGCCGGACAAGCTGGAAAAAGTCAAACCGCCAGGGTGACTTCTTAATGGTTGTTAGCAGTTTTGCTTCCTGCTTTAGATCAGGGGTTGACTGCCGATCCTGGGAGGCCATTTCTTAAGAATATCCTGTCTGCCTTTAATTTTGGCGATCAGCCGGGTAAAGGTATTGATTGAACAATAGAGTGCAAAGAAGCGCTCCAGCACCGACGCAAATAAAAAGGTGCTGTTGCCGGACATCAATGTTTCGTCGAAGGTCACCTCTACTTCCACCCCTCGGCATATGGTCGTCTTGCCGCTCAGTGTAATGGGTGAAGTCATAGGACGTGTTTCTACTTTTACGACGGCGGCTATCAGCGCCCGGGTGGCTGAGCTGTCCTGAAAATCGTAGATTGACAGGATTTCCTTCAAGACTTCGATGGCATTGGGACTGTCCAATGAAAGATAGTTCAGCGCCAGATGCGAGACCAGCCGCCACCGAGCGCCGTCGCGTAAGGGCGGCCGCACCGTCGGTGTCAAATGGGTGAGCGTATGGATACCTTCCAAAGTGACACCGAGGTCCAAACAGCGAAACCGTGGCTGACCGCCGCCAAACGGAAGCTTTTCAGGCGTATTCCGGTTGAAACAGACCAGGTCCACCGAGAGCGTTTCGTCGTCCAACTGTGCCGGTTTGTAGTTGAGATCGATTAACGAAATTTCCACTTCGCTGCCCGGCTCGTTACCTAGTTCTCCGCCGATTTGAGGATATCGGTGGGCATGCCAGAAATGCTGGGTTTGGCGGTTGATGTCATAATGGGTTAAACCGTAAAACGGTTTGTATTCTTTCTTTTCACCGTCACCGGTTAAGCCTTGGACCTTTTCGATGGAATAGGTTTCAAAATTGTCCGGGAAGCGGGCATCCGGCACGATCGTATAACTGCTTTGCTCATGCTCCATGCTGATTGGTTCAGCCCGGCGTTTGAACAGGTTAACGATCGGAGAGCAGCCGAGGGCAAAGTTTTCCGGGCTAATATTGCGTTCCAGTTCAATATGTGAACGGTCCAGATAAATGTAAAGCTCAACCGAGTTTCCCACGCCTTCTTCAAGATGCTGGTCGAGCCCGAGAAAATCCAGGAACAAGAATTTTTCCGGAAAAACCATATATTCCGTTAGTAAACGATAACCGGGAAAAGACTGATCCGGGCAGGGGATGAGCGATTCATTGTCTTCAAAGCCAACGGATTGAATCGCCTTGGCGCCCAGCATCACCGGTTTGGTATCCGCCTGGCCTTTGGCCATCACCACCTGAACGCAGTGGTTCAGCAACAGCTCGTAGATGGCATAGGTATATTGCGACTGCCCGCGAAGGAAAAACCGCAACTTGCCGAGTTCCAGGGTGGAAAGATCAATTTCCGGGGTAAAGGCCTCCAGGCGCAGTTGGATAACGGAGGCTGCCTTGTCCACACTTTGTGAACCGGGAGTGATGAATGGCCTTTCCTTTAGGGTAGCGACGGTGACATTAACCGGTAAAATATCCACGTCATAGCAGGTCTGGAAATTACAGACCCTGCCTTGGAAAGGCTCACTTTCCAGGCGTGATTCCCGTTTTACCTTGAGCGGCGCATCCAGATCCTTGGCCGGTTTGAACTGGACAACCGTCATGGCCGGAATCGGCCGCAAATAGTGAGGATAGAGCTGGTCTAACAGGGCATCCGAAAGTTCGGAAAAGTCATCGTCGAGGCGATATTGAATCCGTGAGTTGAGATAGGCGACTCCTTCCAGGAGCCGGCTGACATGGGGATCTTCCACCACGTCTTCCGACATCCGCAGGCGTCCCGCGATCTTGGGATGCACCCGGCCGAACTCAGCGCCGGAACGACGAAGGAACGCCAGTTCTTTTTCATAATAAGGGAGGAGGTCGTCGCTCATTAACGGGCCTCCTGGACATTGACAATGGCTGAAATGGGTTCCAGAGAAGAGTCGAAGACGACTTCTTCAGGGGCGGGTTCAGCATACATAACGGCTTCGATCCTAAAGTTCAGACTGGTATCTTCGGACCAGGTTTCTTCCATCGTAATCACTCTCACAGATTTAAAGCGCGGCTCGAACTGCATGATATGGTCTTCAACGGTACGGCAAAATTCGTCTTTGCCTTCAAGGCTCAAGAAATTGATAGTATGCAAATCCGGCAGGCCGTAGTTGATTAATGATGTGTCCAGTTCTCTTAATCCTTCGGGAGCGGAAATAGCACGAAAACGGGTATTTAGAAGGTCCTCAAGATCGCGCCTGACGGACTCGCGTAATTCGCTGAGAACCTGATGGCGGTTTTTCTCCGGTTCAGTGGTTTGATCCGGGCGATCATCAATTAATCGATCCAGTATTGACGGGCGTAGTTTCTGACTCTTGGTAATATTTGCCATGTTAGCGATTCACCTTTGCCTTATTCCGGCGCCGCCACTTCAGTGGCCAGGTGCAACTGTGATACCAGCCGGTCCGCCTGATAATGCGGCCGCAGGTAAATCGCCGTCCAGTAGGAACCGGGTTTATCCGGAATTTCTTTCACTTCCACGCTGGCTTCACGAAGCGGATAGCGCGCCTGCATATACCAGTCCGAATCCTCCTGTGAAGTGACATACTGCGACAGCCAGCGCTGCAGGTGGCGCTGACATTCGTCGGCACGCTTGATAGAGCCGATCATATCTCTGGTCATGACCTTGATGTAATGGGCAAACCGCGAGCCGCACAATACATGCTGAAGCATGGATGACAGCTTGGCGTTGTTGTTGGCGTTTTTTTCAGTGTAGACCTTTGGCAGGTGCAGGGATGGCGTGCTGTAGAACACTGCCATGGGCACATCGTAACATTGACAAAGCGGGATAAAGCCCAGGTCACTAAGTGCCCGTTCCCGCTCATCGGAAAACACCACTTCCACAACAGGTTTGAACGCGATGAACTTGGCATCGGTGGTATAGCGATCCGTCACCAGCGAATCGACGACGCCGCCGGCTTGATGATCCCGCAGCAAACCGCGAATATGGGAGAACCAACCGACTTCGGAAAACTCGCGAATAAGGACTTTGCCAAGCGCGAAGTTGGCGAATCCCCACAAGTAGTTGTCCTCCTTTTCCATACTCGATTTCTCGGAAAACAGAATTCCGCCGTGAGGGGAGACTTCCAAGTTGTAGGGCCGGCGTAGAATTATTCTGGGCAGCGTGATGCCCAGGAAACGGGTATCCGGATGTTCCCGCAGGCGGTTCCAGGCAATGTAATCGGACTCGGCAAAAATTTGTCTGAGATTAATCGGATAGGCAAGACGTTCAAAGTTATCCAGTTCAAACAGTTGTGGCGCCGCATTGATCAACATCGGAGAAAATGCAGCGGAGGCGATCTCGGCAAGGTGCTCCAAGGTCGAGATATCATTAAATCTGTGCCGCTCAAAGGGCTTATGGGAAATTTCAAAATCAAGAATGATGACTCCATAGGGTTCGCCTCCCGGATAGTCATATTCTTCGCTGTAGATTTTTTGAAACAGCTGGCTTTGGTCAAATTCAATAGAGCGATTAACGTCTTTTGTGATTTCCGCCCAGGAAATATCCAACAGCCGGATTTTTACCTGTTTTCTTCCGGTAGCGAAGCACACAAGATCGAATAAACTGCGCCAGGCCCGCTCCAGGTCCTGAAACTTGGGATTGTGAATGATGTGATTAAGCTGGCGGATGATCAAACTATCGATTTGCGCTACGGCGCGCTGCAGCCATAGCACCACCAAGTCCCAGTCGATGGGAACAATCGTGCCTTCGCCGGTAAATCGTAGGACAAGAGATTCGGGCAATTCGATCAGGCGCAGAATTCTGCCGAGGACTTTAATTTCAGTCTCTGTCAGCTGTATTTTCCGGCGATTGTGGTCATCTCCGGAAAAAGCGTCTTCACCGAGATCGATCATAGAGCAGTCCAAATCTGAAAAGCTTTACGTATCGGTCAGCACCGATACAGAGGTGAAAAGTAATCTGCGTAAAAAGCCGCAGATAAATCTGCGGCGCTTGCTTATTGGCGGATCTGTCCAAAGCGAACAGATCCGCGGGATCATCCAGCGGGAAATTAGCCGCCTTTGGGGATTTCCGCGACCAGACGCAACGAGGACGTCAGCTCTTCCATTTGCAACCAAGGACGCAAATGCGCAACGGCGTTGTACGAACCTGGCGCTTCCGGATTTTCCTTCACTTCCACTTTTGCCTCCGCCAATGGGAACTTCGCTTTCATTTCCGGGCTGGCATCGGGGTTGCTGTTGGTATAGTTGTTGATCCAGTTGTTCAGCCAACGCTCGGCATCGGCGCGTTCCATGAAGGAACCGATCTTATCCCGGGCCATGACTTTCAGGTAATGAGCGATCCGCGAGGTGGCCATCATATACGGCAGCCGGGCTGAAATAGCGGCATTCGCCGTGGCATCTGCCTTGTCGTATTTTTTCGGCTTCTGACAGGTCTGCGCACCAAAGAAGACGGCGTAATCCGTGTTCTTGTAGTGACACAGCGGCAGGAAGCCCTGCTTGGACAATTCGAATTCCCGGCGTTCGGTGATACCGACTTCAGTAGGACACTTCTGGTCGACGTCGCCATCGTCGCTGATGAACA
>JANQMN010000082.1 GCA_028280065.1 Hahella sp.
AAAGAAATCAAGTTTAGGCCAGGGACGGAAGAAGGGGATTATCAGGTAAAACTACGCAACCTGATACGTTTCCTTGAGAACGGGGATAAAGCCAAAGTATCGATTCGCTATCGCGGTCGGGAAATGGCGCATCAGGAGCTGGGCATACAACTGCTCGAAAGGGTCGAACAAGACCTGGCAGAGTATGGTGTTGTCGAGCAGAGGCCCAAAATGGAAGGGCGGCAAGCCATGATGGTATTGGCCCCGAAAAAGAAAAAGTAGCAACACCGTTGCTACGTTGTATTTAATAACATCGAATGCGGAGTATTGAAAAATGCCGAAGATGAAAACCAAGAGCTCGGCGGCCAAACGTTTCAAGAAAACGGCCAATGGGTTCAAACACCGTCAGTCCTTCACGAGTCATATTTTGACTAAGAAAAGTACTAAGCGTAAACGCCACCTGCGTCCCAAGACACAGGTAGCCGCGGCAGATGTGCCGTTGGTAAAGCGTATGATGTGTCAGTAGTTTCGTGGTTGAATAAGTTAGGAAGGATTGAATTATGCCTCGCGTAAAACGTGGTGTTACGGCGCGTCGTCGCCACAAGAAGATATTAAGCAAAGCTAAAGGTTACTATGGTGCTCGTAGCAGAGTATTCCGGGTTGCCAAGCAAGCGGTTATTAAAGCAGGTCAATATGCTTATCGTGACCGTCGTCAGCGCAAGCGTCAGTTTAGAGCTCTCTGGATTGCCCGTATCAATGCCGGCGCCAGAGATAACGGCTTATCCTACAGCAGATTGATTGCCGGCCTTAAAAAAGCCAACGTAGAAATCGATCGCAAAGTTCTCGCCGATCTGGCGATGAACGAAAAGGCTGCTTTTGCGGTGGTAGTGAATACGGCGAAAGAAGCCCTGGCTTAATACCTGGGATGTTACGGCATCCGTGTCAGCTACACTAAAAACAGTTGGCACTTTTTGAATAGGGGAAGAGGGCGCTCTTCCCCTATTTTTGTTTAAGAATCCGAATAAATTGGTTAACAACCTGAAGGCGTATACCTGATACGGCGGCAAGCTGGACTCGGGGTTATATCTGATTAGGGTTATGGAGCTTACAATGGATAATCTCGAGAACTTGGTGGGACAAGCAAGAGACGCTATCGCCAGTGCCGATAGTGAAAAGAGTCTTGAGCAACTGAGAGTGGAATACCTCGGTAAGAAAGGTTTGATTACTGCTCAGTTGAAAGAACTGGGTAAGTTAAATCCCGCCGATAGACCCGCTGCCGGCGCAAAGATCAACGAAGCGAAGCAGCAGGTACAGACAGACATTAATTCAGCGAAAGCTGAACTTGCCGCAATAGCCGAAGCGCAGAAGTTGGCGGCAGAGGCAATCGATGTGACACTGCCTGGCCGGGAACCTAAAGCAGGTACGCTGCATCCGGTAACGCGGACTATGCAGCGCATTGAAGATTTCTTTATTCGATGTGGGTATAGCGTCGAAGAGGGACCCGAAATCGAAGATGATTATCATAATTTCGAAGCTCTCAATATTCCGTCTCATCACCCGGCCAGGGCGATGCATGACACCTTTTATTTTGATCAGTCGACCCTGCTGCGGACCCATACCTCGCCGGTGCAAATTCGGGTGATGGAACAGCGTAAGCCGCCGTTTCGGATGATTTGTCCAGGCCGTGTTTACCGTTGTGATTCCGATATGACTCACACGCCGATGTTTCATCAGGTTGAAGGTTTGCTGGTGGACAAACGCGTTAGTTTTGCCGACCTCAAGAGTACCATCGTCGAGTTTCTTCAGGAGTTTTTTGAAAAAGACCTGGAAGTGCGTTTTCGGCCATCTTATTTCCCGTTCACGGAACCTTCCGCGGAAGTCGATATCGAGTGGGGCCGCAATCCGGATGGCTCGATTAAATGGTTGGAAGTCATGGGCTGCGGCATGGTGCACCCAAAAGTATTCAAGTCTTCCGGCGTGGATCCCGAAATTTATACAGGCTTTGCCTTTGGGCTGGGAGTGGAGCGTTTGGCGATGCTGCGCTATGGCGTAAATGATCTGCGTGTGTTTTTCGAGAATGACATGCGCTTTTTGGATCAATTCTGAGTTCCATCACGCACTGACCGGCATTCTGCGCGTGCTGACTTGCACCGGATTGCTGGTAATACCCATTTGACGAGCATTTTCCAGATTCTATAAGAGTAGGCAAATAACATGAAATTTAGTGAACAGTGGTTGCGGGAGTGGACTAATCCGGAGCTCAGTACAGAGGCGCTGGTCCAGCAAATCACCATGGCGGGCTTGGAAGTAGACGGTACCGAGCCTGTGGCACCTGCCTTTGACGGCGTGGTCATTGCCGAAGTAAATCAAGTAGAGCCGCATCCGGATGCAGATAAGCTGCGAATTTGCAGCGTCACCGACGGCTCTGATAGTTATCAGGTTGTGTGCGGTGCGCCGAACGTCCATGCCGGCATGCGTGTACCTTTTGCCAAGGTCGGCGCTCTGCTTCCGAAGGATTTCAAAATCACCAAGGCAAAAATTCGTGGTGTCGAGTCTTTTGGAATGTTGTGCGCCGAAGAAGAGTTGGGTCTTGCGGAAAAGTCTGACGGATTGATGGCCCTGGCGCCGAATGCGCCTCTCGGTGATAGCATTCGAAGTTATTTGCAGCTTGATGACACCATTATCGATGTCGATCTCACGCCCAATCGAAGCGATTGTTTGAGTATTCTCGGGCTTGCAAGAGAGGTGGCGACGCTCAATCGGGGTATTTTGGAAGAACCGGAAATCGGCGAAATTGAGAAAGCAGTGGAAGATGTATTCCCGGTACGAATTGAAGCGCCTGAAGCCTGTCCTCGATATGTCGGCCGGATTATCAAAGGCGTTGATATCAGTAAAAAGACTCCACAATGGATGGTGGAAAAATTGCGCCGAAGCGGTTTGCGGAGTATCGATCCGGTCGTCGATGTTACCAACTTTGTGATGTTGGAACTGGGTCAGCCCATGCACGCTTTCGATCTGGCCGAATTAAGTGGCGCTATCGTTGTGCGTCATGCAAAAGCTGAAGAAAAGCTAGTGCTTTTGGATGGTCAGGAAATAGCGATCCAGGAGCAAACCTTGGTAATTGCCGATGAAGAAAAGCCCTTGGCCTTAGCCGGTATCATGGGTGGCGAGCATAGCGGTGTCAGCCGCGAAACCCGGGATATATTCCTGGAAAGCGCGTTCTTTGCCCCATTGGCAATTGCCGGTAAAGCACGCTCCTATGGTTTGCACACGGATTCCTCACACCGCTTCGAGCGAGGCGTTGATTGGCGGCATCAGGCCAGAGCCGTGGAGCGGGCCACGCAGTTGTTGCTGGATATTGTCGGAGGCGCGCCGGGTCCGGTAATAGAAAACGTCAACAAGGAGCATCTGCCGGAAGCGGCATTAGTCAGTCTCCGGCACCAGAAAATTGATGAAGTGCTTGGCATTCATTTGGATCGCACCGAAGTCGAAGAGATTCTGGCGCGACTGGGATTAATCGTTGAGAAGGTGAATAAAGACGGATGGATCTTTAAGTCTCCTTCGCATCGCTTCGATATGGCTATCGAAGTGGATTTGATTGAGGAAATCGCCCGTATATACGGCTACAACAAGTTGCCGACGACCGAATCGGTGGGGCGCATGGTGATTCCTTCCTTGCCGGAGGAAAAAACCTCTTTGCGTAAATTGAAGCTGCACTTGACTTCCTTGGGTTACCAGGAGGCAGTGACCTACTCATTTGTAGATCCTGAGATCCAGAGACTTATAGAGCCGGAACTGGAAAGCATTCCCCTCGCCAACCCTATCGCCAGCGACATGTCTGACATGCGCACCAGCCTGTGGCCGGGGTTGCTTAAAGCCGCCGTCTATAACCAGAACCGTCAGCAGGAACGGATTCGCTTGTTCGAATCCGGCCTGCGGTTTGTAAAGGTCAATGACAATATAGTGCAGGAGCCCATGTTGGCCGGGCTGATCGTCGGCCCCGCGGAATCTGAAAACTGGACCCAGGCAAAACGCCCGGTGGATTTCTATGACGTCAAAGGGGATGTGGAAGCACTGCTCGCCAGTATCGATGGAGATTTCAGTTGGAAAAGCGCTCGGCATCCTGCCTTACACCCCGGCCAAACAGCAGTCGTTATGCGAGATGAGGTTAGCGTCGGAACTTTAGGTGGTTTGCATCCAAAAATTGCTAAAACTTTGAATTTAAATGGCTCAGTCTATTTATTTGAGCTATTCTTAAATTCAATAGCAAACGGTCGTGTGCCGAAATATGAAGGATTGTCTCGTTTTCCTGAAATTCGCCGAGATCTTGCTATTATTATTGATGAGTCAACGCCCTACACCGAAGTCGCCCAGGTAATCCGGGACTGTGCAGGTGAATGGCGGGTGAATCACCAAATTTTCGATGTTTATCAAGGTGAATCCGTCGGGCAAGGTAAAAAGAGCCTTGCCATGGGAATCGTTTGGCGTCATCCGGAGCGGACATTACGCGATGAAGAAGTCACGGAGGCATTTAACAACGTGATCAGTGAACTAAATGATCGTTTAGGGGCATCTTTAAGGAGTTAGTCATGGGGGCTTTAACCAAAGCAGATATGGCTGAACGTTTGTACCAGGAAGTCGGCCTCAATAAGCGAGAGGCGAAGGAACTGGTTGAAGCGTTCTTCGACGAGGTTCGGGATGCCCTGAGCCACAATGAACAAGTCAAACTGTCTGGTTTTGGAAACTTCGATTTACGGGATAAAAAACAGCGGCCCGGCCGCAATCCTAAAACCGGAGAGGAAATACCAATTACCGCCCGGCGAGTAGTTACATTTCGTCCAGGACAAAAACTGAAAGCGAAAGTAGAAGCCTATGCTGGAACCCAGTCTAAACAATGAGCTACCGCCCATCCCGGGCAAACGCTATTTTACGATCGGTGAAGTAAGCGATCTATGTAGTGTCAAAGCCCATGTGCTGCGCTACTGGGAACAGGAATTCCCGCAACTCACCCCGGTGAAACGCCGAGGCAATCGTCGCTACTATCAACGCCAGGATGTCCTCATGATTCGACAGATTCGCAGTCTGTTGTACGATCAGGGCTACACTATCGGCGGCGCCAAGCAAAAGCTTTCAGGCTCGGATATCAAAGACGACGTTACCCAAACACGTCAGCTAATCCATCAAATGATTGCCGAGCTGGAAGAAGTCCTCCATGTTCTGGAAAGCTGACTTGGCTGGTCAGCGTAAAAAGTCGATATTGGTTCTTTTCATCAGAAGTCTTATCAGGTAACATGCTCAGCCGATTCAGTCAGTCGGCTGTTTCTCTTTCTCGGGGCGTAGCGCAGTCTGGTAGCGCACTTGTATGGGGTGCAAGTGGTCGCAAGTTCAAATCTTGCCGTCCCGACCATTTAAATCAATGACTTATAGATGATTTTAGATAACTCATTGATTTTAAAATCCTCTTAGTTCCTATAGTCCTATAGTTCCTTGCCTAACGGTTTACATTTAGGTACTCCTTGCGACAGGTTGCCAGGGTAATCCTTCTAATGCGATCCTTGGTTTTTCTCAATTCTTCAGTTTGATCACGAAAATCTCGGCAATCCCTAATTAGCGCACTGGCGAAACTCGAAAAGTTCTTACCACCAGTTAGGTGACCACGATTTACAAGGAAGTGTGTTGGTCGAAATGAGTAAAAAAGTTATTACATTGATTGCAGCATTCATTGCGGCTGCCGTGGCTTGTTTCATGCTTTATGCTGGTTTCGCTCACAATGCCATGGGAGAGTTTTGTACCAATTCGGGAGAGTTGGACTGTAATATAGATTGGTACTATGCAATTTCTCTTTGGGTTTGCTGGCTAATCCCGGTGTTTGGTATCACTTTTATTATTCTGCTTGGTTGCAAGGCTGTTAATACACAGAAGTAAATAAGCCGAGCCACTTCCACGATTGAAACGAATCAATTCCTAAACCTTATCAAACTACAGAATACTGTTAGCGTCTATCCCGGAATCTTTCTCGCTTTGGAGAACGTGCTTAGCTGGCCGAGTTTCCATTTTCTGAAATGCTGACCACTTGTGGTTCTACTTTGAGTAATTTTCGGTAAACATTATTATTGGAAATAAAGCAAAACTTGAAGTTTGTAGTAAAAATGACTACAAATGAAGCATAAAAAGCTTCAGTCATAAATGCATGTCATCACCACTTGCTGAAATACTGTTTAAAGAATATCGCCGACGTGTGTTGGGCTTGCTTTTGTTACAGCCCGATAGTTCTTACCACGTGCGGCAACTTGCACGCCTGACCGGAACCCATGCAGGTACCTTGCATAAGGAACTGACTAAGCTTGCAGAAGCTGGTTTGTTGCTAAAAGAGCCTCAGGGTAAGCAGGTATATTATCGAGCGGATACGGCTTGCCCGATCTATGAAGAGCTGGCGAGTATTTTACGTAAGACATCAGGGTTGGCAGATGTGCTATCCGAGCGATTGAGGCCGTTAGCCGAAGCTATTGACGTAGTCTTTGTGTTCGGCTCAGTCGCGAGTGGCAAAGCCACTACCGAGAGCGATGTGGATGTATTAGTAATTGGCGACGTTAAGTTCTCGGATGTAGTGAAAGCGCTATACTCCGCTCAAGAGACCTTGGGCCGAGAGATCAACCCCAAGGTATATAGCCAGGCTGAATGGCAGCAGGCTAAACAACAGCAAAACAGCTTCATCAAGGATGTGATCGAGAAACCCAAGCTATTTGTCATAGGAACCAAGGATGACATTGGATAATTTGATCGGTAAAAGTCTGGAAGCGATTGCACCAGATGCAAGTGCGATAAAGCGTTTACTCGAAGCGGCCAAACGTAATATTGCCGATGCAAAGATTGATGGACTGAGTAATGAAAACAAGTTTGATATGGCTTACAAGTCGATTATGCAGTTGGCGAATGCAGCACTACACGCCAGTGGTTACCGCACGCTAACGAGTAAACCTGGCCATCATCAGACGATGATTCAGTCCTTACCTAAAACGGTTGGTATCGATATCGACCATATGATTATATTGGATGGCCTGAGAAAGCAGCGCAACGTGGCGGACTACTCAGGTGATTTAGTGACCGATAGCACAATGGAAGAATGTCTTTCCCAGGCTGAGAGTTTGTATGAGACAGTCTCTAATTGGCTGAAGACTTCGCACCCTGATTTGAGTTAAAACAATGGGATTAGAAGTGCTAGGGCAAAATTGTGTGATCGTATTTAAAGACTAGATCATGTGTAGTGCAAGCAGCGTGTTACTTTCAGCGAATGTAACAGGTGAAGGCTTAGGATTCGGCACTTCATCCAGCCCAAGTGCAAGGCAATAATTTTCTTTACTAGCCAACTTTTTTAAACTGCGGTAAGAACTTATCCAGTTTCTTAATAATGTCTTCGTACTCAAAGGGTTTAGAAAGGTAGTCCGTCATTCCGGCTTCCAGGCATTTTTGCCGCTCACCTTCCATGGCGTTAGCCGTCAGGGCGACAATTGGCAACTCTTTGGCGTGATCTAAGGTTCTGATTTGTTTTGTTGCGGTATAGCCGTCCATAACCGGCATTTGACAATCCATAAACACGATGTCGTACTGGTTTTCTTTGATCAGGTCGAGCGCGATTGAGCCGTCTGCTGCGCTGTCCACTTTCAGCTCTGCCTGTTCCAAGCTCATTATAGCCACTTCCCGGTTGATATCGTTGTCTTCAACCAATAAGGCTTTTGCGCCTGGGTAGGTGAGGCTTTCCCAGTTTTCCGGAAGCAGTTGGGGTGATTCCGGTTCCGCAAAGACTGCTTTCTCTAATGGAAGATCAAACCAGAAACGGGAACCCCTGCCGAGTTGACTTGAAAAATTGATTTGCCCGCCCATCAATTCGATGAGTTGTTTGCAAATATTTAGTCCAAGCCCTGTACCGCCAAATTTTCTGGTTGTGGACGCGTCAGCTTGATGAAAGGGTCTGAATAAGTTTCTTTTAGCCTGTTCTTCGATGCCTATTCCCGAATCGACGACCTCGAACCTGAACAGATCCTGCTCTTCCCCTATCGCCAACACTTTAACGTTAAGGCTGACCTGTCCTTTGTCGGTAAACTTAATGGCGTTACCGACTAAGTTGAGAAGTACCTGGCGTATTCTCGTCGGGTCGCCGCGATAAAAAACATCTGGAATTTCGCTCCGTTCAAAATTCATTAAGTATTCTAGATTTTTGCCTTGGGCCATGGCAAAGGTCGTGCTGGACGTATCACTTATTACCTCCGCCAAATTAAATGGCGTTTTTTCTATACGCAGTTTGCCCGCTTCAATTTTCGACAGGTCCAAAATGTCATTGATAATGTGCAGCAATGAATTGGCAGAGGATTTGACAGTCAGTAGGTTACTCAATTGTTGCGCGTTTAATTCCGTTTTTAGCAACTGATTTGTCATGCCGATAACACCGTTCATAGGCGTTCGAATTTCGTGGCTCATGTTGGCCAAAAATTGCGATTTGGCTATTGACGCTTTTTCTGCTTTTTCCTTTTGGAGCTTTAGTTCTGAAATATCCCTGAAAATTGCGGTGAAATATTCTGGAGCACCTTGATCATTTTTATGCGCTATTGAGATACAGGAACAAGGTACTTCGTTGCCGAACTTGTCCTTAATACCGAGTTCCCCTTCCCAAATGCCGCTCTCCAGTATTGCCGGTACCACCGTTTCCTTGAAGATGCGAATCTGATCTTTGGTATGCTGTGCGTTAAGAGGAATATCTTTCAATGGCCCGTGTAATCCGATTCTTTCTCTAAAGGCATTATTTAAATACAACAGAGTTAAATCGGTTGACGTTTGGCTGACCATGTCGAAGGTAGTGTCAAAAACTTCCAGAAGCCGCTTGTTTTCCACTTCGAGTAATTTTTTCTCGTGAATATCCTCCAGATTTCCGGCCATTCCAACGGGCTTGCCTTGCGAATCAAACTCAGCCTTTCCTTTAACCTTGAACCAGCGATATTGATTGGATTTACATAGTAACCGGAACTCTACGTTATAATGGCCTTGTTTATTTAAATGGGCATCAAGCGCTGCAAGAATCATATCCTTGTCATCGGGATGAAGGCGCTTTTCCAGTTCGTGAAAACTCGCCTCAATTTCGTTTTCTTGAAAGCCTAACAAGTTGAAAAATGTCGGAGACCAATAGCTTTCATTTGTCGAAATATCCCAGGTCCACAAACCGACACCGACTGCTTCTGCCGCGAGCGTATAGCGTCTGTTACTTTCGAGCAGTTCAAATTCCAGAAGTTTACGTTCGTGAATATCTGAAATGGACCCCGCCATTTCTCTAAATTCTCCATCTTCACTGAAATAGGCTTTGCCTCTGCCGCGAAACCACCGAAACTGTTTGTTTTTGCATGCGATACGGTATTCAGTGTCAAAAAAGCTTTTATTGCCAATTGCTTCTTCGACCAGGGCCATGGTTTTCTCTACATCATCCGGATGTAACATCGATTGAAATTTCGAAAAACTCGGCGCAAACTCCTGTGCTTGGTAACCCAGCATCTTAAAAAAACGGTCATTGCACTCTACCTTGTCAGATTGAGGGTCTACCCAGTGCCAGAAACCATCAGTCGAACCCTCCGCCATCAAACTCAGTTTTTGAAGAGCGACTTTTAGTTGCTTTTCAGTGGCTACCCGGTCGCTAATATCGGTGCAGATGCCAAGAATGCCGTTTACTTCACCGTTACTATCATGCAGGGGAACCTTGCTTGTCAGAACATAACCTTCACTGCCGTCGCTACGGTGAAAAGGTTCTTCTATTTCGAGCTCTGCTTCGCCGCTATCGATAATTCTCTTGTCATCATCCCGATACATTTGCGCGTGTTCCGAACTGCGCTGAAAATCGAAATCCGTTTTTCCTACAACTTCCCGTGGAGAGTTGAGGCCGACAATCTCGGAGAAAACCCCATTACAACCCAGGTAGTTGAGATGCCTGTCTTTCCAAAATACCTGGCCTGGAATATGCGATAACACATCTTCCAATGTCTTGATCTGTTTCAGGAGCGCGGGAGATTGCAGTTCATAGCAGATGCCGTTTAGCGTATGGGTTATTCCTTGAGCATCAGTTTCAGCCAGGGCTAAGCAACGAATGTGCTTCTGGCCCGCGGGTAAAATAATGCGCAGTTCAATATCCAGCTCTTTTCCCTCACGAACCGCACTGTTGATTGCACTTTCTATGAGTTCCTTATCGTCCGGGTGACAGTTTTGTTTCCAAAAATCGAACGGTCCGGCATCTGTGTCGAAGTTATCCGGTAGTCCAAGCAGTTTTACTAAATCTGAGTTGCACTTTACCCTATTCGACCCTGTATCCAGTCGCCAGCCTACTGCTCGGACGGCTCTGTATAACAGTGCCAGCATTGGATCAGATTGCTTTTTCATTCGGTGCAATTCCTTGTAAGCTCAGGCATGCCATGGACACATAGGACATCTTGTTGTCTTCTAAAGTATAGATCCAGGCGAAAAATTATCCTTAAAATGTCCTTTCATGCTTTTTTGGGGCTTTCTATATGTAGCGGCTCGCATTCATCCAACACCTAGCTTGATTACATCCGCTATTTCCAGCTCACATTAACTGCCAATGAGAATGATTCCCGGGCTCAAAATCGTTAAGAATGAGCTCACTGGTTTACCAATGAGCTCGCATACATACGACCGGGCTCACGTTAATTAATAATTAATTAGCCAAAAGGGTTATCATTTGAAATGGGTGTACTTTGTATCGTTGGTTCGCATGAGGAAAAACTTGAGTCCTAAGCAGATTCTAGGCTGATGCCATAAGCCAAGCATGTTTAAACAAAAAAATCGTAGCACCTAATTATAAAGTTACTGCGACCCCATTTATTATTCGTCCCGTTTCATATTTTATTGCTCACAATAGGAAGAGAAACAAGAGAAGTGGCTAATGGAATCCCAAAGACTATTAGATATTTGTAAGTTGTAACACCAGATTTATATACCTGGTATAGGTAGTCTGCGAAAAAAGGTAAGAATATAAGCGCCCAAAATAGTGCTAAGCCAATCACTATCTTTTTAGCAAATCTATGTTTCCTCGAAATACCCACTGCAACCGCAATGCTCAGTAAAGCTAAGATAGCGCAAAGAACCGCTAGTGCAGTTTCTAATTCTGAGGAGCCAACTTGAATGCCTAAATTACCCTTCAGAAAATCGACGGTTAAATACCCAAACAGCAGAAAGAATATTGCCCATACACTTGCAAGACCATACCTATAAACTGATAAGAGATGGAATCTCTTAGTAACCATCAAGGGCATCCTCAATCCTTTCATTTTGCCTGTCAGCAATATGCTCCGCCTGGGCTTCAATCTTATCCGCAAATACTTCTGCAGCTAGTTTTGCAGCTTCAAATTTCGCTTTCATACTATTTTTTATAGAGTCCAACTCTGGATTAGATAGTCTGTAGTCCCAATCGATATCTCCCGATTCCGAATCGTATTCAATAGTACACTCCAAAGGACCTCGTTTTCCTTTACATTTGATATTCCCTTTATTGTCAATTTTACAGGCTGTTTTCTTATGCTTGAAAGTAGCTTCACAAGACTCAGGAATTGTACTGCCTGGCTTAAATATACACCTGGTTCCAGAAGGCCCTTTGCATACGGTTTTTCCTGTATATACGTTGATATCGCAGTTTCCGAGAGTTACTAGTCCACTTGGATCTGTATAGAGCAAAGGATTCTGATAAACATACCCATAGGTATTCAGTCCGCCTCGAAGGCCAATGGGATCACTTTGAAGATATCATCCGCCTCCGTGCGATTCACCCTACATTCGCCTACAACCTCAATGCAATCAACCAGTTAAAGAGCACACACCCCAATAAAAGCCCAGCTTAGCAGGTTACAACCCCCGACGCACTTTTTTGCTTAACTTCAGTCATCATTAGAGCCGGATTTTTTCTTTATCAACACCCACAAGCAGGCACAGACCGTCACCATTGGCAGATTTTCGACACCGATGTTCAGGACCATTTCAACTATTTCGTTGCCCATAGTCGTCTCCAGTAAATTTAAGGCAACGCCTATAGTAATCACATTTTTAAATATGCAAGTCCATAAAAGGATCATCACTGCTGACCCATTTATTGCTGATAAAAGAATGAGGTTTTCAGAGAGGATTGAGAGAGACAGGCGACTATTGGCAGCTAAAAAGAGAGGGTTACCCCCTCTCGACCAGATGCATATAATCCCGCCGGATCAGCTTCACGTAGCCCTGCCAGTTGTCCAGCCGCTCCCAGGCCTCGATGGTGTCATAGCCTGTCGGCAGGTATTCCATTTGATCAAGCACGAAGGCTGCCGCGATCTGCTCGCTGGTACTGGCGGCGGTGCTGCCGTTTAGCTGAAGCTCGTTGGCCACATTGATGATTTTGCTTAACGGCCAG
>JANQMN010000085.1 GCA_028280065.1 Hahella sp.
AGTACATCCAGGAAGACGGTGCCAGCGACTGGCCAACATTCGCAGAAAAATCCAAGAAGTTGTTGGTCAACGACAAAGTCGCTGCGGTATTCGGTTGCTGGACCTCAGCCTCCAGAAAAGCGGTGTTACCGGTATTCGAACAATACAATGGAATGCTCTATTACCCCACTTTTTACGAAGGACTGGAGCAGTCTCCAAACGTCATCTACACAGGTCAGGAAGCAACTCAACAGATCATTGCGGGGATTGACTGGGTAGTAGAAGAAAAAGGCGCTAAAAAGTTTTTCCTGCTTGGTTCGGACTACATCTGGCCTCGCACCTCCAACAAGATAGCACGGAAACATATTGAAAAACTCGGCTTAAAAGTGGTCGGCGAAGAGTACTACCCGCTTGGTCATACGCAGTTCAACTCAGTCATTAACAAAATCAAACTCAAGCGTCCCGATGTGATCTATGCCATTGTCGTGGGCGGATCCAATGTTGCCTTCTACAAGCAGCTGAAAGCCGCTGGTATCGATTTGACCAAGGAGAAGCCGCTGCTACTGACCATTTCGGTGACTGAAGATGAAATCCTTGGTATTGGCGGTGAAAACATCGAAGGCGCTTATGCGGCAATGAAGTACTTCCAAAGCCTGGACAACCCAAACAATGAAGCCTTCGTGAAAGCCTTTAAAGAAAAATGGGGTGACGATATCGTGATTGGCGATGTGACCCAGGCCGCCTATCTGGGACCCTGGTTGTGGAAGGCCGCTGTCGAAAGAGCCGGATCATTCGATATTGACAAGGTTAGGGCAGCCTCTCCAGGTATTTCACTAAAAACCGCACCAGAAGGATACGTGCGCATTCATGAAAACCATCACCTATGGTCGAAAACCCGCGTCGGTCTGGCTCAACGCGATGGCCAATACAAGGTTGTCTATGAAAGCGAAGATTTGATTGAGCCGGATCCATTCCCTGCTGGTTACCAATAGCTGGACACGAACAAAAGCGAACGGGCTGCCAGGGCAGCCCAACGCTCCTGCAAGTTTCTTCCAGCAGAGAGGGATCCAAAATGTTTTCTGAATACACTGCAACTGAACTAACGGCGATATTCGCCATGCAAGGCTTTGCCGGGCTGATCTTGTTCTCGGTGCTGGTGCTAATGGCACTGGGTCTGGCCATTATCTTCGGTCAAATGGGTGTAATTAATATGGCGCACGGAGAATTCATGATTCTCGGCGCTTACGTTACCTATCTGACTTCCAATATTTTTTCTGAATTTATGCCTTCACTCTATGAAGGCTATTTCTTTCTGGCGATGGCATTGGCATTTCTCGCCGCCTTCCTGCTGGGGATACTGGTGGAATGGGGGCTCATACGATTTCTCTATAAGCGCCCACTGGATACCCTGCTGGCCACCTGGGGCTTGAGTCTCATTCTGCAGCAGATTTATCGCAGTGTTTTCGGTGCCAGGGAGAAAGGGGTCAGCCCTCCCGAATGGATGATGGGATCGTATCCATTGACCGATTTGATCGAAGTACCGATCAACGGGATTTTTGTCATGATCCTGACGTTGGTGATCGCCACCGGCGTTTACTTGTTAATGTATCGATCACGCTGGGGCAAGCAAGTCCGAGCGGTGGTGCAAAATCGTCCTATGGCCAGCGCCGTAGGGATCAATACTGAAAAGGTTGATCGCCTGACGTTCGGTATTGGCTGTGGTATCGCCGGGATAGCCGGTAGCGCATTTACCCTGATCGGCTCGACCGGTCCCACCTCCGGCCAGCTTTATATTGTGGACACCTTCCTGGTGGTGGTGTTCGGTGGTGCACAAAGCCTTCTCGGCACCATCGCCTCCGCATTCGCCATCTCTCAATCTCAATCCACGATGGAGTTTTTCCTCAGTGGCTCCATGGCGAAAGTCCTAACCCTGTTATTCGTGGTCGGCATCCTGATGTTGCGCCCTCAGGGACTGTTTGCTCTGAAGATTCGTCGATAAGGAATGCTCTTTATGTCCAGTCGAAATCAAATTCGCTATTTTGAACGCAAAGACCTGATAGGTTTTGCTCTGTTAGCCGTCCTGTTGATGCTGGTATTGCCCGCTTTTCTGGATGTTTTCCGGCTCAACCTGGTAGGCAAGTACCTTACCTACGCCTTTGTCGCCCTTGGCCTGGTCCTTTGCTGGGGCTATGGCGGCATCCTCAGCCTCGGACAGGGAGTCTTTTTCGGCCTTGGCGGCTATTGCATGGCCATGTTCCTTAAGCTGGAATCCTCCGATCCGGAATCCACTGCCATTCAGTCCACTCCCGGCATTCCCGATTTCATGGATTGGAATCAGCTCACCGAGCTGCCTTGGTGGTGGGAACCCTTCTATAGCCTCAGTTTCAGCCTGCTGGCGGTGATACTCATTCCGGCTCTGTTCGCCTTCATTATTAGTGTGGCGATGTTCAAGCGGCGTGTTGGCGGCGTCTATTTCGCCATCATCACCCAGGCGATTGCGGCAATTCTGACCATTCTGATTATCGGGCAACAGGGATACACCGGCGGCGTCAACGGCATCACTGACCTCCGCACACTAAAAGGCTGGGATATAAGATCTGATGAAGCCAAAACGATTCTTTACTTTGTGTGTTGCGTGCTGCTGATCGGTTGCCTGGTGCTGGCGCAGTTTATCCGTCGCAACAAGGTGGGCCGGATTCTCGTCGCCATGAGAGAACAGGAGGATCGCGTGAGATTCTCCGGCTATGACGTCTCCAATTTTAAGATCTTCGTGTTCTGTTTAGCTGCGGCCATATCCGCTATCGGAGGGGCGATGTTTACCCTGCAGGTCGGTTTTATGTCGCCCACATTCGTCGGAATCGTACCCTCCATTGAGATGGTGATCTTCTGTGCAGTCGGTGGCCGCTTGTCTCTGTTGGGTGCGGTGTATGGAACCCTGTTGGTGAACTATGCCAAGACCTCTTTTTCAGAAACCTTTCCTGAACTCTGGCTGTTTGCCATGGGAGCACTTTTCATCGGTGTAGTGCTGGCTTTTCCAAACGGCCTTGCCGGGTTATTTCAACGTTACATAGAACCCTATATGCCAGCCTGGTATTGGGGTAAAAGCAAACAACCTGATCCATCCCCGCCACCGGAGCCAAAAACGCCTCCAGCGGAAACGGATGGACCACCGGAAATCCAGGAAAGTAACGCACCGACCGTTGCTAAAACCAAGAAAGAGACTGAAACCGAGACATTGAAAGGGGGTCAATATGTCCCTGCGGACTGAGTTTGTGCTGGCAGTCGAAGGATTGACTGTTTCTTTTGACGGATTTAAGGCCGTGAACGGTCTGTCCTTTTATGTCGATGAGGGTGAAATCCGCGTGATTATCGGTCCCAACGGTGCCGGAAAGACCACGGTTCTCGATCTGATCTGCGGTCGCACCCAGGCTACCGGCGGTTCCATCAAGTTCCGAGGCAAGGAGCTAACCCGCATGAAGGAACATGCCATTGTTCACGCAGGTGTCGGACGCAAGTTTCAAAACCCCTCCATATATGAAGACCTCACCGTCTTCGAGAACCTGGAGCTGTCTTTCCCGAGAGGTCACAGTGTGTTTGGTGCACTGGCTTTCAAACGCGATGCGGAGGTCATTGCTGAAGTGGAATCCATCGCCGAAACCATTTTTCTCACAGACGACTTGGACAAGTCAGCTGGGCTGCTGAGCCATGGACAAAAACAGTGGCTGGAGATCGGCATGTTGCTGATTCAGAAACCTGACCTATTGATGTTGGATGAACCGGTAGCGGGTATGTCTGTCGCCGAGCGCAAAAAGACCGCCGAGTTGCTAAGACGTATTACTGAAGGGCGCTCGGTCATCGTTATCGAACACGACATGCAATTTGTCGAAGACATTGCCGACCGGGTCACCGTGATGCATCAGGGCAAGATGTTGTCCGAAGGCTCCATGGAGCGTGTTAAGAACGATCCGAAAGTCGTCGAAGTCTATCTGGGTCACTAATCGGAGAATCCTCATGTTGCAAGTTAATGACTATTGTGTGGCCTATGGCCAAAGCGAAGTGATTCATGACCTGAACTTCGAGATCCAGCCCAAGGAAATTGTGGCAGTGATGGGTCGCAACGGGATGGGCAAGACCACGCTGATGAAAAGCCTGATCGGTATGCAGCCGTCAAGCAAAGGCAAAGTGGTGTTGGACGGTGTGGATTTATCCAACGCCAAGAGCTTCCAGCGGGTCCAGGGAGGATTCGGTTTCGTTCCCCAGGGCCGGATGATTTTTTCCACCATGACCGTCAAGGAGAACATCGAAACCGGTTTGACCAGCACCGGTGAAAAAACCATACCGAGCGACCTCTACGAGTTGTTCCCGGTTCTAGAGGAGATGAAGGGGCGCCGGGGTGGCAATCTTTCCGGAGGGCAACAGCAACAACTGGCCATTGCCAGAGCGTTGGCCAGCAAACCCAAGACTCTTCTTTTAGATGAACCCACCGAAGGCATCCAGCCTTCCATCATTCGCGATATGGCACGCACGCTGAAAAAGATCAGAGATACCCGTGGATTATCCATTGTGGTTTCTGAGCAGGTGCTGAGTTTCGCCTTAGACATCGCCGACCGCGTTCTGGTGTTGGAAAAAGGACGAATCGTCCATGAAGAACTTCGTGAAAATTTAAATGAGGCCAAGGTCGCCGCCTACCTGGCAGTGTAAGTACCCGCGCCTGTATTCCAAAGCAAAGGAGAAACCAAAATGGCTGAAACGTTAATAAAAGTCGATCTTAAAAAAAGCCCTTATGAAAATGAAAAGATCCATAACCGTTGGCATCCCGATATCCCGATGGTCGCCACCGTAAAACCAGGAGATGATTTCATTATCGAATGTGTGGACTGGACCGGTGGTCAGATTGCCGATAACGATAGTGCCGACGATGTGCGTGATGTCGATTTGACCAAGGTGCATTTCCTTTCCGGGCCGGTCGGTGTGGAAGGTGCCGAGCCGGGCGATCTGTTACAGGTGGAAATCCTCGATATTGGTGCCTTTGATGATAGCCAATGGGGATTTAACGGATTCTTTTCCAAACAGAACGGCGGTGGATTTTTAACCGAACATTTTCCCGAAGCGCAGAAATCCATATGGGATTTTAATGGCATGTTCACCAAATCCCGCCACGTTCCAGGCGTAGAATTTGCCGGACTGATTCACCCTGGGTTGATCGGCTGCCTGCCTTCCAAGGCAATGCTAGCCACTTGGAATGAGCGGGAAAAAGCCTTGGTCGATACCAATCCGGATCGGGTGCCTCCTTTGGCGGCATTGCCTTATGCGGATACAGCCCACATGGGCATGATGAGCGGCGACGAAGCTAAGGCCGCCGCTGCAGAGGGAGCGCGCACCGTGCCACCCCGAGAGCACGGCGGCAACTGTGATATCAAGGATCTTTCCCGAGGCTCGACTGTATATTTTCCAGTGTATGTGGATGGAGCCGGGCTATCTGTCGGAGATCTGCACTTTAGTCAGGGCGATGGAGAAATCACCTTTTGCGGTGCAATTGAAATGGCCGGTTGGGTGCATATGCGGGTAAACCTGATAAAAGACGGTATGGCTAAGTACGGGGTAAAAAATCCAATCTTCAAACCCAGTCCGATCACGCCTAAATATGATGACTATCTGATCTTTGAAGGCATTTCCGTCGATGAGCAGGGCAAGCAACATTACCTGGATGTACATATCGCCTATCGACAAGCCTGTCTGAATGCCATCGAATACCTGACCAAGTTCGGGTATTCCAAAGCACAGGCTTACGCGATTCTCGGTGTCGCGCCGGTGCAGGGACACATCAGTGGCGTAGTGGATATTCCGAATGCCTGTGCGACTCTGTGGCTGCCAACGGACATTTTTGAATTCGATGTAAAATTGAATCCGGACGGACCGAAAAAGGCGCTTGACGGTTCTGTCGATGTTCCACTGTCCCCGGATCTTGAGTAACGGAGGGTAAGCCAATGCCACTTTATGACTACAAGTGTCATGAGCATGGCGTGTTTCAGGAGTTGGCTACCATGGCGCAGGGCAGTGAGCCCTGTGCCTGCCCGACTTGTGGAACGCTGAGTGCTCGCATTATTCGTATTCCCCCGGAAGTATTGGCGATGGCGCCAAATCAACGCAATGCCATGGAACGCAATGAGGAAGCCAGGGATGTGCCTAAAATCATGACACCGGCGGAACATCGAGCCCAGGAGCAGGAACGTCTGGAACGGGCTCGCCATCGGCACCGGGGTTTCGGCTGCAATCACAGTCACGATTCTCATGATAAAGCCCAGCAGAAGGGAGTCCTGCAACAGCAGGTAGTGCTGCTGCCTGATGGCAGCAAGGTTTTTCCATCCCAGCGTCCCTGGATGATCAGCCATTAGACAATTGTCTATCCCGACTCTTTCAACTCAATGGCGAAACAGCTTAACGGGTGTTTCGCTTTCTGTTGCTCTTACAGAACCCATTGATATGCTCGAATGCCTGAACCCTCCGTCCATTTGACCGCAACAGAAGAACCGTTTGACCGATTTGCTATTGAGGCAAGGGTAGTTTCCAAGAACAATCACCTAAACTTCTTAAACTGCATAAAGCGCCCCGTGTTTTTTGGTGACTCCAACGCGACGCTTATTCAGATTAGGGCCTCCAAAGCTAAAATAATTTGAAGTACTGAACTATGCACGAAACAAAACACTATCCGACTCTCGAAAAAGATCGAATTCCGCTTGGGCAGAAAATTGCCTTTGGTGTCGGAATGCTTGCCAATCAGATGTTCCCCGCCGCGTTAGGCATATTTATGGTGATATTGGTGCAGAGCCTGGGAATGAACCCTCTGCTATGGGGATTGATTTTCTTTCTGCCAAGACTCTTTGATGCGATTACCGATCCTGTCATGGGATACATCAGTGACAACACAATATCCCGTTGGGGAAAACGTCGGCCATATGTTTTCATTGGTGCGATAATTGCCGGTGTTTCATACATTTTTATGTGGCAGTTATCCGCCGATGACAGCCAGATGTATAACTTCTTTTACTTCCTCGGTTGGTCATTAGTGTTCTTCCTGGGTATGACCATTTTTAGTATTCCCTACGTTGCCATGGGATACGAAATGAGTAACGACTTTCACGAAAGAACCCGGTTGATGGCTACCGCCCAGTGGATTGGCCAGTGGGCCTGGGTGATTAGTCCCTGGTTTTGGATCGTGCTATACGATCCCGATTGGTTCGCCTCTGCAACGGAAGGCGCAAGGTATCTCTCCGTTTGGGTTGGTTTGGGTTGTATGTTGCTGGCATTGGTGCCTGCTATTTTCTGCAACTACAGTAATATCCCGGATGCAGCGCCTGCACAAAAGATCGATAGGGAACATGTGAGAGACAACCTAAGCACCTTCTTTAAAGGTATCGTTGAGACTTTCAAGTGTAAGCCTTTCCAAAAGATCTGTGTAGCCACTTTCCTGGTCTTTAATGCCTTTAACACCATTGCGGCGTTTTCCTGGTTTATTATTGTCTACTATATGTTTAACGGCGATGCCGGATCGGCGGGTAAATGGCCGACACTTTTCGGCTCTGTCTCTGCATTGTTCACTTGTTTCCTGGTCATCCCCGTAGTGACCTGGCTTTCACAGAGACTTGGTAAGAAACAAACATTTGTCGTCTCGCAGTCTATTTCCATACTGGGATATCTGATGTTCTGGTGGTGCTTCAATCCGGAAAATCCTTGGTTGATGTTTCTGCCGCTACCGCTGTTTGTTTTCGGTATTGGCGGATTGTTTACCATCATGATGTCTATGACGGCGGATATCTGTGACCTGGATGAGCTGCAGACCGGTAAACGCAGAGAAGGAACCTTCGGTGCGATTTACTGGTGGATGGTGAAGTTCGGCCTGGCGTTTGCCGGTCTCTTAAGCGGCGCGATTCTGAGTGTCATTGGCTTTGATCAGACGGTAGCCGTTCAATCTCAAGAGGCACTGGCCATGCTCAGACTTTCCTACATTATTGTGCCGGTGTCCGGTACCTTGCTGGCGATCTTCATTATGCGCAATTATGACCTGGATGAGGAAAAAGCCCATGAGATAAGGCTGGAGCTGGAATCCCGCCGGGGCAGTCTCCAGCCAGCCTAAGAATCTAACTTACCCTGAGGAGAGTCCACCGTTCAGTGCGTACAAAGTGAGTGTTCTCCTATTTTGTGCCGGCAACCGTTGCCGGCTTTTTTGGTTAGGCGCCTGCGTCGCTGGGCCAATGCTGAAGCGGATTCGTTGCCTCCAATATGCTCCCTTTGGATTCGATCAGGTTTTTATACCAAAAACCGGAATCTTTGATAGTTCTCTTCTGCGAGTTGTAATCAACATGTACCAGGCCAAAACGCTGACTGAAGCCTTCAGCCCACTCGAAGTTATCCATGATGGACCATTGGAAGTAACCGCGTATGTCGACACCTTGCTTGATTGCTTCTTTCACGCCGGATATATACCGGGTTAGAAAATCAATGCGCTGAGGGTCGTGCACCTCGCCGTCTACAGCCACCCAATCGTTAACGCTCAGCCCGTTTTCGGTAATGACAATCGGCTTGTTATAGCGCTCATACAAGAACTTACTGCTCCAACGTAATGCTTCAGGGGTCACAGGCCAATTAAAATGGGTTCGCGGATAATCGTTCGGATAGCTGACGACTTCCGGTTGGCCTGATTCATCTTCTTTGACCGTCACGGAATGGTAGATATTACAGCCGATAAAATCGATTTCTTGACTGATGATGTCCATGTCTCCTTCGCGAATCGGCGGCCCGTTTTCACCAAACAACGCCAGTCCGTCCTCCGGGTATTTGCCGCTAAGGACAGGTTCTAACCACCAGCTGGCGTTAAACATGGAGTTGTCGCGTATCTTAAACAAGTATTGTCTTGCCGCTTCAATGTCCCGTTGGGATTCTGTGGCGGGAACCGATGTCAGAAAACAGGGCGCTGCGCCTATCCGGGCCGGTTTTTTCGAAAACTCGCGAATGGTTTTTACTGCCTTGCCGTGGGCGAGCAGGGCATTGTGCCAGGCCCGGTTTACTTCCCTATCCGCAAGCTGCAACCCTGGTGCGTGGTTTCCAGTCTGATGACCGAGACCGATAAAACATGCCGGCTCATTCAGCGTAAACCAATGGGTCACACGATCTGAAAGTTTCTCGACAACAAGCTTCACATAATCGGCGAACCAGTCGCTGGAATCGCTATTTAACCAGCCGCCCTTGTTGAAGAGTGCGACCGGGTAGTCCCAGTGAAACAGCGTCACCCATGGATCGATTCCCGCTTCAAGAAGCGAATCAACCAGGCGTTCATAAAAGTCCATGCCGGCTGCGTTGACTTTACCTGTGCCCTCCGGCAATACGCGGGGCCACATAATACTGAGCCGATAGGCCTGGAGGCTTAGCGACTTCATAATTTCAACGTCGGTTTGATAACGGTTATAATGATCGCAGGCGACATAGCCTGTGTCGCCGCCCTTCACGAAACCCTCTTTTTTGCAACACATATCCCATACGGACTCGCCACTAAGTTTGGCGTCCTGGGTACTTCCTTCTATTTGATAGCTGGCTGCGGCACAACCCCAGACAAAGTTATCGGGAAACGACATAATTCACCTCCAGTAAGATTAACTGCACATTCCAATTTTTATTGGCAAACTGTACGCCGATTCGCTGATTGCGGTTATGGATAAACTTGTCATTTATTTGTCCAAAACTCTCATTGATTATCATGCAGGTTCAATTTCCTTTATTATTTGCCCATGAAAAATGAACAATGGCGTTCCATCTATGAAATAGGGCCAAACTGCCGGCAGCGGTTTCTCGACATACCTCGGGTGCCGGAACTCAAGAAGTTGGATATTCAATTGGCCGGAGTATCCGAACTGAGCGGTCATTATCGTGTAGGTCGGGTTAAGCCGGACAGTCACACGCTTATCTACACCGTTGAAGGGGAAGGGCTCTTACATGTCCATGACGAAACCATCCGGGTGGAAAAATCGTCTCTTATCACTTTGCCCGCGGGAGAGCCGTTTTTAATTGAGACCCATAAGACAATCTGGACTACCGCCTGGCTAAATCTGAACGACACGCCTCGGTGGCGCGCACTTTGTATTAATCGTCATAATCCTGAGTTTTGCAGCCGAACGATCCCCATTTACTATCTGTTGTGCCTGATCTATCACGAACTGGATAGTAAAATACGCGCCGGTTCCCTGGCCCAGTTAGAGTTTTATCTGGCCGATACGTTGAGTTCTCCGAAAGTCCACATTCCGGAAATCCATCGTATAGATGCCCTGTTTCGCGATGTCGAAAAACAGTTGCACTTGTCCTGGAGCATCGAAAAGATGTGTTCCCTGGTTCACTATTCCGAGTCCCACCTGCACCGGCTCTGTCAACAACGCTATCGGCGCAGCCCCAAACAGCAGGTTGTGCATTTGCGTATGGAACGCGCGAAATATCTACTCGGACATACCAATTGGACGGTTGCCCAAGTCGCCGGGCATGTGGGTTACAGGGACGTCTTCAGCTTTACCAAACGCTTTAAGAAATCCGTGGGATCGTCACCGGCAGCATTTCGCAAGTCGTTGTTTAATTAGCTGGAGGTAAGCGATTAGATATCCACCCAGAACTTTTCAGAAATTGGCTGACACTCTAAAATCCGGATTAATTAGCACCACCATTGCTTTTTAAGTATTCCCATCTTTGTGCAGATAAGGAACTGCTATGCTTTATCATCCAAGAAAGATGACTTGAGCGATCCCATTCGAACCGACAATCAAAAAGGGAAAATTATGCACCCAACAGATATCGAGAACCTTTTGGATTCCATGACTTTGGAAGAACAAGTCAGCCTATTGTCCGGACACGATTTCTGGAGCGTGCCGCCTATCCCAAGACTGAATATTGGAGAATTGCGCGTTACAGACGGACCAAATGGCGCGCGGGGGGCCGGCTCTTTGGTGGGTGGATTGAAATCGGCATGCTTTCCTTGTGGTATTTCTTTGGGAGCAACATGGAGTTGTGACCTGCTGGAGGAAGTGGGAAAGGCGTTAGCCGAGGAAGTGAAGTCCAAGGGCGCACACGTATTGCTCGCGCCCACGGTAAATTTGCATCGTACCGCAACCAATGGCCGGAATTTTGAGTGTTATTCGGAAGATGCCGTTCTAACGGCTGAATTAGCCGTCAGTTATATCGATGGTCTGCAGAATGCCGGCATTGGCGCAACCATCAAGCACTTTGTCGGAAACGAAAGTGAAATTCAACGCACTACCATGAGTTCGGAGGTGGATGAACGAACCCTCAGGGAACACTATCTTTATCCTTTTGAAAAGGCAGTGAAGGAAGCCGGTACTTGGGCAGTGATGTCATCCTATAACAAATTGAATGGCACCTGGACTTCCGAGAAACCCTGGCTGTTAACCCAAGTTCTGCGGCAGGACTGGGGCTATGAGGGCGTTGTCATGTCCGATTGGTTCGGCTCCCAGTCGACGCAGGAGAGTGTCAATGCCGGATTGACTCTGGAAATGCCCGGACCGACGCGAGACCGAGGCGAAAAACTTTTACAGGCGGTTAAACAGGGAAAGGTTAGCAACAAGCAAATTCGGCAGCTTACCCGCGAGATGCTTCAAATGATGAATAAGGCCGGTGTTTTAACCCACGCCACAGCCCGTGAGGAAGCATCCGTGGATAGGGAGGAGGATCGTGCCTTGATTCGCAGGGCAGGTGCGGAAGGCATTGTTCTACTTAAGAATGAAGATGTTCTGCCTTTGGCAAAAAATTCTTCCATTGCCGTGATCGGGCCGAATGCAAAAACCGCCCAAGTGATGGGCGGGGGATCGGCACAGCTGAATCCGCACTATACGATCAGTCCCTGGCAAGCGTTGGTGGCTGAGTTTTCCGAAGAAAAAGTCCGTTACGCTCAAGGCTGTACGAACCACCGATTCGAACCTTTACTGACCGGGACGTTCGAAGCCCGGTATTTCGCCAATCGTCAACTGAGCGGTGAACCCGTTCATCGGGATTGCCTCGCTGACTTATATACTTTTTATACCGAGGAAGTCGCGGACGGTAAGGTCACGGCAGACAATTTTTCGATGTTGCTGGAGGGCGGTTATATCGCGCCCGCGTCGGCTGATTATCGAATAGGGGCCATCGCCGCGGGATTCATCCGGGTATATATTGACGACGCTTTGGTGATCGATGCTTGGGAAGCCAACTGGCAAGCCGGCCACACTTTCTTTGAGGAAGGATGCGATGAGGTCGTCCACAGCATGGCAATGGAGGCAGGCAAGCAGTATAGAATCAAACTGGAGTTTGCCACCAAAGACTACAGCAAATTGGGCGTTCATGGTTTTCGGCTGGGCATTGGCCGAATCACAACCACAGATGATATTAACGCGGCAGTAGATGCCGCCAAGCAGGCGGATACAGCACTGGTTTTTGCCGGAAGGAGCGGGGAGTGGGATACGGAAGGTAGCGATCTACCGCATATCCGCTTGCCGGGCCGACAGGATGAACTTATTACCGCAGTGGCGGAGGCAAACTCGAATACCGTTGTCATATTGCAAACCGGTGGTCCCATCGAAATGCCTTGGCTGGACAAGGTAAAGGGTGTTTTACAAGCCTGGTATCCCGGACAGGAGGCGGGAAATGCAATTACCGACGTGATCACCGGTCGCCGGGAGCCCGGTGGACGGCTTCCTCAAACCTTCCCTAAAAAGTTGGAAGATGTGCCTGCAAATAAGTTCGGACCTTCCGGTTATCCCGGTGAAAACGGTAAAGTAAGCTATCTTGAAGGCGCATTTTTCGGCTATCGTTACTACGACGCCAATCATGTCGATCCCTTGTTTCCATTTGGTTTTGGTTTGAGCTATACCAGCTTTGCGCTAACCGATGCGAAGATCGAAACCGAAGTGGACGGTTACGCGTTAAGTTTAACTGTGGAAAATACTGGCGAGCGCCGGGGTCAAACGGTGGTGCAGGCGTATGTATCCCCGCCGCCGAACTCATCAATAAAACGCGCGTTGAAAGCACTGCGGGTCTTTGAAAAAGTCAGCCTGGATGTGGCTGGCTCTCAGGAACTAACACTGCGTTTAACGCAGAGAGACTTCGCCTACTTTGATAGCAAATCCGGTTGCTGGCTTGTAGAACCTGGAACCTATCGAATTGATGTTGGATTCTCTTCCCGTGATATACAGCTACAGCTTGAAGTTGGGCATTACGAGGAAAGTTCGCTACCCCTATAGGAATTAATTTCCGACGGCGTTGTCTAACAGGAAAAAGCTAATGACTGAAAGAGCGGATAGCGTTTTCATTAACAGAGCCTAATGTAAACGGTTAAATTGGCTAGCACCTTCTTCAGGAGGTTATGTGGACACCAAAGACGCCGTTAACAGTGTAGCTGCCGCCGGTAAATTGGTTACTTAGCAGCAAAGGGAAAACCGCCTTTGGTTGGGCCGTAAATGTTACCCTGTTGCGTCCTTTTGGACAGACGCAGTCCCAATTTGGGTAAAGGATCAACTATACTTCCTCGAAGAAAAACAAGTGTTTAGGTTTGCAAGTGCCTCGAATAAGATCTGTATAAGGAGCGCATTCACTTGACGAGCAGGACCATTTGCTTAAGTTTGCTTTGCATGCTCTGTTCTTGTACCTACTTTAAGCATGCGGCGATCCAAGCCGAGTATGCCCGGATTCAACAGGCGGACCCCGGGCAAGTTAATCTTAAGCACATGATCGACCGGGAGACTTATTTTGTTATCGGACTTACCAAGGATGAAAAGGCGGACTACGCGGATGTTCCATTGGCTGTCGCTGCCTATTCGGATAAGTTCAAGCTGCACGAGCGTGTCGATACAACCTATTACGCCGGGGCGGGAACTCATTTCGGCCTAAACTTGCCGGAAGGACAATATCAACTCCTGGTTTTTGCGGACAGGGATAAAAATCAGGTTTTCGATCAAACGGAAGTGGTAGGCCGGAAAGACATCACCCTGAATCAGTCGACCTCACCGGATAAAGTATTGGATCGCGTTGAAATACAACTTACCGCAGCAGGGTCCGTTGACTGGGTCGATGCATTTCCCAACTTGAATCCTACCGAAGTGCAGCAATCGTTGTTCTATCCGGCGGGATCCATACGCAATCTTGACGATCCGCTTTTTTCAGAAAACATGGCGAGTTTAGGCATGTACGATCCGGCATCTTTTCTCGAACAAGCGCCTAATATGTTTTATGCGCTTGAAGAGGATCTTGGTTACAAGATCCCCGTGGTATTCGTGCATGGCATCGGAGGCACCGTCCGGGCATTCAAACCTATTGTCGATCAGTTGGATCGGGATCGTTATAAACCTTGGTTTTTCTACTACCCCTCCGGAGGGGATCTGGACCAACTGGCGGAGTTCTTTCATCGGATATTTCTCTCCGGAAATGTGGTAAGGCAAAATGACATGCCTATGATCATCGTTGCCCATAGCATGGGAGGGTTAATCGTTAGGGAAGCCATGAATAAATATCAAAACCTTCAGGAAGAAAACAAAGTCGCTCTACTGGTGACCATAGCCTCCCCTTTCGGAGGGCACCCCGATGCTACTTCAGGCGAAAAACATGGATTAATCGTATTACCCTCCTGGCGCGACTTAAATTCTGAAAACCGATTTATCAAGGAGCTATTCAGCAAAGAGCTACCCGAATATATCGAACATCTGCTTATCTACGCCTACGACAATCCGGCGACATTAAAATTCACTAAGAACAGTGATGGCGTCGTACCTTTGTCGAGCCAACTCCGCCCGGAGGCGCAGCAGCAGGCGACGGCTCAGTTTGGTTTCGAAAGTAACCACACCTCAATATTGCTCAACGAGGATATGATTGCTCATGTCCTTGGGCGAATGAATCAGGTTCAGAACTTCTTTCCGGAACCTCACTTGGAAGTATTACGCCAAGGTGGCTATGAAGTGGAGTTGCCGGATGACTATAGCCCGCTTGGCCAATATATCATTCATAACCAAGGAAAATACTGGTGGGCCGTTTCTAATGGTAGCCTCACCCCCTTTTTCCCGGAACAAGAAAGATTCATCCGTGTCGTGCAAGGACTGGAGCCTGTCAGGTTTGATGTGGTTAAGGAGTGGCTGCGGTTTCTGAAAGAATACCCCGAGGTTTATCGGAAGTGACTAGCATTTCTTCTTCCGGTTTTCGGCCCAGGTATAGGGTTGATGTAAGAAGTTTATCCACCAATATTTTTACGTCCTGCCCCTCAGTGGAATAGCGTTTCTGACCTTCTTCATCTGCGGCAAGTCAATTTACTAGGTTTTGGAAGTTAGGTACGCCAGCCGGCAGTTTACAGCTTGATTGCGATTGAGTTTATGCGTTGGATCTTTCTGAAAGTCCTGGTTTCATGCCAGAAGGCAATCGAGAACAATGGCTGTGGTATTGTCGCGACCACCATTATCCAGTGCGCCGGTTACCAAAGAGTTTACCGCTTCCTCAGCCGAATCTTGCTGTAGCAACCGATGTATCTCACTTTGAGGAAGTTCGTTGTAGAGACCATCGCTACATAATAAAAAGCGGTCGCCCGGGTTGATTACTTCATACTCTACATCCAGGTTGAGGGTTTGATGAACGCCAATGGCTCGTGTTAGTACGTGAGACGAAGGGTGTAAAGCGGCTTGTAGGGCGCTCATTTCGCCACGGGCAATTCTTTCCTGGGCTACCGTATGATCGTTTGTCAACTGCTTTAGTTGATTGTCCCGTAGCCGGTATACTCGGCTATCTCCAGCCCACAATATCATGCAGTAATTGCCGTAGGACAACAGAGAAACCACCGTCGATCCCACCTGTTCACCCGGAAAAGAGTGGCGGCAGCGGTCATGCGCCTCCCGTAACCGCATTTCCAGGTCCCGGATATTATCCGCGAGCAACTTCAGCCTGTTAAAGTGGGCAAAGGCGTCTACCACGACGCCGCTGGCGTAATCGCCGCGCGCAAAACCGCCCATGCCGTCGGCAACCGCCCACAATCCTTGCTCAACAGAATTGTAGAAAGCGTCTTCATTGACGCGCCGCACCTTTCCGGCATTACTGAGTCCGGCGCCTTTCCAGGAAAAAACGGGCTCGAAACAGACCTGTGTTTCCAGGTCCCTGAGTTGTTGAAAATCTATATAGGCCAATAAGTGATCTGACTTGGTTGAACGTTGAATTAAGTGTAATTTGCGTTACGCCGGGCCGCAACCATCGTGTTTTTCCGCACCTTTAAACCACGATTGTCACTAATTAGCCGCATTTATCCACGGATAGAAACAGATCCAATCCGGAAGAGGCATCCAGGCTATTGCCGCTTGGCGGCGATATCTTTCTTTATCGATTGTAGATAGGGAGGTTCCTCGCCGCTTAGCTCAACCATTTTGTCCAACCAGAACAGCGTTTCATCGAAATCCTGCACCACGCCTTCTCCATGGTAATAGGTCAGTGCCAGCGCTTCGGCGGCTTTGGCGCTGCCTTGCAGCACTCCTCTGCGTAGCCATTCGACGGCTTCTTGTGCATCCTGCTCTACGCCTTGGCCGGTTTGATAAAGCATGGCGACCAATAGGGTCGATTCAGTAACGCCTTGCTTGGCTGATTTTTTTAGCCAGGACAGTGCTTTTTTGACATCTCTGGGTATTCCTTCTCCTTGAAGATACAAAAGACCCAGGTAATACTCGCCCAACTCATGCCCTTCCACGGCTGCCTTTTCAAACCACATCTTTACTTTCGAATGGTCTTCGGAACTTCTGTTCGCCAGATACAGCAATCCTAAATTGACCTGAGCTTCCGGAAAATTTTGTTCGGCAGCTTTTTGATACCACTCAAATGCTTGATAATTATCCTGCTCCACGCCATACCCGCGTTCGTACATGATGCCCAAGCTGTTTTGTGCGGCAGCTTGGCCCTGCTTGGCCAAAGGAAGATACTCAGCCAAGGCGCAGGAATAGTCTTTGGCTTGATAACATTGATTGGCTTTGTCGAAATCTTCTGCGCCGGCCAAGCCCGCCCAGGTCAAAATAAAAGCGCCGCACCAGCCTTTGTTCATTTCGGGTTCCCATGTCGGTGACTGCAACCTACTATACGCGGAATCGGCAGCTTGGAGTCATCTTCTACTTCTATCTCTTTTCAGTTTAGCTATAAACCCGGATGGTTCTATTCGCCATTTCAATTGATCGAATAAATCATTTTTACTGACCTACCTAATTGCTACGCTCGTTATCTGTATCTTTCCTCCCTTAATATCTTATTGTCGAGCCATACCTATGCAGCAATATCTGGATTCCACCACTTTTTTTGACTACGAAGCGCCTGTGGTTCGGTCCTGGGCCGATGAAGTGACCCGCGACTGTGGAAAGCATCCGGTTGAGCTTGCAAAAACCTTGTATCTGGCTTCACGGGATGAAATTCGCTACAACCCTTATGTTTGCAGGCCAGAGAAACAGACTTTTTCCGCGAGCCATGTATTGCGCACAAAAGAGTCCTATTGTATTCCCAAGGCGGTTCTGTTGGGGGCCGTAGCCCGTTACAAAGGAATTCCTTCGAGGCTTGGTCTTGCGGATGTTAAGAATCATTTATCCAGTCCCAAACTGATCGAGTGGCTCCGGTCGGATGTGTTTCGCATGCATGGCTATATCGAGCTATACCTGGAGGGGCAGTGGGTTAAAGCGACACCCGCATTTGATTCCCGGTTGTGCCGGATGATGAAAGTAGAGGCCTTAGCGTTTGACGGGTGCTCGGATTCGATTTTTCAAAGCTATACCAGCGACGGCAGTGCGCATATGGAGTATCTTGCTGATCACGGTCAGTTTGCCGATGTACCCTATGACTTTATCTGGCAAAATCTGAGGGAGTCCTATGGGCACCTGTTTGAGAAACCTGATCAGTCGGTAAGCAAACAGCGGAGTTTGGAAAGCGATATGAGATCGAATCTTTAAATAGTACAGGCGGAGAAGTTGGGCAGTTGAGCGCTGATCCTTGTCCGCCGCGCTCCGCCAGGATTTCCGTTATTCGCTGCATGCCGTTCCAACGATTCTCACACCATTGTGGCGCCAACAGGGTTGGCGGCCTGGCGCTTGCCGACACCCGATGGAATACGGTGGATGCCGGGGTTCGGCGAATGATCTCCGCCGCTGTTTGACTGTAACTTTCCAAATCGGGAGGCTGAATCTTGTTGCGTCGCCACACTTTCGCCAGCAGGCTACCCTCGACGATATGCAGGGGATGAAGCTTGATGCCATCAACACCGGTATCGAGAACTTTGTCGAGAGTCGACAGGTGGTGATTTCTGGTTTCCTTCGGCAATCCGATAATCAAGTGTGTACATACCTTGATGCCCATACGGCGCGCCCGCACTACGGCGTCTCGGTAGGCCGCAAAATCATGTCCCCGATTAATCCGTTTAAGCGTCAGATCATGAGCGCTCTGTAAGCCCAATTCCAGCCAGATTTCCTGACCCTGCCGCTGGTACTCAGCCAAAATCGCCAACACCTCATCCGGCACGCAATCCGGCCGGGTGCCGACGCAGAGTCCGACAATATCTTGTTCTGCCAGCGCAGATTCATAGAGCTGCCGCAGTTGCGAAATTTCACCGTAAGTCGACGTATATGCCTGGAAATAAGCCAAATAGTGGCTGCTTTTTTGCCGAAGCTCGGATCGGCGATGCAAAAGTTGGTCGGCTACCGACTGTTGTGCGGCTTGCTCTTCAGCAAAGGAAGCGACATTGCAGTAAGTACATCCTCCAGTTCCCAAGGTGCCGTCACGGTTAGGGCAACTAAAACTGCCGTGCAGGGTAAGCTTGCGAACCCGCTTACCATAAATCGACTTTAGATAGTCGCCAAAGGTGTAGACATAGTTGTTCAAATTCATGGGGCGGCATTTTAGCCGGGAATCGGTTAGCCGTGTCGAATTGTTGTCGCTACCTTGATCTGGATACCGATGAACAGCCGATGGATCAGTTGATTGACAGCTCAATCACTTATCACATTGCGCTCGGACCGAGCCAGGGGAGGAAAGAGATTTTGATGGGTTTCATGAGTATCCGGCGGATTTTAGTCTTTAACATTGTCGCTGTAGGCAGTGCTTGGTCGAGGAGTCCCGAAAACGATGTGCGGTATTGATTCCATCAATAGGCCAGGAACTCCCGGCAACGGCATCTGGGTAAGCGCTACCTGAAGTGCCCGATGTGAAGTTGATATAGAAACCGATGCGACTTTCGAGAAATGCGACTAATTGAATACTTTCTTGCCAAGCAAATAGTCAATAACCGCGCGAGTACGCAACGGGAGCTGCTTGCGGGAGGGATATACGAGTGCGAAGGTAATCCACTCGCTACGAATGGAGGGCATGATTTGCTTAAGTTCCCCTTGTTCTACTTCCCGTTTAACGGTTGTAGGCAGTAAAGCGCCGATGCCCAATCCCTCTTTCACCATATTCTGCATGAGCAGAGGGGAATTACATCGATAAAACTGCTGTGGCCGTATCTCTATCGCTTTTTCATTCTGCTGCATACGTTGCACATCGTCCGGACTACTGAGTGTCAGTGATACCCAACGGCATTTTTCCAGCTTTTCTATCGTGTTCGGGATCCCCGATTGTTCCAAGTAAGTGGGGCTGGCAAATAGCGCAAAACGTTCTTCATGCATTACCCGTGCGATGAGAGAACTGTCTTCCGGAATACCAATGCGAATTCCCAGGTCGATACGGTCGCTGATTAGATCCATCTTGCTGTCGTTTAGAACCAAATCAAGATCAATCTGCGGGTAGCGTTGTTGAAAATCGGGCAGCAATGGCAGAACAAACTTATGGGCCGTGTCATGAGTGAGGGTTAGGGTGACACGGCCACTCGGTTCAGGCGGAGTAAGAATGGCTTCGACATTCTGCAAAATTCCACTGAGTTGTGACGCCTGTTCGTAGACCTGCTGACCTTCAACGGTGACTCTCAACTGGCGAGTTGATCGTTGTAATAGTCGCACACCCAGTTTGCTCTCTAGAAGGGCAACTTGTTCGCTAATTCGAGACCGGCTGCTTCGCAACTTCCGAGCAGCTTCTGCAAAACTTCCTGATTCCACCACCGTTGCAAAAATGGCCAATAGGCGTAGCTGGGCGAATTCAATTGTACTCAAAATCCGAACACTCTATTTTTAATTGTATGTCTTATTGGTTCGAATAGTTTGGTGCAAAATACTCGCAAATTCCAGTTAACTTTGTAGGAGAAAAATTATGATTGCAGTCACGGGGGCTAATGGCCAACTGGGTCGATTGATTATCAATAACCTGTTGAAGAAAACAATACCGGAAGATGTTATCGCTTTAGTGCGTAATCCAACTGATGCTGCTGAATTGAAGGCACTTGGTATTGCGGTTCGTGAAGCCGATTACGAAAAGCCAGATACACTATCGGTGGCGCTGAAAGGTGTGACGAAATTGCTACTGATATCCAGTAATGCAGTTGGTAGCAGACTGCCTCAGCACCAGGCAGTGATTAATGCGGCAAAAAATGCACGGGTCAATCTGTTCGCCTATACGAGCATTTTAAAAAGCGATACCAATCCAATGGGGTTGGCTGAAGAACATAAAGCGACAGAGGCGGCAATAAAGGCGGCCGAATTGCCAGCGGTCATCTTGCGTAATGGTTGGTATACGGAAAACTATACGATGGGAATTGCTAATGCCCTGGAGTCTGGTTTCGTTGCGGGAGCCGCTGGCCAGGGTAAATTACACACGGCATCACGTGAAGACTATGCGGAGGCTGCAGCCTTTGTACTAACATCTGAGGAAGACCAGACGGGTAATGTGTATGAATTAGCCGGCGACAACGGCTTTACCTTGGCAGAGTTCGCCGCAGAAATTTCCAGGCACACGGGAAAGGATATTGCTTATGAGGACCTAAACACGGAGAGTTATCGCTCCCTGTTAGTAAAATCAGGACTACCGGATGGCTTTGCCGCATTGCTGGCCGATTCCGAAGAGAAGGCAAGGGATGGTTGGCTTGCCGAGCAAAGCACTACGCTGAGTCGACTGATCGGACGCTCGACAACCCCTCTTTCAGACTCCGTAAGACAGGCTCTTTAGACATGCAGTTGAAACCTAATGTCGAGTTACGGCATTAGGTTTCTTCGAGATTACGTCCGGCTTTTATTCTTTGCCCCGCAAGATTGGAAATCTTGGTAGACACTTGTTAAACAAAAGTATTAAGTATTATAGATACAAGGTAGCGTCGATCAGTGAGAATACTGATTCCTACTAGCCTGATCGTCGCAGTCTCACCCTTTAGATAACGTCGAATTTGACGTAAGTGCTAACGCCCATCTGGTTCAAATATCTATTCCGGATCGCGCGCCGAAACATGACGAGGTCTTTTTTGAACGCGCGCGAGGCATATAAGAATATTGGCGACATTCTTGAATGTATGCCATTACACTGGAAAGTAGAAAATCTGCCGCTCTTAACGAATCATTCCCTGAAACTGCTCCGGAAGCCACCAGCTGGTATCCAACTTCGGCGTACCGGCTGGGATGGCCGGATTGGTCAGGACAATCAGTTTTCTGTCGGCCAAATTACTTTTTTGAATGTATTCACTATGTTGTTTTAGAAATAGTTCTTTAAACGAACCGTCGCTAAGCGCAGTATTGAGACCATCCTCAATAAGGCTTGCCAGTTCGGGACGCTGTTTCGTTACAAAGAAATAAACAGGGTGGGGATAAAACAGCATCAGGCCGTCCATTACCATCAGTTTATCGGAGTGACGGGATACCTCCCCCCAAATTTCGAAGATCCCCCGGTGAAAATAATCGAACCTGTTGTGCTCCAGGAGAGTGAATAAAGTTTCGTAGCTGGTACTTGTAACTACCTGCAATTCGTTAGCTGGATAAACCGGAAGATCCCCCCAGTGCTCTCCATGGCCCCCCATAAAACGGCGTAAACCTTCCAGGCTGGAAGTATTAAGCAAGGACAATGGAGCCCGCTTGTTGACCAATAACAACCGCAGTCCGAGTATGCCTCGGTAAATGGGAATTTTTACCGGAATCAGGATTTCCTCCCTTTCTGCATTGGTAGACATAAACTGAACATCCAGTTGCCCGGCGATAACCATCCGTTGGCCACGGGCTTCGTTAACTTCCGGTCCTTCAAGCGCAACTATCTCATAGGGCATGTTCAGCTTACTCAGGGCCAGGTCAAGCAGCTCCAGCCCGTTTTGATAGCGGAAATTTTTCTGGTAATGGCTGACGACAAGTTTGTTTTCGGAATCAGCGCCATCGACGTGAATCGATAGTAATACCAGGGGTGTGATGCAGATCGCCAGTATTCGAAAGTACATACAACAACAGAAGCGAAAAAAAACAGTTGATACCAAGATTGTAGTTGCCGAATTAAAGTCTTTACAAATTAGCGACGGAACTGCGAACGTCTGGCTGTGTTGTGTTCATTGAACTTCGTTGTCTTTGAGATGTGGCAAAGCCGCTGCCCGTTTTACGCAATAAGGATCTTGACCATTGGCAAAAGGTGGATTTAAACGATCAGAAACTTTATTGAAAGTGCTGTGGCCATGCCTGCAAAAATCGTAATTACCAGATTCCTTCCTATGGCTGCGGCAATAACAGAGACCAAGCCTGCCATCAAATACGGATTTTTCCAATCAATCCAGAAATAGCCTTCAGGAAGGCAAACGGCAGGTGCAATAATGGCTGAAAGTACCGCTATCGGAACATATTGCAACGCATTTTCCAGAATCGCCGGTAACCGCATACGGTCAGCCAGAGCAAAGGGGAGCAGCCGAACAAAGTAAGTAGCCGCCAGCATGCCAACGATGAGTATGAATTCCGTCATGTGGTTTTGCTCCCGGTCTTTAACGAGGTCTCCTTTTTCTGTCCCATGGTCTCGGCAGTCAATGCCAAAACAACGGCTGCGATTGCAGCCGCTATCAGGCCGGTATGATGGGGCCAGTCATGCCATAAAAGAGACAGGCAGCATGCGCTAATCGCGCACAACAATTTGGGACGGGTCTTAATTTGCGGGACCACGATACCAATAAAAGTAACGGCCATGGCTACATCCAAACCCCAGTTTTCGATTCCCGGAATCCATTGACCGGCAGTCACGCCAAGTAATGTACAGAGTTGCCAGTTACCATACATGGCCAGTGCGGAACCAAGGTAGTACCAATGGAATTGCGTTCGATGTTCCGGCGCCATGCGGCTTACCGCTACGGCAAAAGTCTCGTCCGTTAACCAGAAAGCCATCGTCAAACGCCAGTTTAAGGGCAGATGACATACGGAAGGCATCAAGGTAATGGAATAGAGCAGGTGGCGTAAGTTGACAACAAATGTCACGGCGATAATTAAGCCAACAGGCGTTCCGGTTGCTACTAAGCCGAGGGCAATAAATTGAGCAGACCCCGCGAATACAAGTAGCGACATTAGCAATGTCGCCTCTACCGAAAGTCCGCTGGCGGGGCCTAAGGTTCCGAATATGATGCCGAAGGGGATGGCACCAAGAATCAGGGGTAACGTGTGGTAGGCACCTTCTCGAAAGGCCTGCCAGGAAGCTCGGGACATAAAATCAATCCTTAGAGGTTCTTGCAATATTACTCGTCTGGCGCACCCTCCACACATCCGTTAGTTATGCAGGTACCACCTTAATGTAAGTATTTACTATAACGTCCTGGGGAAACCCCGAGAGTTCTCTGGAAATGGCGATGCAGATGGCTCTGATCGGTAAATCCGGTTGCGCTGGCGACATCGGCTAGCGACAGTCCCTGACGAAGCAGATGTTTGGCATGTCTGACCCTGATCTGGATGAGATAACTATGTGGAGGAAGTCCGGTATGGCGGGTAAACAGGCGTGTCAGATAACTCTTGTTAAGCCCCGCGACACTGGCAAGCTCTTCCAGCGTCACGGGTTCGGAAAAATGACTTTCCAGGTAAGACTTAATCCTCTCAACTGCCGGAGGATTGGCCAATAACCGGTCATTGGTGCTTGCATTTTTCAGCCCGTGCTCTTTGGCCAATAACCGGAAAAACTCCTGATAGAGCGTTTCCGAGAACAATGGATTACTGGTATCTTCGAGTGAATTAAGCAGATTTCGCAGACATTGGCTTAAGTAGGGATTTTTCACCACAGATGATCTAAACCAAGGCATTTGCCCGGGGCCGAACATTTCCCGCATCATCGAACTAAGATCGTTAGGTGTCGGGTAGATTGCCCGATAACGCCAACCTTTGTCCGTACCGGATCGTCCGGTATGAACCTGATCCGAATTGACAAGAACGATACTGCCTTCTGGAGCTAGGTGTTCGGCCCCGTCACGATAGAATCGCTGCGCACCCTGTTCTATTAAGGCAATACAGTAACCCTCATGAACATGTCGCGGAAAATTGGTTCTGACATACGAAGCCTGCAGCAGCTCTACTCCCCCCAGAGAATCGGCTTGCCTATAAATGGCATGTTCGGTGCTTTTCATCGGTTATTCGATCTCGGTTTCTTTTTTTGCCATTGTTGTCTAGGTCAGATGGTGTTGCATCGCATCTTGAGAAAAAAGCTGGTTTGAGCTTATTCAAGCATGAACGAGTCTACTGATATTGTACATTTTTGACTTTTTGTAACTCAAGTTTCGGAGTTCAAAAACAGAGGTAAAGATAACATAATTCATTGATTCATATAGAAAAGGCAGTCGCTGACTTGGTAAAATTTCGTTGCACT
>JANQMN010000122.1 GCA_028280065.1 Hahella sp.
ACCTTGTTTTGCAAGGAATATTTGGTGGGTGAAGCAGGGATCGAACCTGCGACCCTCGCCTTGTAAGGGCGATGCTCTCCCAGCTGAGCTATTCACCCATGCCCCAAATGGAGAAGCGCATTTTAATGATTTATCCGAAGCTGTCAAACATTGTTTTCATTTTTTTGTCATTAAAACGCAACGGTCGCGGAGTAGCCAGGAGTGCGGCCAATGAGGGTGGCCGTAAGGAGCGGAAACCAAGTGATTTTAGCGATGTATTTTGACCTGCGGTGGAACGTCATTTTTCCGGGGCCGACGGCTTGGCATCGGCCCTGTCTTTATCCTCGACACCACTATACATTCGGTCTCGCGGTATGGCTTTTTCTACCAGAGTGCGGTTCACGCCATCGAGAACATTGTGCGCAGCTTTGCGTTTATCTTCGGTAACCTGCTTTACCGCGGAAGGTAAAGTTGACTTAAGATGTTCAACTTTTTCCAATCCTTGACGACCGGCAGACAGCGCTTTCGCATAAGCTGCCAGATACTTTTCTCTTAGCCTTACAACAAAATGCCGGACCTTCTCGGACCCGGCCTGGTTATTGAGATTCATCTTAAGTCGTTCCGGAAAAGTAAGTTTTACCCTTACTCATCATGCAAGTTAATTGTTGCGAATAGAAGTCAACTGGTGCATTCACCAGCAAAATTGTCATTCTCTATTATCCGGGCCATGGAAAAGCCGCCTGTTAGCCGCAACAAAAAGTTACCTGTGTCACTAAATTGTTAAACAATAGGAGCTACCCGGCTAGGGTTTGGTATATTATTAAGCGAAGTCGGGAATCAATAATGTAGTGAAGAAATAGGCCCAAATTGATCACCTAGCCGTAAGTACCTGCAACAGGGGAGTCGAAAATGTCAGTTCATAGGAAGGCAGACAATCCACAGCCAGTCCTTTCCAGGGTCTTTACCGCCGCCGGCCTTGTTCTTGCCACCTGTTTCGTTGCACTTTCGCCGATTACCGCCGAAGACAATCCCGCACCGCAACAACCGAGCGAACCGGTGACAAACGACGACAGCTCTCCCAGAGTCAGCGACAACACTGTGATTCCCCTGGAAGATGGTGGTTCGGTTACAATCGATATTTCAGAAGCCATGGTGACCTACATCCCGGACGAGCAAGCCAGTGCCAAGTCCACGGCAGAGTCCATCACCATGGCCATCATGCAAAATCCGGAACTTGCGGAAGTATTCGTCCCTGGGTTATTTGAAGCGCCTGCGGCAGGAGGTCCCGAATACGATCAAAATCAACAGGCAGCCTCCCTTGAAAAAAACGCCTCCGGATATGACCCGAAGAAAGCGTCTTTACTGGAAACATCCCTGGCAGCCGCCTTATTGTTCAGGCAGACCATTGACATCCGGATTATTCCGGACATTCCGCTACCGAACGCCAACGATGCCATCATTACCAATACGCCGCGTCCATAACCGCCGGTCATCCGGCTTATTGCACTGCAGAAACCTTGTTGCCGCTCTGCATCGCGCTTACTTTAAGCTGCAACTCATTAATTCTGTCTTCCATCTGGACAATTCTCTGAACAAGCTGAACCCGCACTTTGTCCAAACCGTTCATCGAAGCTTCGACATTGTTCAAGCGCTCACTGACAGCGGAATCAATTTTAGGTGTGGAACTGGCCTGGGCGACCGACTTTTCGATGGAAGCGCTCTGCACATCCAATTTAGTCTGCAGGTTTTTCACCGCATCCCCCAATTGTTTGGCAAGGGTCTTTTGCGCGACGCTTAGCTTTCCAGCCTCTTCACTAAGATTCTTCAAGTCGGCGGCGACTTTATCTTGCTGGACATTTACCGATTGCTGCAAGGCAGTAAGACTGGTTTGCTGGGTGCTCAACAGGCGGCCTTGATCGGAAATACTGGCACTTTGTGCGGCGAGTTTATCGGTATGCAGTTTCGACGCGGCTTCGACACTCTCGAAACCCTTTTGCAAACCCACTAATTTTTGCAGGATTTCATCGGCTGTCGCTTTCATCGCGTCAATATCAACGGCTACTTTTTTTAGGCTCTTTTGATTTTCCTGAATCCATTGCTTGTTGCGTTTATTGGACACATCCCACAACTTGCGCATTTCTTCATCGAGAAACTTCAACTCCCGCGCCATTTCATTGCCGCTTTGCGCCATGGTCGCATCGGTTTGATTTATCTGCCCCTGTAACCGGGCAATGATTAATTTACTTTGCGAGATATAACTATTGGCCTCGGTTAATTGCCCTTCCAAGGTTTTAATGGTGTTCTGTTGGGCGTTGACTTGCCAGTAGCCCATTCCCACCAAACTTACTACCAGCAAAAAAGCCAGCACCAAGGCCCATTGGGCCGAACGCGACAGGCGAATTGCTGTTTCCTTCTTCGGCATGGCAGGAGCTGGCTTAGCCGCCGCTTTACTTGCGCTACGTGGTTTACTCTTGGCAGAACGATGGAGATCAATATCGTCTTTTTCAGGTTTTATGGAATCCATGCATATCCTCAGTTGCTAGTTTTCCTGCGCCTTATTGAAAGCGCCGACAGGGAACTTCGCTTCAACGCCGAGTCGTTTCCAACGTCAAAACGCAAAGCCCCGATTAACTCCGCCAACAAAAACCGCAGGAATAGCCATAGCATGGAACGAATTACCCGGCAGATCAATAGCGGAACCTTGAAATCTGGCGCAATGCAATTGAAACACGACCAAAAATCACGCCCGGTAAACATTGCATCGCCAAAATGCAGTTACTAGAATACGCGATTCGATTTTCGCGATAGAAAGTGGACTGATATATATTTGCATTTGCGCAAGTGCAAATCGCTGGCAACGGAGCGCTATCCGGACCGCTAAGTTGTAGGGTATTAAAGAGGAAGAACTATGCAACCAACTGTGGGCATTATAATGGGCTCCAAATCAGATTGGCCCACCATGGAAAATGCCGCCAAAATACTTGATCAACTTGGTGTTACCTATGAAACCGAAGTGGTGTCGGCACATCGAACTCCCGATAAACTTTTTGACTACGCCAAGTCGGCGGAGTCCCGCGGTCTGAAAGTGATTATCGCCGGAGCCGGCGGCGCGGCGCACCTGCCCGGCATGGCGGCCTCTCAAACAGTCATCCCGGTGTTGGGAGTTCCGGTGAAATCCCGCACCCTAAACGGATTGGATTCGCTCCTGTCAATCGTGCAAATGCCGAAAGGCATTGCGGTGGGCACCTTAGCAATCGGAGACGCCGGCGCAGCAAATGCCGGTATTCTAGCGGCGCAAATTATCGGCAACCATGATCCGCAAATACGCCAAGCGCTGAAAGACTTCCGGGCTCAGCAAACGCAGACGGTGTTGGATTCGCCTGATCCCGCCGTCGACTGAATCAACCTTCAACCCTTAGTGCAAGGAGAAGACTATGCAGACTATCGGTATTTTAGGTGCCGGTCAGCTGGGGCGAATGATGGCCGTCGCCGGGTATCCTCTCGCCTTAAATTTTGCCTTGTACGATACGTCCGGCTCGCCCAGCGCCAATATCGGAAAGATTTATTCCGACCCGAACAATGCACAGACCGAGCTCAAGCAGTTTCTCCAAGAAGTGGATTTGGTGACCTATGAGTTTGAACACCTGCCTCTTGATCTGGCAAACCGCATCGCAAAAATCAAACCGCTGAGGCCAGGGGTTCGCGCGCTGCAAGTTTGCCAGAACCGGGAACTTGAAAAAAGGCTGTTCCGGGAACTGGCTATCCCAACGCCTGCTTATGCCATCGTCAGCAGCGCCGAACAACTCGCCAACGCCGTTGAGCAGTTGGGAACGCCGGTAGTGGCCAAATCACTCACCGAAGGATATGACGGCAAAGGCCAGGCCGTGATCAAGCACATTGACCACTGCCGGCAAGCCTGGCAAGACATCGGTCATCCGCAGCTTATCGTCGAACAGTTTATTCATTTTCGGCGGGAGTTATCCCTTGTCGCAGCCCGCGGCACGGACGGGTCGACCTGTTTCTACCCGCTGGTGGAAAATAATCATCAGGGTGGAATACTACGTTTCACCATCGCGCCCGCACCATCCCTGGATGCGAAACTGCAATCGCAAGCGGAAGCCTATATGGAGGCGTTATTGGCCGATATGGACTATGTCGGGGTGATGACTCTCGAGCTGTTTGAAACCGAAGATGGCCTGCTTGCCAACGAAATGGCGCCGAGAGTGCACAATTCCGGCCACTGGACCTTGAACGGCGCGCACACCTGCCAGTTCGAAAATCACTTGCGGGCCATTCTCGGATTACCGCTTGGGGACACAGCCCCGCATGGTGTCAGCGCGATGGTGAACTTGGTCGGCAGGCACGCGAATGTCGCGGGGGTATTGCGGCTCAAAGACACGCACTTGCATCACTATGGCAAATCCGAACGGCCGGGACGAAAAGTGGGGCATATCAATATCAATGCGGAAAACTACACTGCGCTAATTGAAAAAGTGAAGCTGAGCCTGCAGCAAGTACCGGAAAGTTCAACACTGCAATGTTCCATCGCAGGCATTGCGTAGCCTACCTGTGCAGGGATTAAACAAACTCCGCAGCCCATAAAAAAAACCAATTGCCTGCATAGAAAAACTTGAAATCCGGGCAATGGAACCCTATGTCAGCGGATGGTACCATCCTGCTTCTATTAGCATGCAATATGGCAGACAGCTACATGACACCGTTTGCCTTTCCACAATAACGATTGGGATCCACACTTAAGGAGAAACACCATGGCGTTTGAACTACCTGAATTGCCTTATGCCAAAGACGCATTAGCTCCTCACATCTCGGAAGAAACACTTGAGTTCCACTACGGCAAACATCACAAGACCTATGTAGACAAACTTAATGGTCTTGTCCCAGGCTCAGAATTCGAGGGGAAAAGCCTGGAAGACATCATCACCAGCTCCAGCGGTCCGGTGTTCAACAATGCCGCGCAAATCTGGAATCACACGTTTTACTGGCATTGCCTTAGCCCCAACGGCGGCGGTGCACCGACGGGCGCGGTTGCGGATGCCATCAATGAAGCCTTTGGATCTTTCGACGAATTTAAAGCCCAGTTTACCGACCGGGCAATAAATAATTTTGGTTCAAGCTGGACCTGGCTGGTCAAGAATGCCGAAGGCAAGCTGGAAATTGTCAACACTTCCAATGCCGGCACACCCATGACCGAAGGGCAAACCGCCCTGCTCACGGTTGACCTGTGGGAACACGCCTATTACATCGACTACCGGAACGCTCGACCAAAATACATGGAAGCCTTCTGGGCGCTGGTGAACTGGGAGTTCGTTGCACAGAATCTGAACGGCTAGCCGAGTTTTTTCTTCCACCCGCCGAACGTCCCGAAACCCGGCGGGTTTCTTCTGCGCCTCCCCCTACTGATTTCTATCTCATTTCAATCATTTATTTGGCCTTTTTAAGGCGTCAAACTACACTTACTCTACATCACACTGAATTGACGTGAAGCGGCGACTTTGTCTCTACCAAACCAATGTAATCCGGGCTACCGGCGAAGCGTCCAACCGCGTTACCGCCTACAGAGTCACATCGGTAGCTCGCAACTAAAGCAGTTACAGTCAGCCGCGGAGGATGCAAGAGTTGTAACCTGAGTATGGAAGATAGGACCGCCTCAAATAAGATTGCCTGGAAGAGCAGCCTCTCAACACAGTTGATGGTCAGAGCGCTGATCGGGGCCGTTGTGGTCGGAATAACGCTGAGTTGCTTCCAAGTGATGTGGGAAGCCGGCAAAGCCTCCTCGCAAATCGACGACGATGCGAACCAGTTATTGGCGGTTATTGAAGACGCAGCCACCCAGGCCGTATACAGTATTGATGCCGATTTAGCCGAGCGGGTATTGGAAGGTCTGTTTGCCAGGCGCGCGGTGAAATATGCGGGTATCTTCCACCCCAATAAACTCGCCCTTGCCGAAAAGCAACGTCCGGCGGTGCAAAAACAATTCCGCTGGATTACAGACGCCATTCTGGGCAAGGAAAAAACGTTCCAAATTGATCTGCAAAAGGCAAGCCCAACGCTCGAAACCTATGGCATGCTGATTGTTAAACTCGACACTTGGTATGTCTCGTCGCTGTTGCTGGAACGGTCCGCCAATATCTTTATCACCACCCTGCTGTCCGCCTTTATCCTGGCTCTGGTGTTGTACCTGGGATACCACTTCTACCTGACGCAACCGTTGAAATCCCTGACTACATCGCTGCAGAAAATCAATCCTGCCAAACCGGGACTGCAGTCGCTGCCGACGCCCCTGCACCATCAGTCTGACGAGGTGGGCTTTCTGGTGAGTTCCGCCAATGACCTGCTGGACTCGATCGCCAAGCACCAGCAGGAAAGGCATGCCGCCGAAGCGCGGGTAATACGGCTATCGCAGTACGATGCGCTGACCGGCCTGCCCACCAGGGGATTGTTTAACCAATACCTGAAGAGCGCGATTCAGGATGCGCAATCTCACAATCAATCCCTGGCGGTATTCTGCATCGGCATCGATGATTTTAAATCCATCAACGAACAGTATGGCTATGCCAAGGGCGACAAACTCCTGCAAGCTTTTGCCGAACGCCTGATCAAACTTCGCGATTATATTCACACCAGTTGCCGTTTGGCCGGAGACCAGTTCGCCCTGGTGCTTTATAACCTGGCCAGTTCCTATACCGCCGCGGCATTTGCCGAAGGCCTTCTGGAGGAAATGCACCGGCCGTTCATCGTCGATGACAGCGAAATCAGTTTGCGCTGCACCATCGGCATTTCCATTTTCCCGGAAGATTCCGAGGATGCTGACAGGGTCTTGCAAAAAGCGGAGCAAACGATGCTCCATGCGAAACTCAAAGGAGCCAGCCAGTTTCATTTTTATGTGGCCGCGTTGGATACCGAGATTCGCTCTCGCAAGAACCTGGAGAGAGACCTGGCTCAGGCCATCAAGAAACAACAGTTCAGTGTTGTCTATCAACCGCAAATTCGCCTGCAGGACAGCCAGATCGTCGGTGCGGAAATTTTGATCCGCTGGCGTCATCCCGAACGCGGCTGGGTTCCTCCCGACGTATTCATTCCGGTGGCCGAAAGCACCGGAAAAATTTTCGAGATAGGCGAATGGGTGCTGTCCGAAGCCTGTAAGCAGATCAAGGCCTGGCAGAAAGTCGGCCTCAATTTACTGGTCGCCGTTAATGTGTCGGCGCACCAATTAAAACGCGAAGGCTTTATCGACACAGTGCAGGATATTCTGAGCAAACACCAGGTGGCTCCGGAACAAATTGAACTCGAAGTCACAGAAACCAGCTTCATGGAAAATATCGAGGATGCCGTTCAAATTTTGAAAAAGCTCAATTCCCTCGGATTAATGTGTGCCGTGGACGATTTCGGAACAGGCTACTCTTCGTTGAGCTACCTAAAACAGCTTCCCGTCGCCAAAATAAAAATCGATAAGCAGTTCGTCCGCGATTTAATGGCCGATGACGATGACACCCAAATCGTACACGCCATCATTCAGCTAGGTCGCAGTCTTCGATTGACTGTCGTTGCCGAGGGCGTTGAGACGGTGGAACAACAAGAATTTCTGCTGAAGGACGGTTGTGAAATCGCCCAGGGCTATCTATTCAGCAAGCCGATCTCAGCCAATGAGTTCACGCGCTATGTCGCTGAGCGCATTGACATAGACGAGCTGGCGGGTAACTCCTGATCCGACTGTTTCTCAATATGGCAACAAACCGAGCCGGTAAACTTTCTATCGACCAGTTATAACGAATATACGCAAAAGGAACCTTATATGAGCATATCCACAATAGTCGGATTGGTTGTCATCGTCGTTTTGGTGCTTTATCTGATCGCCATTTACAACAAACTTGTGGCGTTGAAAAACCGCTTCAAAAACGCATTCGCACAAATCGATGTGCAACTGCAACGCCGTCACGATCTGATTCCCAACCTGGTCGAATCGGCCAAAGCCTTTATGAAGCATGAGCGGGAAACGTTGGAACAGGTGATGAAGGCCAGAAGCCAGGCGGTCAATGCAACCCAGGCGGCAGCAAAATCTCCCGACGACGGCGGTAGTATTAAGAAACTATCCCAAGCGGAAGGGCTGCTTAATAAAGCGCTGGCAAACTTTTATGCGGTCGCGGAAAACTATCCGGACATCAAAGCCAACCAAACCATGCAACAGTTGATGGAAGAGTTAACCAGCACCGAAAACAAAGTGGGATTTGCCCGCCAGGGATACAATGATTCGGTCATGACCTATCACACCTATCGAGAGCAGTTTCCCAACAATTTTATCGCCGGCTTTTTCGGATTCAAGGAAACGGAACTTTTTGAAGTAGAGTCGGCAGATGTGAAAAAAGCCGTCAAGGTCAGCTTTGATTAGACCCGGTCATTCAACTCTTTACTTAACAGGTTAGCCAAGCACCGGAATGGACTTCTTTGAGAAACAAGCAGATGCCAGGCGCCGTAGCGGTCTGCTTATCAGTTATTTCCTGTTAGCCATCCTGGCCATGGTATTGATACTTAACCTTCTGATCTTTCTTTCGTTCAAGTATTTCAGCAAATCCCAGCAGATTCATCTCACTCCGGATTATTGGATGCAAGGGCCCTTTTGGTGGGTCGCCGGAGGAGTCGTACTCACGGTGTTGGCCGGGTCCATTTGGCGCCATCAGGAGCTCCGCGGAGGCGGCGCCAAGGTGGCGGAAATGCTTGGCGCACAGGCGTTGAACATGGATGCCAGAGATCCCTTGAGCAGACGCTATATCAATATCGCCGAAGAAATGAGTATCGCTTCCGGTATTCCGGTTCCCCGCCTGTTTATTTTAAACCACGAGCAGGGCATCAATGCATTTGTTGCCGGGTATAGTCTGGAAGACATGACCCTAACCGTTAGCCAAGGCGCATTGGAGCAACTTGATCGGGACGAACTACAAGGCGTTATCGCCCATGAATTCAGTCACATTCAGAATGCCGATACCCGCCTCAACCTGAGAATCATCGCCCTATTGGCAGGCATTCTGTTAATTGGTTCCATCGGCGGTTTTCTTTGCCGAATGGGTTGGGCGAACAGTTTCGGCAGAAGGCGGTACGGCACGAGAAGGAGTTATTCATCCCGCGACAAAGGTTCCGGCGCATTAGTCGCCACCGGCGCAGCCCTGTTTGTTGTCGGCTACACCGGGCTGTTCTGCGGCAGATTAATCCAAGCGGCGGTTTCCCGGCAACGGGAGTGGCTTGCCGATGCCACAGCAATACAATTTACCCGGCAATCCACCGGTATTGCCGGCGCGCTTTACAAAATCTACAGCAACACCGATGCCTCCTACCTAACTCATACCTCCAAAGCACAGGAAGTTAATCATATGTGTTTTGGCGAAGCTCTCAGACTGCAGTCATGGTGGGCATCCCACCCTCCCCTTCAGGACCGCATCAAAGCCATCGACCCGCTGTTTCTGACAAAAAGACGCGCGGCGGACAATGCCGCCAAAGTTCAAGGCCAACAGTCCGCACAGGCCACAGGAGTCGGGTCACATCTCGAAGCCGCTCAAACTGCAAGCGCCTTTGCCGGAACAACAGGTACGGGTGCGCCTAATGTTCCTGCGCACGAACCGATTCCTTTTACTTCCAGCCAATCCAACTCATCAACCCCCGCCGGTTCCGGCATTGCCAACAAAGCCGCATCCTTAGTCGGCACACCCCCCCACGAAAACTATGCCAAGAGCCATCAACTGCTGAACCGATTGAACGGCCTATTCGGAGAACAGCTGCATGAAAAGCCATTTGCGGAAACCTTACTCTACGCCATGGTGTTGAAGGAATCCGCGCCAACCGTTATCGACGGCCTAAAGGCGGTTAACAGCCAGGGCAAGCCAATTACCCAGCTTCCCCTGCTCCATCAAGCAGAGCAGAAGCTCAGGTCTTTAGGTAATGAAGAGGTTCTGACATTACTGGAGATTATTACCGGGGTACTCAAACAACACCCGGCGGAACAACAGCAACAGATTGCCACCACTCTGAAAGAAATTATCACCGCCGATCGCCGCACTACCTTTACCGAGTTTATCATTCAAACCTTTATAGAAAAGCACTTGAATCCTTCCCCGCCCGGAAAAATCATCGGCAAACTCGACCAGGTTTTACCCGCCTTAAACCTGCTACTATCCATGTTCGCCAGACTAGGCGCACAAGATCAGCAAGCGGCTGAAAGACTATTCGATCAAGTCAACAAACTGCACTTACCGCTGAATCCGTTAACGTTTCAGGCCCGAATATCCGGCAACAACCTCGGCCAGGCAGTCGGTCAGCTCGCCAGACTCAACACCCACCTAAAACCCATCCTGATTGACGCCTGCCTGGAATGCATCAGCGCAGATGGCAAGGTTGTTCTCAAGGAATACCAGCTACTGCGAACGGTCGTTGAAATGCTGGACTGCCCGATGCCGCCTTTGTTCGATTTGGAAAGGTCCTGAAGCCAGGCAATGTTCATACATTGAACTGGATGCAGAGTGACACATTTGCAACTAAACAATGAAAATGGCAGAAGCCTTCTGCTCTGCGATCTCCTGTTGTGACATACAAGGATTTCCTGCTGGCGGTCTATCCCCACGTCTGTGGGGAACGCGGCGGTACTGAATTTGCCGGGCGGGATGCTCACGGTTCATCCCCACGCCTGTGGGGAACGCTTTTGCAGATATGACAAAGTTGAACTGAGGATCGGTTCATCCCCACGCCTGTGGGGAACGCAGAAGCATCAATTAAATTAGTTATAAAAAACCCGGTTCATCCCCACGCCTGTGGGGAACGCTCCCTCTTCAATACTGCGATTGACTTCAGGCGCGGTTCATCCCCACGCCTGTGGGGAACGCTTAATGACATGCCACCTGGTGGACTTGATGTGCGGTTCATCCCCACGCCTGTGGGGAACGCCCCTCCCCACATGTCAAGAAACTGATTGAGCGCGGTTCATCCCCACGCCTGTGGGGAACGCGATGTTGGGGTCGCAGTTGGCAATAATCTAAGCGGTTCATCCCCACGCCTGTGGGGAACGCTTAACAATCCATGGCATTTTCATTGCCTTATACGGTTCATCCCCACGCCTGTGGGGAACGCGTGCCAAGGTCTAGTGCTAGGATGTTCATGCTGCGGTTCATCCCCACGCCTGTGGGGAACGCCGGTTAGAGTCATGCCGAAAGCCAGTAGAATCCGGTTCATCCCCACGCCTGTGGGGAACGCATGTAGGCTGCGCTCATGCTACCTCCTCCAAGCGGTTCATCCCCACGCCTGTGGGGAACGCGGTTCTGTAATGAATATCCCAAGAAATCCCAGCGGTTCATCCCCACGCCTGTGGGGAACGCACTCATCGTTGTACAGCTTCGAGTCATACCCACGGTTCATCCCCACGCCTGTGGGGAACGCTCGATCAACCGTGACTCTGCCCAATCGTCCAACGGTTCATCCCCACGCCTGTGGGGAACGCTTAATTAACGCCTGAGCGGTCTCAGCATGCAACGGTTCATCCCCACGCCTGTGGGGAACGCACCTGCCTACCTCGTGATTCCTGCCTCAGAATCGGTTCATCCCCACGCCTGTGGGGAACGCGTTCTATGCGATCTGCAAAGCGCTGGTTTTCAACGGTTCATCCCCACGCCTGTGGGGAACGCCTTTATCCAGCATTCAGGGTCTTGCCAGTTGTCGGTTCATCCCCACGCCTGTGGGGAACGCTCTAAAATTATAGTCTTGTTTTTAAAGAGCTTTTCCAGCAATTAAAAATCTACCGGGAAAATTGCGAAATTATTCTATTTCGTCAGTATCAATTGGAAGGAATGAAACCAACCTTAAACCATCATAATCTATCGGTATACGCCGATTTTTTCCGTAGGTTACAAAATCAAATCCGGATTCCGTGTTAGTGGCCCAGGCCATTACCACATTACCCTCTTCCGCGAGAGCATTGACCTGTTCCCATATCATTTCGCGAATTCGTTTTGACACACTACCTATATAAACTCCCGCTCTGACTTCCAATAACCAGATGGCAAGCCGTCCTCTTAATCGGGGAGGTACTGATTCGGTAACAACGACGAGCATGCTCATCTATTTGCTCCTATGACCATCGTCTCCGATGGATTCAGCCTCGGGAATTGCCGGTGGCTGCGAATCTTCAGGCGGGGGTGGCGGTTCGATCTCACCGGCGGCAAGTACTTCCTCGATTAGTGGAATCACTTTTTTCAATAACCGTGACTCCCGAAAACTATCGCGGCAGGCAATACGGACTTCACGATCAGGATTCTGCGGAGACTTTTTGGCGATGCGAAAGGCAACCGGCACAACAGTTTCGAATTTCACAATATCGGCAATATCGTAGACAAACGACAACGGTTTACCGGTATGAATAAAACCGACAGCGGGGGCATATCCGGCGGCGAGCACAGCCGCTTCGGTGACGCCATACAGACAAGACGTGGCCGCACTCAGACACTTATTGATCAAATCACTTGAGTCCCAATCGTTCGGATCGTAACGTCGTCCATCCCATTTGACACCATATTGCTTTGCCATCAACTCATAAGTTTTGCGAACCCGCGCACCTTCTATACCACGGAGCTGATCAACGCTTCGACGCTCCGGAGCCGGTTCGCCAAAGCGCAGTTCAAACATTTTACGAACCACCTTTAGGCGAAGGTTCTCGTCCAAGGCAAGCTTGGCCTGATAAAGCAACTTGTCGGAACGGGCACCACCGGGTTGGCCTGCCGAGTAGAGTCTCACGCCGGAATCCCCTACCCAAATCAACAAGGTGCCAACAGTAGCGGCAAGTTTGACTGCCGCGTGGGAAACACGAGTACCCGGCTCCAACATAATGCATGCCACGGAACCGACCGGAATGTGTTTGCGTTCACCGTTAACTTCGTCAATCACCACGAATGCCCCGTCCTTCACGTCAATGCGACCCATGCCGACAAAAATCATGGAGACTCTGTTTTTTATGGGAATAGGCTTTAAGGGGATGAAACTCATGAGATTAATCGTCACCAGAAAGTAATGGCGTTGCTGCCTTAACTAAAACCCGCATTTGACGAATAGCCAATTCGTTGAGTTTTATCAACCTCTCCGGCTTGGCTAAGCATTCTTCAATGAAGTGCGCATTCATGGATTCCAGGTTAGCCAAACAAACCAGTTGATGAACGTTGGCATGATCACGCATATTGCCATCTAAATCGGGATTAGCCTCACGCCACTGCTTCGCGGTAATACCGAACAAGGCTACATTCAACAGGTCCGCCTCATCGGCGTAGACAAAGTTGATCTGCTGCTGGGTGAGCGTTTCCGGAATCAGGTTTTCTTTGATGGCATCGGCATGGATCAGGTAATTCACTTTCGCAAGATTGCGTTTTATGTCCCAGCCGAGCTGTTTGAACTCCTGTTCCTTAAGGCGTTGAAACTCCTTAATAAGGTACAGCTTGAACTCGACGGAAATCCAACTGGCGAACTCGAATGCGATATCTTTTTGCGCGTAGGTACCGCCATATCTGCCCGCCTTGGAGATCAAGCCAATGGCGGCGGTGGATTCGATCCATTGTTTAGGGGTGAGGGTGAAGCTGTTTAGGCCGGCTTCTTTTTTAAACCCGTCGAATTCCACGGGTTTAAAATTTGGGTTATTGAGTTGTTCCCACATCCCGAGAAACTCGATGGTGTTTCGGTTTCTTAACCAATTTCTGATTAAGTCATCTGTGCGTCCAGAGTTTTTGTATCTGGCGATATCGGTAATGCAGATGTATTCGAAGCCATCCTTGGTGGAGGTTGAGATTGTTTGGTCTAGAACTTGTAGTTTGGGTTTCATGGGTCATCCTTGAAGCTTGTTTTTAGATCCCGCGAATTAACATTAAACCACAGCCAAATCGTTTTGATCTACCAACGCCATTAAACAAAGTTTGTTCAAATTTCATAGGATCGGTTACTTTCAAAACACCTGAAAAATCAATAGAACTAAATCGAATCGAATTATCACGTTCGGACTGATTTGCCAAATTATGCTGCTGATAATTGTCAATGAGCAGGTTGCTAGTATCAATTTCAGCACCTAAGGAAAGCTGGCGTTTTTCGTCAACCATCCACTGCTGAGCCGCAGTACGAGTAACTTGCCACAATTCCTCATGTTCAGGCTCTCGCCCCTCCTCACTGAGTTTCATCTTGAGTTTGTACTTTGCATGCATCAATACATCATGCCGGACACGCTTTTTGGTGAGCTTGTCTTTTCTCGTTACACTACGCTTCGCACGCTCACTTAGAAATGCTTCTGGATCATGTCGTTCCCTCTTTTCGGTGACTACTGGATTCGCCCTCAAATAAAATTGAACTGTTTGCCCACTATCGATTTTAGGTTCATAGGGTTTGGTGGCAATCTTCCAAATGCCGTCATGGTTTTCTGGCGCTCTTGCAGAGACTAAATAGATAATTAGTTGCATCTCTGGATAGTCCGCTCGAAAAATAAAATCAGCGATATCCTTTCCCAGCTGATTCTTTCCGTGAGCGGACTCACCCTCAAACAAATTCCAAAGTAACTGATGAAGCTTGTATTGATTTCGACTCATACTCTTTAGTAACTGAATCTGGCCGACTTCTGGCTTTAAAGTCAATTGGCTAAAATACATTGAAGCCCCCATTGTTTGTCACATCTACAAACACCGTTTTCACATAACGATTTTGAAAACGCCGCTGATCAAAGGAAAAACTCACCGGTTGATCAGCTCTCTGTTCTGCACCAAGATCTGTGGGTGAACATTCGGTCTGCATTCGCAACAAATTGGACTGAACCTCTTTTCGAGGAGAAGCAACTAAAAGCGGTGCTTCCCTCAAGGCCGATTCAAGTGGTTTGTCGATTGGATTGACAGGTAATTCTTTACTCGAAAATGTGACAGGTAGTCCCGGTAGATAGGATTTTCTGCCTAAAAATATTGGCCAAACAGGATTGTTGAGCTTCTCGTTAACTTCTCGCAATAAAGGGGCTTCTCCCTCAAGGCCAATCAGAAAAGCAGCATCTGACAAGTAGTAACGTTTAGACAGTTGATTGTCTATTCCACTGCTTGCTTTGGCCACATTCTGCGCTGTTTGAAAATCCGACTCCAAAATCCCTTGACGATCTACTCGTACACCCATTTTCAGAGCCGCCAAATCATTAATAGAGTCGTTTCGATCTCGCCCAAGAGCCGCACAAATCAAACCGATAACACCACTTTTACTAGGCGAAGGCTCTGTGCCTCTTAGCTCAAATGCACTTGAAGTACCCCATGATTGCATAGGTGCCACACAGCGAATCAATAAGGTGGCCATATCAGCCTCCAATGACTTCATTAACGGCAGTTAACGCGCCGTCTACCAATGCATTTGCGGGCTTATAGCTACCTACCAGTTCTTTATCACTCAGATAAGAGCTGGCCTCATTAAAGATAAACCCATCCGTGCCATACATCGTCTCCAACTGACGCATAAACTTTTCCAACTTGGTCGCCGAATCTATTTCAATGTTCGACGTTCCCTCTCGATTAGGGCGTACAGGTTGGACAAATGCATTTGCCAGAGACCAGGGCGAACCGGCGTTTCTCACACAAAGCCTGATATATGCAATCGGATTCTGGGCAGCCGAACTGTTTTGCTTCCCCGTAGGAACTGCTGCGATACTGGACTTAATAAAACCTTTAACGCTGGCTAGAACGAGATCTCGATGATTTTGACCCAGGTTTTCTTGCAATTTTTCTAAATTGATCTGGGAATAACGGTAATAACAAGAGCTGTTGAAATATACGCTTCCCATCATGTCAGAGCCTTGCTCATCTGGCCCCAACAAATCATCAACTGCGGTAAAAAAGTCCATCTCCATTTTTACTTCGTTCGTTGACAACGCATGGGCTACCTGACAAGCGGCATCAACGTTCACTTCTTTATTGTCTGCTACCATACGACCAAACAAAGCAACATCTGCTGCGTAGGACTTCTTACCCAAAGCACTTTTAACAGCTTCGCTCACTTTTTTTGAGAAATCTTTTTCTTTTGAAGAAAGCTCAGTCCAGTAGTCTCCAGCAATTGTGGCCAGTTGATCAATTTCCCGCTGACCTATGTATAGGAGATACTGCGTTTTGAAGGCTTTTGCGATTTTTAGTTTGGCCAAACCAAGTAAACGTTCCGCTACCTGTCGAGACAAGTCCTCTTCCTTACCACTTGCCATCAGACGTGTCACAATATCACTAGCAAGCCTTTTGGTTCTGACACCGGTATCACCACCAGCCTCTTCAACAGAAGCAAAAAAATCAGGGTGTTTGCGAATCTGCCGTTTCAGGCACTGGCTGGAAATTCGCGCTCGCCGGTAGCCTCCAAACTGGGTACTTTTGGGTGTATTGGTCTCGTCGCGATTGAGATTAGACGGCGCAAAATTTTGCAAGATATGTAACTCAAGAAAAGCCATAATTTAGTCTCCAGAAAATTCATACAGTAGCGTTTTCATCTTTCTTATTTTCCTGTTCAGGTAAACGCCAGAATTCACGTGCCATGGCAAGCTGAACATATTTGTCTCTATGCGACCAATTGCAAAGGTCTGTAAGTAGTTGGATATAATTCACAGCTACATTTTTGCTAGCTGCCAAACTGACGATGCCGCGCAAGTGATGAGCCACATCATCCTTTTCTGCATCCAAAAGAGCTTTAAAGCGCAATACCCAACTAGCGGTTGGATTTTCTTCTTCCGTTCCCAAGCTTCGACAGGTAGCCCCTAGATTAAAGATTCGTTTTGGTTTTTCCGGGTCATCACCTGGGTGAATCGTTCGATGATCAGGGTGCAGGGCAAATAATCCCGCTACCAGAAAGTAGGCCCAGTCATTTTCTCGTTTATCCTTGGGAAGAAACGGTACAACATAGGAGTATGCCGCCAGTTGACTGGTGGTTTCAGATTGCAAACTGCGTTTGAGAGCAGCAACAGCGCCGCTCTTGTTATTGTCAACCAGCTTCTGCAAATAGCCGATGAAATCCGCGTGGTGGTTATTCTTCATTAGTTAACTCCTTCCTAAATGGAGCAAGTAGCGCATTAAGTTTCTGCTGTGCGAGGCTCCTGGCTTTCAGTTCCTTCATTGTTCGACCCAGTTGGTTGTTAAGCGCATAGTCCAGGTTTTTTTCGGCAGCGTCGATACACATTGAAAGCCAGCTACGAAAGGTTTTCTCTTCGTCAATCGTAATATTGTTAACCAAATCGGGATAACCTGCGGCCACTTCTGACCAGTAATTTACTCTTTTATCAATTCGCTTAACTTCTTTTTTAATATCTTCTTCTTTGCTGTTAGGTGGCAACGTATACTCAGCATACGTTCGCAAGGCGTAGTCTATACGGCTTGCAATTTTGTCAGAACTTTCCATCGCCCAAACAAAATAGTCGGTTGATTCACTTTCCAATAGCAATTTCACATTGACCGGAAGAATTTCAATAAGCCAAGATAAGGGATTTGCTTTAGCGTTCTCTAACCCCACGACAATACAGCCAACCTGCTGCTGGCAAATATCGCCATAGTCAATCAAATCAGCAATCCAGCGAAAGCAGGCTGGTCGCCGATCCTTTTTCTCATTTGTACCAAGTTGGATACGCTGATAAATGCTTTTGGAGTCACGCCAGAAGCTTCGATCAAAACTAACGGGAACGGCCCTAATTTCTTGCTTGGAATTCAATCTGTAAGCGAAAGCCGGCTCTTTTTCACGATACAGACTCTCTGCAGGTAGGTTATATGCCTGTGTAATATACATTTCGGATACGTTACCGATTTCATCAGGTAAAAATCGTACATGGCGACTTTTGAAGGTCAAATAATCAAGTGCGCCCATAGGCTCGCGAACACCTGTCCCTGTCAGCTCGTCATTTTCCCAAACAGGGCAATCATTAGGTGATGAGTCATTGGATTCTAAAGGTCTCAGGTTAAAAAGCAGGGTTTTAAAGAGATTGTCCCCGGTCAGGTAGGTTAATGCTCCTCCAATAAGTGGAGCATGGGTATAGTTTGGATGTTTTTTGGACAAATTACTGCTGCCGCTGATACCTCCACCCAGGGAGAAATATTGGCAAACCAACAAATATTTGGCCGCATCCTTTGGTAAGAGTGAAAAGTTCTCACCATCTGAGTAATGGGAAAACAATGTTTTATTGTTGGCCGTTGCGAAATCCGGTGACAGTTTTTTAATGCTGGTTGTTGCATCTTTCTTGAAGTCCGCCGTTTGGAAAAATGGCCACCGTTCAGAGAACAGGTCAAATCGATCTTCATGGTCTTTAAGATAATCTGTTACTTCAATTGGGAACCGACCTGAGCCATATATATCCAACCATTCCTCAACATCCGTTGACAATTGCAAAGACCGGTACAATATCACGAGCAGCAATCGATATATCGAGGCAACAACCAACGGATTGCTGTCGGTCACGGATCGCAAGTCATGGGCCTGCTCAAAAATCTCGATCAGAGATAGGTCCTGTTCCACATTCTCACTATTGATTACCTTAATCCAAGATTCACTCAACAGATTGAAGCTGTTCAATTTCTGCCCTCCTAAAGTTTTGTGGCCAAAATAATTGATAGCAACAGTGACAAACCTATTAGCACCAATGCCAACCAGAGGGCGGACATAGGGGTTGGATTAAAATTATTTATAAATATCAACATCTTATCTATATTTTTAGCTAGTATCCGCATGGCTCAACCTATTGCAATGAAAGGACATGCGATCAAAACTAACACAGAATGTCTCTTTTTAAAAGCAATTTAAAGAAGTCTTGTTAAGTATAAAAAATACTAATTCCAATATGCATTAGGTTCAAAATCATCTAAGCTGATTTCGTTCTCCTACTGATAAGGAGATCAACCGAAGTCTTGTTAGGTGACTACCCAAGCGAATCGGCGTTCCCCACACATGTGGGGACTGGAGGCAGATAGCAATAGCAATCTGTCTCCAATTCATTCCAAAACCAAACCAAGTTCGGACTTCCAAATAAGTGCACCTTTCACCTCATCACACCTAAATGAACCTTCCGCCAAATAGAGCGGATAGCAGTCACTCAATAAGGCAACACTTTGCCAACTTGTCGGTTTATTTATATGCAGAGAAAAGTATTCCACCCAACCCGGATGAGAAATACGCACACTCGAACGAATCAATTTATGCAGTATCGCCTTATCGGGGGTGACATTCAGGTCAACTGGAAACAGTTCTTCCGCCAAGCACCAATGTCCAGTTTTTTCTTTTTGTAAAATCACCAGCCCGATTGATGGCAAGGCCAGCCGAGTTAAAGCTACTTTTTCATCGTCTTCAGATTTTTCCAAATTTCGGAAAAACGTTCGTAGTCTCTCATTCGGAGCAGGTAGTTTCACATCGTCAGCGAACTTCACTTCTATTCGATCTTTTTGCCTTGCCTCGAACTCCCACAACTCTCCCCGAAGCTGTTGTTTTTCATTTTCTAAGCCAAGCTTACCCTCGTATACTTCATCAATAAGCGTCTCCATATCGTTGGGCATATTGATCTCCAGAGTAGAAAAATCAGCTTCCTTCTTGGCTCGTTTATTCAGGCTAAGCATTGTATAAAGTAAGCTGTATGGTTCGTAAATATAGGCTTCAGAGTTTCCAAAAACGGTGTCCGCATTTTCGTTACCATTCTCGATCGGCGGGTGCAAACAATAAAAAATGGGACTAGCAAGTTTCGCTGGGCGAATGGGTTGGTTTTTGCAATGCCGATGTACTCGCCCAACTCGTTGAAGCAAAAGGTCAATAGGTGCAAGCATGGAAATCATCACATCAAAATCGACATCGAGACTTTGTTCCAATACCTGAGTTCCGACAACTATAGCCTTTTTAGCTCGGAGCGGATTCGGCGAATCCGAATCGCCTTTACCAAACAGACTCTTAATCGAGTTCTCGATTTCCAGACGTCTATACAAAGGAAATCGTGCATGAAAGAGGATCAACGTTATATCGTTGTCGTCTGCAAAATGAACCCTGAGAATTTTAAATAATTTCTGAGCATCCTTTACCGTATTTACAATACAGGCTGCACAACCGCCGTTTTCGAGTACTTCACTTAAGATGAGCTTGCTTTTCTCCCATCTTTGCGCTAACGGAGTTTCTACCAACCTAATTTCGAAACTAAGTGGCAATTTGCTATTACCGTCTCGCACAGCAGCTTCAAAATATTGACCTGAAGCTCCAAGACAAGTAATACGAGGGTATCTTTCCTCATTACCAGACAGGGCAATCCCTGCTGGGTGAAAAGCTCTTAAAAGCGCTTTACGCCTACTGGCTGGCAAGGTAGCCGACAACAGTATTACTGGTGCTCCCAAAACTGCAAGCCAGCCCAATAGACCCTCCAATATTCGGGAAGTGTAAGTTGTATAGGCGTGGACCTCATCGATTATCACCACTTTATTACTGAGCCCGAATAAGCGCACAAAAAAGTGCCTGACTTGCAAGGATGCGATCAAGCATTGATCGACAGTTCCGACTGCATAGGCTGACAATAAGCCACGCTTATTAGAGGTAAACCAACGACTGGCAACTACGCCTTCACGTTGGTCATTATCAACCGAACTTGACTGCAGAGATTCATACTGTGCATTGAGGCTGGCATTGGAGTGCCGTAAATGCATTTCAAGATCTAACACTTTGGCAGGATGCCTTTTAAGAAATTCAACCGCTCGCTCAAACAACTGATTGCCAGTTGCTTGTGTTGGCAAGGCGAAATAAAAACCAGTTTTGCCCTGTTCGCGGACATATTTGTCAGCCAATGCAAGTGCTGCTTCGGTTTTCCCAGAACCCATAGGGGTTTCAATGATAGTAAGAGTCGGAGAGTTGGTTCGATCAAACAGATTAAGGCTAACCTGCTGCGTTGTATTAGGGGTTGCATTCGGGATGTAGGAGAAAATGTCTTCAAATTTGCTTTTTCCGGGGAGCAAACCAGCTTGTTTAAGGCTGAGTGATTTTGTTTGCTCACGAGCATTCTGCTCTCGTTCTTTCCGATCATAGTCACCAGTGTTTAGGTATCTAAATGTGCCTTCATCCGACCCCAACCAATCCGAAACAGAACAAAATCCGGCCAGATAGGCAACATAGGCAGGCGTAACTTCGTCACTATCAACCAGAATATCATTCCACGAAATACCCAGTTGCATTTGCAACCATCCAACGACCTCCTTTCTTGCTTCATGCCACAATCTTTCTCCAGGGCGTAATTTTGGTGCTCCATGAAAAAAAGTGCCATGGTGCCCGGCAACTGTATTCGCCAGTGCTTTGGAGACTTCAGTAGGTATTGTTAGCTCTTTCTCCAATATCTCAGTCAATAAAACATAACCGGTACAACCGTGAATGGCATTCTCATTTTTCTCCGCGATCGAGCGCCAGAAAAAGGCAAGTTCCTCTAAACGCTTTCGCCATTCAGGACGTTTCAATTGGAATCCAGGAGTCAATTTTCCGATGTCGTGTAGTGCAATCAACAGCAACAACGCTTTAAGCGGTGATTTACTTTTGACAAAAGGACGCAAGAGACGGTCTTGTTCATTTTTACTTAGGGTTTCAAAAATGGCTAAGGCAGCAAGAGCGACATCCAGCATATGATAAGCAGCAGGATGAAACTCTGACGAGCTTGCATTATATTTCCCCCACAAATTTAGAGCTATTGGAGTCAATTTCAGCATTCCCACCCTCTTACAAATTCTCAATACTCTGCTTGAATAAACGCATGCGCCCAGATGATCTACACCCTGTTGCTTTAGAGCAATTCAACCTCTGATCCTAACTAGACTTCAACACTGTCCAAAAAAACACGTCCACTATTTAGGCAGGTATTTCTCAATCCGCTTCCAGCACTCGCTATTCACAATAATCTGCTGCGCCTCAGCGGTCGGTTTGTATTGCTCCAGATGCAATTTCTGCAACAAGTACATCAACAACGCAGCCCGCGTTTTCAGTACTCTTTGGCCGTTTTCCATTTGATAATCCAGTTCGATGATGCGTTTTTGCGATGCGCTAAGCCTTGGGTCAGGCTCAATAACCAAGTCCACTAACCTGTTCCATTTTTCGTCATGTTCCCGATGAAAACGCGCAGCTCCTTCTTCATTGAAGACACCGTTAAATCGGGAAAGAACGAAATCGCGAAAATCCTGGTTCTTCTCGCAATAGGCACGCACGTGCCAACGAATGTCGGTAAAGACCAGGCTATGAGGCGCAATAATGCGTTCTTCAAAATCGGGAGTGGTTACCGAGGCGTAACCCACATCTAGTCGCTTCTTCCCGCGGATTGCCTGGACGATAGGTCGAACATATTCCGGGGAGATGTTGCGAAGAGGCGCTTCCACAAAGTCAAATTGCGACTCTGTAAAGGTCTTATCCTGTGGATTTAAACTACGTAATAGCTGCTGAAAGTATTCTTCAATCCTGCCCTGGCAATAACGAGGCTTGAATAACCCGGTAGGGATATTGCCCTTGAGGGATGAGTCGTAAAACAAGTTTTGTGGATGGCGCTCGTTATAGGCATGCAGAATCTTCTGCGCGGTGTGTCGGCTGATATTTAAGGCGCTTTGCAAATGGGTGGCGTTGATGCGTCCTTCCCAAAGCGCAATAAGTTCGATATATCGGGCGGCTTCAGACTCAATAGTTTCAGGCACGCGGGTTCCCTCCTCTTTATTTATTGAAAGCATAGTTGCTTTCTGGCAAACAGTTAAATATGGAAAGGCATTTGGAATAACGACCATCCTTGCTAGGGTAAAACATCTGAGCTCCAATGACTCAAGACTTATCTGGCACTTGCTAGGTATCACTACCTATCAATCTAGATCTCAAAGACCAATGTCTATAGCCGTCTACGACTTTTAGGGAAGTCACAAGGAATTTTCGTGGTGCCTAGAATGTGCACCGCAATTAACTCTTTGGTTTGTTGATGTAGTCCGAAGCAATTCTGTTTCAACAAATAGATGACTCATTAAGGACAGGGAAAAAAGTATGACATTTCTGAAAAAACCGAATCGACTGTTTGCCTATGCTATTTTGCTATACGGCTTAACTGCTTGTGATGCTGATGACGGTGAAAATGGTATCGATGGGGCACAAGGACCTCAGGGTGTACAGGGGCCTGCGGGAGAAGACGGCCGGGATCTGACTAATCCTGCATTGGCAACTTCTATTGACTTGGGACCGTTTGACTGTACGGCAGAAGAACTGGCCGAAAACGCGGATAAAAACTGCCGCCTGTACATAAAAGGCAGTATGAATAGCTGGTCTTCACGCCCGGAAGCCGAGCTCACTCATCAGGGCAATGGCGTATACATCGCACTGTTTAAAATGAATCAGGGTGATTTCAGCTTTAAGATTTCTGATCCGGACTGGAGTGCAGAGCGTGATCTGGCAACGGGTACCGATGTCTCGGCGGCGATCACTTTAGATACCCCAATGATGTTGCAACGGAAGTACACCGCAGATGATGGTGCTTTTTATGATAACCAAAACATGGACATTACCGTCACCGGTGACGACCAGATTTTCCGCTTCACGCTGGATGCCTCTGACACGATAAACAATCCAACGTTGCTGATTGAAAACATTACTGAGTCGGACACGAGCAACCTGACGAAGCCTTTGTACCTAGTGGGCAGCTTTAACAACTACACCGCCCACGAAGACTTCCTGTTTGAATACGTCGGTGCGGGCAACTATGAGGTTTTTGTTGAGTTCACTGAATCTCAGTACGTCAACTTTCAGGTGCAACAGGGTGACGAATACAGTAACAAGTATGGCTCTCTTAAAGACGACACGCTAACACTGCACGACGGCACTTCCGTGCTAACGACCACGCCAGGCGGTCAAATGGCGTCCGAAGTCGTTGCCGGAGTTTACAAGTTCACCATTAGTATGCTGGGCGACGGTCAACTGGGTGTTCCTGTGACCATGCAGAAGGTTCGTGCAACAGCGGGCCATGACCAAGTCACCGGTTCCAACCTTGCTACCAACCTGACTTCTGACGGTTCTCTGTTTGCAGAAACTTTTGCCTGGAGTGCCGCCGGTACTGTCTTGCCAATCCTGACGAATGACGAAACTCAGGCGGCGGAAAATGCGCGGGTAAACGCAGTTGCTGCTACTGCTGGTAGCTATACGGCCACCCTCACAATCAATCAGGGCAATACAACGGAAGAGTCCGATTCGGTAACAGTGGATGTGCTTGATCTTGATGGTGTGAAAAACATTGTGTTCCTGATTGGGGATGGTATGGGTTATGGCTCCGTCGAAGCTGCGCGAATGTACAAGGGTGCACCGTTGGCGATGGAAGGCCTGCCGGGCGTCGGTGAAATGCTCACGGCAAGCGCAGACACGTTGGGTTACGAACTGAATGAAATTAACGGTGATGACTACTTCACGGATTCAGCAGCGGCGGGAACCGCCCTGGCAACTGGACGTAAAGCGAGCGCTGGCGTCATATCCGTAGCAGTTCCCGGCGACGGTTCAGACCTTAAAACCATTATGGAATATGCCCGAGATGCAGGCATGTCGATCGGAGTGGTCGCCACGGCCGACTGTGCACACGCAACGCCCGCTTCTTTCGTTGCCCACGGACCAAACCGCAATGACTACGCTCAACTGTCGGAAAGCATCTACTTGGAAGTGCAACCGAACCTGACATTCTGCGGGACGCGCACTTACCAGAACAATGGCACGGACATGCATACCGTGAACGCAACGGCCGGCGGTTACACCATAGTTAATAACGAAACTGAAATGAATGCACTGGTGGCTGATGCTACCTATGCCAATAACTCCTACAAGTTGGCTGGCCTATTCGGCCCTAAAGATTACGCGAATGAGCACAGTGGCATTCCTTATGTCGCGAATACTGAGGGCCATACCTATGCAGCCTATGACATTCCAACCGTGGCAGAAATGAGCGCCAAAGCAATTGAAATCATGTCTCAGAACCCGAATGGCTTCATGCTGATGATCGAGGGTTCTCAGATTGACTGGGCGGGCCATAGCAACAGCATTGTCGATAATGTTCAGGAAACACTTGCATTTGACGATGCGATAGCGGAGACAATGGCCTGGGCTAACGGCCGCACAGATACCTCGGTTGTTGTTACGGCGGACCACGAATGTGGTGGATTGACCGTAGATGCCGACAATGGCGCAGGCGAATATCCAACCGTTTCCTGGAAATGGGGTAGCCACACCAACTGGCCTGTCCCTGTTTACACCTGGGGTGTAAATGCTGATGCGTTTGATGCTCGTGTGTTTGATAACACCAGTATCTTCAACGTTATGTTAGGTGGCATTCAAGCTGATTAAAATCGGGATAAAGAAGGTACTCGCAACGGATAAACACAACGTGAATGCCTCAACCCTTCTCAACTGCACTGTTTGCAGGCTTGCCAAAAGGAAAGTTTTAAAACAGGTGGTTTGCTGGGGATTATCGAAGCAGATAACTTCCGGTAGCGTCATTTAAACGGATCTGATAAATTCGAAAGGGAGCTAAGGCTCCCTCTTCGGATTTGGGGTCATAGCAACACTGCAATCATGCAATTTGTAAGGGGACGAGCGCCCTCCTTTTGGCAATTTCGTTGACCAAAAATTCTGCGTCTTGAGCCACTCCGGAGAATCGACCCGATCCCCACGTATGTAACCAGGGAAGGCCGATAAAATAGATTCCCGGATACTCCGTGATACCACGGTAATGCCCAGGGTAGCCGCGTCCGTTAAACACAGGTACATCCAACCAACTATATTCAGGGACAAATCCAATACACCATACTATGTCGCTTACTCCGGATTTGGCGAGTTCAAGCTCAGCCCGCTCCGCCTGTGGGACCCAGACGGGCTTGTAGACTCCCCCCTCCGGGGCTTCAATATTATGCTTGGCAATGTACTGGTCAATCCGTTCGTTGATACTGTTAAAAGTTTCATCCGCGCTATCCAATACGGATTTTAAGTTGGTGTCGAACTGCAGATTGATACCGTCAAAGTCATTGAGTTTGCCATAAAGCTCCATACCCTCTAAGGCGAACTGTCTAAGATCGATATCGCGGCCACCATCACGCCCGGTGACATAGTGATTGGTGTTATCTCTAACGCCTTCGCGCAGTGGATGTTCTTCCACCGGCATATCGTAGTATTGCATTTCGGCCAGCCAGTCCACCACATCCTTGCCGCGATAAAAACGGGCGCATCTTGGTGCATCTCCACAGGCCAGAATTACCTTTTTACCCGCCAGATGCAGGTCTTCGGCGATCTGCGCGCCAGATTGCCCGGAACCCACGACCATGACCGTCTCGCCTTTCATTTGCTTTGGATTCTTGTACTGTTCCGAGTGCAACTGCTGAATAGCTTGGGGCAGTCTCTCGGCCATTCGGGGAATGATGGGCTTTTGATAGCTGCCTGCAGCCACCACCACTTGATCGGCGGTATAGCTTTCTTCATCGGTTTCTATCAGATAATGATCGCCCGAGTGACTCACGCGATTGACGGACGTCTGTTCTTTAACCGGGGCATTTACTTTTTTGGCGAAACCATCGAGATACTCGATAATTTCATCCCGCTTCATAAAACCATGGGGATCATTCCCCTCATAATGATGACCGGGAAGCAGACATTGCCAATTTGGGGTTACCAGGGTAAACGAGTCCCAGCGTTTTTGCTTCCAGGCGTGCATGATTTCATTTTTTTCGATCACCAGATGATCGATGTTTTTCTTCTGGCAGTAGTAACTTATCGTTAGGCCTGCCTGGCCGCCTCCCACAATAATAACGGAATAATGTCTCATGGTTTTATCCTGCCTATGTTTTCCCCAACCGCCTGCGGTTGTTTTAAGTGATGAAAAGAGCTTGTTGTTTTGACTTCCAGTTCACGATAGTGAGTTCAACTGCTAATTCGTAATACCGTAACCTCTGGATTTTTAAGACTTTCAAATTCAGCCGCCGTATTCTTTATCCGCTGTAATTGATCGGCGGCACTGGAACAGTAGTAACCATACTTATCACGGACACGTTCACTGGCCAGACCCAAAGATTTTTCACTTAGGCTGACAAACTCCGCAAGACTGTAGGTTTTTGTCGCCTCGAAATAGTCTTTGACAACACTCGATGGTGAGTAGCAGGTATTTTTACGGCCATCCGGCCAACGCACGTCAAAATAGGTTTCAGGCATTTTAAACTCCCATGGAAGTGAGGGGGGTGGTATTCAAATCCCAAAATAGGGCTTGTTCGCTTAAGAAACTCACTTTGCATTGTCGACTTTGATCCAAGCGGCCTATTTTGGCGGCTGAGATATTTCGATGCTGAAAGGTCTCAAGCAGTGAATCCAAATTTTCGTCATCGCAACAAAGTAGGTAACCGAAGCTCGGAAAGCTGCTTAGCCATTTCAGCCATTCCACATGGTCAGGTTTGGGAATATCGGATAAGTTAATCTCCGCACCTAACCGAGCCGATTCCAACAGCATGACCGCAGTTCCTAAGAGACCTGCCTGACTGATGTCTTTCGCCGCTGTAGCCAATCCTTTATTGGCAATTTCCGGCAGCAAAGACAGGTCTCCCCGGAGCCTTTCCGGGGGAGCATGGGTGGCTGCATTCCAATTATTGAACGGAAGCTGATACTTGCCTCTCAGATCAATCGCGGCAACCAGATTTTGACCAGGCTTTGCTTGGAAACTACTGAGTAAATTTTTAGCTTTACCCAGGATAGAGACCGCCAGGCGCGGGGAAGAATTTCTCAGATTACTGTGCCCACCGACGATGGGTACTTGAAATGCTTGAGAAGCAGCGGCCATTCCTTCAAGCATCTGCTTCGTATCACTATTCAAATCGCCCCAAACGGCATTGATAATGGCAACGGGTTTGCCCCCCATCGCGGCAATGTCACTTACATTCACCATAACGCCACACCAGCCGGCAAACCAGGGATCGCTGGTGACGAATTCATCGATAAAGCCTTCTCCCGCCAACAAATCAAATCCGTCATCAGTTGGTATAACGGCCGCATCATCACCATTCGGATAAGGATTCGGATAAGAGCCGGACAAAGCAGTCGCGACCGCCTGTATGGCTACTTTTTGGTTCAGTCCTGAAGACTTGCGCAAGGCAGAGACTAAATCAGTGAGCATGTTGCACCCTGTGATTCGCTGGTGATATCACTGAATGCGACGGAGGAATCGACAGCAGCGACGGACAACTGGTATAAGAGACCTGTTCACATCTATTTTTCAAAACGTAGCCGCTGAAAGGCGAATTGCAGACAGGAAACTGCGGCAACTGGGCTTGCATCATCACATGAGGACGGCCGCGCACCTGCAACGCATAATGACTCTGCCAATTGAGTTTACGAAACAGCGCTTCATTTTGCTGTTGCACTTGGGCATAAAATTCTTTGCACCCTACACCCCGAGCACTGCCGACAGCCAGTTTGATCAGGGCTGCACCAATGCCGGATTGATATCGGAATTCTTTTTCAACGGCCAGTCTCGATCCCCACCATACGTCCTGTTCATGCATATGTATTCTGACGGTGCCCACGACTTTATCGGGCCAGCCGCCATGATTGGCAATCGCAACAAGACATTGTGCAGAACGGTCTATTTCATCGACATCATGTCCTTCAAATATGCCCTGTTCGATACAAAATACCTGGCGGCGCAATTCCCATGCCTGCTCTTTTTCCCATGCCAGGCTGGCCCATTTGATGGTGTAGTCCGAGTAGCTTTTAACTGCGTCTTGATCAAAGTAAGCGTTCATCATTCACCCCGCATTACGCATCAAAGTCGGCGCCAAATGGACAACCTCAGCCACTTCTCGCGATGCCTTTTCTTCGAAACTCTTCAGGGAAGAACAGGCGCCGCAACGGGCGCACCCGGACTTCACCGTCTCAGAAGTCATCCCTGCAACCACCAGTTTTTCCCCCAGCGGCTCCAGAATTTCTTGCATGAAACGACTATCCGGAGATGGGTGGTTTTCCAAAGGAGTGCCGCTAATGGGTACGAATGGCACGACGAAGGGATAAACCCCGATATCGATCAGTTGTTCACAGATTTCCAGGATGTCTTCCTGGCTATCTCCCAGGCCCGCAAGAATATAGGTGCTTACCTGGCCACGGCCGAAGATGGGGACGGCATGCTGAAATGCCTTTAGATATTCACCCACGCTAATGCTGGATTTGCTGGGCATAATGCGTTTACGTACATCCGCACGCACCACCTCAAGAT